>CAZBFN010000005.1:0-153839 GCA_964491235.1 uncultured Roseburia sp.
AGGCTGCCGAAAGGTAGCTTTTAATTTTTAGTGGTACCCGCTATTAGGCGTTTACGTTTGAACGATATCCTATTGATGAAGTGGAAAAGGATTATCAAGCAATTATATCAAGTGCAGCATTCCGAAGATTGCAGGATAAAACTTAGGTATTTCCGTTGGACAAGAGCGATTTTGTACGGACGCGTCTGACACATTCGATAGAGGTTTCTACAATAGCCAGACAACTGGGAATCATGATTACAGAAAATAAGACGGGATACCTACAGGAGGAATTTAAGAAAAATGCGACGTTTGTCAGGTATATACCAGTCGTGTTATCTTGTGCAGGTTTATTGCATGATATCGGGAACCCTCCGTTTGGACATTTTGGGGAAGTGGTTATTGGAGAATGGTTTCAAAGGGAATTTCAGAAAGATGAATTTTCATTTAAGGGAAGACCGATCAGAGATTTGCTGAGTCAACAAATGCGGAAAGATTTGGAGAATTTCGAAGGTAATGCACAGGCATTAAGGATTTTGTCAAAAGCAAGAAATAATGCTGAGGGGTATGATATTAATTTGTCTTATGGCGTGCTAAATGCGTTGATTAAGTATCCGACAAGTTCTGTCGAGTTTGATAAAAAGGATGAGGACGCGAAAAAGCATAAATTGGGCTATTATTACGCAGAGAGAGAAAATATGAAGACAATCTGCACGGCAACGGGGACATGGAATGGGGAAGAATACTTGCGACATCCATTGGCATATTTAATGGAGGCGGCAGATGATATTGCATATGCAACTGCGGATTTAGAGGATGCTTTGAAAAAAGGATTGTTTACATTAGATGAGTTTGTGAACTTTTTTGACAGGGAAGTGGGGAAGCTTACAAAAAGCCGGGCGAAATATGCGCACGATCTTTTGACAGATTTGAAGCGCCGAAGAGATGAGAAGGGGCGAAGTACAGAAAATGATCTGGTGGCGTTTCAAAAATGGATGGTACTTGTACGTAAGTGGCTGATGTATGTGGTTGCATATCGATTTTCGAATAGTTACGCTGCAATTATGAGCGGGGATTATAAGGCGGATATGTTTTATGATACAAACCATCAGGATACGATAGAGATTTTGAAGGGCGTTATGAAGGAATTTGTCTATGATGATAGGGAAATTTTAAAACTGGAGTTAGCAGCAAAGAAAATAATCGGCGGTTTGATGGATGATTTCATCTATGCAGTCTTGTATTGGGGAGAGGAAACGGATGAGTACAAAATGTCTAAGGCAGACCGTAAGTATGTCAATATTATTTCTGCTAATTATAAAGAAGATTATGAACATGCAAAGTCGGAGAATGAAGCAGAAAATCTGTATTTGCGGTTTCTGATGGTAACAGATTTCATCAGTGGAATGACAGATTCCTTTGCAAAGACTTTGTATCAGGAATTAAATAGTATTGATTAGTTTTGGGAAAATTCTGCAAAAGTAGAGAATGAGCATTCTAGAATTCTTTGGGGTTCTGGGATGCTCTTTTTGATAAGTGGACAAATGCAGAAACGACAGGTATAATAAAAGCAGATTAGGAAATGGAGTGTATTTGTATGAACATAAAGACTCTGTCGTATTGGCATAAATTAGAACATTTTTATCCTTATGTATTGGAAGAACAGCATAGTCAGAAAATAAAGACATTCAATATAAATGAAGAATGCGATTTTCCGAATTTTATGGATCCATTAATTCCAGCGGACTGCTGTGTACGGTATTATGAGGTATATTTGGGAATTTTTAAGGTAAATAGCGCATTGACAGTCATAGCACAGCAGATGGATGCTGAGAAGGAATTTCGTGATGAAAGCGACGAAACAAGTTGCTTTTGTAAATTCCGATTAAGTGCTGATGGGAAGTTTGATGAGACAAGTTTTAGAATATCTTCATTTCCGTGGGCGGTACACCGCGTAGAACAAGGTCAGATATGGGTAGATCAATGGGATGAAGATTTTCATGATTATGAAAAAAGATTGTTCATGCAATTGTTTAATATAAATGAACCGTTTGACTATCAGAAGTGTAGAGAAATATTGGATAGGATTAGCAAGGACATTTCATGGAACATAGCATTTTCGGAATGTTGGATGCGAGTCGATAGAGTCATTGGAGAAAAAACATGGGAGCAGACAGAGCAGCAGAAAGAAGAGATTGAGGAGGAAAATCGTCAGATTGATGAATTGATAAAAGCGAATGATTTGTTGAATAGCTTTTATGTAAGAGACTTAGAAAAAATCATTCAGAATGTGAATGAAGGAAATTACGGTCAGGCGCTTGATATATATCTGGAGCATGATGCAGATAACCGTATAGATGTAGAACATGATAAGAATGTTCTTTTTGACTTATTTGATCCTAAAAAGATGCCATATGGTAAGTGGCCGAGCGGATATTCATTAAGAAGTATGCAACAATTGGCTGTTAATATTGCCATGAATCATACGGAAGAATATTTGTCTGTTTTTTCGGTTAATGGTCCCCCTGGAACAGGAAAAACTACATTGCTAAGGGATGTGATTGCAGCAAATATTGTGGAGCGAGCAATAACTCTTTGTAAATATAATGTACCAGATGATGCTTTCGTAAGGGAAATAGGTACGGTTTCCTACAATGGGTTTTCGAATGTTGTCAAAGAGATAGATGAAGATTTAAAGAAGTATAGTATGTTGGTGGTGTCTAATAATAATGCAGCTGTTAAAAACATAACAATGGAACTGCCAGATATCGAAAGTATCCACAAAGAATACCATGAGCAATATACATATTTTAATGAAATCTCAGATCAGATATTGGGAAAGAAATCATGGGGATTGTGCGCAGCTGCGTTGGGAAATAAGAAAAATTGTTCTGATTTCATAGAGGTATTTTGGCCGCTGAAAAAAGAAGAGGATGATTTGTTTGACTTTAATCGATATTTGAGGAAAATACATTCGGGTGAGGAGAAGCGCACGCCAGAGCAATGTAAAAAAAATTGGAATCAGGCGAAGGAAAAGTTTCAACATGCATTCGAAGAGGTACAGATTGAATATCAGGAAATGGACAAATGCTATAAGAGATTGGTAGAATTGCGAGATATGTATGCTGAACATGTCAAAGCAAGAAGAAAGTATGATGATTTGTTGATGGATATAGATGCATCGCATGCTGAAAAGAAAGAAGTTGAAACATATATACAAGATTTGGAAATGCAGTTGAAAAAAATGAAGATCCGAAGAGAAGATATTAAAGGGCAAGTATCATTTTTTAAACTAAAATATTTTGTTAATTCTAAAAATGCAATGATACAGGCATACAAAGATTTTGAAAGAAAAGAAAGTGAAAGCTTAGGGGAGAAATTTAGGCAGCAGGACAAAGTGGAGAAATTGGAGGAGGAAATTAAGAAAAAAGAAATTGAGCGAGAGGAACATGCAGAGAAGCTTAATGATCAAGAACGCCAAATAAAAGAACAGGAGCAGCAGATAGCAGATCTTCAATTGAAGTATGAGGTGAATATTCCGGATGAGAAATTCCTAGTAGAGTTAACGGGAGATGGAACTGAAGATGAATACAAGAAAGCACAGGAAAGGGCTCCGTGGAATGGAACCAGGATAAATAGGTTACGTGAAAATCTTTTTTTAGAAGCGATGAATTTGCAACAAGCGTTTGTAGAAAATTCGCCTCAAATGAGAAATCAATTGGATGCTTTTAGTAAAATGATGCGAGGAAAATTGAGTACTGCACAAATGAATCAATATGCGACTGCATTATTCCAAGGGTTCATGTTGGCTGTTCCAGTAGTATCTAGTACATTTGCATCTGTTGGAAGTTTTTTGAAATATGTGGGAAAGGAAGAAATAGGATTGTTGCTTGCAGATGAATCAGGACAAGCAATGCCACAGTCGGCGGTAGGGGCAATTTGGAGAAGTAAGAGAGTGATCGCAGTAGGAGATCCGTTGCAAATAGAACCGGTTGTTACGATTCATGATAAGACGATTGAATTTCTGAAACAATATTATGATCAATCTGCATTCATTGCAAGTAAAATTACGAGTGTTCAGAGTCTCGCTGATGCAGCCAACAGCTATGTGGGAATACGTGAATTAAATGAAGAAGAATTCTATGTGGGTGCTCCGTTATTGGTGCATGGAAGATGCCAGCGAAAGATATTTGATATAGCTAATAGCATTGCATATAACAATACAATGATTTACAATACTAAAAATCGGGAAAAGTCTGTTTGCGCATGGATTAATGTCAAGGGATCGTCGCAGAATAGACATTTTGTCCCAGAACAGGCAGAACGTATTTTGCCAATTGTAAAAGAGGCATTTTGGAATAGTTGGGAAGAAAAAGGCATTGATGAAGTACCGTCACTTTTTATTATTAGCCCGTTTAGGAATGTAAGGGCAGGATTAGTTCGTTATTTTAGAAAAAATGATTTGTTATATCATGAACTTTGCAAAGACGAGAATTATGATTGTAAGCGAAGTATATCAAACTGGATTTCTAAGAACATTGGTACAATTCATACATTTCAGGGAAAAGAAGCAGATATGGTAATTATTTGCCTTGGAGTTGATTCGGGTGATAAAGAAAGCGGAGCAGTAGAATGGGCATGCAGTAAACCCAATATACTCAATGTGGCTGTAACAAGAGCAAAGAACAATTTGTATATCGTAGGAGATGCAGATAAATGGGCTAAAAAGCCATATTTTTCAACAGCATATGAGGTGTGTGACAAGGTGTAAGTGAAAGGGCTACGTACTAAGAAATTAGTGCGTAGCTCTTTTTGGGGTAAAAGATAGGTGATAAGTGCATTACCTAAATTCACTTGTAGCGTATTTTCTGGAAAAATATACGAATTAAGCTCGGAATTTACAGAATTACATGATATCGAATGGTAGGATTATGGTAGGGGGGATACAATGAATATGGATTGAAAAAGAACACTCTTGAGAGTGTTTTTTATGAAGAATACAAACTACAAAAACGGGAGTGGATAAGGTGAGGAGAAGCAAAATATGAAAAAATATAGTGCCCAAGAAAAGAATAAAGTAGTAGAAATGATATTGTCAAAGCAGAAAACGGTAAAGGAGATGGCAGAAGCTACTAAGGATGCGCCAGCAGAAAGTACAATCAGAAAATGGGTGAAGGAATATAAAAGTAGGGGGATGTTTGTAGATGGTAATAATAATGACGCCATAGCGTCATGGAGTGGATATAGTTATCAAGGTAAAATATCTATTTTATGCACGATTGAAATACTTAATAGGATATATGATACGCCAGGATGGGAGAAGTGGAAACTGCAATTGGAGAAGCTACAGGATTTTGTGCTGATTAATGATATGATTATAGAATCAATGTGGCAGGTGAAAGCAAGGCTCTCATCAAAAAGATTTCAAGATTATGAGGATGCAATGAAAAAGTTGCTGGAAGATAGAAAAAATGTAGGAGTTTTATCGGCAGATTGCTATTTAGTCACTGCGAAAGAAGTGGAAAATTGGACTGACAAAGAGAATAAGTATCAGAAAGATGTATTTTTATACAAATATCAAGGCAGGAGTGTTACAATCACAGCGGTTTCAGAGGCAATACAGGAGCAGATTGAAATTTTGCTGGAAAAAATAGGTATGACAGCAGATAAAGAGTCAGTATATTTGCAACTATGCAACTTGATAGATGATAAAGTTGCTGAATTTCATAAGGCTGGAAAAACAAGTAAATATACAATTACATTTAGTGATATTGTTCAAAGGGTTAGAGATACAGAAAAATTTGAGGAGCGGGTAAGTGTATTAAGGCAGAGGGAAAATATATATAAAAATCTATGTGAGAAAATTATTCAAGGAAGTCAAAATTATTGTAACGATATTTGCGAGGGGAAGAAAAAAGGGACATGCAAGGAAAATGATTGCGCTGTAAAACGAAATAAAGAATTAGTAGATGGCGTAAATATTGGATATTATATGCGGAGTATTAGACCGGAACTACACGAGGACTTAGATTTAATATTTAGTAATCCGGATGAGTATGCGGATACCATATGTTACAGCATGCATACAGCACCAGCAGATGCTTTGGAATTAGAAAATGATATGATTGTTGTTAATTGCTACGAGGGGAAAATGCATGCAATACCTACTATGTTGGACTTGTCGGAGAAAATAGAAAAAAGACGATCTAGAAAGTTAGAATCCATAGAGAAAAATGAATGGTTAAAGCAGAATATTGGAAAAAAGGTTTTAATTGGAGAGACACAGAAAAATGTGTATGGAACAAAATTGTCTAAGTTTACAGATATTAGATTAGAGGATTTGTTGCAAAATTTGACCGTTACAAATAAGAGGGATGATGATATAGATGCTTGTCTGAGAGATGCGTTTGACTTGGAAAGAGCAACAGAAATAAACAATAGTGTAATTATTTTAGATAGAGAATGGATTATAGAATATTTTGGAGATGATGACAAAGATGAATAAGGAAATAGTAGAAATAATAGAGAAAAGTGAACAATTTCAATTAGTGGAAAAGGAATATCAAGATTATAAGTTTTATTACATAAGAGGTCAATATGGAAAGCAGTATTTGCTCTGTGAAGAGCAAAATGGAGATTTGGAAGAGACATTGTCAATGATTGAAGAAATCTGCATAAATGACATTGAACTAAAGCAAATACGTCCTCAATTCATATATGTGATAGTCTTAAAAGAAGTGAAACAAATGAATGAACAAATCTTTAAGGATATTATATCTATAGAGGAGAATGAATATTTTTGTAAAAAATATGTTCTCTACTATGAACAGAGTGAACTTGAGGCATTAAAAAAATGGATTGATAAAGAGGAAACAGATTGCATAAATAGTCTATTGAATTCTTCGAATTGTGTTAAATATATGGAGAAAAAGGAGAAGGAGGAGGAAAAGCAGGCGGTCAATTTATTGCTTAGAATGATAATTAAGTGTCCATTCATTAAGTATAAATTTGAAAAGGGAGAATTGTTGGGATTTACCGATGAGTTGGAACGCAAATTGAAGGGAATAAAGAAAACAGATAAGGATACAATGTCAAAATATAAGGAAGACATTTATGATAAATTAGAAACAGAAAATATAGAAGAAATGGTGGATTTGTTTATTCAGAAGGTACGAAAGGAAATGGAATAATATGTCATATAGAATCAAGGAATTATCATACAAAAATTTGAAACATGTAGGGTTGGAAGCAGAGCAGTTAAGTATAGGAAGAGATATGACGTTATTGGATGGACCGAACGGGTATGGAAAATCCACTGTTTTTGATGCAATCGAGCTTTTATTGACGGGAAACATAGAACGTAATAAAGGAAAAATGGCATCGGTAGCTAATAATAGTAAAGAGAATATAGTGGTAAAAGCATATTTGGAGGAGAACGGAAATCAAATTGAATTAGAAAGAACAATTTGGGCAACAGAAAGGTTTATGAGGGATAGTGTTACATGGAATCAGGTCATAATTGACCAGAATGAGCTATATCGCAAATTGAATCTTAGTGAATCGGCAATGGGGATAGCGATTTATGTGTCACAGCTTAAGTCTTTGAGTTATCTAGAAAAAAAGGAGACAGATCGGAAAAAGGTTGTGACCAACCTGGTTGATGACAGTAAGTTTAAAGAAAAATTACAGAGTTTGGAAAATTTTAAAAAAGTATTAGGGGATAAGCTTGGGAAAGAAGAAGAAAATCTTGCTGCAGAGATTGAGAATGCAGAAAGCATAATACAAGAACTTACGGGGCAGATAGCTAATATCAATAAGTTAAAACAGAGAAAAGGATATACCAGATTATTTAAAGCCAAGGACTATGAATTTGACAAGGAGCAATTGAATAAAACATTGGGATACTCGGAAATGGTAAAGCCTTTGGAGGACATTAAGGAATTTCTTGGAAATTATGAAATTTATAATAAAACAAAGAAATATCACAAGGTGGAAAAGGTGCTTAAACTTAGTAGTAATCAATTTAAAGCTTTCTTTTATAATAAAGTAATTCAGGCGACAAAGGAAAATCTAAAGTTATATAAAGATATAGAAGAATTGGAGGTGTTGCTAAAAGATAAACAAATTCAAGATGTTAAGCAGATTAATCAACTTTTAGAGATAAATGAAGAAGACAGAAAAGAAATAGAGACTGTAATTGGACAGTATAATGACTTAAAGAATACAGAACAAAAGAATGAAACATACATTATTGAATTAATTGAAAAAAGGGATCAATTATTTGACAGTTATGAGGCTAGTATTGGAAAGGGATTATGGAATAAAGCTATATGCCCATTTTGCGGACAGGATGCAGATGATTTGTCCAAATTATTTGATGATACCGAAAAAGTTATAAGAAAAAATAATAGTTTACTTGTGGAGCGCATCCAACAATTAAAGGAATTGATAGATCAGTATTTTGAAGAGAGACAAAAAGAACTGGAGCAAATGATTCGAGCGAACAATGATGGATATAAAAAGTATTTGGAAGTGAAGGAATTGCTACAACTTCATATTAATGCAGATGAAAAACAAATATTGAAGGAAAAGAAATTTGAAAATGTAACATCAGATATGAGTATTGATTTTGAAGGGGAACTGATAAGGCTGAAGAAAGAATTAGAAGCGGAAAAAGGACAAATTGGGGAGATATTGGAACCAGAGGTACTGGCAAAATATGAGAATGTTGTGCGGGAATATTATTCGGAACAGGAATTTCATACTATTGAACAGATAGAGGATAAAGTGTCATATATTGCAGAATGTTACGGTGATGATTATCAGAAACGGTTAGATGTATGTAATGAATCGTTGAAAAAAATGAAAACTGAACTTGAACAGAAGCATAAAAGCAATGAGCACATGATGCTATATACAGAGACTTATATTGATAAATATAAAAAGGCATTAAATACATATCAGACCAATTTAGTGCAACAAATAAAAGTACCATTATACGTGTATTCGGGTAAAGTAATTCAGAATTATCCAATGGGATTAGGGGTCATTGCGAATATAAAGTCGTCTACCATTGTTTTTGAAACAGAAAAAAAGGAGGAGGATGTTTTCCATTATTTGAGTGCTGGACAGTTAAATGGGGTTATGTTATCTGTTATGTTGGCAGTTAGAAGCATTGTGGATTTAAGACAATCGCTAAATATAATTATGATTGATGATCCGTTACAGACAATTGATGATGTGAGCGCATTTTCGTATGCGGATCTGTTGGCAGAACAATTTGATGACGCACAAATTGTACTGTCAACGCATGAGGCGGATAAATCAAATTTGCTTGAGTTCAAATTTAGGCAACATGAAAGAACGGTGGAAAAATATAATATGCATGATAGATATTTGGGAATCAAGTAAGTGAAAAATTAGAGATTGTATAAAACAAAACTGGCTATTGGAAGGAGTATAATTTAATAAAAGATAGCAGATTTACGGTTAGGTTATGTGGAAGTAATGCCGTCATTGTAAGTATATAGAAACTGTGTTAGTGAGACTTTGACGCAGATATATTAGTAGGGCGATGCGTATGCATCGCCCTAGTTTGATTAACCCTTTTTCAGTTCTTCTAGTTCTGCTTGCAGGGCAGCAATGACGGAATCCTTCTCGGCGATGGTAGAATCTTTCTCAGCGATGGCAGAATCCTTCTTGGCGAGAGCGGAATCTCGTTCAGCGAGTGATTCTGTCAAAGATGCAATTTCCTTTTGTTGCTCCTCGCACATGTATTTTACCGTATTGCGATCCATAATGGTTAATGCTTCCGAAAACATAAATATCAACTCCTTTGGATTCCTACGAAATTCAATGATATCTTGATAGCATTGATGGAACTCTGGATAAGCGTTGACCAATCGTATAATATCATTTGGTTGGTCGGAACTTAAGAACGTTAACCAAGCATCAAGTTCTGTATCTATATTTTGAACTACAGAGTGAAATGTGTCAAGGGATATGTAGATGAGATTTCCTAATGAATGCACATGTGCTCCGCTGTCAAAGAGAGTACATTCTCTGTGGATATAGTGAGGTGCCACATTCTTGAATTCCTTTGAACTATTTTCCATAAGGACGATGAGATAGACTGGTTTTAAATCCCTGAAAGAGAAGCGTGATTTCTTTTGGGATTTGACACGGTTGTACTGGCGCATGATTAAATCGGAGATATAGCAGCTGCTTCGGGCACCCGGAAAGGCGTAGCCGATTTTCTGCATTTCTATGTTGATGATGCTGCCATCGGATAATTCAACAAGTATGTCCATGATAACGAGGCTACTGGAGTCTGTTAATTTCGTTCCCTCGCGAGGAAGCACTGCTCGGATATGAATAGGCTGACTTAAGATAGCAGACAAAAAATGTTCTAAGCGATCTGGATGTAGTATCGGATCCATGATTTTCTTGAAAAAGCTATCATAAAGGATGGGTAATCCACGATTTCCTTGAATAAAGGATAGAATACGCTCCTGTTCTTCCTTGGGAAAGGAGAGAAATGTTTGATGTGTGTTCCAATCTGTTCGGATGAGTGAAAGAGCGTCTTTTCTTTCCATAGAAGCACCTAAAATATCTTCGATAGTAAAATTTTTTTCTTGTGGCTGTTTTACCATAGGCAAAAGTTCCTTTCTTATGTAATGTGAAAAATACTTGGAGTAGGTGGCGAAATGCCAGAAAAAAGACCAAGTAGAATGTCGGAAAACCGACAGAAATAGGATGAAATTAATATATCACACAAATGTAGAGAATGCAAATGTAATTTTTACAAAGGTGAAAGATTGAACTCAAAATGTAATTATGTTATAATTCTTTTATAGCATATTTTCTATATGCATAGTAGCAGGCATTATTGCTATGTATTTTCGAGGGATTTCCCTTATCACTTATACATTTCTGTGTGGCGACAGAGCTGGTTGATACTAAGAATTATCATGGAAAGGATGGTAAGGTGGATATGTGTACAGCGATTAAGGAATTGACGAAGTACGGGAGACATTAAAATAACAAAAAGAAGGCAGTTTAAAGAAATTATTTTACACTGCCTTTTTTCTATCCGAAAAAGCGTGTATAATATATTTGTGGTTACTTATATATTAGCAGGTATTAATACGCGAAAGATGATAAGGTGATGAAGTATGGCATTATATGTTGTAGGTGATTTTATTAGAGAAGCAAGAATGCGGAAGGGCTATACACAGGAGGAAGTAAGTTTCGGAATATGTACGCCAGCATCCTTATCGAGAATAGAGAACGGAGTTCAGACACCGGGCAGATGCGTACTGGACAAGCTGATGGAGCGATTGGGCATGGAGAATAATGCCTTCAATCTGTTTGTCAGTAAGGAAGAGATGGAGCTGTACGAAGCCATTCAGCAAATGACTAGAAATTTAGCAGATGGTGATTTTGATGAGCTTGAGAAGCAGATCCAGAAGGTAGAGACTATGTTAGGAGATGCGGCTGAATTAGAGCGGCAGTATCTTAATTTTGCGAAGGCAGAGCTTCTGAGAAAAAAGGGTGGCACATCGGAAGCGGTAATGGATTTATTGATGCAGGCGATTCATATTACAATGCCCCAATTTGATGGGAAGAAGGCGCAGGAAAATAGCCTACTGACCTTTGATGAAATCATAATAATTAATGCTATTGCAGTGCAATATGCAAATGATAATCAAGTGATGGCAGCATTGCGATTAGGCTATTGGCTTAAGGAATATATGGAACAGAAGATGATAGATGGAAAGCTGCGAACGGCAAAATATCCAGCAATCGTGTATAATATGAGCAATTGGTTGGCGAAAATAGGGCAATATGAGGACGCCTTAAAGCTAACAGAAGAAGGCGTAGATTTTTGTGTTAAATATGGAAATTTGGTGGCTCTGCCATTATTGGTATTTAATAAGGCCTGTTCACTGGCGGAGCTTGGAAGGAAGGATGAAGCGAAGAAGATTTTCACGCAGTCAGTTGTCATTTTTGAAACGATGAAGCAGTACGATAGAGTGCAGACGGCAACTGACTGGTGTAAAGAACATTATCAAATTGAGATTTAGTAGACTTCTATCATATCACCAAATGCGAAGCATGGTGTGACCATGTTAGAAGCAGTAGCTGTAAAGCTCAAAGATGCTGCTAATAATGCAGCGCAAAGTGTTAAAGTACAGATGATTTTTTTCATAAATGAATACCTCCAAATTTTTGAGCTTATCTTAAGCTGAGGTATGTTAAGAAACCATGCGATACGATGCAAAGATATATTTACGTCAAATCGCATGTTTTTTTTGACGAATGGGGTATATAATATGTCGATTTTAGAGAAATAAAAACGAAGATTGACAAAATAAGGTCAAGAATTATCAAATAATCATTAGAAACGAATGGGTACTGGATTTCAGAAATGAAACAGATCAATGATATATATTACACAGTCGATTACCTAAATTGAAAGCTTTCGAAAAGCAAAATGATAAGGTGTTAGGTAATCGACCAGTGTAACCAAAAGAAAAAAGTATAGAAAAAACGCTTACTTGTTATTAAGTAATTTGTCGTTTTATGCTATATTAAGGCGATGAGAAGAATGAGACCATGCGATATGATGTAAGAAAAAACTTACGCCAAATCGCATGGTCTTTTCACGCGTATAGAATTATAATAAAATATTACGCATTAATTTACTGCTTCCATATACCAAAATCAGCTACCAGATGCGATCTCATCCAGTAGCTGATCTTATATTTATTTTATTAAATCGATGATTTCTAAGTTATAACTTTTTATAACTCTTCCCCGTAGCCAAGTGCAGAATAATATAATTTGAATCCCTGACGTCTGGTCTGCACATACTCCATCTGCACCAGTAGCCCTAAGAACTGCTTGATTTCCTGCTTGCTCCACTGTGTGGAAAACTCGCTGTTGGTAGCTGCTGTCAGCTCAGCCAAGGTCATTTCACAATTCCGATCCCAGAGGATATTAATGAGGTTGTTTGAAGTGACCGGTATATTATCTAACTCTACATAGTCTGTCATGATCAAAAGTCCTTTTCCTAAGTATTTGACATGAATATTATTTTCTTGTCATTTGTAAGTATATCACAACTTGTAGTAAATGAAAACACGACAAACGCAGAAATAAAAAATAATACGTCTGTTATAGTAAGACATGCAATATTTTCTTATAGCATTCTCCCTGAAAGTATTGTAAAATAAAAATAGTTTGTCATTTCAAAGGAGAACTGTTATGACGATTTCACTGATTGTTCCCTGTTACAATGAACAGGAGGCATTACCGATTTTCTACGAAGAGACAAAGAAGGTGCTAGATGAGCAGCAGTATGAATACGAGATGCTGTTCGTCAATGACGGCTCTAAGGATGGAACACTTACAATTTTAAAGGAGCTGGCGGCGAAGGATGAGAGGGTATCCTATCTGTCCTTTTCCCGTAACTTTGGAAAAGAGGCGGCGATGTATGCCGGATTCTGTAATGCCAAGGGGGACTATGTAGCGGTGATGGATGCGGATCTGCAGGACCCGCCGTCTTTGCTGCCAGAAATGGTGGAGAAGCTAGAAGGCGGTGAGTACGACAGCGTAGCTGCCTGCCGGGTATCCAGAAAGGGAGAACCTGCGATTCGTAGCTGGTTTGCCCGAATGTTTTACCGCATCATTAATAAGATGTCCGATGCAGAGATTGTGGATGGAGCAAGAGATTTTAGGTTGATGCGTCGGGAAATGGTGGACGCCATCGTTGAGATGGGGGAGTACAATCGATTTTCCAAGGGTATTTTTGGATGGATCGGATTCCGTACCTGCTGGCTGCCATATGAGAATGTGAACCGCATCGCAGGAGAGACGAAGTGGAGCTTTTGGAAGCTATTTAAGTATGCTGTTGATGGCATGATCAACTTTTCCCATGCGCCCCTTAGTATTGCGTCCTGGTTTGGACTGTTTATGACATTGCTTTCCTTTGTGGCAGTGGTGTTCATCGTGGTGCGTAGACTGATATTTGGAGATCCGGTAGCAGGTTGGGCATCCACGGCGTGTATCATCACGTTTATTGGTGGTGTACAGCTTTTTTGCATGGGAATCATGGGGCAGTATATTGCCAAGACCTACATGGAAGTAAAGAAGAGACCCCATTACATTGTGGCGGAGAGCAACATCGATGGACTGAAAAAAGTGAGATAGTGCAGCAAGGGCTGTAATGCAAAAGAAAATGAGGATTTAGTTATGAAAAAAACAATCATTGTCATGCCAGTGGCAAATGAAGAGGAGTCTATGGGAAGTGTGTTGGAAGAGATTTTAGCGCTTCCTTATGACAACTTGTATGTGTACCCTGTAATTGATAATTTTTCCAAGGACAGAACAGAGGAAATTATCAGAGATTACGAGGCGAAGACTGGCAGAGTAAAGTGTATCTTCTATAAGGAATCAAGAGGTGTTATCAGTTGTTATCTTGAGGGCTTTCGAAGAGCGCTTGCGGATGGAGCGGAGCAGATCATCGAGATGGATGGTGGTGGAAGCCATTCTCCGAAGGAGATTCCGCAGTTCATTGAGAACTTAGAAAAGGGATATGACTGTGTCTGGGGCTCCCGCTTTGTGGCAGGAGGCGACATCAGCAACCATCCATTATACCGGAGAATCTTAAGCAGTGGTGGAACCACTTTGGCGAATGTGGTGCTTGGAACAAAGTTAAATGATATGACCAGCGGATTTGAGGGATTCCAGCGTAAGGTATTAGAGGAGATGAATCTGGATCAGTTCCTTTCTACCGGTCATATGTATCAGACAGAGATGCGTTATTATTGTAGAAATTTACATACTATTGAAGTGCCAATTCATTATATCGGAGGAAGTTCCAGCCTTAAGTTCAAGTCAGTTAAGGAGGCACTTCGAATTCTTTTCCAGCTAAAGAAGCATGAAAAGAATGTGATGAGAAAAGGGGAGGCGGCATGATACATAAGAGAATTCTGATACTGGGAGCAGGACCAGCGGGACTTAGCATTGCGAACCGCATGCAGCAGATGGGCGTCAGTGATTTCCTTGTTCTGGAAAAGGAAGCGGAAGCGGGCGGCCTGTGCCGCTCCATGGAGGTAGATGGTTCACCTTTTGATATTGGTGGCGGACATTTTCTGGATGTGCGAAGACCGAAGGTCAATGAATTTTTGTTTGGATTTATGCCAGAGGAAGAGTGGGGTAGATACGACAGGGATTCTCGAATTGCAGTCAATGGCAATATGGTAGGTCATCCGATTGAAGCGAATATCTGGCAGATGCAGATAGAGGATCAGGTAGAGTACCTAAAGTCTATCGCGACCGCGGGATGTAACCGTGGGGAGGAGATGCCAGAGGAGTTCGTGGACTGGATCTACTGGAAGCTTGGGGACAAGATTGCGGATGATTACATGATTCCGTATAACCAGAAGATTTTTTATAAGGATCTGAACGAGCTTGGAACCTATTGGCTGGAAAAGTTGCCAAATGTATCCTTTGAAGAGACTCTGCGCAGCTGTCTTGAGAAGAAGGCATATGGTACGCAGCCGGGACATGCACAGTTCTATTATCCGAAGGAGTATGGTTATGGTGAACTGTGGCTTCGCATGGCATCAGCACTGGGAGATAAGATTCGCTGTAATAGCAGCGTGACAGAGCTTGATATGGAAGCGAAAGTCGTGAAGTTGGAGGATGGCAGTTGCTATCAGGCAGACTTGATCGTGACTACAATTCCATGGCGTAGTATTGCAAACATCAAGGGAATGCCGGAGGAGATTCTGGCGGATGTGGGACAGTTAAAGCATAGTTCCGTGGAGACACGCTACTATGAGAAGAATCTGGACACGGAAGCACAGTGGATTTATTATCCGGATTCTACGCTGGCATATCATAGAATTCTGGTACGCCATAATTTCTGCCCGAACAGCAAGGGATACTGGACAGAGACTAACAGCGAGCGCGTGGCACTGATTCCAGAGGCGGAGCAGGAGAACTTCCATTACATGAATGAGTATGCTTATCCGTTAAATACCGTAGGCAAGCCAGAAAAGATGGAGCGTTTGATCGCATGGGCGAAGGCTCGTGACATCTATCCGTTGGGACGCTGGGGAGAACACCAGCATTATAATTCCGATGTGACGGTGGAAATGGCGTTGGAGATGGCGGAAATGCTTGCAAAAAAAGTACTTTCATAGAGATACCAGATGTGGTATGATAGTCTATGGGTGCGCGCCGAAGGCGTGACATTTTCAAGAAAATACAGATATTGAGAGGTATACGTTAGTGAAGAAGAGAGCAATAGCATTATTGACCTTACTCACTGTTTCTATGAGCCTTGTAGCATGCGGGGACAATGCAGCAGAGGAAGGTACAATTGAAAACGAGACAACTGAGGTAGCAGCAACAGCAACAACTGACACTGATACTGAAGAGGTGGCAGAGGAAGAAGAGAGCCGTGAGGGTATGTACCGCAGCGAGTTGACCAACGAATGGATCGATGAGGAACTGAAGGATCAGAGACCAATCGCGGTCATGGTAGATAATGAGTCTATCGCATTACCACACTACGGATTATCCGAGGCAGACGTGGTATATGAGATGATGAACAGTACAGCAAATGGCCGTATTACCAGATTCATGGTATTGGTCAAGGATTGGGAGAGCATCGAGCAGCTTGGAAGTATCCGAAGCGTAAGACCTACTAACCTTATCATTGCAGCAGAGTGGAATGCAGTTGTCTGCCATGATGGTGGTCCAGTTTATATCAATGAATATTTGGATAAGCCTTTCACAGATCATTTCAGTGGAACTTTCTCCCGTGTAAGCAACGGTAAGGCGAGAGAGTATACAGAGTACATCGTAGCAGGTGATTTGGAGAAGAACTTTGAGAATTCTAACGTGTCCAGAGAGTATACAGAGTACTATGAGGGAGCACATTATCAGTTCGCAAATGAGGATGATCCAGTGGATCTGTCTGAGAGATCTGATGCGATTGAGGCATCATTAGTAGACCTTCCATTCCCTCACAATGGTTCTTACCTTGAGTATGATGAGGAGAATCAGGTATACAACTACTTCGAGTACGGCGATGCACACGTAGATCCAGGCAATGACAATCAGCAGTTATGCTTCAAGAACCTGTTGATTCAGAGTATGGGATATATGCAGTATGACGAGCACGGATACATGATCTTCGACTGCTACAATACACAGGGCGGTGGTTACTACATCACCAATGGACAGGCAATTCCTGTAACATGGAAGAAGGACGATATGACTTCTCCAACACGTTACTATGATGCAGAGGGTAATGAGATTACCATCAACACAGGTAAGACATACGTTGCTTTCGTTCCAGTAGATGATTACGGCGATTTGGTAATTGAGTAAGCATTATGGAAAAGTTATTAAGTCTGTTATCAAAGTATAAGTCTTTGATCACATATGGAATATTTGGCGTACTTACGACCCTTATCAATATTGGTATCTATGCACTTTGCTATCAGCAGATAGGTATCGGCAATGTGGTGAGTAATATCATCGCGTGGGTCGTGGCAGTGCTATTTGCATTTGTTACGAATAAGATCTGGGTGTTCGAGAGTAAGTCGCTTGAACCAGCGGTGTTAGTTGCTGAGGCGGTGTCCTTCTTTGGATGCAGATTGGCGACTGGGGTGCTGGATATTGTGATTATGTACATGACGGTAGATATGCTGGCACTGAATAGTACCATTATGAAGTGCATTTCTAATGTGGTGGTAATCATAGTCAATTATGTGGCAAGTAAGTTCGTTATATTTAAAAAAGGTGCTAAGACATCTGAATAAGTAAAATAAAAAGTACGGTGTAGATTTATTTCTACACCGTACTTTTCTTTTATCCCTTCAAAAAGAATCCGCTGATTCGCTGTACCAGCTTTACAAGGACATCTTGCAAGCGATACCACAGACCTGCAAGCAGTCCGCTTGCCCATGGCTCGATGCGGCCGATGGTCAGCTTGCGTAGCTCATTGATGAGCAGCGCGGCAAGGACGACAACTGCCACATAACCAAGAACGATCAATATCAGATAAGGCTTTGTGGCGTATGCGTTCAAGTCAATATATCGATTCAGCAGTGTGCGAAGTGTTTGATCCAGTACATACACTGCCAAAACGTTGCTGGCGGCGCGGTTTACAACGCGGCTGGTAAAATGCATCTGGGAGAACAGCAGCAGAATCAGAACGGAACTAAATATAATAAAGATAGAACAGTCTCTGGAAAATGTGCTGTATATCACGCCCTGCTTTAGGGTAAGGATCAAGTCCAGTCCAAATACAATGACTGTACTTAGTAAAATGCCAAGTGCCAATCGGCTGCTGCGGTAACTTTTTTCCTTATGATATAGGGATAAGTACCTTCCCAGCAGATAAATCATAACAAAGTCTACCAAGCCCTTTCCTGCGTCCTGCATGATATCGTAGGTCGTCAGGGTCGGAATCACAGAGAAAATCAACAGCAATACCAAAATAAGATTGCGAAAATGTTCTCTGCTGAGTCGCTCTGGAATCTGGTTTAAAAATGGTGTCAGGATGCACAGAGCAAAGTAGCAGGTGATGAACCAATACTGTCTGGATAATACTGGAATACAGGACTTGAACAGTGCCTTGATACCAAAATCACCAAGCAGGATGGTGCTTGCCAGTGTGAAGAAGATAATCATAAAGTCAAGCGAAATCAACTTCTTTAAATCAAAGCGGATTCCAAAATATCCAGATATCAGGATAAAGCAGGTCACTCCCGTATTAAATAAGGAGTTGACCAGAACATGGATAGCTGTATTTAGCGTCGATGCTCCTGTGTCGATGGTGGCAAAGGTGTGCATTGTGATGATGCCGAAGATACAGAGCAGACGCAGTAATTCAAAGCTGGAATTTCTTGCGTTTTTCATGACTCCTTCTCCTTATCGGTTACATCATTTACAGTGCATGTATCGTTGGCAGGAGTTCCATCGGTGTCGGCATCTTCTTCCTTTTTCCAGTAGGTGCCGCCCTCTACATCGCCGCTGCCCTCTGGAAGCTCAGAAGCCAGAGGATAATGCCAGTATTCATTGTACATAGCTGCGATATCTGGCTCCAACTCGTCCCAACGTCTGCCCTTTAATCCGAACAGGATCTGCAAGCAGCCACCAAGATGGATCGCCTGTTTGCCCATTTTCTTAATGTGGGCAGCCAGTGGGAAGCCGTAAGCACCACATCCGATCAACGCGATATCAAAATCAATCTTCTCACATTCCGCACACATCCAGTCCAATGCCTTGAACCAGTTGGCGAAGCGTGAATCTGTCTGGTTGCCTACGGTCTGAACTGCCTTTAAGGTCTTTAACTCAAATTCAGGAAGAATCTGCGGATTCTTCGTAAAGAGCTTATCGTAATTCTTGTACTGGCTCAAAATGGAGTCTTCAAATGGATGAATCACAAGCACCTTTTTGCCCTTTAAGGCAGAAGACCATGGGAAGTCATTGCGCCAAGGCTCAATAGAAATCAGCTTGGAAATTGCCTGTAAGCTGTTGCAGTAATGCTTGATAAAATAATCCTCGCAAGGATTCTGCCACACGCCAAGGATATCCACTTCCTTACAGGATTCCTTCATAAGCTCGTTAAAGCGTGGCAGCAGGGATGTATCTTCTGGGAAAAATCCAGAAAAAGAACAGAGCTGCTGGCAGGCTTTTTCAGCCTTGCTTGTCTGATGGAATTCATCCACGCGCATGTCAAAAAGTTCTGTGGCTCCGAAACGTCCCATCATAAAAGGTTCGCCGGAGGCAATCATATCTGCCACCTTGTGATTTAAGGTATCCATATCCCAACATGGCTTTCCTACATAATGGTCGTAGAACCAGTCCTCATTGCGGGTGCGGATCTTGTTGCGTAGGAAGTATTTCATATAGTAATAAGATTCTCCAATAATATTTCTCATGGTTTCCCCCATATTTTTTCGAATTGTTTACAACAGCACAATGGTAGCATAGTTTCCCTCAATTTGCAATTCTTCTGTGTGAGGGCGAGTTTTCCTGTGTGGGTGCGCAACATTGACAAAAAGTAGTGCAATGGCATATAATCGCTTTTAGAGTGGGCACAAGTGCACTTTATCATGGAGGGTTATAGATGGATAGTACGAGACAGATACCGGTCATCGTGGTTCATAAAGGGAATCAGAAGTATTTGAAGAATTGTATCTTGTGTGCGAAGCAGCATGGCAATGATATTATATTGATCGGTGACGAGAAGAACCGGGATATGTGCGATAAGTGGATTTCCCATACAGAGTGCGACTCAGAGTTATTTGATGATTTTAAAAAGCATTACATTCATATGTCTTCCAACTCCGAGTTTTTTGAATTGATTTGTTTCCAGAGATATTTCTATGTATATCAGTATTTGTTGACGCATCAGTTGGATGAGTGCGTTATGATAGACAGCGATGCTTTGGTTTTTGAAAATGTGACGGGAGTGCTGATTCCAGAGGGAACCCAGATGGCAAGTTGCTGGTATGAGGTGCAGAAGGAATACCAGTGGTCAGTATGCCCGCATTTTACCTACTGGACAAAGGAAGGCTTATTAGACTTTTTACATTTCTGTATTGATATGTATAAGGATGATGAGAAGCGCAAGCCGTTAGAGGAGAAGTATCAGTTCCATCAGGACAACCATTCTGCAGGTGGAATCTGTGATATGACACTTCTGTATCTGTGGATGAAGCAGACGAATCTTCCTGTGGAGAACTTTAGCAAGCGGACAGAGCATGTGGTGGATTACAATATCAACGAGCCGCGTATCGACACTGTGACTTATGAGATGTGGGATAGATACGGCATGAAGCGTATCTTATTTGAAAATGGAGTGCCACATTTTGTGAGAGCCGAGGATGGCAAGAAGGTTCCTGTCGTGATGATTCATGCATGGGGTGGTTCTAAGAAGTTCATGGGCATCCTAAAGGATGAGAAGGAAAGTGTGCTCTGGTATGACTGGGCGCGGACGACGGCGTGGATCGCAAAGAGCTGGCAGAAGGTGCTGTCATTATTTAAGAAGTAGGAGCGGCGAAGGCGAAGCGGAGCGCAGATTTTATAATAAGGAGAATACCGGGTGGTTGTAATTAAAATCGGTGATGGAATGGGCAACCAGCTATTTAATTATGCCTGTGGCTATGCCACGGCGCGCAGGGATGGGGACAGGCTGATGCTAGATACCTCAGAGTGTGACAACTCCACATTGCGAGATTTTGAGCTGGACAATTTCCATTTAAAATATGATGCTAGGGAGACATTCCCTAATAATAATATATTTCAGAAGTTATATAAGCGAATCAGAAGAAATCTAAAGTACCGTGTGATTATGGAGCGGGGCATGTATGGCAGAAAGGATGGCCATTATGCGCCGGCAGATATGGATATGCGGGTCTTTGAAAAGAAGCGTCTGCGGAATAAGTATCTGCATGGTTACTGGCAGTATCTTCCTTATTTTGAGGAGTATTTGGATGAGATTCGGGAAATGATGACGCCGGCATATGAGCAGAGCGACCGGGTGAAGGAGCTGATACAGGAGTTTCAGACCACAAACACCTGTGCATTGCATGTCAGAGGCGGTGACATCGTAGGTCCGGGCAAGGTCTTTTTTGAAAAGGCGATCGCACGGATGCAGGAGGAACATCCGGGGGTACGTTTTGTGGCGTTTACCAACGATATGGAAAAGGCGAAGGCGGCACTTACGGGAGCGGACGTGCGTTTTGTCACGGAGCTTGGAACTTTTTCGGATGTGGATGAATTTTTCCTGATGGCGGCATGCCAGAATCAGATTATTTCCAACAGTACATTTTCCACTTGGGCGGCATATTTGAATCCCAATGAGGCGAAGACGGTCATCATGCCGGATTATGAGCTGGGTGAATATATGAAGCTTAAGGATTGGATTGTTTTATAAGAAAGGTAGTAGATTATGAAGGATTTGATAAAGAGCGTACTTAAGGTGTTTGATGGAAAACAGAAGCGCAATTTGATCGGAATGACATTTTTGATATTGATCAATTCTGGACTCAGCTTGCTTGGAGTGTCTGTGTTAGTACCATTCGTTCAGGCGGTGACAGACCCAGAGCAGTTGTTGGAGAAGGATATCATACAGTGGTTATATGATATGCTTGGGCTTAATGATGCCAACCAGCTCGTGACATTACTTGCTGTGCTGATTATCATTGTGTATGTGGCAAAGAACGGATTTATCATTTTTATCAATAATATGCAGTACCGTTTCTCTTACTACGGCAAGCGGGATATGCAGAATAAGTTAATGCGTTATTATATCGCAAAGGATTATACCTTTTTCTTAAATCACAACAGTGCAGAGCTGATGCGTGATATCAACACAGACCCAGAGATGTTCTACGCAGCAGTGCTTAATATATTACAGCTTGCATCTGAGTTGTGTGTGTGCGCGGTTATGATCGTATTCCTGTTCGTGACAGACCCGATTATTACCATCGGTGTTGCGATTGCAATGGTATTGATCTTATTGATTTTTGTAAAGGGATTGAGAAAGATCCTTGCACGCTTCGGCGATGACAGAAGAAAATATAATGCGAATGTATTCCAGTGCATTCAGGAGGCATTTGGCGGTATCAAGGAGATTAAGATTGCAAACAGAGAGGCTTATTTTGAGGAGGAGTTCTGTAAGCAGAATGGTCTTTATACTTATACCATCAAGCAGAACGCATTTGTCAGCTCTATTCCAAAGCCAATGATGGAAGCTTTGTGTGTTGTTGGTCTGATGGCGGCAATTGCGGTGCGTATGAATATGACTACCACAAGTTCCACAGAACTTATGAGTACCTTAGCAGTGTTTGCGATGTCAGCATTTTATCTGCTTCCATCTGCAAACAAGGTCTCTGAGTACCTCGGCTCCATCATTCATAACGGTGTTGTGATTCACAAGATGGGCGAGAAGTATGTAAAGATTCGTGATCTTGAGATCAAGAGCGAGGCGGATAAGAATTATCTTCCAGTCGCTTTGGACAAGGAAATTAGTGTAGAAGATATGACATTCCAGTATCCAGATACGGAAGAAGCTGTGTTAAAGAATGTCAATGTGACGATTCCTAAGAATGCATCGGTTGCATTTATCGGACCATCCGGTGCAGGAAAGACCACTATGGTGGATCTGATTCTTGGTGTGTTAAAGCCACAGGAGGGACGTATCGCAGTAGATGGTATGGATATCAAGGAGTCCTACCGTGGATGGCATGATAAGATCGGATATATTCCACAGACCATCTATATGTTAGATGATACGATCCGTAACAATATTGCCTTCGGTCAGAAGGAGCCAATCGATGATGAGCAGATCTGGGATGCGCTGCGTCAGGCACAGCTTGACGAGTTCGTGAAGTCCTTAGATGAGGGATTAGA
The DNA here is from genome assembly GCA_964491235.1 of uncultured Roseburia sp. Taxonomy (GTDB): domain Bacteria; phylum Bacillota; class Clostridia; order Lachnospirales; family Lachnospiraceae; genus Roseburia. The sequence goes on from CAZBFN010000005.1 coordinate 23,428, forward strand.
CACCATGATCGGTGAGGCTGGTGTGCGTCTGTCCGGTGGACAGCGTCAGCGTATCGGTATCGCAAGAGCCCTTTACCGCAAGCCGGAGGTTCTGGTACTTGATGAGGCAACTTCTGCTCTTGATACAGAGACAGAGGCAGCAGTTATGGAGGCAATTGACAGCTTACAGGGTAAGATGACAATGCTTATCATTGCACATCGACTGACTACAATTAAGAATTGCGATATCGTATATCAGGTAGAAAATGGCGGTGTTGCCAGAACAGAGATGAAATAGTGCAAAAGAAAGGTTATGGTAGTAAACGATGATTTATATAGAACCTTGTGCGGGACTCGGCAACCGATTGCTGGGTCTGGCATCCGCTTATGCAGTGTCAAAGCAGCTAGACCGTAAGCTTATCGTGGTATGGAAGCGGGAAGTGGGATGTGATATCCGTGCAGATGAGCTTCTTGATCTGCCAGTAGAAGTGATCGAGATTTGTGAAAATGGTTATAAAAGAGAGCCGATCGCCCAGTTCAAGGGTGACCGTATGAAGAAGAAGCTGCGCAAGTCCGTGAGTCGTTTCTTGGAGTGCGATGATATGGAGCGTATCAAGAACGAGGAGGGATACGATGCCCTGCTTGAGGCAATCAAGGCAGAGGAATCTATCTATATCAAGGCGTTTGGTCCGATTTGTGAGGTGAATGCCGACAGCTATTCCTTCTTAAAGCCAAGTCAGTACATTGAGAAGAAGGGCGCAGAGCTTTTTGGAAAAATTGATGCCCATACTGTTGGTGTGCATGTCAGAAGAACGGATCATACCGAGGCGATTGCCAACAGCCCATTGGAGCTTTTTATCAATCGAATGAAGGATGAGCTTGTAGCAGATTCTGAGGCGAAGTTCTTTGTGGCAACAGATGATGCCACGGTAAGACAGGAGTTAAGAGAGGCACTCCTAGAGGATAAGCTGATTTTTAACGAGAAGGGAATCATCGACCGGGATTCTAAGGAAGGCATTGAGGATGCTTTCGTGGAGATGCTGGCATTGTCCCGTTGTAATAAGATTTTAGGCAGCTACAACAGTACGTTTAGCTTGTTGCCATCCTATATCGGAAATATTCCACTTGAGGTGGTAGCCAGATAATAATATGTGGATTTGTACAAATGAGTGTGCAGATGAAAGGAACATATGGAATTAACGAAGTGTAATATCATAGGTACGGATATCTTAGTTACGAATATGGCTAAGACCGTTGAGCTGATTGAAAAGAATATTGAAAAATTGCGTGGCAAGTATATCTGCGTGGGCAATGTCCACACTACGGTGATGGCACATGATGATGCAAATTACCACACGGTGCAGAAGGAAGCGGCATTTGTGCTCCCAGATGGAAAGCCATTGTCAGTATATAGTCAAAAGCATGGATTCACAGAGGCAGAACGTGTGACAGGACCGGATCTGATGCTGGAGCTCTTTAAAAGAGAAAATGGATTGAAGCATTATTTTTACGGTAGTACGCAGGAGACTCTTGATATGCTCCGGGAAAAGTTAAAGGAGCAGTATCCGAATCTTAAGATTGCAGGAATGGTATCACCACCTTTTCACGAGTTGAGTGAGGAGGAGGATGCCGAAGCAGTAAGAGCAATCAATGAGTCTGGTGCAGATGTGATCTGGGTGGGCTTAGGAGCACCAAAGCAGGAGAATTGGATGTATGCCCATAAGGATAAGGTGAACGGAGTGATGATCGGCGTGGGAGCGGGATTTGACTACCATGCAGGAAATATCAAGCGGGCACCGATGTGGATGCAGAAGATGAGTTTGGAGTGGCTGTATCGTCTGTTGCAGGACCCGAAGAGACTTTTTAAGCGCTATCTGGTGACGAATACGCGTTACTTATATCTGATAAAAAAGGAAAAGTAGGAACGTATGATGAAGAAAATGTTAAATCTATGGAATAGGGTTTCTTATGAGTTGGGAATCTTTTTGGTGGTGCTGGTGCAGTTCTTGACCACCCGTGCTTATGATGTGGATGCATGGTCAGCACCTTGGAATGTGCTGGACTATTCAATGGGAAATGGTTCGAGATTGCTGATCGGTAGTATATACCGCCTGTTTTACGGAGATTATCTGGATCAGGTGGAGGCATATCGGTACAATTGTGTGGGAATTGTAATCGGAATTATGGCGTTGTCAATCGTATTTGGACGCATGATAAGAATGGTGGTGGCATATTCCCCAGAGAAGCGCAATGTGACAGTTGGTATGGTGATTCTGTATCTGGCAGCACCATTTTCTATGTCCTATCTCTGGAACAACAGCAATATCGGAAGATTGGACACCTATCTGTTTTTGGTGGGAATGCTATCACTTTTGGTACTGCTTTGCATTAAGAATATTTATGTGAAGATGCTGTTGGTCACTGTACTTGGCGTTGCTGGACTGGCGATTCATCAGGCATATGCATTTGTTGATTATCCGTTGATCGTAGCGGCTATGTGTGCTGATGTGTTCGGGGAGTATAAGGTCAATGTCAAGAATCTTGTTATGGCAGTCATATCTGGTGTGGTGGAGATTGCAGCGTTCTTATATTTCCAGTTTGGCGGCGGACTCTATTACGACCATCCGCAGCAGGTGGTGGAGGTATTATCACAGCGTACCGATCTTCCACTTCCAACGGATTCCATTGAGCTGGAATATTTTAGAGATATCACTTATGTGCAGAATACACTTCTTAGAAGCTTTTTTGCGGAGGAGAAGCCTTTCTTACAGCTTGCGGTGGTCTGCGTATTATTAGCACCGGTTCTTATTATTTATGTGCTGATGTGGAAAGATGTATTTGCGTACAACAAGAGGGAGCAGAAGAAGTTATTCTGTGGACCATATGTATATGTGTTATTGACCAATTTGGTCTTTATTCCGATTTTTGCAATGCAGACAGACTGGGGAAGATGGCTGGCACCACTTTTTGCGGGACAGATTTTTATTTTCCTATTTTATCTGGCAAAAAAGGATGCGGCAATGTATTATGCTGCTTCTAAGATGTGGGAGCGTGTCAAAAAGGCGCCTCTTGCTTTTGCGGCAACGATTATGTGGATTGGTACGCTTGACAGCTTTGGTGCGAGATCGTTCCAGCAGCAGGCGTGGGCAGTTATATACTTTTTCACCCATGGCTTTCATCAGTAATGGATGCCAATTGGGATAGAATGATGGATTCAGGAAGGATGAGATTATGTGCGGAATCTACGGTGTAATTGATAGAAAAGTGGACAGAGAATTGGCGATGAAGTGCCTGAATACAATGGTGCATCGCGGACCGGACGGCTTCGGCCTCTGGCAGGAAGGCGGCGTGACATTGGGACACCGGAGACTTTCGATCTTAGATCTCTCCAGTGCAGGAAGTCAGCCAATGTCCTATGCCAATGAGCGTTACTGGATGACCTTTAACGGAGAGGTCTATAACTTTGTTGAGATTCGTAAGGAATTGGAGCAGAAGGGATATACCTTCCGTGGAAGCAGTGATTCTGAGGTCATCATGGCTGCATACTGTGAATGGAAGGATAAGTGCGTAGATCGCTTCAATGGTATGTGGACCTTTGCAATCTGGGACAAGATGGAGGAGAGCCTTTTTATCTCCCGTGACCGTTTTGGTGTAAAGCCTTTATTCTATGCGGAGCTTCCGGGTGGTGGTCTGGCATTTGCTTCTGAGATGAAGGCGATTATCCCGATGTTGGAGAAGGTAGAAGCCAACAAGGAGATGATTGACCGTTATTTTACCAATAATCATTATGAGGATCAGACGGATTGTCTGATTCGTGGTATCAAGCGTTTTCCGGCAGGATTTAATGCATGGTATCGCAAGGGTGAGTTCAAGTTGGAGCGTTACTGGAATACTCTTGACCACTTGATCGAGATGCCAGAAAGCTACGAGGAGCAGGTGGAGCAGTTCAGAGAGCTGTTTTTGGATGCCTGCAAGATCCGTATGAGAAGTGACGTGACATTAGGTACGGGTCTTAGCGGTGGATTGGATTCTTCTGCGACTATCTGTGGTATGGCTCATATTTCCAAGAATAGTGCAGATGAGCGTGTCAACAAGGACTGGCAGCATGCTTATGTGGCTTGCTTCCCGGGAACTGACTTGGATGAGACCAAGTATGCTAAGGCGGTAACCGATTATCTGGGCATCAAGCACACCTTTATGAATATTGATTCTGCAATTTCTGAGAGTGAGTTCCTGCGTCAGATTTATTGCTTTGAGGAGTTCTGGGGCAATACTCAGGTTCCAATGATGGAGTTATACAAAAAAGAGCGTGAGTTCGGCACTACCGTTTCTCTGGATGGACATGCGGCAGACGAGCTGTTTGCAGGATATGGCTTTGACATCTTAAAGGCGTATCCAGATGCTAAGACCAAGGAAGAGATCGATATGATTACCACTGCTTATCTGAATCAGAATTCAGAGGCAGGAATCCCAGTGGGTTCTGCAGAGTTCAAGCGTCAGAGAAATAAGCTTTATCGCCAGTATATGCTTAAGTATCGTGCGAAGAAGCTGTTGGGCAGAGAGGATGTAAAAAGTGCATATTCCAATCATCCGAACTGGGATCGCTTAGACAATCTGAACAAGACCTTGTTCGTGTCTACTCATGAGACGATTTTACCGACCTTACTGCGTAACTATGATAGAGATAGTATGGCATCCAGTGTAGAGATTCGTATGCCATTTTTGGATTATCGTATCGTACAGATGGCATTTTCTATTGGATGGAAGTCAAAGCTTCACGGTGGCTGGTCTAAGTCCATCGTCCGTGATGCTTGTGCCCAGTTCATGCCGGAGGAGGTATGCTATCGTAGAACCAAGCTTGGCTTTAATGCGCCAATTTTAGATTGGATGAGAGGTCCATACCGTCAGTTCTTTGAGGATACGGTAAACAGTGCAGAGTTTGCGAACTGCGCATTGATCGATCACCCGGATGTGATCCGTGCAGACTTGAGAAAGTTCCTTGATGGAGAGAATGGAACCTTCCATGAGGCAGCAGATATCTGGAATCGTATTCAGCCTTATCTGTGGGAAAAGGCATTGATCAAGCATGATTTTGCATAAGAGTGCCTGACGGGAGCGAGACGTTATTGATACAATGAGAGGATTAAAATGAAGCGATATAAGTATCTGGATGTGGCGAGGGGCATCGGCTTAATGTTGGTGGTCATCTCCCATAGCTGCGGATTGAATTCCTATTTGATTAATTTTTATATACCATTATTTTTCGTGCTTTCTGGCTACACCTATAAGGAGGGCAGAAGCTACGGCGAAAATATTGCGAAAAAGGCGAAGCGTCTGCTGATACCGTATTTTGGATATAGTGCGGTGCTGTTCCTGTTCTATATGCTGATGGGACGGACGGCGGAGGAAATGAAGCATTCAGCATTTGGTGTGTTCTATTCCAGATTCTGTCTGTATGACACCACATTGGTGGAGGATAATGTATATCTGTTCACGATAGCCAACGGTGCAATGTGGTATTTGACAGCATTTTTTGTGGCAAGCCTTGTGTTCCATCTGGTGGTAGACCGCGGGTTAAAGGATAAGAAGTTCTTAATTGGATGTGCGGTGGTTCTGCTGGCAATTACCATGGCACTTGCGGAGATTCCAGTGCTGCTTCCATGGAGCATTGATCTGATCGGTGTGGCAGTATTGTTCATGCTGGCTGGTACTTTTCTTGGAAGGGCGGAGTTCTTCGAGAAGAAATGGAATCTGGTGTCGATACTGGCGGTGTTCGCAAGTTACATGCTGCTTAGCACAGCCAATCCGGGCATCAACATGTCCCTCCGTGAATACGGTAAGTACGGAGTTTGGAGTGCGCCGATCTTTGTAATTATCGGTGTGGCAGGTTCTATGCTCTGCATCTGGGTGGCGAAGCTGATTCAGAATAATTTCGTGGGAAAGATTCTGTCTTATATCGGACAGAACACGATTATCATATTGGCGTTCCACATTCTAGGACTTGAGATTTTTGAGATCATTGCAAGGAAGTTCATGGACGTGGCATCCTTTACTGGAGTGGTATTTGCGGCATATCATACGGTGCGTGTCATAGCCGTTACCGTGGGATGTTTGGTGCTTGGAAAATTACTCGACGTTGTCAAGACTATGTGGAAAAACCGTGTGGAAAAAGGACAGAAATAATTCGCTGATTGTGGAAAGGTGTATATGATAAAATGGAAAATACAGTGAATGTACAAAAAAAAGAACGCAACTCTGCCATAGAGCTGTTCCGTATCCTGTGTCTGGTGCTGATATTCTGGATGCATGGTTCTAGCAATGCAGCGGATAATCAGGCGGGTGTCCTTATGGGAATCTTTGCCAGTACCATTGGAAATATGGGAGTGTCCTGCTTTATCCTTATCACGGGATATTTTGGATTGAAGCTGGATGCTAAGAAGATGATCAAGCTGGACTTGATGCTGATGTTCTATTGCTGGATCGGGCTTTTCTTCCAGCAGCTTTGGGGAGCAGATTTAGGGATGGAGACACAGCTTACCTATATCTTCCCGGTTGTGGGAAAGCGTTCCTGGTACTTTACCTGCTATTTTATACTGGCGTTCTTAAGTCCGTTCTTAAATGAGATTATTGATAAGCTGGGACAGCTCCGGTTAAAGCAGTTGATCGTGACGATGGTCATTATCTTTTCTGGTGTCACCACCTTCTGTTTCTTCGATGTTATGGAGGATGGCGGTAAGGGCATCGTACATATGATTATGCTCTACCTGATTGGACGATACATCGGACTGTACATGAATGATAAAAAATATAACACTGGCAAACTGGTGGGGATTTTTACAGGAGTCCTGCTTGTGAACTTTGGATTAAATGCAGTGCTGTATCTGTTGACTGGAAGTGTGCAGAACCGCTTTGCGAGAGATAACACGCTGTTTACCATTGCAGAAGCGATCTGTGCATTCTTGATCTTTAAGAACGTACACTTTGAGAATAAGTTCATCAACCGTGTAGCACGCCATGTACCAGCGGTATTCATCATGGAGTGGACACTCCGTGGAATCATCTGGAATTATCTGATTCACTATCTGGAGTGGATCGACCGCACATGGTATGTACCATTCATGCTGCTGATTGCGGTGTTACTTGTAATGATGGGAAGTGTCATCAACTGGATCAGAATTAAACTGCTGGGATGGGCAGAAGATAAGCTCGGCAACTTTATCTACAATATTTTATACAGAATCTACGCGCGGTGGTTCCCGCGCTAAATACAACAGGCAGGAGGTAACACACTTCCTGCCTGTGATTTTTTTATGAATTTACAAATTGCCTGAATTTTCTTAGAAACGGACACTTAGGATTCAGAGCGGAAAATCCGGAATCACTAATGCCCTCGCTTCTGAAATTTGCGATGAGCAATGTCTTTTGAAAATCAGAACAATCCTAAAAAAGTTCGCCAGTCGAAAGACATGTTCAATATCTTTCTCTGGCGGACTTTTTTGCAGATTGTCTGCTATTCAAAGAGACACTGCATTCAATTCCAGAAGCGAGGGCAAAGGGATTCTCGAATTTTCCTCCAATGAATCCTTAAGTATTCCGTTTTAAGAAAATTCAGGTATTTTCTAAGTTAATACAAAATCCACAGGCAGAAAGCGCGTTACCACTGCTTGCGGTATTCGGAGGCGGTACACCCCTCGATCTTCTTGAAAACTTTATTAAAGTAACTGGCGTCATCAATGCCACAGAGCTGAGCGATGTCCTCGATAGAGGCATTGCTATAACGGAGCAGCTCTTTGGCGTTGGTGATTTTCTTTGCAAGAATATACTGAATGATGGTAGTTCCGAATTCCTTTTTGAATTCTCGGGAAAGATAATACTTGCTGATATAAAATTGCTCTGCCAGCCCATCCAAGGAAATATCCTCGGTGTAGTGCTCATCCAGATAGTGGAGGACGCTTTTTAGCTTATCCCCAAGGGCGGAGGTCACGTGACCTTCTTCATCGGACTCTGTGCAGATGAGCGTTAAAATGTTAACGATCTGCTGGGCAGTCAACAGGTCGGTATCGTCCGTCTTTTCCTCGTGGAAGTGGATGACGGAGCTGATGGCAGAGGTCAGTTCTGCCAGATGGGAAGAACGGAAATGCCATTCGTGCTGCTCGGTAAAATAGGTATAGTAGGCATTTGCCTGTGGACCGTAAAAGTGAATCCACAGAAGCTCCCAAGGGTCATCTTCGCTGCTGATGTGGGTATATTCATTACGGCAGTCCAGAAAAAAGCAGTCGCCGGTCTGGGCAGGGACTGTGGTCAAGGAAGAGGACGCAGTCTTGGCGTAGGATACCTCACCGCTGCCGGAGAGCACGATCAAGAACAGATAGGAATTCAGACCGCTACGGCGGCTTAGATGGGGCTTGAGACTCTTTAGGTAACCCGCCTCCTGAATGTAAAAAAAGTTCTCCCTCGTAAATGCAGTGGGGGTATTGATAACACGTCTTGTGTTTGTGACTTCTGAAGTTTTGTATTTTTCGAATAATAATTTGTCCATAGCAATATAATACTATTTTTAGGCAATATATTCAATTGCTAAAATGGTAAAATTGGATTATTCTAAACAACGGCTTAAAAAATGAACGTTAGCAAAATAATCATAGAATATCAAAAAGGAGAGTAAGAATGAGTAAAAAAGCGTTAATCACAGGTGTAACTGGACAGGACGGAAGCTACTTAGCTGAGTTATTGTTGGAGAAGGGTTATGATGTGCATGGTATGGTACGTCGTTCTTCCACAGAGAAGAGAGACAGAATCGACCACTTAAATAGCAACCCTAACTTCCATTTACATTATGGAGATCTTGCAGATTCCATGAGCCTTGTTAAGATCATCGGTTCTGTAAAGCCAGACGAGATCTACAATCTGGCTGCACAGTCTCATGTAGGTGTAAGCTTTGACGTTCCTGAGTATACAGCAGATGTTGTTGCAACTGGTGTACTTCGTGTATTAGAGGCAGTTCGTGTATGCGGACTTGAGAAGACATGTAGAATCTATCAGGCATCTACTTCTGAGTTATACGGAAAGGTAGAGGAGGTTCCTCAGCGCGAGACTACTCCATTCCACCCATACAGCCCATATGCAGTAGCAAAGCAGTACGGTTTCTGGATCGTAAAGGAGTACCGTGAGGCTTACAACATGTTCTGCTGTTCAGGTATCCTTTTCAACCATGAGTCAGAGCGCCGTGGAGAGACTTTCGTAACTAGAAAGATTTCTCTTGCAGCAGCAAGAATTGCACAGGGCAAGCAGGACAAGTTATACCTTGGTAACTTATCTTCCTTACGTGACTGGGGTTACGCAAAGGATTATGTTGAGTGTATGTGGTTGATCTTACAGAACGATAAGCCAGAGGATTTCGTTATCGCAACAGGCGAGCAGCACTCTGTAAGAGAGTTCTGTGAGTATGCATTCCGTGAGGCTGGTATCGAGTTAGAGTTCAAGGGCGAAGGTATGGACGAAGTTGGTATCAACAAGGCAACTGGTGAGGTTGTTATCGAGGTAGCAGAAGAGTTCTATCGTCCAACTGATGTAGTAAATCTTTGGGGAGATCCATCCAAGGCAAAGAAGGAGCTGGGCTGGAACCCAACAAAGACAAGCTTCGAAGAGTTAGTTAAGATCATGGTAAAGCATGATATGGAATTAGTAGCAAAAGAGTCATAATTGACCTTGGCTATATTTTTGATAAAGTTAGGGACGTGTCGAGCAGATGCGTCCCTTAGCCTGTAAATTGTGATAGAAGGTAAGGAGAATAGATTATTATGATGGAAAAAGACGCCAAGATATATGTGGCAGGACATAGAGGAATGGTAGGTTCTGCAATCGTTCGTCAGTTAGAGAAGCAGGGCTACCACAATATCATTACAAGAACTCATAAGGAGTTGAACCTCTGCCGTCAGGATGATGTGGAGAAGTTCTTCGCAGAGGAGAAGCCAGACTATGTATTCTTAGCTGCTGCAAAGGTAGGCGGAATCATGGCAAACAGTGAGGCACTGGCAGACTTCATGTACGAGAACATGATTCTTGAGATGAATGTGATCCATGAGGCATGGAAGAACGGCTGTAAGAAGCTGATGTTCCTTGGATCTTCCTGTATTTATCCTCGTATGGCACCACAGCCAATGCCAGAGAGCTGCCTTCTGACCAGCGAACTGGAGAAGACCAACGAGGCATATGCACTTGCTAAGATTAGTGGTCTTAAGTATTGTGAATTTTTGAACAGACAGTACGGAACAGATTATATCTCTGTTATGCCGACTAACCTGTATGGACCAAATGATAACTATCACCCAGAGCACAGCCACGTGCTTCCTGCATTGATCCGTCGTTTCCATGAGGCGAAGGAGGCAGGACTTAAGGAAGTTACCTGCTGGGGAACAGGAACACCACTTCGTGAGTTCTTATATGTAGATGATCTTGCAGATGCTTGTGTATACCTGATGAACACATACAGCGGAAATGAGACTGTGAACCTTGGAACTGGTAAGGAGCTTACCATCAAGGAGTTAACTGAGCTGGTAGCAAAGGTAATCGGTTACGAAGGCGAGATCAAGTGGGATTCCACCAAGCCAGATGGAACACCAAGAAAGCTTTTGGATGTAAGTAAGTTAGAGAGCCTTGGTTGGAAGTATAAGACTGAGCTGGAGGATGGTATCCGTCTTGCATATGATGACTTCTTAAATAACCCGATGAGAGCAGAACGATAGTATCTGAGCACGAGAAAGGATAGAAGTTTATGTATATCGTATTATTGTCCGGAGGTTCTGGAAAGCGCTTATGGCCTTTGTCCAATGACCTCTGTTCTAAGCAGTATATTAAGTTGATGAACCATGACACTACCGAGGATATGGATGAGAAATGCTCCATGTTACAGCGTGTGTTTGGTCAGTTAAAGACAGCAGGACTTGCTGAGAACACCATCGTTTGTGCCAGCAGCGCACAGGTGGAGTTGATCGAGAGCCAGTTGGATGGTGCGGCAGAGGTGGCAGTAGAGCCAATGCGCCGCGACACATTCCCAGCAGTTATGTTATCCTGTGCATATTTGTTATCCCAGAAGGGAGCAAAGCAGGATGACGTGGTGGCATTTTTGCCAGTAGATCCTTATACAACAGGAGAGTTCTTCAGTCGCATCAAGCGTCTTGGTGAATATATCGCTTCTTCCGAGCAGACCATCGGTCTTTTGGGAGGAGTACCTACTTATCCATCTACCAAGTATGGTTACATCGTACCAGAGAAGGGAGATGGAGAGCTGCTTAAGGTTGAAGGCTTCCGTGAGAAGCCGGATGAGCCTACCGCAGAAGAACTGGTAAACAGCGGTGCGTTGTGGAACTGTGGTGTATTCTGCTTCAAGCTGTCTATGGCAGCCCAGTGGTTGTCTAAGTATGGTGTGGGTACAGATTACGAACAGATGGTAATTGATTACGAAAAGTTACCGAAAAAGAGTTTCGATTATGAGATTCTTGAGCATTGGGATAACATCGTAGCCATCAAGTATGATGACATCTGGAAGGATTTAGGTACATGGAATACCTTGACAGAAGAGATGAAAGAGAATAGCATAGGTGATGTGACATGGGATGACACCTGTGAGAACAGCCATGCGATCAATGTACTTGGTGTGCCGATGGTTGTTATGGGAGCGAAGAACATGGTAATCGCCGCTTCCCACGATGGTATTCTGGTTGCGGACAAGCACCAGAGCTCTTATATCAAGGATTGTCTGGCAAATATTGCAGATATTTCCCGCTATGAGGAACGTCGTTGGGGAACCATCAAGACCATTGATAATGATGAGGATGATGGCATCAAGAGCGTGACTAAGCGAATTAAGGTAGTGGCAGGTAAGACTATGCCGAGCCATAAGCATCTGAAGCACACAGAGACCATCACCGTACTTTCTGGTATGGGTAAGTTAGTCTTAGAGGGTACAGAAGTTGATCTGATTGCTGGTTCCACTGTGAGCATTGCAGCAGGAAAAGCACATGCAATCAAGGCACTGGGGTCCGATCTGCGCTTGATCGAGGTAAGCCTTGGAGATACCAGCGAGGATGAAGTCATTCTTGAGGAGCAGGCATAAGCATTTATAAGGAAATTTAGTACTTTTAGAGGCAAAAATCCGTTCTTCATATGTAAGAATGAAAAAAGATATCAACCTGCGATTGTAAGAATCGCAAGTTTACGATATAATAGTAGTTGAAATGCTACAGAAGAAATGATAAGGTGGTTACGAACGTAGTGCGCACTACGGGAGTAGAAAGGAGATTGATTTATGGATACGAACGATATTTCAGCATGCGAAAGACTCGTTATGAAAATCATCTGGGATTCTACAGAAGATTTGGCGTTGCAGGAAGTTATGGGAAGAGTGAATGCGGAGAACAATAAGAGTTGGAAGCCGCAGACTGTTTCTACCTTTTTGTCAAGACTGGTAAAGAAGGGATTCTTAACTCTTTATCGTAAGGGAAGATATTGCTATTATCAGCCACTTGTAAGCAAAGACGAGTTTTGGAAAGCAACCATGAAAGAAAATGCAAGATTCTTTACCAAGGGAGACATGGGAGAATTAGCTTGTTGTCTGTGCGATGACTTGCTCACCAAGGAAGAAGTCGAGAAGCTCAAGAAGAAAGTAAATGAACTTAATTAGTCAATTATTTTTCGTAATTCTTATCACATCATTCACAGGTTCGATTGCACTAGGGATATGGAAGCTGGTAAGGGACTTATGTGCCCGTTGGAATCCTGACCTTGTGTATCTGATACTTAAGCTGGCATGCTTATTGTATCTAGTGCCTGTGGGATATGTGTGGATGCAGTTGACGTTGAGAGATGGATATGTACAGACAGATGATTTATGGCAATTGAATTTTTCATTTGCAGGAATCCTATGGATTCTAGGAATTGCTGTTGTACTATTTTGGATTATCTTTAGCGTGCGCTGTGTCATGGAATGCGTACAGAGCTACATAGCACAACAGAACATATATCGCTACAATGTTCCGGAAGAGAATGAGGCGGTATTACAGGAGTTCCTGCGGATCAAGAAGAAGTTGAAGATTCGCAGGAATATTCGTTTATATAGGAATAGTGAGATAGAAAGTCCCGGCATCGTGGGCATTTTCCGATATCGCATATTGCTTCCGAACCGGGAGTATTCCAAGGAACAGCTTACTGTCATCTTTCATCATGAATTGATGCATTATAAGAGCCGGGATTCCTTCTTTAAGCTATGTGGTAAGTGCGTGGTCACGTTACAGCACTTGAATCCACTTGCAAAGGAATTGATGGCGTGGCTGAATGAGTGGAGCGAGCTTCAATGTGATGTGAGAGCCATAGCAGCAATAAGCGACGAACTGGACGCTGGACGTTATTTTGAAATGATTGTGGATAGCATGGATCGTCCGACGGAACGTACCTATGAGGATTATATTTTTTCAGGACTATACGAAAGCCAAGTGAGATTGGAAAGGAGAATAGAATACATGAAGAAATATACCAAGATTAAGAAGGCTGCAAAGGGCATGACCGCATTGTGCGCCTTTGCCTTTGTAATAATGAGCGTGACGACTACCTATGCGGCTGGTACACAGTTGGCAGAGGCACATGACTATATCTACCAGAACACTGAGGTAACAGGTGTGGACAGCACCGCTGAGGAAGAACTAGAGGAAATCTATGTTCCAGCATCTTCCGATAATACCTATGAGGAGCTGGTATATGATAACCCAGAGATGGAATTGATTTGTCCGATATTGGACTCTAATACACCAGTGGCATTTCAGTGGAGTGTCAATCCGGGCGTGCGTCATGTCTCCAGCAGCTTCTATGTAAGTGCAGGACAGACTATCAGTGTTTCTGCAACAGCATTACCAGGTGGAAATACCTATTGGATTGGCATTCAGGATAGTTGGAACAATGTGCGCTATGTGGAGGGAACGGGAAGTCTTGGACACCAGTTTGCAATTACGAGCTCCGGTAACTATCGTGTGCTAGTACAGAATCGTAGCAGTGTAACGCTTACAGCATCAGGATACTATTCTTATTACTAAAATAGAATCTTTTAATCGAGATTCGCCGCACCAAGAGTCTGCCCACCGGGAGAATTTTTTCTGAAAGGAAGTGCAGATCCTGTGCAGAGTACTTTTTGATCATAGGAGTCATTGCTTTTGGACTTTAAAGCAAGCGATATTTCCTATGAAAAAAAGAGGCTTTCGCCTCTTTCTTTTTAACAGAATAACCTACAAATGTCCTGAAATATAATTTATCATATGACTGGACGTGGGATGCTAACCTATTATTTTAAAGTAACGGTATTTGGGGCGGTGCTAAAATCAAGCACCGTCTTATTTTTTTCAATCAGGCTACTTTTTAGTGTGCTGGCAGGAAACTGCGGATTATCTGTAATATCCGTAGGTGCATCCATGAAGAATACGGTGGCACCAGTCTTTTCATAAAACTCATCGGAGAAGGACCAGTTGCCGTGATGACCGGTCTGAACATAATCGCAGGCAAGCTGGTCACCGTAAGCGGCAAGTAGCAGTCCATTCATATCATACTTGATATCAGAGCAGAAAAGCATGCTATTGTTGGCACTGCTTACCTTAAAGAGGAGAGAAGCGTTGTTCTGATAATCCTTTTCTTCACCTACGGTATTCAACACATAATCATCATAGGCGTTATAAATGGTAAAGGTCAGTCCACAGATATCCAGCACATCACCTCGTTTTAAGTGGGTCACATTGGCGGCATCCTTAGTCAGGGCGTAGTAAGTTTCCATGATGGTTATGTCATCATAAGGTTCTCCGGTGGACATGATAAAGTCATAATCAAAGCCGTTATCATAGATCTGCTCGATGACGATGTCTCCGGGATTGGCATAGATGGCATTGAAGGCTCCGGCGTGATCCTTGTGTGGGTGGGAAATGATCCATGCGTCTACCTTGTTGCCGTGCTCAGCGATGACCTCCCGGACTGCAGCCTCATTTTCTGCCCAGCCGCCATCGATGATAATTAGAGTATCGTCCTTGGTGATGGTGTAAAAGGTTCCCTGAACTCCGGTGGCATCCGGGTACTGGGTCACCAAATATTCGTGGGTGAGATCTGGCGTGTGGCCAGTGGCATCCTTTTTCTCACTTGCTTGTCGCCAGCACAAAAAAACCACCAGTAATATAGTAAAGACAGCGAGAATTGTCGCGGGAATCCAATGCTTTTTCATAGTTTTTCCATCCTTTGTCTGAAATATTTTGCAAAAAAATCTTACTATCACCTTAACAAATATAAATAGAAATGTAAATGTGCAAAAGGCAGGAAACTTGACTTCAAACAGGTGAGTTGATATAGTGAGAAAGAATGAAAATCAGCGCAACGAGCGCCGGAATGGAGTAGAGAGTTATGGAGACAAAAGACAAGGCTCATTATAGAAGTCTGGATGGAATCCGGGGAATTGCAGCCGTTATGATCGCATATTTTGCACATTATAACAATAGCTTTGGCGGTGAGCGTCCTCTTGCCCGGGCATTGAACAGTGGATTTATAGACAACCTGCACGGAGAAGGGGCTCAGGTATGGGTAGAGTTATTTTTCTGCCTGTCAGGATTTGTGATCTATCAGGCATATTTTAGCCGGATTGCAGATAAGGAGCAGCCGTTGCCATTTAAGGAGTATTTATATAAGAGAGTGGCGCGTATTTTCCCATTGTTTTGGGCGACCACATTGGTG
Source organism: uncultured Roseburia sp. (assembly GCA_964491235.1). GTDB lineage: Bacteria > Bacillota > Clostridia > Lachnospirales > Lachnospiraceae > Roseburia. The sequence goes on from CAZBFN010000005.1 coordinate 39,160, forward strand.
GCATGGGTAGTGCAGTGGTTCAATCTGTTTACCAAGGGGGAAAATTTCCTGATGGGAGAAAATGATCTCCATCATTTATTTATCAGCCTATTTGGGTTACATAATGTGTCAGGCGTGGTGACGGCACCATCCTTTAACTCGCCGGCATGGTTCCTATCCTCAGTCATGGTGTGCTATGTGATTTTCTATGTATTGGCGAGAGCATTGAAGTCTAATTTTATTTATGGCTGTGTGGGAATGGTGATATTTGGTACCATCGTGGTACATTCTTATCTGTTGGCAGACATTCCTTTTATCGGATTGTCCATGGGTAGAGGGTATCTGTCCTTTTTCTGGGGCGTACTGCTCTCCATGTTCATCAAGCATCATGAGGGAAAGAGTAGAAGAATGCCCCTTGTAATTGGCGCGGTGCTGGTGGCATTGTGGGTGTGGTGCTTTTATTTCCACTCTGGACTTTTGGGAGATTTCTATACCACAGCGACATTTTATGTCTGCACAGGAACCATATTTATAGCGGTGTATTCAAAGGTGATTAGCAGGGTACTGGAATTAAAGGTATTTCAGATTCTCGGAGCGGTGTCATTCTCCATTTACCTGTGGAATTTCCCAACGGATATGGTGTTTGATATCATCCAGCGTTATTTTGAGTGCTTTGATTATGCATCCGTCAGCTTCTGGCTGTTGCATCTGGTGATATCGCTCGTGATCGCATTTGCTTCCCACTACCTGCTTGAGCCTGTATTGAATCGGAAATTTGCTGATTTTATCAAGAAGTGCTAGCAGAAGGGAAACTTGCATCAACGGATAGAAAATGGTAGTATAAGAAGACGTGAAAAATGGCATCGATTTGCGATGCATGTGATGTGACCGGCAGCTCTTAGCAGGTCAGATGGAGGTTTGAGAATGAAGATTGCAATTGCAGGTACAGGCTATGTAGGACTGTCCAATGCTATTTTACTGGCACAGCATCACGAAGTGTATGCAGTGGATCTGATAGAAGAAAAAGTGAACATGATCAATCAGGGCAAGTCCCCGTTGGTGGACAAGGAGATTGAGGATTATCTTGCTAATGCAAAGTTGAATCTGACAGCCACAACGAATGGAGAGATGGCATATAAGGATGCGGATTATGTCATTATCTCTACACCGACCAACTATGACACGAAGAAGAACTATTTTGATACCTCTTCTGTGGAGTCAGTGATTGAGTTGGTGCGCAAGGTGAACCCGAATGCTGTTATGGTAATCAAGTCTACGATTCCAGTAGGTTATACTGAGTCGGTCTGCAAGAAGTATCAGACGGAGCAGATTCTGTTCTCCCCAGAATTCCTGCGCGAGGGACAGGCTTTGAAGGATAATCTCTATCCATCCCGTATTATTGTGGGATCGATCGAAGGCAGTGAGAAGATGAAAGCTGCTGCGGAGCAGTTCGCGAAGCTGTTACAGGAGGGAGCCATCAAGGAGGATATCCCGACATTACTTACGAATCTGACAGAGGCGGAGGCGGTGAAGTTGTTTGCCAATACCTATCTGGCATTGCGTGTTTCCTTCTTCAACGAGTTGGATACCTTTGCGGAGATGAAGGGCTTGGATGCAAAGCAGATCATCGAGGGAATCGGATTAGACCCAAGAATCGGTATGCATTACAATAATCCATCCTTTGGTTATGGCGGTTACTGTCTGCCGAAGGATACCAAGCAGTTGCTTGCCAACTATGATAACGTGCCGAACAATATCATGGGTGCTATCGTGGAGGCAAATTCTACGAGAAAGGACTTTATCGCAGAGCAGATCCTAGATCGAGATCCTAAGACGGTGGGCGTATATCGTCTTGCGATGAAGGCAAATTCAGATAATTATAGACAGAGCTCTATTTTAGGCGTTATGGAGCGTCTGCGGGCAAAGGGCGTGGAGGTCGTTATTTATGATCCGACCCTTAAGGAAGATAGATTTGACCGCATGGAGGTCATTCGTGATTATGATACCTTCTGTCAGAGAAGTGATGTGATCGTGGCGAACCGTATGGATGACACACTTAAGGGCGTGAAGGAAAAGGTGTACACAAGGGACATCTATTTCAGGGATTAATAAGCGGCGGCTTGCGTAAGAAGGGCAGAGTGATAGTCCCGGAGGATAGAAAGGACAGGATATGGATACACATAGATTCTTTGTGGAAAAGATGCGATTCCATCTGAAAGAGGAAAATGCCCTTGTTTTTGTGGGGTGGTTCTTTGATGGAAGTACGAAGAACCATGCCCTTGCGGCATATTTAGATGGGGAGCAGCTTTCCCTTGAGATACAGATCAATAAAGGTGCTGAGGTAAGACAGAAGTATATCCGGAGTATCAACGAGATCGAGGAGGAGGTCGTGGGAATCATACAACTTCCTGAGGATTGGAAGTCTCGTAAGAATCTCTGGATTGAATCCACCTATGAACAGGAAAAGGCAAAAGCATATTCCGTCTCAATTAAAAAGCTATGTAAACTAGAAAAAGAGGTCTGCTATTATATCGAGAATTGTCATAGAGAAGCAGACTCCGTGACGGTTACTGGCTGGTGCATGGCGGATGGAGAAGTCAAGCTGGAGCTTTTGGATGGAAGTAAGCAGCCGATATCAGAGAAGGTGGAGCACTATCATAGAAAGGATTTATTGTCTGTGTTCCCTGAGTGTGATAAACAGGCGAAGCCGGGATTTTTAGTACAGGCGAAGGTGGCACAGGGACAGAAGGGGCCATTTTTCCTTGAGATGAGAAATGCGAAGCAGTCATCCATCACCCGTCTGCAAAAGTGGGACGATGGAGGTAAGCTGCAGTATGTGGTAGAGAAGGCAGGAGATACGGTGCGTTATCTGGAACGCAATGGAATCTCTGCTACGCTATATAAGATTCAGAACAAGCTTACCAAGAAGGAAGGCAATACCTACGAGAATTGGCGTAAGAAGTATGTGGTGACACCGGAGGAACTAGAGCAGCAGAGACAGCGAAAGTTCTCCCATGGAATCAAGTTCTCTGTGGTGGTTCCACTGTATCAGACGAATCCTACTTACCTGCGGGAAATGATCGAGTCCTTGCAGGCACAGACCTATGAGAATTGGGAGTTATGCATGGCGGACGGGTCTCCCGCGCGCCAGGCGGACGGTAGCCCTAGAAAAGGAACTCCTGCCGAAGAAAATGTACAAGCGAGGACGGAGCTGACTTCGATTTTAGAGGAGTACGCCACAAAGGATTCCCGTATCCGTTTTACGACGCTTGCTGAGAATCTTGGAATTTCTGGCAATACCAACGCGGCACTTCGTATGGCGCAGGGCGACTATATCGTGTTGGTGGATCATGATGATATCGTGCCACCGGAGGCATTGTATGAGTTCGCAGCGGCAATCGAGGAGGACACCACCATCGATATGATATATTCTGACGAGGATAAGATCAGCATGGATGGCAAGAAGTATTTTGAGCCTCACTTTAAGTCGGACTTTAATATTGATCTGCTGTGCAGCGTGAATTATATCTGTCACCTGTTTGGAGCAAAGCGGGATGTGATAGAGCGTGCTGGAGAGTTTGACAGCGAGTACGATGGCGCGCAGGATCTGGATTTTATTCTGCGGTGCAGTGAGCAGGCAGGACATATCCATCATGTGCCAAAGATTTTATATCACTGGCGTTGCCATCTGAATTCTACGGCTGCGAATCCAGAGAGTAAGCTCTATGCATTCGAGGCAGGAAGCCGAGCAATCGAGGCTCATTATAAGAGATGTGGCATTCCGGCTCATGTGGAAAATGCACAGTTCTATGGAATGTACCGAACCATATATGAGTGGAAGGAAGAGCCGTTAGTCTCCATTATTATTCCGAACAAGGATCACAGTGAGGATCTGGCAAAGTGTATCAATTCGATCTATGAGAAGTCGGATTATCGTAATTTTGAGTTCGTGATCGTGGAGAATAATAGTACAGAGCAGGAGACCTTTGACTACTATAAAAAGCTGGAAGCCGAGCACGATAATGTACATGTGGTATATTATGAGGGTGGTTTCAATTTCTCCAAGATCAATAATTTTGGAGCCAGTGCAGCAAAGGGAGAGTATTTCCTGTTGCTGAATAATGATACAGAGATCATAGATGGAAGCTGCATCAGAGAGCTGTTAGGCTACTGTATGAGAGAGGACGTTGGCATTGTGGGCGCAAAGCTTCTCTATGAGGATGAGACGATACAGCATGCTGGAGTCGTGGCAGGATTTGGTGGTACGGCAGGGCATACTTTTATCGGAAAATCACGGTATGACACCGGATATTTCGGAAGAATTCTGTGTGCGCAGGATTATTCCGCAGTGACGGCGGCATGTATGATGACAAAACGCAGCGTTTTTGAAGCGGTAGATGGACTTACAGAGGAACTGGCAGTGGCTTTTAACGACGTGGACTATTGCCTGAAGGTACGAAAAGCAGGAAAGTTAGTGGTATACAATCCGTATGCGGAGCTTTATCACTACGAATCAAAATCAAGAGGATATGAGGATTCCCCAGAAAAAGTGGAGCGTTTTAACGGAGAGGTGGAGATATTGCTGTCTCACTGGCGCCCATTGATCGAGGCGGGAGATCCATATTACAATCCAAATCTGACATTGGATGCGACTGATTTTTCACTGCGTAGATAGCGTATATGAAGGGAAGAGGTGTGGAAATTTATGATGAAAGTATATATATGTCCGTCATGTGGCTGGATGCGTGTAGTTTCCAGACGTAAGGATGTGGAATGCTATAAGTGCAACGAGAAGCAGATGACTTTGACCAAATTGGAATTCAGTAAGTTTACGGAAATGTCTGAGGAAGAAAGGAAAGACTATTCCGATGGATGGCTCTATATCCATCAGAAGAAGCGTTAGATATGAAGATTACAGTTCAAAAGGTAATAAAGGGCGTGCGCTATCTGAAGCACTATGGCTTTAAGGAGTTTATCATACGCCTACAAGAAAAGATGGAAGCGGAAAATGTTCCCTATGAGCCATGGTATGAGAATCATAAGGCGACAGAGGCGCAGCTAAGGGATCAGCGGAAGCGTGCTGCCGGATGGAAGGACGCGCCAATGATTAGTATTGTGGTACCTCTGTATTGTACGAAGGAAGCCTTCCTTCGGGAAATGATAGAGTCAGTACAGGCACAGACCTACGAAGGATGGCAGCTATGTCTGGCTGACGCTTCGCCAGTCAGTCAGGCTGATGCTTCAACTGCAAAAACGGGAGTGGCAGGGGAAGCAGCTCAGGTTGCGATGAACGAGGTGGAACGTGTTGTGTGGGAGTATGCCGATGGGGATTCCCGTATCCTGTACACCCATCTGGAGGAGAACCTTGGCATTGCGGAGAATACCAATGCAGCCATAGCCCTTGCTACCGGTGACTGGATCGCCTTCATGGATCATGATGATTTGCTGGCACCGGATGCTTTGTATGAGGCGGTAGCTCTGATGCGGAGCAAGGGTGATAAGACCACAGAGGTGGAGCAGGCTGGACTGCTTTGCGGAGTCAATGCAAAGGCGGACTATGACATGATCTACACCGATGAGGATAAGGTGGATATGGAGGGAAAAGTCCATTTCCAGCCACATCTTAAGCCGGATATCAACATTGACCTGCTTCGTTCCAATAACTATATCACTCACTTTTTGCTGGTGAGAAGAGACTTGTTGGAAAAGGTAGGGACTATCCGTGGAGAGTACAACGGAGCTCAGGATCATGATTTTATTCTGCGTTGTGTGGAACAGGCACAGGCAATCGGTCATGTGCCACGGATTCTGTATCATTGGAGAAGCCATCAGGAATCTACATCTGAGAATCCATTCAGCAAGCAGTATGCGGTGGATGCAGGAAAGAGAGCCGTTGCGGATCACCTAAAGCGCCTTGGTGTGGAGGGCGAAGTGACAGCTTCTAAGGATATGGGATTTTATACCGTGCGTTATCCCTATCATGGAAATTTGCTGGTATCTATCATAATTCCTAGCAAGGATGAGGTGGAGTCCTTACAGAAGTGTATTGCCTCTATCCAGAAGTCTGTATATCAGAATTACGAGATTATCATCGTTGAAAATAATAGTTGTGAAGAGACTTTTGCATATTATAAGACCATTGCTCCACAGGAATGTCAGGTGGATGGACACAAATGCTTCGAGGGTAACCTTGCAGGAGGGCAGAGAATCTGCGTGGCAGTGTGGGAGGACGGATTTAATTATTCCGGACTTAACAACTTTGGTATGGCACATGCCAAGGGCGAATATCTGGTGCTGATGAATAATGATATTGAACTGATCGCGGAGGATTGGCTTGCAGAGATGCTTGGTACCTGTCAGAGAGAGGAAGTGGGCATCGTTGGTGCGAAGCTCTATTATCCAGACGATACAGTGCAGCATGCAGGTATCGTGGTGGGCATTGGTGGAAATGCCAGAGGAATCGGTCAGAATATGTTCATTGGGCTAAAAAGAGAGCGTGGTGGCTATCTGCACAAGGCATCTATTACCATGGATTACAGTGCGGTGACTGCGGCACTTTTGATGGTAAAGCGCAGTGTATATGAGCAGGTGGGCGGCTTTGAGGAGCAGCTCGCAGTCGCTTTTAATGATGTGGACTTTTGCCTTAAGGTGCGTGCACTTGGTCTTTTGGTGGTGTACCAGCCACGGGTGGAGGCATACCATTATGAATCAAAGTCCAGAGGAAGTGAGGATTCACAGGAGAAGGTGGCGCGCTTCCAGCGAGAAATTGAATATATGAGAAATCATTGGATCGGCATCTTAAAAAATGGAGATCCATACTATAACCCGAATTTTTCGGCGGTATATCCGAATTACTCATTGAAGGATAACAGCCAAAAGTAACAACATAGGAGGGCGAGATGCCAAAGACACCGGAGGTAACGATCATCATCCCGAATTACAACGGGAGGACTCTTTTGGAAAACTGCATAAAGACACTTGAGCGTCAGACATGTCAGGACTTTTTACTTCTGGTGGTGGACAATGGCTCTACGGATGGAAGTGTGGAGGTAAAGTCGGATGTGATCGCCATGGAGAAGATTGCACTGACGGAGAACACTGGATTTTGTGGTGCAGTCAACATCGGTATCAAGCACACGAAGACGCCATACTTTATTCTTCTGAACAACGATACGGAGGCGGAGGAGGGCTTTGTGGAGCATCTGCTTGCTGGTATCCGCGAGGCGGAGGACATATTTTCCTGTGGGGCGATGATGATCGATTATCATAATCGGGAATTGATCGACAATGCGGGAGATTATTACACTGCTCTTGGCTGGGCTGTTGCCAGAGGAAAGGGAAGGGCAATCGCTGACTATAATAAGCCGCAGGATGTATTTTCCTGCTGTGGCGGTGCCTCCATTTTCCGGACAGAGGCGGTGGCAAAAATTGGTGTCTTGGATGAGACACATTTTGCCTATCTGGAGGATGTGGATCTGGGATACCGTGCAAAGATCTATGGTTACCGCAACCGTTACATTCCAGATGCGCGGGTATACCACGTGGGAAGTGCTACCACAGGAACACGTTACAATGAGAAAAAGGTGTTCCTGGCGGCGCGTAATACCATGTATCTGATCTATAAGAACATGCCATTGTTACAGATGATTTTGAACCTGCCGTTGATACTGGCAGGGGTGTTGGTAAAGACCTTATTTTTTATAAAAAAGGGATTTGTAAAAGAGTATCTGAGAGGCATTGGAGAGGGAATTTCTACCTGTCGCAAGTGCCCAAAGGTGCGTTTTAGGCTTCGGAATCTAGGACATTATATCGGCATTCAATTCACGTTGTGGCTGAATATTTTGCGTGTTTTGTGCCACAGATAATTGGTAAAATAGTTGGAGTATCAAAGGAATATACAAAAAATATTAAGAATTTGTTACGAAGTCTTTGCGAAAAATAAGTTGTGCTTTTGTGGAAATTATTGTATCATTATTCCTATATGATACGTAAATTTCGAAAAAGGATAACATTATGATAAAAGATAATCAGCAGCATTTTAATCGATTGCATGTACTGATCGATATACTTGTAATTGCACTATCGTATGTATTTGCATGGTGGCTGAAGTTTCAGAGTGGTATTCTGGATCGTGAGTTAGGTGTACTTCCATTTTCGTTTTATATGAGTGCACTGGTCGTGATTATTCCAGTGTATATCCTGTTGTATTATGCGTTTAACCTGTATACAGCAAAGCGGGTGCAGGGAAGACGTCTGGAGTTATCCAACATTATCATGGCGAATACGGTAGGGTTGATGATATTCTTCACCCTGCTCTTTATGTTACAGTCATATGATGCGCAGTATAAGAACGTTTCCCGTGAGATGGTATTTTACTTTTATGCGGTCAATATCGTCTTTGAAGAGATCGTTCGGCTTTTGATTCGTCATTTTCTGCAGAAGTTCCGTAGAAAGGGATATAATCTCAAGCATATCTTACTGGTGGGATATTCCAGAGCAGCAGAGCAGTACATTGATAGAATACAGCAGAATCCACAGTGGGGCTACAATGTCCGGGGAGTATTGGATGACAATATTGCCCGAGGAACAGCCTATAAGGGAGTCAAGGTAATCGGCAGTATAGGGAATCTGAACTATATCCTGCCCCAGAACAGTCTGGATGAGATTGCGATTACGCTTGGACTGGAAGAATACTATAAGTTAGAGAAGATCGTGGCAGAGTGTGAAAAGTCCGGTGTGCACACAAAGTTCATACCAGATTATGGTAACATCATTCCTACAAGACCATATACAGAGGACTTGCTGGGACTGCCAGTTATCAATATACGTTATGTACCGCTTACCAACACATTTAATGCGTTCATGAAGCGGTGTATGGATGTCATAGGTTCGGTTGTCTGTATTATCCTGTTTTCGCCGATAATGTTATTTACCGCGATTGCAGTCAAGGTGACATCTAAGGGACCACTTATTTTCTGTCAGGAGAGAGTGGGACTTCATAATAAGCCGTTTCACATGTATAAGTTCCGAACCATGTATGTGCAAACGGAAGAGGAAGAGCAGAAGGGCTGGACGAAGAAGGATGACCCTAGAGTTACGAAGGTGGGGAGATTCCTGCGCAAGACAAGCTTAGATGAGTTTCCGCAGCTCTTTAACGTCCTTAAGGGTGATATGAGCCTAGTGGGACCAAGACCGGAGCGACCGCAGTATGTGGAGAAGTTCCGCGAGGAGATTCCGAGATATATGATCAAGCATCAGGTGCGACCGGGAATGACCGGATGGGCACAGGTGAATGGTTATCGTGGAGATACCTCGATACGAAAGAGGATTGAGCATGATTTGTATTACATTGAGAACTGGACACTGGGACTGGATATCAAGATTCTGTTCCTGACAGTTTTCAAGGGTTTTATCAATAAAAATGCGTATTAGGAGAAAAATTCATGAGCAAAGAAGCACAAAAAAAGCCTTTGACAAAGCAGCAGAGAGCAGCAATCCGTAAGAAGAAAAAGCAGAAGAAGATTATGTTGGTCGCAATTGAGATCTTAGTATTGCTGTTGCTGGCAGTCGCACTGTTTATTGTTGTTAAGTTCTCAAAGATTGAGAAGGATACTTCATTTAATGAAGCCGATATCGAAGTGAATGAGGGTATTTCACAGGAATCTCAGGAGATTATGGATAACTACACCACGATAGCATTGTTCGGATTGGACAATCGTTCTAATGGTAATCTTTCCAGTGGAAATAGTGATGTTATCATGATTGCTAGCATTAATGATAAGACCCATGAGGTCAAGTTGGTGTCAGTATACCGAGATACTTATCTGGATATTGGTAATAGTACATACCGTAAGTGTAATTCTGCATATGCAAATGGTGGCCCTGAGCAGGCAATTTCCATGCTGAATAAGAACCTGGATCTTAATATCACTGATTATGTGACTGTTGATTTTAACGCGGTTGTAGAATGTGTAGACCTGTTAGGTGGAGTTGAGCTCTTTGTTACAGACGAAGAAGCAGTTCTGATGCAGGGATATATGGATGAGATATCTAAGCTGACCAAGAAGGATTCTGAATATCTGCCAGGTGGTGGAACTTATACCTTAGATGGTGTACAGGCATGTGCTTATGCCCGTATCCGTTATACTGCTGGAGATGATTACAAGCGTGCAGAGCGCCAGAGAATCGTACTTGCAGCTATGGTTGATAAGGCACAGCATTCAGACCTTAAGACCATCAACAGTCTGATCGATGAAGTATTTGGCGATATCAAGACAAGCTACTCGAATGCGGATCTGATCGCACTGGCAGCACAGGTATTTAACTACCAGCTGGGTGAGACCACAGGTTTCCCATTTGAGAAGAATACAATTACTCTTGGATCAAAGGGTAATGTAGTTGCACCTTGTGATTTGGAATCTAACGTAGTTCAGCTTCATGAGTTCCTCTATGATGATACGAATTACGAGCCAACAGACACGGTAAAGAACAACAGCGAGAAGATTATCAATGACACTGGTTTTCACCAGGGAGATGGCTATTAATGAAAGTTGATATTATAATTCCGACTTATAAGCCGGACGATACCTTTTGTCTGCTCCTGCATAAATTGCAGGAGCAGACCTTTGTCGTTCATAGGCTTATTCTTTTAAATACAGAAGAAACGCTTTGGAAGGCAGCAATTGAGCAGTTCCCGATTGAGGAGGCGTTAGCATTCTTTGAGGGAAGATATACCCTGCTTCATGTGAAGAAGGCAGAATTTGATCATGGTGCTACCCGAGCCTTAGGTGCGGAGCAATCCGATGCGGACGTGGTAATGTTCATGACACAGGATGCTGTACCGGCAGATGAATATCTGGTAGAGCATCTGGTTCGTTCATTGGATAGTACTGAGGATGCGGAGGGCACTGTGGCGGTAGCATATGCCAGACAGTTGCCGAATGAAGACTGTGGAATTGTGGAAAGATATACCAGACAGTTTAATTATCCGGATAAGAGCCGTAGAAAGAGCAAAGCGGATATCAAGGATATGGGAATTAAGACCTTCTTCTGTTCCGATGTCTGTGCAGCTTACCGAAGAGACCTCTTTGTAAAGTTAGGGGGCTTCGTGTCGCCTGCCATATTTAATGAGGACATGTTCTATGCTGCGAAGGCAGTGGATGCAGGTTATGCAGTGGAATATGTGGCAGATGCCAATGTGATACATTCCCACAATTACACAGTGGCGCAGCAGTTTCATCGAAATTTTGATCTGGCGGTATCCCAGGCAGATCATCCTGAGATCTTTGAGCAGGTAAGCTCCGAGGCGGAGGGGATGAAGCTGGTGAAGAGTACGATGAAGTATCTCTGTCAGATTGGGAAGCCATATCTGATCTGGAATCTGTTCTGGCAGTGTGTTGGAAAGTATGCAGGATATTTTATGGGAAAGCGTTATCGTAAGCTTAGCAGAAAGCGCATCCTTAAGTATACGATGAGCCCAGATTACTGGAAGCGGATCTGGAGCGAAGAGTAGGTGGTATTTCCAGAGGTAGGGAAGTACAGACGAAATGGAGATAAGAGCAAATCATGGGTGATACGTTATATATAGTAGTGCCTTGCTATAATGAGCAGGAGGTTCTGTCTGAAACTTCAAAGCGTTTGAAGGAAAAGGTGGAGGCACTGATTGAACAACAGAAGATTGATGCAAAGAGTCGTATCATGTTTGTCAATGATGGATCAAAGGATGCCACATGGTTTTTGATTCAGGAATTGTGTGAGCAGAGTTCTATTTATGCAGGAGTGAATTTGTCCAGAAATCGTGGGCATCAGAATGCACTTCTGGCGGGAATTACAGCAGCGGTGGAGCATGCTGACATGATCGTTTCCATGGATGCAGATCTGCAGGATGATATTGATGCCATGGATCGCATGATTGATGCGTATCATGAAGGAAATGATGTGGTCTATGGCGTGCGTTCTTCCAGAAAGAAGGACTCCTTTTTTAAGAGGAACACAGCACAGTTTTTCTATCGGCTGATGAAGTTCTTGGGGGCAGAGATCGTCTACAATCATGCAGACTATCGTTTGCTCAGCAAGCGGGCGGCAAAGGCGTTGCTGTCCTTTGATGAGGTCAATCTCTTCTTGCGTGGCATTGTGCCGATGGTAGGCTTCAAAAGTACCACAGTTACTTATGAGCGCGGTGTCAGATATGCGGGAAAGAGCAAGTATCCTCTTGGAAAGATGCTGACCTTTGCATTGGAGGGTATTACATCTCTGTCGGTGAAGCCAATTCGCATGATTACCGTAGGTGGACTGAGTGTATGTGTAATCAGCTTGGTGATGTTGATCAAGGCATTTGTGGATTACTTTTCTGGTAATGTGGTGCCGGGGTGGACAAGTATCATTATTTCCATCTGGGTGCTGGGAGGATTGCAGTTATTTGCAATCGGCATCATCGGGGAGTATATTGGCAAGACTTATATGGAGACGAAGGAACGCCCGAAGTTCATCATCGAATCCGTGCTGCTTAAGGAAGAGGACGAAGTGGAGTAGTATCTATGAAGAAAAGATATGTATTTGGAGTATTTTGGGCATTGGTGTTTGTCGGAGCGCTGTTGGCGTTGAGCCAGAGTGGCTACTCCGATGGCGACGATGCCTATTTTTATCAATATACCCATAGTATGGGATTTTTTGAGTATTTAGGATGGCGCTATGAGACCTGGGTGGGACGAATGGCAGCGGAGGCACTGGTCTATATTACCTTTAATCTGGGATTGAATTTCTGGCGTCCGGTGAATGCGTTGATGTTAGTGCTGTTACCGATTGGTATTCTGCGTCTTGCGGCAAAGGTAGCGCGGGTTCCAGAGGGAAGTCTGCTTGGCTGGAAGGAGCGTACTCCGGCATGTGGCTCACAGCATTACTATGAGATGGGAATCGGAGCGGCGATTGCAGCGGTGGCAGGCTACATTCTTATGAGTGCCAATACATTAGGCTATGCAGCAGTCTGGGTAAATGGCTCGATTTTTTATACATGGTCCTTTACGGCAGGAATCTGGGCACTGATGCCTTTTGCTGATTTTGCATTTGCAAAGGAAAAGCCTGTAAGTGATGGAAAGATCCGCATGTCCATGGAGGGATGTGACTGGCGTAAGTTCTTGTATACGATTCCTTGCACGATCATTGCGTCTATGGCAATCGAGCAGATGGGAGCGGTGCTTCTGGTATTTGAAGTATTAGCACTAATCTATGGCGTTGCCAAGTGGCGCAGAGTGCATCCACTTATGCTGGTGCAGACGGTGGTGACAGTGGTGGCTTTTGCTATCTTATTCCTAGCACCGGGAAATGATATCCGTGTGGCGACTGAGGTCATTACGTGGATGCCAGAGTATGACACCATGTCTTTGGGACAGCATATTTTTATCACAGTTCATTGGATGTTATCATCCTTTGCAAATGAGAATAAATTATTCCTTTGTGGTATCTGGATCGTGGGTATTGTGCTGCTGTTTCAGAAGAAGGAGCGCCGGGTGGCTGACTGGGTATGTATTGTATTAGCAGGGGTATTTACTGTTGCGGCATTACTGCCATTTGCAGGTATCACCGTGCTTTCTGATATGGGAATGCAGTATCTGAATCTCACTGGGTGCATTGAGCAGGTGCCGGCGGCAGTTAATATGACGAGCAATATTATCTTTGCAATGTGCTGGTGGGGCGCGGCGTTGATCTATACGTTTGTATTGATTTGGCGGGCGTCTGGGTGTCAGATCACACTTTTGCTGGCGTATCTTGCAGGCATTGCAAGTGAGGCGATCATGTTCTTTTCACCGACCATGTACGCTTCCGGAGCGAGGGTATATTATTTGACGGATCTGCTGTATTTACTGATTATGTTAGCCATGATTTTCGGTCTGAAAGAGCGAAAAAAGCAATATGCGATGTATGGAATGATCGTATTAATGGGGGTAGTGAATCTGTGGGAGCAGATGTGGGTGTTCCTGCGTGAGTTGTAAGATGGTAAGGAAGGCTTTTTATGTGCGTTCTGCGAAGAGCTTCTATGCAACACATGGGCATCAGAGAAAAGTCATAGAATTTTGATATTTCCTTCACAATTCCAACACAATTAGTCGGTAGACTCTTAGCTATAAAAGTGATAGCAGATGAGAGTTCATCGCATGGAAAGGGGAAGATAGAATGGATAACAATCAGTACAACAATCAGTACAACAATCAGTACAATAATCAGTATGGCAATCCGCAATCTTCGGATTCTTTTTATTCATATAGCAACAATGCCAGTGGAAACACGATGAATCCGAATACAGGAAGTAAACCAGAAAAAAAGCGGGGTGGCTTTGGCATCAAGCTTGCTAAATGTGCGGCTCTAGCACTTGTCTTTGGATTGGTCGCAGGCGTTGCCTTTGAGGGGGTACAGCTTGCCTCAGGAGTGATCTTTGGAGAGAGCCAACAGGAAATAGCGGCAGAGAGAAGTGTGCTGACGCAGGCGGATTCCGATGGCAGCATAGAGGCTACCTCCACTTCCAGCACTTATGTGGCAACTAGCGTGTCTGATATCGTGGAAGAGGCTATGCCATCAATCGTAGCCATCACGAATGTAAGCCAGACACAGATGCAGAGCTTTTGGGGCGGAAGACAGACCTATGAGAGTACAAGCTGTGGTTCTGGTATCATCGTAAGTCAGGATGATGAGTATCTTTATATTGCAACGAATAACCATGTGGTAGATGGGGCTAGCAGTCTTACCGTTACATTTTGTGATGATTCTACCGTCAGTGCTGAGGTAAAGGGAACAGATCCTTCCACAGATCTTGCAGTGATTCGTGTTGCACGAGACAGCGTTGAGAGTGAGACGATGAGCAATATTAAGGTAGCTACCCTTGGTAATTCTGATTCTCTTAAGGTGGGAGAGTCTTCCATTGCCATTGGTAATGCGTTGGGATATGGACAGTCTGTAACCACTGGATGTATCAGCGCATTGAACCGTGAGGTATCTATTTCAGATTCAGAGAGTAATACCAACTATACCGCAGAGTTGATTCAGACAGATGCGGCAATCAATCCGGGTAATAGTGGTGGCGCGTTACTGAATGCAGCCGGCGAGGTAATCGGTATCAATTCTGTAAAGTATTCTGATACGGACGTAGAGGGAATTGGTTATGCAATTCCAATCAGCACAGCAATGCCAATTATCGAGGATCTGATTACCAAGGAAAAGGTATCTGAGTCCGACAGTGCATTCTTAGGCATCGCAGGTGTGGATGTGACAGATGATGTATCACAGACATATAGCATGCCAAATGGTGTGTATGTAGCACAGGTAACAGCAGGTTCTGCTGCAGAGCAGGCTGGCATCAAGAAGGGTGATATTATCACAGGATTTGACGGAAGAGAGATTACATCCATGGAAGAACTGTCCAATAGATTGCAGTACTATAAGGCAGGAGAGACCGTAGATCTGACATTGCAGAGAGCATCCGAGGGAGAATATGTGGAGCAGACCATATCTGTGACATTAGGCAAGAAAAATTAAAGTATTTTAGCTACTATGAAAACCTCCATTCTATATGACGTGACATTTGGTTCACGAATATAGAATGGAGGTTTTTTGAAATAAGTATAAAATATCAGTTGAGTTATTGTGAATTCTTCATAATCTGTGATGATGGAAGATAGGGACTAACTTTTATGGTGACTTCGGAAAATATTAGAGACACTTAGCGTCTGCTTCACTTTCAGGCACGAGATGCCATGGATGGCAACGAGAGTCACAGACGCGTCCATGGATGGCGCGTGTGTGACGGTGCTGTGCTTTAAAAGTAAATGTATGCAGACACTTAGTGTCTCTTATGTTTGGAGACTGGAACCATAAAAGTTAGCCCCTATCTCCATCTTACAAAATATAAAAAATACAATTTATACTTATTTCAAGTATAAAACCGAAATTACTTCTCCATCTTCCAGATTGCCACTGAATATGGCTCTAACTTGCTGCCACCGCCGAAGTCATGTGTCTCTCCGGTAATCAGCTCGGTAGCCATTCCGCATCCCGCATCAAAGTGTGCGTCAAAAGCTTCAGAATCGGCGTTGATTGCCACGAGAACACGCTCGGAATCAGTCTTGCGCTCAAAGATACACTGCTTATTTGTAAGCAGGACGGAGCGGAAATCGCCGTAATTTAAAGCATGGGAAGCTTTCTTGACCGTTGCAAGCTTGCTGATAAATTCGGTAAGCTCATTCCATTCTGGTGCCTCAAAGCATGCACGCAGGGCAGGATCGCCTTCTTCCTTCTTCGCCTTAGCGCCCCATTCACTTCCGTAATATACACAAGGAATACCTGGCATACCAAAAGCAAGTGCATAGATGAGTGGAAGATGCTTCTCATTGCCTAAGATGCTGGCAACACGAGTCACATCATGGTTGTCTACGAAGGAGAGCAGATGCTTTCCTCTGTAAAGCGTCCAATTCTCTGGTCCGAACTGACGGAGCAGGGAGTGGTTGATCTCGAACATATTCATGGAATTGAAGCTGGAATGAAGTCCCTTGTAACATTCGTAATTGGTCACAGAATGTAACATCTCATCATTCATAAGCTGATTATAGTCGCCATGTAATGTCTCGCCTACAAGGAAAAAGTCAGCCTTTAAGCTGTCGCAGTAGCTGCGCAGTCTGCGGACAAAATCGTGATCGAGACAGTAAGCTACATCCAGACGGAGACCGTCAATGTCAAATTCTTCAATCCAACCCTTGATGCAGGCGAAGATATGCTGGACGACTTCCTCATTGCGAAGGTTGATCTTCACAAGGTCGTAATTACCTTCCCAGCCCTCATACCATAAGCCATCGTTATAGTTGGAGTTACCGTCAAAATTCAAAAAGAACCAATCCTTGTATGGGGAATCCCATCTCTTCTCTAAAACGTCCTGAAAAGCCCAGAAACCACGACCTACGTGATTGAATACGCCATCTAAGACAACGCGGATGCCTTCCTTGTGCAAATTCTGGCACACCTGTACAAAATCCTCGTTGGTTCCAAGTCTGGTGTCAATAACACGATAATCTCTGGTGTTGTAACCGTGAGTATCGGACTCGAATACCGGTGAAAAATAAATAGCATCTGCACCCAGCTTCTTGATATGAGGAATCCAGTCATTCACCTTTAAGATGCGTGACATAGGAACACCGTCATTTTCAAAAGGTGCACCGCAAAAACCCAATGGGTAAATCTGATAGAAAACACTTTCGTAAGCCCACATGATGTCGTCCTCCTTGCATTATATATAATATACCACTTCCGAATAGCTGGAAGGGCTATGTAGCAATATTACTTGCCGGCACTCATGTCGTGCGACTTCTTCGCGCAAGCACGCTGTGCTGTGATAACAGTATTTCTCAAGCCGCCCTGCTCTAAAGCTGCAACCGCTTCAATGGTAGTGCCGCCCGGTGAGCATACAGCATCCTTTAATTCTCCCGGATGCTTTCCTGTCTCAAGAACCATCTTAGCAGCGCCATATACGGACTGGGCAGCGAACTTGTAAGCCTGTGCCCGTGGCATTCCATCTGCAACGGCAGCGTCTGCCATAGCTTCGATGAACATATACACATAGGCAGGGGAAGAACCAGAAACACCTACCACTGCGTCAATGAGACTTTCTGGTACGACCTCAGATTTGCCGAAGGAATTGAAAATCTCCTGAATCTCGGCCAGCTCTTTGTCAGTGACAGTGGAGTTGCCACAGAGGGCAGTCATAGCCTCGCCTACCAAGGCAGGGGTATTAGGCATAGCACGTACCAGCTTGATATCCTTTTCAAAAGCGGCCTCGATAGAAGCGATGGTCTTGCCGGCAGCGATGGATACGATGATACAATCGTGCTTGATATGTGAAGCAATCTGTGGGATCACTTCATCGAACTTATTTGGCTTGACAGCGAGAAACAGAATATCGCTGCGTTCAGCAACCGTTTCATTGGAGAGGGTAGTCTCAATAGAAAACTTATTGCGAATCTCCTCCAGGGTCTTTGGTGAATGGGCACTGGCAATAATCTGACTTGTAGTAGCCAGAGAAGCATTTAAGATACCACCGATCATAGCGCTTCCCATATTGCCTGCACCGATAAATCCTATAAATTTGTCGAACATACAGGAACCTCCTTATGTAAACCTCGTGAGCAATAGAAATGGTATCCTATTGTCGGTTCATTCTAATATAAATATGGTAGTCTATTTTGATGAAAACGTCAACTCATGGAGCAAATAAAGTGCCAGCTTGACTGGCACTTGCGCGCCCGAGCGGTGTCGTTTTCGACTATCTTCCTCTCCGCGAGGTGTGCATCCAATGCCAACTTGTTGGCTATGCACGGTAGTGCTTTTTGTGCAATAGGATGTAATTTCCTATTGCACAAAAAAGGGCTGTCAATCGACAGCCCTTTTGCATAGTTTATGTATTCCTAGAAGTCTGTTAAGTTAGCAGCTCTTCTCTCTAAGAAAGCGGACATACCTTCCTTCTTATCGTTTGTAGAGCAGGTAATACCGAAGAGGTTAGCCTCCATCTCAACTGCGTTCTGGATATCCATGTCATAACCATTGTTGATAGCAGCCTTAGCGATAGATACAGCGTAGCTTCCCTTGGAGATGATCTTAGCAGCCATAGCCTTAGCAGTAGCCATTAACTCCTCAGCAGCAACTACCTTATTTACAAGACCGATACGATATGCTTCCTGAGCATCGATAGAATCGCAAGTGAAGATCATTTCCTTAGCACGTCCCATACCAACTAAACGAGCAAGTCTCTGTGTACCACCGAATCCAGGGATGATTCCAAGTCCTGTCTCTGGCTGACCGAAAGAAGCGTTCTCTGCTGCGATACGGATATCACATGCCATAGCGATCTCACATCCACCGCCTAATGCAAAACCATTAACAGCAGCGATAGTAACCTGACGCATGTTCTGTAACTTGAAGAATGGAACAGAAGCCTTCATACCGAATGCTCTTGCCTCAGCAGCAGTGAAGTTAACCATCTCAGAAATATCAGCACCAGCTACGAAAGACTTGAACTCGTTGCCCTTCTTGTCAGGACCGCCAGTTAAGATAACTACCTTTACATCATCCATAGCTTCGATCTCTGTTAAAGCTACGTTTAATTCGTCTAAAGTCTCGCTGTTTAATGCGTTAAGTGCAGCAGGTCTTGAGATAGCAAGAACTGCGATCTGATCAGCGATTTCCAGTTTTAAGTTGTTGAATTCACTCATTTTTTGAAACCCTCCTGAATCGTTGGTATTAATAGAAACCCTTCCTGAAATGGGGCTTCTATTGTTTGATAAAAAATTAACAATATGATATAAATAGACTACTGCTTTTTGAACAATTTGTCAATAGATTTTAATAATTCCAAGCCCCTAAGAATGGAAAAATGGCAAATTCAAAAATTGGATATGCCATTTACCGGGAAAGGTGTATAATGGAACTCATGATATGAATGCGACAGTAAAGTCGTACAGAAAAGTAATATAAGTAACATGGAGAGAAAGTTATGGGTCAGAATAAGTCTTACATATCAAAAATCGTAAAGGAAATGCCAGATTCTGGAATCAAGGATTTCTTCGATATTGCCAATACCATGGAGGGGGCGTTATCCCTTGGAGTGGGAGAGCCAGATTTCCCTACACCAGAGCACGTCAGAGAGGCGGCCATAGAGTCAGTTCGTCGTGCAGAGACTAAGTATACGGACAATCGTGGAACCGTGGAGCTTCGTGCAGCGGTGGCAGATTACTTAGAAACGTTCGACCTACATTATGACAGGGCAGATGAGATTCTGATTACAATGGGAGCCAGTGAGGGAATTGATCTGGCATTGCGTACTTTGGTAGATCCGGGTGATGAGGTGCTGGTGGTGGAGCCAGCATATGTGTCCTATATCCCTTGTGTGGAGCTGTGTGGTGGTGTTCCAGTATCGATTCCATTGCAGGCGAAGAATAATTTTAGACTGACCAAGGAAGAATTAGAGGAGAAGATTACGGACAAGACCAAGGTGCTTCTCATTTCCTTCCCGAATAATCCGACAGGAGCGATCATGGAGCGGGAGGACTTAGAGGCGATCCGTGAAGTGGTGATAGAGCATGATATTTTTGTGATCACCGATGAAATATATGCAGAGCTTACCTATGGCAAGAAGCACGTATCCATCGCATCTTTGCCAGATATGTATGAGAGATGTGTGGTGTTAAATGGATTTTCCAAGGCTTTTGCTATGACAGGATGGAGACTGGGTGTGGCAGCAGGTCCTAGGGATGTGATCTTCCATATGAATAAGATTCACCAGTTCACCACAATGTCTGCTGGAACGACAGCACAGTTCGCGGCATTGGAGGCATTGCAGAGTCCGGTGCGGGATGAGGAGATTGCTGTGATGCGTCAGGAATATGATGAGAGACGTCATATTTTAGTGGATGGATTCCGTGAGATGGGATTGTCGGTGGTAGAGCCGGAGGGAGCTTTTTATGTGTTCCCTTCCATCAAGGAGACGGGGCTTACATCGATGAAGTTCTGCCAACGATTGTTGCAGGAGCAGAAGGTGGCAGTGATTCCGGGAGATGCCTTTGGAAACTGCGGTGAGGGGTATATCCGCTGTTCCTATGCGTACTCTAAGGATGTGATTCGGGAATGTCTGAAAAAGATTGCTGTATTTGTGGAGCAGTTCGATCTGCACTGACAGTAATTTAAGGAAAGCTTTTGATTAAGTAGATGAGAGACGGAGGCGAGATGTTACAAGACTTTGAATTAAAGCAGCTGATAGAGCCGTTGCTATCCTGGTTCGTGGGACATGCCAGAGTGCTACCATGGAGGGAGGAGCCTACACCTTATCGGGTCTGGGTATCTGAGATCATGTTGCAGCAGACCAGAGTGGAGGCGGTAAAGCCATATTTTGAGCGCTTTACAAAGGCGTTGCCGGATGTGCAGGCATTGGCGGAGTGTCCAGAGGATGAATTGCTGAAGCTGTGGGAGGGACTTGGTTATTATAATCGCGTCCGCAATATGCAAAAGGCTGCAAGTCAGGTGATGGAGGACTACGGCGGGGAGCTTCCTGCGGATTACAATGAATTGCTAAAGTTAAAGGGAATCGGTCATTATACAGCGGGAGCGATCGCTTCCATTGCATATGGAAAATCAGTGCCTGCGGTGGATGGCAATGTACTGCGGGTAATCACCAGAGTCACTGCGGATGATACGGATATCATGAAGCAGTCCTTCCGGGGACAGATGGAGGAAGCACTTCTTTTGGCGATGAAGGACGTTGCGATATCGCCAGAACTAAGGAAGGAATTGCCACGGGAAAATATGCCGGGAGCCCTGAATCAGGCATTGATGGAATTAGGGGCTACGGTCTGTATTCCCAATGGAGCACCACTGTGTGAGGAGTGCCCATGGAATCAGATGTGTCTGGCTAAGAGAGAAGGACGTATCGCTGAGATTCCAGTAAAGAGCAAGGCGAAGGCGAGAAGGATAGAGGAACGCACTGTGCTTATCCTGCGTGATGGAGATAAGGTAGCCATAAGAAAGCGCCCGAAAAAGGGACTTCTGGCGGGACTCTACGAGTTGCCTAATTTGGAAGGAAGTCTCACATCAGAGGAAGTTCTTGCCAAGGTAAAGGAGATGCAGTATGCGCCGATCCGCATTCAGGAGCTTACAGAGGCAAAGCATATCTTTTCTCATATCGAGTGGCATATGAAGGGATATGCGATTCTGGTGGAGGAAGCTGGACTATCAGAAGAGGTAGAGGATGATCTTGTCTTCGTGGATGCAGAGGATGCCAGCGCTCGCTACGCCATACCAGCGGCATTTGCTGCCTATGCAAAATATATGAACATCAAGCTTGGAAACGAACGATTTGAAGAATAAAGGTGTATAAAAAGAGGGAGCCGGTGCTAAAGCACCGGCTTTTCATATGAAAAAGATTGTGTGTATTGAAAGTGAAATAATTCACTGTCTGCTGGGAGGAACCTTGCTTGGCATTAATAAGCAAGGTGTTCTGGCATCTAATTGCCAGTTATGAAAAAGTTTTATATAAGAATTAACTTGCTGTCTTAACTTTAAATATACTATAAAATGGAATTATGAAGAGCGTATGCCAAGTTTATTAGTTTTTTGTAAATAAAATATGAACAAAATGAAGTCCGAAATTCAAAAAATATGAATTTGATTGTTTTTTGGTGGAATTTAGAAAATCCTAAGAAAAAATGATTTGGCATATGTTTAGAAACCGTATATAATGAAAAAAGATGTTTGATACAACAATGGAGGTTATCAATGTACGATAGTATTGTCATCGGTGCTGGAATTGCTGGTGCCGTGGCTGCAAGAAAGCTTGCAGAGGAAAAGGGGAAGAAGGTTCTGGTCGTTGAGCGCCGGGATCATATTGGTGGAAACTGTTATGATGAAAAGGATGAATATGGAGTATTGATCCATAACTATGGACCACATATTTTTCATACTGGATTGGAGGAGGTATACGCCTATCTGTCCAGATTTACAGATTGGTACATGTTTGGCCATGAGGTAGTGGCAAAGGTCGGCGACAGCCTGATTCCTGTACCATTTAACTTGAACACATTACATATGGTATATGATAAGGAAAAGGCGGATGCATTGGAGCAGAAGTTGATCGCTGCATATGGTGAGGGCAGCAGGGTTCCAATCATGAAGCTTCGTGAGAACGAAGATCCAGATATCAGAGAGATCGCTCAGTATGTCTATGAGAATGTTTTTTTACGTTATACGATGAAGCAGTGGGGACAGAAGCCAGAGGAGATCAGCCCAGAAGTAACGGGACGTGTGCCAGTGCTCATTTCCTATGACAACCGCTATTTTCAGGATAAGTATCAGGGTGTGCCAAAGGATGGTTTTACGCCAATGTTTGAAAAGATGTTAGAGCATGCAAATATTACTGTAAAGTGTGGCATAGACTGCAAGGATGTACTTGATATCAGAGAGGATGCTATCTTCTTTGAGGGAGAGGCATTTGAGGGAGATGTGATCTATACGGGAGCTTTGGATGAGCTTTTTGAGTGTAAGTTCGGAAGACTGCCATATCGTTCTCTGGATTTTCATTTTGAACACTATGATGAAGAGTCCTATCAGGGACATTCTGTGGTGAACTATACGGTCAGTGAGGATTTTACGAGAATTACAGAGTTCAAGTTCTTAACTGGTCAGCAGGATGCCGATGGTACCACCATCGTAAAGGAATATCCATTTGCCTACACAGGAGCGGCAGGGGAGATTCCGTATTATGCCATATTAAATGATGAGAATCAGGCACTTTACGAGAAGTATCGTGCCCTGACAGCAGGACTTAAGAATTTCCATTTGCTGGGTAGATTGGCAGAGTACAAGTATTATAATATTGATGCCATGACCAAGAAGGCTATGGAATTGGCAGATAGTTTATAGGAGAGTGCGTTCAGGACAGAACAGGAGATAAGAGGAGAGGATTATGAAATTACTGACATTTGCGATTCCGTGTTACAATTCAGAAGCTTATATGGAAAATTGCATTAATTCACTGCTTCCGGGCGGTGAGGATGTGGAGATCCTTATTGTGAATGATGGCTCTAAGGATCGCACCGCAGAGATTGCAGATGCATATGAGAAGAAGTATCCGGGCATCGTCCGCGCCATTCATCAGGAGAATGGTGGACATGGTGAGGCTGTTAATGCAGGAATCCGCAATGCAACAGGAATGTATTTTAAGGTAGTGGACAGTGATGACTGGGTAGATCAGGATGCCTACGCCAAGATTCTTGCCAAGTTAAAGGAGCTTTCCGGAGGAGAGACCACACTTGATATGTTCATTGCGAACTATGTATACGAGAAGGAAGGCGCAAAGCACAAGAAGGTAATGCGTTATTCTGCGCTGCCAAAGGATCAGATGATCACATGGGATGATTGCAGATTCCATAAGGGGCAGTACATACTGATGCATTCTGTCATTTACCGTACTAAGTTATTGAGAGAGTGTGGATTAGAACTGCCGAAGCACACGTTCTATGTGGATAACATTTATGTGTATAAGCCACTGCCAAATGTGCGCAATATGTATTATATGGATGTGGATTTCTACCGTTATTATATTGGACGTGAGGATCAGTCCGTCAATGAGAAGGTCATGATCGGAAGAATCGATCAGCAGATCAAGGTGAATAAGATCATGGTAGATGCCTTTGATCTGTGGAAGATTCAGAACCGCAAGCTTCGCAAGTATATGATCAGCTATCTGGAGATCATCACAGTAGTCTCTACGGTCATGTTGATTCGCTCCGGCACGGAGGAGAATCTTCAGAAAAAGCGTGAACTTTGGAAGTACATCAAGGAAAAGGATGCCAAGCTGTTCCGTCGTCTGCGTTCTGGAATCATGGGCAATACCATGAATCTGCCGGGCAAGGGGGGAAGAAAGATTTCCATCGCTGCCTATAAGATTTCCCAGAAGGTGGTCGGATTTAACTAAGTTCATTAGGATAAAAAAGTGCTGTACAAGAAAGTATCTGTCTTTGAAACAAATATTTTCATGTACAGCATTTTTTGTGCAATAGGAAATTGCATCATGCTTTAGGCATCATTTTCGTCCTGGTTCATCTGATGCAATAAACTTGTTTTCAAATCATACAGCCTCTGGGATAGATCCACATAAATCTCCTGCGGATTTACAAAACGTTTGGTCTCATCCCAGATGGTTTCTTTTTCTTTCGTACAGATATCACGAATTTCCATAACACTTGGAGACTGATATATGGTCTCACCTTTTTTTATGACAGGAACTAGCATTTCCCGCATGGTGTAGCTACCGCCAGAGAGTCTGGTCTTTTTCCATGGTGCATTCGGGTCGAAGAGCTTTAAGTCCTTGCTCTCGTCAAAGACTTCATCCGCGAGGCAGATTAGATCCGCTTTGATCTTGCCAGTGGTATTGTCATAAATGCGGTAGAAGGTCTTATTTCCCGGATTTGTGACTTTTTCGATATTCTCGGACAGCTTGATCTTAGGCAGGAAGCTTCCATCTTCTGCTTGGATGGCAGCGAGCTTGTACACACCACCAAAAGCAGGGTTGTCCTTGGCGGTAATGAGGTTCGTGCCAACGCCCCATGAGGTAATGGTAGAGCCCTGAAGCTTTAAGCTTTCAATCAGGTATTCGTCTAGATCATTGGAGGCGGCAATGACCGTGTCTGGAAATCCTGCTTCATCGAACATACGCCGTACCTGCTTGGAGAGGTAAGCGAGATCGCCACTGTCCAAACGGACACCGTAATAAGTCAGAGGAATACCTGCTTCCCGCATCTCTGTGAACACACGGATCGCATTTGGAATACCGGACTTTAAGGTGTCGTAGGTATCTGCTAACAGGATGCAGGCAGATGGATAAAGCTCTGCATATTTCTTGAAAGCAGTGTATTCATCTGGGAAGCTCATGATCCAGCTATGGGCATGGGTTCCCAGCACAGGAATATCAAACATCTGTCCTGCAAGAACATTGGAGGTTCCCTTACAGCCACCGATCACAGCGGCTCTGGCACCGTAGACACCGGCATCTGGTCCTTGAGCACGGCGCAATCCGAACTCCATGACACCGTCACCCTTGGCAGCATAGCAGACTCTTGCGGCCTTGGTGGCGATCAGGGACTGATGATTGATGATATTTAAGATGGCGGTCTCAACTAACTGTGCCTCCATAATCGGGGCGATGACTTTTAACAGCGGCTCCCTTGGAAAGATGAGACTGCCCTCCGGTACAGCGTAGATGTCACCGGAGAATTTGAAGTTGCTCAGATACTCTAAAAAGTCCTCATCAAAAATCTTAAGACTTCGCAGATAGCTGATGTCCTCCTCATCAAAGTGGAGATTTTCAATATAGTCAATGACCTGTGCGAGCCCTGCGCAGATGGAATAACCCCCATCACATGGATTGCTGCGGTAGAAAGCGTCAAAGACCACCACATCGTTGGTGTGATTCTTGAAGTAGCCCTGCATCATGGTGAGCTCATAAAGGTCTGTGAGTAATGTCAGATTTAATGTACTCATAATATATCAGAACGAATGGTTCCGCTCCTTTCATAGGATTATTGTATCATGTGCAAAAACAGCACATGATCAACATTCGTCGCTCGTCAATTATGCAAGCATGTTGACTCACTTGCAGTCATTATATCATGAAAATACCAAAAACATTGTGAAAATAAGTAAAAAGTTATATATTGTTTATATTGGAAATTTTGAGGGGCTTATGTCACCAAATGGGCATAGGTCGGGAATGGAGATTAGAATGAGAAAAGAAAAAGCAATGGCATTATTTGAGGAAGGATATAATTGCGCACAGTCCGTTTTTTTGGCGTTTGAGGATATGCATGGAATCGATAAAAAGAAGGCAGCAGCCTTAAGTTCATCCTTTGGTGGGGGAATGGGAAGACTGCGTGAGGTATGTGGTGCGGTGTCTGGTATGTTCATGACCGCGGGCGTGCTCTATGGCTACGATGATCCGAAGGCAAAGGAGGAAAAGGCAGAGCATTACGCGAGGATTCAGGAACTGGCGGCAGCTTTTGAAAAGGAGAATGGCTCCATCGTCTGTCGTGAGCTTTTAGGACTTTCGGTGAAAAAGGAAGCACCGACACCGGAGGCGAGAACCGCGGAGTATTATAAGAAGCGTCCTTGCAAGGAACTGGTGGGACTGGCAGCAGAGATTCTAGAGCAGTATATTGAGGAACATCCAGTAGCCTAGAGTGATAGAAGTTTATAAAATATTTTCTTGTCAAAGAATAGGGGCTTTGCTAAAATTTTTTACGAGAAAATGAAATATGTACATTGGGATAGAGGGGAAATTATGATAGAGAATTATGATGGAAATATAAGCGGAAATGCGCCACTGCCAAACAACGGACAGATGAATGGCGGACAGTCGAACATGAACTACGGAGGCTACAATCCGCAGCCGAACATGAACTGCGGAGGCTACAATCCGCAGCCGAACAATCCGCAGCCGAAGAGCAAGGGGGACGGAAGAGGATTAGGTATCGCATCCATGGTGCTGGGAATTATATCACTGCTGTTGTTCTGTACCTGTGTCAACTGGATCACTGGAATTATCGCAATTATTCTTGGAATTGTTCAGCTCGTGAAGCATAAGGAAAAAGCCTTTGCTATTACGGGAATCACAACGGCAGGTTTGTCTCTGGTGCTGGCAATCTGTATGTATGGCAGCTTGTGGGCAACAACAGATGGCATGGATTATGAAGAGCTTTATGATAGTTATTACGGCAGCTATTATGATGATTATGATGAGGACGATTATTACTATGACGAAGATGGGGATCGAAAATTTTTAGACGAGTGATCGTAATTATGAAGGTACTGAATAATTACGAAAATGCATATATTTCAGTGATGGAGTATGTAAGGACGAAGAAGTTGCCGATGCCTAAAAAGTTTTTTCTGATGAAAAATAGACGTATAGAGCAGAGTGTCACTGTACTGATGGGAGTGTTGTGTCTGGTGCTATTTGGTACATATAATATAAAGAAACAGGCAAATGTTGAGGCGATGGCGGATGTTGAGACCATGGACAAGAAGATAGCGATTACTTTTGATGATGGCCCTAATCCTGATTATACACAGACATTGCTGGTGGGATTAAAAGAACGTGGTGTGCATGCCACGTTTTTTTTGCTGGGAAAAGAAGTAGAAAGATACCCGGATATTGTGGCGGATATCTATGCAGATGGGCACTTGATCGGAACCCATTCCTATGAGCATGTGAACCTTAAAAATCTGTGTGATTCTGCGGCAATCGAGCAGGTGGATAAGACCAATACTGCCATTCACGAGATTACGGGGGAGTATCCAGAGTATATCAGACCGCCCTTTGGCTGCTGGAAGAGCAATTTGGATTATGATACGAAGATGATTGAGGTATTGTGGGATGTGGATCCTCTGGATTGGAAGACCAGCAATTCAGATGTAATTGCCAAGCGGGTCATAGATAAGGTGCAGGAGAACGATATCATATTGCTGCACGATGCCTCGGAGTCCTCGGTGAATGCGGCATTTAAGATTATTGATGCGCTGCAGAAGGAAGGCTATACCTTTGTGACGGTGGATGAGATATTGTTTGATTGAAGCAGGAAAGTGTATTTACGAAACCACATAGCATTGGATAAAAAAGCATGATATAATGTACGCGAAAGCAAAAGTGAGCATACAATGCGGCGAATTGCAACACAAACACGATATATTTAGGTGGTATACGAAGGATGAAAAATATAAAGGAACACATGAAACGATTCGGTGCAGTGGGTGGTCTGCGCCCATTTCTGGCATTGATACTTGTGCTGTGCTGTGTCATTGGAGGAATCTGTATAGCTACGCAGATAGGAAATAAAACAGTCGAATATGAGGGGCCTGTGACAGTTACTATTTCTAACACAGGCATTTCTATTGGAAATGAATATCTTTCCAGAGAGTATGCGATTGAGGATAAGCATATCAATACAAGTGCGATTATAAATCACCGGATTGATGGGGACAAGACTATTGAAATGCAGGAAGGTTCCGAGGATTTTGCTATTCGGTTGTTTGATGAGGATTATCCATCCAGTGAGTTGGACAAGACGGGATGGAAGATTGCCATGCGAAATGCGGATGGTACAGAAATTCCTCAGAGTGAGGCGGCACGTCTGATAGATGGATCTACTTTAATTCATCCACAGATTACTGGTATCGTGTCTGAAAAATCCCCGTTTGTGTTGGATCTGGACTTGGGAAGTGTGCAGACGGTCAGCTCCTTTAGCATTGATAAGCGGTCTGGCGACTGCGAAGAAGCAAACGGCTTAGACGGTACAATGGGAAGCTTTAAGCTGTATGTGAGTGAGGATGGAGTCAACTATACTCCTGCGGGAGAAGGTGAGTTCACCAGCGAGTCGTATCATCTTCATGAGGGGGCAGGAATATGTTTGTCTCACTTTATGTGGGAGGATCATATTTATAATATAGGTGATCGGGTCTATGCCAATTTTGATAAGACATACAGCACCCGCTATGTGCGTATTGTTCAGGAGACATGTGCGGTGGGAGCGACCAACGACTCTTTTTCCAGTACAGAGATTACATTGTACGAGGATTCATATACAGGAAATGGGAATACGGATGTGGACAAAGACACGATCGTAGCCAGCGAATTGACTTATAAAAATGCAGAAGTGGAGAGTCTTGAGGATGGCAAGAAGCTGACGATTTACTATAAGCCACTGAAGGTGAACGGCAGCACCTATGAAATTGCTCAGGTGGTGGTCTTAGGAAACGAGGATTTTTATCTGCGTTCTTTCTTAGAGATAGAGGTATCGGATAAGGAGCAGGCGAGAATTGACTATATTGATACGGATCGGTTCGTGCTTTCTGAAAATACAGAGGATGTGTGGGATGAGGGTATGTTTGCCCTTGGACAGCCGCTCTATGCAGGTGGTATGTTCATGGGTTCGGAGTTCCCGGCAGTTCACACATGGATCAGTCATGAAAATGCGACCCAGATTCGCTATTATAGCGGCAAGAGTTTTGCTCGCATGGAGGAGGATGGACAGCTTACGACGGATGGAAAGTTTGTTACCTGGCCAAATGTAATTGGTGTTGCATGGGACACCAATACAAAGGTGGTGCAGTCGGATTTTTATCAGTACATTGAAGAGATTGCTACGCCGACTGAATTCCGTAAGCAGTATAACTCATGGTTTGACAATGGAATGGGAATCACTGATGAGAGTATCGAAGCGGCATTTCTTGGTGTGGAGAAGGGACTGACTGAAAATGGCATAGAGCCCCTTGATTGTTATGTGGTGGATGACGGATGGAATAATTATTATGACGGAGTCTATGAGACGACACCGGGGACGAATCAGGGGACGACTGAGAATGCCACTGGCTTTTGGGAGATTAATGCTAAGTTTCCGAATGAGATGTATACCTCCAGTGCACTAGCTGGTAAGCTGCAGTCTACCTATGGTATGTGGCTGGGACCTCAGGGTGGATATAACTATGACAAGTCTTTTTCACAGTTTTTGGAAGCCTCAGGGACTGGCTATGTGCGGACAGAAAATGTGGGTGACGGCACCACGGCTTCATCCTATGTCTGTGTGGCTTCTGATAAATATGTGGACAATCTTGGAGAACTCTTGACGGATTATAATACTAGATATGATGTTACCTATTGGAAATTAGATGGTTTTGGAAGTACATGTATCAATCCGAATCATGGACATATGACAGGCGGATATTGTGACATGTATTATGCATCTGATATGTGGGAGAAGTGGATTGCTTTGTTTGAAGAGGTAAGAACTAGTAATCAAGCAGAGGGAAAGGAACTGTTCATCAATGCAACAACTGGTACGGTCTTAAGCCCTTGGATTCTTCAGTGGGTGAATACGGTATGGTTGAACATGGGGGACGACACTGCAATGCTTGGAACGGGTGAACGTCATCAGCAGAAGATTTACTATCGGGATCAGGTGTATTACAACCAGTTCAGCAATCAGCGACAGATCCAGTTCCCTTTGGGACATGTGTATAACCATGATCCGATTTATGCGGTGTCAGACGAAAGTAATGCAACACCGGAGGTCTTCCGTGAATACCTCTTTACCAATGCGATGCGAGGTACGGCGTTGTGGGAGGTGTATTTCTCACCGTCTATTATGAATGATGAATATTGGCAAATCGCGGCGGATGCTCTCACATGGGCAGAGGACAATCATGAGGTATTAAAGAATGCCAAGTATTTTGGAAATGATCCGGCGGAAGGCGTATATGGATATTCCTGTTTTCTGGGAAATCAGGGTATCATTTCATTTACCAATCCATTGGATGAGCCTCAGACATACACGCTGAATGTAGATGGTACCATTGGCGCCAGCAAGGAGTTGACGGGAGCTAGAGGATATCAGGTGCATCCTTATGAGGAAAAGGATTTGGGTGAATTGACCTATGGCGATACAATCACCGTAGAGCTTGAGCCACACCAGACCATTATTTATCAGTATGGCTTGGTAGATGCCGAAGCACCAACGATAGTTTCAGCTCGTTCAGAGGGAGCAAATCAAATTATAGTTAAGTTCAGCGAGCGTGTATATTTGGATACAGCCGCAATCGACGATGTTCAGACCACTGCATCACTTCAGGCAGATTATCGAACCGTTGTATTACAGACGGAGGATAGTCTGGCAGGCTCAAAGGAAGTGAGTGTGTGTGTGCGAGATATGAATGGAAATGCACAGGAAGCTCATACCACAGTCATTTGCTGTGGAGAAGATAATGCCATTGTTCGGGTCACAGATGCAAGTAACTTGAAGGATGCAAATGATATTCAGGTGTCCCATGATACCGCTACGGGTATAACATGGATGGAAAATATGGATCAGAGTTATGAAGTTCTGACGGACAATGAATTGAGTGGCAGTGGAGCATTTACTATCAGCACTGGTGTACAGACGGTAAGTTCCAGCGTGGATCTGGTGACTGCCGGTGACGATGTGAAGCTGTCCATTGACCAAGATGGCTATGTACAGTTTATGGTGGGAGATGCGACACTGACTTCTCAGGAGAGCATCACGACTGTTACACAGAAGGCATACGGAGTTTATGGTACAGAGGCATACGTGCCAACACAGACCGAGACCGTTGTTGTAGGTAAGGTAAACGATGGCGAGGCACATACCATCACAGCAGTCCGGGAGGCAAATGGTATGTTAAAGCTGTATCTGGACGGAGAACTGTGTGCATCCTATTATGATGAGGAAAATCTGAATCAGGAGCTGGCGGGTGGAGCGATTGCCATTGCGGATGACGCTTTCAGTGGAGAGCTGGCAGAGGTTGTTATATTAAATAAAGCCCTTGGTTATGATGAAGTTATCAATTTGTTACAGTAGACGAAATGATTTTTTTGTAAAATCATGCAGAATGGCGAAAATGCAGAATATTACTTGTAAAAAAGCTTTATTTCATGTATGGTAGTAACTGGAATGAAGTTTCGGATAGAGAATCTGTCATATTCGTCATAGAAAATCCAATTATCATCAAAAATACGAGATGAAAATGCAGGATTTAATTTTGAAAAATTCAAAATGGTCAAATGTCCGCGCGAGAAAGACAATATATAATGAGTATATTTGCCTAGCGGACAGTGGCAATATCATGACATAGAAGTACATCAAAAGGCAGGTTTTTCATATGGATTTATTCGAGTATATGAGAGAACAGAATAAGGAGTCAGAATCCCCTCTGGCGTCAAGGCTCAGACCTACGACACTGGATGAGATGGTGGGACAACAGCATATCATAGGAAAGGATAAGTTGTTGTATCGTGCAATCAAGGCGGATAAGCTCAGCTCTATCATCCTGTATGGTCCTCCGGGAACTGGTAAGACCACGCTGGCAAAGGTGATTGCCAATACCACCAGCGCAGAGTTCTTGCAGATCAATGCCACCTCTGCGGGTAAGAAGGATATGGAGGAGGTCATCACCCAGGCGAAGAATAATCAGGGGATGTATGGCAAGAAGACGATTCTGTTCATCGATGAGATTCACCGCTTTAACAAGGGGCAGCAGGATTACCTGCTTCCATTTGTGGAGGACGGAACGGTGATCTTGATTGGAGCTACCACTGAGAACCCATACTTTGAGGTGAACGGAGCTCTGTTATCACGATCGATTATCTTCGAGCTTAAGAACTTATCCAAGGACGATGTGAAGACATTGATTCTTCGTGCAGTGCAGGATAAGGAAAAGGGACTTGGCGCTTATAATGCCGAGATTGATGAGGAAGCTCTTGAGTTCTTGGCAGACATGTCCAACGGAGATGCGAGAGCAGCTCTTACGGCAATCGAGCTAGGCGTTCTTACCACAGAGCGCAGTGAGGATGGTAAGATACATATTACCCTTGCGGTGGCAAGTGAATGTATTCAAAAGCGTGTGGTAAAGTATGACAAATCTGGAGATAATCATTATGATACCATATCCGCATTTATTAAAAGTATGCGTGGATCGGATCCAGATGCCGCGGTATACTATTTGGCGCGGATGCTTTATGCAGGAGAGGATATCAAGTTCATTGCCAGAAGGATTATGATCTGTGCGGCGGAGGATGTCAGCAATGCAGATCCCATGGCTCTGGTAGTCGCTACATCGGCGGCACAGGCAGTAGAGCGGATTGGTATGCCGGAGGCGCAGATTATCTTGGCACAGGCAGTCACCTATGTGGCGAGTGCACCGAAGAGTGATTCGGCGATATCAGCCATCAGCGAAGCAATGGACGCGGTCAAGAATACTATGACAGCACCGATACCAGTACATTTGCAGGATGCCCACTATAAGGCATCAGAAAAGCTAGGACACGGAGTAGGATACAAATATGCACATGCCTATCCGAATCACTATGTGGAGCAGCAGTATCTGCCGGATGGACTGACAGATAGAAAGTTTTATCATCCAAGTGACAATGGATATGAGAAAAATATTCAGGAATATTTCCGCAAGATCAAAGGAAATGTAACAGAATAAGCCGGATGAGCAATATAGCCATCTGTTTTAGATAAAGAATAAAAGGTATATACAAGCAATTAGGAGGAAAGAAACATGCAATCTTATCAGGAGATGACCAAAGAAGAATTACTGAAGGAAAAGGAGTCTTTAGAAGCGGAATACAAAAAATTCCAGCAGAGAGGCTTGCAGCTTGATATGTCCAGAGGAAAGCCATCTCAGGAGCAGTTGGATCTGTCTATGGGAATGATGGATGTACTGGCTTCTTACACAGATCTTGCCTGTGAAGACGGAACAGACTGCCGTAACTATGGTGTGCTGGATGGTATCAACGAGGCAAAGATATTAATTGGTGACATGATGGAGTGTAACCCAGACAATATCATTATCTATGGTAATTCCAGCTTGAACATCATGTATGATACGATTTCACGTTCCATGACCCACGGAGTTATGGGTAACACTCCATGGTGTAAGTTAGATAAGGTAAAGTTCTTATGTCCAGTTCCTGGATATGACAGACATTTTGCAATTACAGAGTACTTTGGTATCGAGATGATCAACATCCCAATGCTTCCAACTGGTCCAGATATGGATATGGTCGAGGAGTTAGTAAGCAAGGATGATGCAATCAAGGGTATCTGGTGTGTACCTAAGTATTCCAACCCACAGGGTATCACATACTCTGACGAGACTGTACGTCGTTTTGCTAGATTAAAGCCAGCAGCAAAGGACTTCCGTATTTACTGGGATAACGCATACTGCGTACATCATTTATATGATATGGATCAGGATCACTTGATCGAGATTCTGGCAGAGTGTAAGAGAGCTGGGAACCCAGACTTAGTATACAAGTTCTGTTCTACCAGTAAGATTAGCTTCCCAGGTTCTGGTGTAGCTGCAATTGCAACATCTGCAAATAACTTAGAGGATATCAAGAAGCAGTTAAAGATTCAGACCATCGGACATGACAAGGTAAATCAGCTCCGTCATGTAAGATTCTTTAAGGACGTTCACGGTATCACAGAGCATATGAGAAAGCATGCAGCTTCCTTACGTCCTAAGTTCGAGATGATCTTAGACTTATTTGATACAGAGTTAAAGGATCTCGGTGTTGGTAGCTGGTATAGCCCAAAGGGTGGTTACTTCATCACATATGAGACCTTAGAAGGATGTGCAAAGAGTGTAGTAGCAAAGGCAAAGAAAGCAGGTGTTGTGATGACATCAGCAGGAGCACCTTTCCCATATGGAAAAGACCCTAAGGATTCTGTCATCCGTATTTCACCATCCTATCCATCTTTGGAGGATCTGACAATTGCAGCACAGATTTTCGTAATTTGTGTAAAGCTTGCCAGCCTTGAGAAGCTTTTAGCTGAGAAATAAGAATGAAACTATGCAATAGGAAGTAATTTCCTATTGCAAAAAAAATGGGACGTCGTAAGACGTCCCATTCTGTTATTCAAAAATAATCTTAAGCCTGTGTCTGTGCGGCTTCTGCAACTGCATCTCCGTTCTTCCACTGCTCGAACTTCTCGAGAACAGCATCATAAGTACGCTGTGAAATCTCTGGAAGTTCATCGCCCCAAGTCTTGGTAGCTTCCTCAAATCCCTGCTTGAAAGCATCTAATAAGAGGTCTGCCTTCTCAGGATCATTTCCAGAAAGTGCCTTTGCAAAGTCAAGGATACGATCGGAAGTCTGCTCTACGCCCCAATAACCATCCTCAGCGATGTCTGCCTGTGCCTGAGCCTGTGTCTCAGCGTCTACGGTGAAATCACCCTTCGCAAGGAAGCTCCACATAGAATCTGCTGTTCCGATAGCAACGCCCTGCTTGGTCATCATCTTCTCGACCAGACTGCGAAGCTGTGCGGTACGCTGCTCTGCGTCAGCCTTTAACTTCTCAATGAGTGCGTAATCGGTCTTCTTGGTAACAGTATCACTTGATGTCTCAGAACTCTTCTCGTATACGACACCAGTATCAGTCTTGGCGGTGTCCTTTGTGTTATCAGTGACCTTCTCTACCGTATCAGTAGTAGGTGTAGTATAGGTCTGCTGTGTAGTTACGCTGTTTACAGAATTAATTGCCATGATTCATTCCTCCATTCCTTTGGATTGTGTATAGTGTTGCTTGCGTCCCTTCGGAGCGCACCGTCGGCATCCGTGCCTGACTACTATATGAAAATAGCGGGTGGCAAAAAAAGCCATCTATTCTTATATGTAATATCGGCCAAAAGTCATGGATTCTTTAGAGAAAATGAGAAAAATAGTATAGTAAAAGGGGAGTGAGGGAATTGACCTTTTGGGTAAGAAATGATATTATGCATATTGTATACAAAATACATTTTGAGTACAAAATAGTAAGTACTGCGCGTTATATTGCGTGGATGCGAGGAGAACTATGAAGAATATTTCTGTAAAAGCATTGGCAAAGATTAATCTCGGATTGGACGTAGTGCGAAAGAGAGAGGATGGTTACCATGAAGTACGTATGGTAATGCAGACCATCCACTTATTTGACCGTCTAGAGATTACTAGAAATACATCAGGCAAGATCACAATGTCTACGAACTTGCCATTTTTACCGACTAATGAGAATAATCTGGTATATAAGGCGGCACAGTTGTTGAAGGATGAGTTTCAGATCAAGGATGGTATCGATGTGAAGCTTCACAAGCATATTCCAGTGGCTGCTGGTATGGCGGGAGGAAGTACAGATGGAGCTGCAGTGCTCTATGGAATGAACCGCATCTTTGATCTTGGCTTATCAAAAGAGGACTTGATGAAGCGCGGCGTGAAGCTAGGTGCGGATGTACCTTATTGCATCATGCGTGGCACAGCACTGGCAGAGGGAATCGGTGAAGAACTGACAGCATTGCCACCGATGGTGAAGTGCCCAGTATTGATCGCAAAGCCAGCTATCAGCGTGTCCACGAAGTTCGTTTATGAGAATCTCAAGCTGAACGAACAGACCAAACACCCAGATATCGACCGTTTGGTGGCTGATATCAAGGCGAAGAATCTGCAAGCAATTGCGGCTGATATGGGAAATGTGTTAGAGACTGTGACGATTCCTAATTATCCAGTAATAGCACAGATTAAGGAGCATATGATGGAGCATGGGGCAGTAAATTCCATGATGAGCGGAAGCGGTCCTACCGTCTTTGGCTTATTTGAGGATGAGGATACTGCGGCGGAGGCATACGAAGCCATGCGGGAATCAGGACTTGCAAAGCAGGTATATCTGACCAGTATTTATAACAATGTGCGATAGCAATGAGCAGTGCCAGCTCTCAACAGAACATTGATACGTGCTTGCACGTGTATCGATGTTCTGTTGAGGGCTGATAGGGCGAATGCCCGACAGCTCGGTTCCGCGGAGTGGAATCGAGCGAGCACTGCGAAGAGAAGCTGATAGGGCGAATGCCCGACAGCTCGGTTCCACAGAGTGGAATCGAGCGAGCACTGTAAAACAGAGCGGGGAAACCGGATGTGCACTGCGAAGCAAAACAGAGCCGAGAAAACACAGAAATGAGGAAAAGATGACAAACGATTTGACATTAAATATGAATGCATATCTGCCACTGCGAGACGTGGTTTTTAATACATTGAGAGAAGCGATTTTAAAGGGCGAATTAAAGCCGGGGGAAAGACTAATGGAGCTTCAGCTTGCAGCAAAGCTTGGAGTCAGCCGTACTCCGATTCGCGAGGCAATCCGAATGTTAGAGCAGGAGGGACTTGCGGTGACGATTCCGAGAAAGGGAGCTGAGGTTGCCAAGATGACAGAGAAGGATATGCAGGATGTCTTACAGATCCGTGATGCTCTGGATGAAT
This sequence comes from uncultured Roseburia sp., assembly GCA_964491235.1. GTDB lineage: Bacteria > Bacillota > Clostridia > Lachnospirales > Lachnospiraceae > Roseburia. The sequence goes on from CAZBFN010000005.1 coordinate 76,523, forward strand.
TGGCGGCGTCCATAGCCTGCGAGCAGATATCAAAGGAAGAGTTAGACGAACTGAGACATACCATGCACGAGTTCGAGGAATATACGAAGACTGGAGACGTAAAGAAGATTGCAGAAGCAGATGTACATTTCCATGACATTATATATGAAGCAACGGGTAATCCTAAGCTGGTAAACATGCTCAATAACTTACGAGAGCAGATGTATCGCTATCGTCTGGAATATTTAAAGGACGAGAAGAACTATTCCGTACTGATAAAGGAACACAGCGAGATCGTGGAGGGGCTTTCCATAAAGGATAAGGAGATGGTCACCTCTGCCATGCATAAGCATGTGGTAAATCAGGCGACTGCGGTAAAAGAGATGATCAGAGAGCAGGAATAGGTGAATAATTTCCGTAAAATGGAACAAAATAACAGAGATGGCACATTGCCATCTCTATTTTTTATATTGTCGCAGAATAATATGATTCAATATTTCCAGAATTCGTATTACATGAAGTTGTCACAATAATTGTCTTTTCTTGTAAGCAGACACTTCTGATTCAGAGCGCAAAATTCGGAATCGCTAATGCTTCCGCTTCTGAAATTTGCGATGAGTCATGTCTTTTGAAAGTTAGAGCAATTCTGGAAAAAGTCCGCCTGACGAAAGACATTTTGGAGCGTTTTCGTGCAGCACTTGGCGGGTTCCTGAGCAATAGGAAGCGATCGATTCAATGTCTTTCACAGGCGGACTTTTTTTGCGAATTGTCTACCATTCAAAGAGACACGACATTCAATTCCAGAAGCAGAAGCAAAGGGATTCTCGAATTTTGCTCCAATGAATCCGCAGTGTTCTGCTTCAAGGAAAGACCATTTTTCTGAATTTCGCATAATACGAATTCTGGGAAATGCAAAGATGTTCTACTGCAACAATATAAAAAATAGAGACGTAAATGGGAATCGATGGAGGTGAAGTTACTATGGTAAAAAAGACTGCAATCAGTAAGAACCTAACGGATAACATCGCGCAGATGGAGGTATTATTCCACACCTGCGCTGACATCAAGAAGAAGCAGATGAACATAGGTATTGAGAATGATGTGTCCTGCTACCTGACGTTTATCGAGGTGGCGGTGGATATGGGAAATTCTGCGCTGCTTGAGGTGCTGAAGTACTTACGGAGCCTAAGTCGGGAGGAGATTATCACTGCGCTTAAGGAGAATGCTCTTGGAATTTCGGATGCTACTTATTTTGAGAGCATCGAGGAGGCTGGGGATGGACTTCTGACAGGAGAGGCAATCCTTTTTGTGGATGGCTTTGACAAGGCAGTGAAGATACCGGATGACGGCTATCCGAATATGGGAGTCAACGAGGCAGATTCTGAGAAGGTGGTGCGTGGTTCTAATGAAGGTTTTACGGATTCGGTCAAGCAGAATGCGGCGTTGATTCGTAAACGTATCCGGTCACCGCAGGTCAAGGTCAAGCAAAAGACTCTGGGTGTGCGGTCTAAGACCATGGTATATCTGGTGTATATGGAGGAATTGGCTTATCCCGGATTGTTGCAGGAAATCGAGCGGCGTCTGGAAGGCTTTGAGATAGATGGGGTGCTAGACAGTGGTGTGGTCGAGCAGTTGGCGGAGGAAAAATGGTATTCCCCGTTCCCACAGTTTCAGACGACACAACGACCAGACCGAGCTGCCATGTCTATTTTGGAGGGCAGGGTGGTGCTGATGTCGGATAATTCACCTATTGCACTGCTACTGCCTACGGATTATAACTCCTTTATCCGTACCAGCGACGATTATTATAACAGGTGGGAGATTGCCAGCTTTGGGAGATTATTGCGGTATGTGGCATCTTTTTTGGCAATGACATTGCCGGGGCTATACCTTGCAGTAACAAATTTTCATACGCAGATCTTGCCCACTACGCTGTTATTATCCTTTGCGGATGCCAGAAAAGGCGTGCCGTTTCCGGCGGTGATCGAGGTGCTTATTATGGAGCTATCCTTTGAATTGTTGCGGGAAGCGGGAGTGCGGCTGCCGGGAGCCATGGGCAACACCATAGGTATTGTGGGTGGACTTATTATCGGACAGGCTGCTGTGGAAGCAAATCTGGTAAGTCCTATCGTAGTAATCGTGATTTCCTTTACGGCGCTTTGCTCCTTTGCCATACCGAATGAGGAATTTGCCACAGCATTCCGTTTGCTAAAATTTGCATTTATCGCCATCTGTGCATGGCTGGGATTCTTTGGATTACTGGTGGGATTGCTTGCGGTGTGGATTCATTTATCACAGCTTAAGAGCTTTGGGATTCCGTATCTGATGCCCTTTGTGGGAGCAGACTTGAACGATTATGAGGATGAGAGAGATTTTCTGTGGAGAATTCCGATTCGGAAAATTCAGATGCGTCCAATTTACGCCAGAAAGGAACAGAAGCGGAAGCTGCGGATAAGAAGGGAAGAGAAATAGAAACGGAAGCTGCGGATAAGAAGGGAAGAGAAATAGAAACAGAAGTTTTTGATGAAACGGGGAGAGAAATAAAAGCGGGAAAAGAAAGGATGGGATTATGTTTTCTGAAAATAACAGGATATCCGGGCGACAGGCATTTAGGCTGCTGACATATGATCTGCTAGGGCTTAGTACACTTTTGGTGCCTACCGTATTGGGAAAAGCTGCGGGCAGGGACGGAATCTTTTGCATCGGTATCGGTGTGGTGGCTTGCCTGCTCTATCTGAAATTACTTGGAGTCATCGTGACGGATATGAAGACTACCTTTACGGCTTATCTGGAAGAGAAACTGGGAAAAGTTCTGGGGAAGCTTGTGGGGGTATGTTACTTTTTGTACTTGATGATATTGGCGGGCTATACGGCATACATTTTTTCGGATGTGGTGCTTCATGATCTGCTTCGGGAGGAATCCTTTTATCTGGTGTTAACGGTGTTGATGGCGTTGACAGCATACGGAGTATGGGGCGGCATTGAGGGGAGAGCCAGAGTGTATGAGATGCTATTTTGGTTTCTGATTATTCCGCTATTTCTTATGCTGTTCTTTGCGTTGGATGAGATAAGGGTGGATTATTGGACTCCGGTATTTGTCGCGGAGGGAGTGGGAGTTTTTGAAGGAAGCTACTATGTCTTTCTCTGTCTGGCGGTGGTCTTTCTCATCTTGTTTATGGGGGAATACGTGGAGAAAAAGAAGCAACTGCTTAAGGCGGGGAGGCTTGCGGTGGTGTTTGCTGGGGGCGTGCATGGAGTATTGTATCTGGTGCTGCTTGGAATCTTTGGGGCGAAGGCGCTTGGCACGTTGGAGTATGCGGCGGTGACATTGATGAGTACGGTAAAAATCTCCGGTGGGTTCTTGAAACGTACCGATGCTTTCATGTTTGCAGTATGGTTTTTTACCCTGTATGCCCTTTTAAATAGCTGTGTTTTTTATGGGGGAAATGCTTTGACGCAGCTGCTGGGAGGCTTTCTTGATATTGCAAAGGGAAAAAAGAAGGTGCTCATCACATCGGGAGTGTCTATTTTGATGGCATATGGAATCGCTTGTTGCATTTATAAAAGTGCTGCCTGTCTGGAACTGTGTGAAAAGTTCCTGTGGTATATTGGGACTCCTTTTCTGGTGATTGTGCCCTTGCTATTAGTGCTGATAAAGTGTTTTTCTGAGAGGAAAGATGCAAAGCGAGTTGCAAGGGGGATTGGCGGATTTGTCGTTGTGCTGCTGATGGGGAGCGTCATGACAGGCTGTAATACAGCGGAACTGGAAGATCGGGATTTCCCTATTGAGATCGCGATACAGGATACCGAGGATTTTACGCAGAGATTTTTGGACGTACAGAGCGCCGGGAATCGGATGATTGATTACAATCATTTGAAGGTGATGATCATAAGCCGGGAATTTATAGAAAATGAGTCCGGCATGGAGGAGCTTCTGGCGCTGTTGGAGGAGCAGAATGAGATGCCGAGAAATACCTACGTGGTGGTGGCGGATAATGCCGAGGGAATTCTAGCTATGCAGGATGTGCTGGGGGAATCCGTGGGGGATTATCTGGAGGAGCAGTTTGAAAATGTATCTCAGATCAGAAAGCAGGCATATCCTACGCTGGGGATGCTCTATCAGGAGGATGAGAACCGAACAGAAACCTTGCTCATACCCTATGTCAGTCAGGATGGGGATAAGCTGTTAATCGACCAGTATTATGTCTGGAAGCGGGGAGAGCCGGCAGGCGGCGTGGATGGGGAGACGGCATTGCTCTCTTATTTTACTGAAAATCAGGTGGAGGATTACAGTCTGGTCATGGAGAATGGGGCAGTGGTCTCTCTGTTTGATGCTCACAATGAGGTGGATTTTGCGGAATCAGAGGAAGGTCGAAGTATCGTGGTGAATGTGCATTGCAGTGGAAAGGTGATGAATCGAGGGGGCGCTATGGCGCAGGAAGACACCAGTGTGTTGGAGAAGGAGCTTCGGCAATATTTTAATGATAGGGCAACAAGGGCGCTTCGGGAACAACAGGTGGATGTGTCGAATAGCTATCGGAAACTGGGGGGGATTCGCAGGGACTGGTATATGGAATATAAAAATAATGCGCTGAGTTATGAACAGGATATGGATATTGTATACAATGTGAAGGTTGATTGGGTCAGCTTGTAAATTTTTTTGATAAATGAATAAGTACTCCCAAATATGGGAATAGTTTTCTAAGAATCAGGTTCTGGCAAGGAGCCTGACTTAGAAATGGAGCGGCAATGAAAAAAAGAAAAATAGTATGGTACATATTAGTGGGAATGAATTTGATGCTGGCAGGAGTGCTGGGATTACAGTATGAGAGAAAGCAGCAGATGCAGGAAAGCATTGCAGAGAAGGTATTGCGTTTTCATGTGATCGCCAACAGTGATTCTACGGAGGATCAGGCATTAAAACTCAAGGTCAGGGATGCTGTGGGAGAAGAGATGGCGCAGGTGTTGGCAGTTGCCAGTAACAGGGAGGATAGCGAAGCCATAGTCACGGAACAGCTTTGCGAGATCGAGGAGACGGCAAAAGAGGTCATTGCAGAGGAAGGCTATGATTATGAAGTCTGTGCCTACATAGGAGATGTGGATTTCCCTGTGAAAACCTACGGCGATTATACCTTCCCGGCGGGGGAGTATGAAGCTCTTGAGGTGGTCATAGGAGATGGAGCAGGCAAGAACTGGTGGTGCGTCATGTACCCCAATATGTGCTTTTCTGGAAGTGTATACGAGGTGGTGGATGAGGATGCCAAGGAGGCACTAAAGGAGGTACTGTCGGAGGAGGAATACGAGGAGGTATTTTCAAAGGGAGACTATGAAGTCCAATGTAAGTATCTTAGTTTCCTAAATGATCTGATTCAATAAAGGGGTGAGAGAATCGAGAGATTCTGCAAGAATTGCTTGATTATTTCTGAGAAAAAAGTTAATATGTGATGATGTAAATGTAAATTTCTTTGTAATGATTCAGGAGTGCAAGATGACAAAAGAAGTATTAGTGTCCATCAGTGGATTGCAGTATGCCGAAGAATTGGATAATGAGCCTGTGGAGGTGATTACCTCCGGCGATTACTATAAAAAGAATGGCAAGCATTACATCATTTATGATGAGGTAATGGAAGGATTTGAAGAGACAACGAAGAATATCATTAAGCTTTCCGATGGCTTTATGGATATCACAAAGCGGGGAGCTGTCAATGTGCATATGATGTTCGAGAAGAATAAGAAGAATGTGACTTATTACTATACTCCATATGGTAGCCTTCTAATTGGTATTGAGGCGACTAAGATCGAGATGGAGGAGACAGAGCAGGATATTCATGTGACAGTGGATTATGCACTGGAAGTCAATTATGAACATATGGCAGACTGTAAGATCAAGATGAATGTGAAATCAAAAAATGCAGGAGATTTTAAAATCTAAAATCTCCTGCATTTTCATGTTATGAAGAATTACTTTTTCTTCTTATTCTTCTTTTCCTTGTCTAATTCCTGCTTCTCCTGCTCAAGCTTAGCATTGGTCTTGTCAAGCTTGTCTTTCATGCGTGCTCTAAAGCCCTTCTTGCCTTCTGGCTTCTCAAGTGAACCTCTGACACCAGTTACCTTGGTGATGTAGATACCACTGACAGTAGCTTTTACTTCCTTTTTCACTGGAATGAGATCGAAAACAGCCTCATCAGCAATCAGTGACATTACCTTAGGACCGACCTTAGCCTTTACGATTGGAAGCTTGGAACGGCGCATAAGCTTTGGTGTCTGATCGATGACTGCCTGTGGAAGTCCAGACTCAGTGATACGCATTCGCTTTTTATCAATGATCAACATCGGAATGGTCTGGGCGTTGGCTGCGAGCTGTGCATCCTGTTCTTCCTTCTTTTTCTGAGCCTTCTTGCCAAGGAAATATAAAACAATAAGGCCGACAATCATGACGGCTAAAATAACCAATAACACAATAGAAAGAGTGTTCATGTAAAAAGTCCTCCTAAAAATCAAATTCGCATTTAATTGTAGCATTTATTTGCCAAAAAAGCAATTGAGTATTTGGAATAATTGTGAAACTTCTGTGGATTGCTTTCATTTTAAAAAGAACTGTGGTATATTGGTACAGTTGGACAGAAAAGTGTTTTTTTGAGGGAACAGAGAGGTAAAAGAAATGAAAAAGAGAATAGTAGCGTTAATGCTTGGAATGACTATGATGATGACAGCTGCTGCATGTGGTTCTGATGAAGGTAGCACAGCAGAAGGAACTGAGATCGCAGCGTCCACCGAAGCAGGAGTGACAGACACAGAGAGCGTAGTAAGCGCTAGTAGTGCCTTTGATTTAAAGGGCAGCGATTATGTAGAATTGTGTGATTACAATGCAATTGAGGTCACTATCACAGGAGAATATGATGTGACAGATGAGGCTGTAAAGGAATATTTCCAGCAGATGTTTGATGCCTATGGACCATACTATACAGAGGACCCAGATAAGACCACCATCAGCGAAGGCGATATTGTAGATGTGGATTATGTAGGAACATTAGATGGCGTAGCATTTACTGGTGGAAGTGCAGAGCATCAGGAAATTGATGTGTACAATAACTGTTCTGTGACAGGTAGTGGTTATATTGACGGATTTACTGATGCGTTAAAGGGTGCATCTGTTGGTGATGTTATCGAAGCAAATGTGACATTCCCAGAGACTTACGGTAATACAGAGCTGGCTGGAAAGGAAGTTGTGTTTACATTTACAGTGAATTCCATTCAGAAGGAAATGACCATTGATGAAGTAGACGATGCTTTTGCTAAGGAGCAGTTCGAGGTGGATACCGTAGAGGATATGTATGCAGAGATTCGTGATTATATGGAGTCTTCCGCTACTTATAATAAAGAGCGTGATACTTATCTGGCTGTTCAGGATTATCTCATTGAGAACTGTACCGTAGAGATTCCAGAGGACTATCTGGCTGCAAGAGTTGGTGATTATAAGAACCAGTACATTCAGGTAAACTGTGGTGGAGACGAGAGCCAGCTTGAGGCATACTTAAGTGATTACTATGGTAAGACCGTAGCAGAAATGGAAGAGTACTGGAACGAGGCAATGAGCGAGAGCATCAAGTTAGAGCTGATCATGGATGCTATCGCAGATGAGCTTGGAATCAAAGTTGATGAAGATGAGCTTGAGACTTATGTGCAGCAGATGGTAACCAACAATGGCTATGAGTCAGCAGCGGCAATGTACGAACTGTACGGATATGGGGATGCAGCTTATGGTCAGACTTATTTCAGAGATCTCTATTCTTATGATCTTGCATTAGAGAAAGTAATTGAGAATGTAACAGTCAAGGTAGAGGCACCAGAGGCTGTTGACACTGAGGCAGTAGATACAGAGGGCACAGAGATCGTAGAAGAAACCGAAGCAGAATAAGAAATGATTGATTTTTCTGCCAAGGATGGATAGAATATCTTTATTAGATTAGATGATGTATACGCTAGATAATGGCGGAATGGAGGAAAGTATGGATTTGGTGAACGTAAGAGATTTATTCCGTAAGCAGGAGGATTATATCGATCAGACAGTGACGATCGGTGGCTGGGTCAGAAGTATTCGTAATTCTAAGAACTTTGGCTTTATCGTAGTGAATGACGGTACATTTTTTGAGCCGGTTCAGGTCGTATTCTCTGATGTGCTTGAGAATTTTGCAGAGGTTGAGAAACTGAATGTAGGTGCTGCACTGATCGTAACTGGTAAGCTGGTGGCAACACCAGGCATGAAGCAGCCATTTGAGATTCAGGCTGAGCAGATCGAGATCGAGGGAGCTTCTACACCGGATTATCCACTGCAGAAGAAGAAGCACAGCTTTGAGTATTTGAGAACAATTTCTCATTTAAGACCGAGAACAAATACTTTTGAGGCTGTATTCCGTGTGCGTTCTCTGGTTGCATACGCAATCCACAAGTTTTTCCAGGAGAGAGACTTCGTATATGTACACACTCCACTGATTACAGGAAGTGACTGTGAGGGTGCAGGTGAGATGTTCCAGGTAACGACTCTGGATATGAACAATCTGCCTACGAAGGAAGACGGTTCTGTGGATTACTCCAAGGACTTCTTCAACAAGCCAACGAACCTTACTGTAAGTGGTCAGTTAAATGGTGAGACTTATGCTATGGCATTTAAGAATATCTACACCTTTGGACCGACTTTCCGTGCGGAGAATTCCAATACTACAAGACATGCAGCAGAGTTCTGGATGATCGAGCCAGAGATCGCTTTTGCTGATCTGCAGGATGATATGATGCTGGCTGAGAGCATGCTGAAGTACATTATCAACTATGTACTTGAGAATGCACCAGAGGAGATGGCTTTCTTCAACAACTTTATTGATAAGGGGCTGTTAGATCGTCTGAACAACGTGGTAAATTCTGACTTTGCCCGTGTGACATACACAGAAGCAATCGAGATCTTAGAGAAGAACAATGATAAGTTCGAGTACAAGGTATCATGGGGTGCTGATTTACAGACTGAGCATGAGAGATATCTGACCGAGGAAGTATTCAAGCGTCCAGTATTCGTTACTGATTATCCAAAGGAGATCAAGGCGTTCTACATGAAGCTCAATGAGGATGGCAAGACCGTGGCAGCCGTTGACTGTCTGGTACCTGGCATCGGTGAGATCATCGGTGGAAGCCAGAGAGAGGATGATTACGAGAAACTTCTTGAAAGAATCAAGGAGTTAGGTCTTAATGAAGAGGATTATGACTTCTACTTAGACCTTCGTAAGTATGGTTCTGCAAGACATGCAGGATTTGGTCTTGGTTTCGAGCGTTGCGTTATGTACTTGACAGGTATGTCCAATATCCGTGACGTTATCCCATTCCCAAGAACAGTAAACAACTGTGAATTATAAGAAAAAGTAAGACAGGCAGCAGACCGCGCATATTTTGCGCGGTCTGCTTTTTTGACGAAAATTTTACATTTTTTTTAGAATAGATGCGTTGACATTTTCAAACAATAAGAGTAACATAGCTCTAACAAGTAGTTTTTAAAACTATGTCAAAGGGAAAGAATAACCCTGTAATAAAGTGAGGGAGTGGTAGAAATGCAGGAAACATATGTACAGAGAAATAACGGTGTGTTACAGGCACCTTACAAAAGTGAAGAGAGAAAAGGCATACAGATTACGATTAGAGAACCGGGAAGTGCGATTACACATTTTATAGGAATGATGATGGCTGTGGTGGGTTCCATGCCATTGCTTGCCAAGGCAGGGCTGACGGGAAGTAAGACAGCTACCATGGCAATGATGATTTTTATGATGAGTATGATTTTATTATATGGAAGCAGTACACTTTATCATTCCGTTGTGGTGCCGGATCGGGCATTAAAGGTGTTCCGTAAGATGGATCACATGATGATATTTGTTCTGATTGCAGGATCTTATACACCAGTATGTATGATCGTTCTGGGGGGACAGAGGGGTTATACCTTACTTGCTGCGGTATGGGGAATTGCAGCCTTAGGTATGCTGGTAAAAGCCCTGTGGATCAATTGCCCTAAGTGGTTCTCATCGATTATCTACATCGCCATGGGATGGTTATGTATCTTTGTGTTTGGAGAGCTTTTAAGCACATTATCTACACCAGCATTCTTATGGCTCCTTGCAGGTGGAATCATCTATACCGTAGGCGGTGTTATCTATGCATTGAAGCTACCGATTTTTAATTCCAAGCATGAGAACTTTGGTAGTCATGAGATATTTCATCTGTTCGTGATGGGCGGAAGCTTTTGTCATTATATATTTATGTATTTTTATGTACTGTAAAAACAGGCGGTCTGAGAATTCTCAGATCGCCGGTCTTTTTTTATAGTACATAGAAATTCCATATGGTATAATGGGGCGGAAAGAATATTATAAGATTATGGAGGAAGCTATGAGATACGTTTTAGAGAATGAGACACTCCGTGTGGAAATTGATTCCTATGGAGCGGAGATCAAGTCGATTCAGCGAAAGTCTGATGGCATGGAGTACATGTGGCAGGCTGACCCTAAGTATTGGGGAAGGACTTCGCCAGTTCTGTTCCCATTTGTAGGAGTGCCGAAGAATAAGGAGTACAGCTACGAGGGTAAGACGTATTCCATGGGACAGCATGGATTTGCGCGGGATATGGAGTTTACTTGCGAGTCTGCTCTAACGGAAGAGAATGAGACAGACTGTGTACATATCAAGGATGCGAACAATGTGTGGTTTGCTTTGGATTCCAATGATGAGACCTACGAGAAATATCCATTTCGATTCCGTCTTCATATTGGATATGAGCTAACTGGAAATCAGGTAAAGGTCAGCTGGAGAGTGAAGAATATAGATGGCAAGCCGATGTATTTTTCAATTGGAGCACATCCGGCATTCCGTTGCCCAATTCATGGAGAGGTAGATAAGTATGAATATGGACTTCATTTTGCAGGACGTACCAGTCATATTCATCATCATGGCAACACACCAGACGGTTTGGCTGTGATGGATGATAAGATTCTGCCACTTGAAGATGGCAAGGTGGTCTTCACACCGGGATTTTTTGATGAGTGCACCTATATGGTAGAGGGCAAGCAGACGGGAGAAGTTTCTCTCCTTGATAAAGAGGGACAGGCGTATGTCACGATGAATTTTGATACACCGCTGTTTGCAGTGTGGTCACCAGAGGGCAAGGAGGCACCTTTTGTCTGCATCGAGCCATGGTACGGTAGATGTGATGCGGTGGACTTTGAAGGAAGCCTTGCAGAGCGTGCATACGAGAATGCGATTGCAGCGGGAGGTAAGTTCGAAGCTAGCTATGAGATGCGGTTCTTCTAGTACAATATGAGATGCTGCCCTGTTCTACGATTAGGTATATCTGGAGTAAGACCTGCATATATTTAGGATATATCTTATGGGGCAGGTCATTGTTATGAAGTTGGAACACAGAGTAAAACCGCGAGACGCAAAAAGTAATCCGATGACGGCAGTATTTGCATCGGTGTTTGTTATGTTTATGATCAGCGCCATTTTATTGTTGCTATTGGCGCTGATTCTTTATAAAGCAGAACCGGGAGAGTCGGTCATTAAAATAGGTATCGTTGTGATTTATGTGGTGGCGGGCTTTTTAGGCGGCTTTCTCATGGGTAGGATCATGCAGGAACAAAAGTTCCTGTGGGGACTCGCTGCGGGCGCGATCTATTTTGCGGTGCTATTTGTGGCATCTGCGGTGGTAGGTGGTGGATTTGATATGGAGCTTACCAAGGTAGTCACGACTTTTATCCTGTGTGCCGCGTCTGGTATGGCTGGGGGAATGGTAAGCTGACACAGCCAGATAAGCTAAAAAAAGTACTTTCCATATAAAAAGCCTTGTGTTATAATATGCAGGATAATAGAATCCGGCATGGTGGGGGATTGTATCCGCCATGATAAAATAGCGCGGAAATAAAAAGCAAGGAGAGAATGACCATGAAGCACGTTAAGACATTAAGCACAAAGAAGTTACAGAACACAATCAAAAAGGGCGGATGTGGCGAGTGCCAGACTTCCTGTCAGTCAGCATGCAAGACTTCCTGTACAGTAGGAAATCAGAGCTGCGAGAATAAGTAATTTTTTTGTAAATTTAATTTCATTATTTTACATACAAACGACCGTCCGCGCAGCGTGCGGTCATTTGTACGTTTTAACAAACCTATTTTAAGTTAGAAAGAGAGGAAATATTATAGTGGTTCATCAGTATAAGAATAACGGCTATGATATTGTTCTGGATGTAAACAGTGGAGCAATCCATGTGGTGGATGACGTGACCTATGATGTCATTGCCATGTATGAGAGTCATACCAAGGATGAGATTGTGAACTCTTTGGCGGATAAGTACGGCAAAGAGGAAGTAGAAGAATCGATTGAAGAAGTTCAGACATTAGTAGACAACGAGGAGCTTTTTACAAAGGATACCTATGAGAATTATATCATGGACTTTAAGAAGCGTCCTACGGTAGTGAAGGCACTTTGCCTACATATTGCACATGATTGTAATCTTGCCTGTCAGTACTGCTTTGCAGAGGAGGGCGAGTATCATGGAAGAAGGGCACTTATGTCCTTTGAAGTTGGAAAGAAAGCACTTGATTTCCTGATTGCCAATTCTGGCAGCCGTAGAAATCTGGAGGTTGACTTCTTTGGAGGAGAACCTTTGATGAACTGGCAGGTGGTAAAAGACCTGGTGGCATACGGAAGAGAACAGGAAAAGATTCATGATAAGAAGTTCCGTTTTACCCTTACGACCAACGGTGTCTTGCTCAATGATGAGATCATGGAGTTCTGTAATAAGGAGATGGGCAACGTAGTCTTAAGTATCGACGGAAGAAAGGAAGTTCATGACAAGATGCGTCCGTTCCGCAAGGGAGCAGGAAGCTATGATCTTATTGTCCCGAAGTTCCAGAAGTTCGCCGAGAGCCGTAATCAGGATAAGTATTATGCGAGAGGAACCTTCACACATTATAATCTTGATTTTGCAGCGGATGTGCTGCACTTGGCAGATCTTGGCTTCAAGCAGATTTCTGTGGAGCCGGTAGTGGCAGAGCCACAGGAGCCATATGCAATCCGTGAAGAGGACCTTCCACAGCTCTTTGAAGAGTATGATAAGCTGGCCGTTGAGATGATTAAGCGTCGTAAGAGTGGGGATGATTTTAATTTCTTCCATTTCATGATTGATTTAGAAGGTGGTCCATGCGTGGCAAAGCGTCTGTCTGGATGTGGTTCTGGTACAGAGTATCTGGCAGTAACTCCATGGGGAGACTTCTATCCATGTCACCAGTTCGTGGGAAATGAAAAGTTCCTGTTGGGAAATGTGGATGATGGAATTGTAAAAATAGATATTTGTGACGAATTTAAGTGTTGCAATGTTTATGCGAAGGAAAAATGCCGGAATTGCTTTGCGAGATTCTACTGCAGTGGAGGATGCGCAGCAAATGCTTATAACTTCACAGGGGATATCTGTGGAGCATACGACATCGGATGTGAGTTGCAGAAAAAGCGTATCGAATGCGCAATTATGTTAAAAGCGGCGGAAGCTGATTGTGAGTAAATTTCCACTCTGCCGATGATGCGCAGCTAGCGCGCGGGTGATTGAATTTGCAAATGAAGAGAAGAAGGAAGGAACAGAATAATGAAGAAGAGTAGAGCAGCGGTTGTTTTAGTTGCGATTCTTGCTGCATTAGCAGGACTTGCTTACTATGCATCGATTATTCTCTCATCCACAGGAATGGGAGAGGATATGAGTATTCCGCTTGGACTGGATCTTTCAGGTGGTGTGTCCATCACATATCAGGTCATGGACGAGAATCCAAGTGCAGAAGATATGAGTGATACTATCTATAAGCTGCAGAAACGTGTAGAGGGATATAGCACAGAGGCGTCCGTATATCAGGTGGGTGATGATCGTATCACGGTCGAAATCCCAGGTGTATCCGATGCCAATGCTATTTTAGAGGATCTTGGTAATCCTGGTTCCCTTGAGTTCCAGATGGATGATGGAACCGTATACATGACAGGAGATCAGGTAGATACTGCAAAGGCCGGGACCAACACAGATGCTTATGGTAACAAGCAGTATGTGGTTCAGTTGACGCTTACGGATGAGGGGGCAGAGCTTTTTGGAGAAGCAACCTCTGAGAACATAGGTGGATATCTTCCAATCGTATACGATGGAGAGGTTATCAGCTATCCGCAGGTACAGGAAGCGATTACTGGCGGCACTGCGCAGATTTCTGGTATGAGTACATATGAGGAGGCCGAGGAGTTGGCAACTCAGATTCGTATCGGATCACTTTCTTTGGAGTTGCAGGAGTTAGAGTCCAGCGTAGTTGGAGCTCAGCTTGGTAGTGATGCTATTTCTTCCAGCTTGAAGGCTGCGGCAATCGGTCTTGTGATTGTCATGTTATTTATGATTGTTATGTATGCAATTCCAGGTGTGGCAGCATCCATTGCTTTGGCTATTTACACTGGACTTGTAATTGCAACCTTATACTTGTTTGAGATTACGCTGACACTGCCGGGTATCGCAGGTATTATCCTTGGTATCGGTATGGCGGTAGATGCGAATGTTATTATTTTTGCACGTATTCGTGAGGAGATTGCAACTGGAAAAACAGTCAATTCTTCTATGAGAATCGGTTTCCAGAAGGCCATGTCTGCAATTTTGGATGGTAATATTACCACATTGATTGCGGCAGTAGTATTGATGGGACTTGGTTCCGGTACCGTTAAGGGATTTGCTTATACTCTTATGATTGGTATTGTCTTTTCCATGTTTACCGCATTGATTGTGACAAGATGGATTTTGTATGCATTCTATGCATTGGGAATCAAGGACGAAAAGTTCTATGGTCGTGCAAAGGAGAGAAAGAGCATTAATTTCATTGGTAAGAAGGCGGTATTCTTTGCAGTTTCTGGACTTATGATTGCAGCTGGATTTATTGGTATGGCATTTTACTCCGCACAGGGTGGCAATGCATTGAACTATGGTCTTGATTTTGTGGGTGGTACATCTACTACAGCAGATTTTGGTCAGGAGTATACGATTGAAGAAATCGAGAGTGAGATTATTCCAGTAATCGAAGATGTGATTCATAGTAGTGACATTATGGCGAATAAGGTGGAAGGAACGACTCAGGTAACCATTAAGACACGGACCCTTTCTCTGGAGGAGAGAGATGAAGTGAATGCGGCTCTGATGGAGAATTTTGGAGTGGATGAGTCTACCGTTACATCACAGAGTATCAGCTCCACGATCAGTGGTGAGATGCGCTCCGATGCAATCATTGCTGTAATTGTATCTTCCATCTGTATGTTGATTTATATTTGGTTCCGGTTTAATGATATCCGTTTTGGTGCCAGTGCAATCATCGCGTTGCTCCACGACGTATTGGTAGTTCTTGCAGTATATGCGTTACTTCGTATTTCTGTAGGAAACACCTTTATTGCATGTATGCTGACTATCATCGGATATTCGATCAATGATACCATCGTTATCTTTGACCGTATCCGTGAGAACCTTGGTAAGGTGGTTGAAAAGCAGACACCAGAAATGTTGGCAGATATTGCGAATAAGAGTTTGACACAGACTCTTTCACGAAGCATTAATACATCTATCACCACATTTATCATGGTATTTATGCTGTTCCTACTTGGTGTGTCAAGCATACGTGAATTTGCACTTCCACTTATGGCAGGATTGATCTGTGGTGCATATTCTTCTATCTGCATCGCGACAGAATTGTGGTATGTGATGAAGGTTCATTTTGGCAAGAAGAAAATGGCTGAGAATTAATATGAAGTGGATTTTGATTTATCTGATCATCATGAATCTGTATGGATTTTTGATTATGGGAGTAGATAAAAAAAGAGCAATCAAACATGCCTGGCGGGTTCCAGAAAAGGTGCTGTTTCTAAGTAGTATTCTAGGAGGAAGCATTGGAACCTGGGCGGGAATGTATGTGTTCCGGCACAAGACGAAGCATTGGTATTTTGTGCTGGGAATGCCCTTGATCCTATTTTTGCAAATAGGGATATTGGTATACTTATATGTTCTATAATAAATTGTTATAGGTTCAGTGATTTTTACAATTGATTAAAGTGTGAAAGTCATATATAATGGTAACCATAGTTGCGAAAAAGACAGTTGTTTTTCGGGGAAAGACAGAAAAAAGGTACGAGGAAGGAGATTTACAATATGTATACAATGGAAGATATCCAGGCAGTGGATATGGAAGTAGCACAGGCCATTAAGGATGAGTTTGACAGACAGAATAGCCACATTGAGCTGATCGCATCTGAGAACTGGGTAAGCCCAGCAGTTATGTCAGCAATGGGAAGTGTCATGACAAATAAATACGCAGAGGGATATCCAGGTAAGAGATATTACGGTGGATGTGATTGCGTAGACGTAGTAGAAGAGTTGGCAAGAGAGCGTGCTAAGGAGTTATTTGGTTGTGATTATGTCAATGTTCAGCCACATTCTGGAGCACAGGCAAATATGGCAGTTCAGTTCGCTATCTTAAAGCCAGGCGATACCGTGATGGGTATGAACTTAGACCACGGCGGACATCTGACACACGGAAGCCCAGTAAACTTCTCTGGTACCTATTTCAATATTGTACCTTACGGAGTTAATGATGAAGGTTTCATCGATTATGATGAGGTCATGAAGATTGCAATGGAGTGCAAGCCAAAGATGATCATCGCAGGTGCTTCCGCTTATGCGAGAACTATCGACTTTAAGAAGTTCCGCGAGATCGCAGATGCATGTGGAGCAGTTCTTATGGTAGATATGGCTCACATTGCTGGTCTTGTAGCAGCAGGTCTTCATCCAAGCCCAATTCCATACGCAGATGTGGTTACAACAACTACACATAAGACATTACGTGGACCACGTGGTGGTATGATCCTCTGCAATCAGGAAGCAGCAGATAAGTACAACTTTAACAAGGCTATCTTCCCAGGTATTCAGGGTGGTCCTTTGATGCACGTTATCGCTGCAAAGGCAGTTTGCTTCAAGGAGGCATTACAGCCAGAGTTCAAGGTATACCAGCAGGGCATCGTTGATAATGCACAGGCATTATGCAAGGGTCTGATGAACCGTGGTATCAAGATCGTATCTGGTGGTACAGACAACCACTTGATGTTAGTAGATCTGACAAACTATGAATTAACTGGTAAGGAAGTAGAGAAGCTTCTTGACTCTGTTAATATTACATGTAATAAGAATACAATTCCAAACGATCCTAAGTCTCCATTCGTGACTAGCGGTGTACGTCTTGGAACTGCAGCAGTTACATCCCGTGGTATGAACACAGAGGATATGGATCAGATCGCAGAGGCAATCGCTATGATGATTAAGGAAGGCGAGTCAGCAGCTGATAAGGCAAGAGCTATCGTTCAGTCTCTGACAGCGAAGTACCCATTAAAATAAGAACATAGAGTACAGAAAGGAACGCAAGAATAATTGCGTTCCTTTTTACATAAGGGAAACTTGCAAGATGGAATTTTATTACTTGGAGGATATGTGACATGAAGCGAATCGTAATGTTTGCAGGGGGAGTGGAGACGCTGGAGTATTTCTCCAGACAGATGGCAAAGCAGTTTGAAAAAATGGGATACCTTGTATTTTTCTATGATTTAAAGGATGAGGCACACAGCGCGAAAAGACTTCGGAAATTCATAAGGGTAGGGGAGACTGTGCTTGTGACCTTTAACTTTGAGGGCTTAGAAAAGGAAGAGGGTGTCTATCAGGAGGGTGTTGGCTATATCTGGGATGCCTATAAGATTCCTTGCTACAATATTGCAGCGGATCATCCTTATTTTTATCACGACAGATTGGCAGAACTGCCAGCGGACTATCATCATATCAGCATTGACCGTTTACAGGAGCAGTATTTCAAGGAGTTTTATCCAGAGTTTCATCATGAGGGGTTCCTGCCGTTGGCGGGAACGATGCTGGATGGGGATGTAGGAGAAAAACGATACGATGTCATTATGACCGGAAATTATACAGAACTCTCCTTCTTTGAGCCGTATATCAACTGGATCAATGATGAGTATGCAGCCTTTTACCGTGGAATTATCAATGAGCTGATCGAGAAGCCGCATCAGACGGTGGAACAGGTGGCATTGGCGCACTGCGAGCGGGAGATGGGTAAGGAGCCGAATAGCGAACTTAGGATTGCCCTGAGTAAAATGATCTTTATTGATATGTATGTGCGCAATTACTGGCGTGGAAAAGTAGTGCGTACACTGGTGGATGCCGGAATCAAGGTGGATGTGGTAGGAAAGGGATGGGAGAAGCTTGAAGATGTGAAACATCCAGAGAATCTGATCCTTCATTCGCAGACGGATTCCCTGACTTGCCTTGAGATGATAAAACAGTCCAAGATATCTGTGAACGTCATGCCATGGTTCAAGGACGGCGCCCATGACCGTGTGTTCAATTCTATTTTAAATGGTGCAGTGTGTGTGTCAGATACCAGCAAATATTTGTGCGAGGAACTTGCAGAGGGCGAGGGAGTCTGCTATTACAATTTGGAAAATGTGGATAAATTGCCTATAAAAATGAAGGATTTACTGCAAGACGAAAAGCAAATGCAAGATATTGTGTCTCGGGGCAGGGCAAAGGTACTAGATATGCACACTTGGGCAAAGCGGGCAGAGCAAGTGGCAGAGTGGATTGAGAAGTAGAATATTAGTAACCGTACATGATATATATTGAACATAGTCTGGTATCTAGTGTATAATTAGGATAAAAGTACCAGATGGAGGTAACGAGGGATGAAGAAAAAATGGTTGGCGGGGTTACTTATATTTACGATGAGTGCAACACTTTTCACGGGCTGTGGCGGTAGTTCTGATGCAGAGGCAGGCGATGCGGATGCAGCGGTAGAGGCTGAGACAGAGATTGCAGGTGCAACAGAGGATGAGGACGAGGCAGACACGGCAGAGGTAGAAGATGAAGACGCAGAGCCTGAACCGGAAATTGTAGAACTGGGAGATGTGGTACTTGTTGACAACGAAGAGATGAAGGTAGTTGCAAAAAGCATGGAAGTCTTCTATGGAGTAGAGGGTAATAGTAGATATGAGACGATAGTGAATGTCTCTGTGGAGAATAAAACAGAAGCAGAAATAATTATTGTTGACTATGCGCGTGTCAATGGCTTTGAATGCCTTCCTATGTGGCAGTTTGAGGAGAACAGTCACGGTAATGGCTTGGAAATTGGTGCAGCAACAATTGTAGATGCAAAGATTCGTTTGAGCGATAGCAGTGTCCGAGCAACGGGAGAACAGGTTACGGATATTGTGATTGCTTTTGAATCGCCGGTGGATTATGAGACAGTATTTGAGTCTGTTCATATCTATCCATATGGAGAGGAGGCAGTAGTGTCCTATGAGCGTCCTGTGCAGGAAACAGATGTCGTGGTGGTAGATAATGAACAGGTATCTGTAATTTTGACGGAAAGTATTAAGGAGGAGGACTATATTTCTATCTCTTATTATATAAAGAATAAGACAGATGGTGATATTTGTTTTATTCCTAGCGATGCATTTGTAGACGGTGAACCATGGTATTTCTACTGGGATGAGGAGGTAATACCGGCAGGTGTATCTAAGAATGAGTATATTGATATTGGTTTGATGGAAGAGGGGCAGGATGTTAATTTCAAAGAGGTTAGTGAAGTTGCATTTACATTTTGGGTGCTTGATGCAAGTGGCTTTACGGAGGATACCTATGATGATATCTGGGCATGGAGCAGATTAGGGGAAACTGACTTTAATCCGGAGAATTACACCTTGTTTAAAGAAAATGTTGTTTGCACACCGCAGGTTTGGGAGGAAGAATAAAAAAACCTTTACAAAAAAGAATAGTCGGGGTAAAATTGTATACGATAATATTAAGAAGCGACTATGATAAAAGCTACGATTTGAATACTGTTTCAGAGAACTGATGGTAGGTGTGAATCAGTGCAGGATAGAATCTTTCCACTTTTTGAGTCGGCGGTGAAAGCCGCAAGGTTCGTATCCTTTATCGTACGTTTTGAGAGGTCATTCAGAGGATTGCATAAGCAACGTGGATGGCAATGTGGGTGGCAACGCGGAAGAGATAGCCTTTCGTCCCAATGTGTAAGTGGCACGCTGATAGCGTCAGAAGTGCCAGAAGAGCCGAGAGATTCGGCGGTAAGAGACACAGAGGGCGAAGGGCTTTTTATGTGTCTAAAACACATGAAAAACCTAACGGATGCGTTATGTGTCTAAAGCACACATATATTGTGTAATATTTACGGAATATCCAAGGAGGAAGAAAAGAACATGGTCGATTTGAAGTTTTTAAGAGAGAATCCTGAGGTAGTAAAGCAGAACATTAAGAATAAGTTTCAGGATCACAAGTTACCATTAGTAGACGAAGTAATCGAGTTAGATGCAGATGCTAGAAAGACCCAGCAGGAGGCAGACGATCTTCGTGCAAAGAGAAATCAGCTCTCCAAAGAGATCGGTAAGCTGATGGGACAGGGCAAGAAGGAAGAGGCTGAGGCAGTAAAGGCACAGGTTGCTGAGGGCGCAGCTCGTCTTGCAGAGTTAGAGGAGAAGGAAAAGGAGTTACAGGAGAAGGTCAACAAGATCATGATGACCATTCCTAATATCATTGATCCATCTGTACCAATCGGTAAGGATGATTCCTGTAACGTTGAGATTGAAAAGTATGGTGAGCCAGTGGTTCCAGATTTTGAGATTCCATATCACACAGAGATCATGGAGCGTTTTAACGGCATTGATCTGGATGCAGCAGGTAAGGTGGCAGGAAATGGTTTCTATTATCTGATGGGCGATATTGCAAGACTTCATTCCTCTGTTATTTCTTATGCAAGAGATTTTATGATTGATAGAGGATTCACCTATGTGATTCCACCATTTATGATTCGTAGCAACGTTGTAACAGGCGTTATGAGCTTTGATGAGATGGACGCTATGATGTACAAGATTGAGGGAGAGGATCTCTACTTGATCGGTACTTCTGAGCATTCTATGATTGGTAAGTTCATCGACACCATCAATGATGAGGAGAAGCTTCCTTATACATTGACATCCTACTCCCCATGTTTCCGTAAGGAGAAGGGAGCACATGGTATCGAGGAGCGTGGTGTATATCGTATCCACCAGTTCGAGAAGCAGGAGATGATCGTAGTCTGCAAGCCAGAGGAGTCTATGAAGTATTATGATCAGTTGTGGCAGAACACAGTAGACTTATTCAGAAGCCTTGATATTCCAGTTCGTACATTAGAGTGCTGTTCTGGTGACCTTGCAGACCTTAAGGTGAAGTCATGTGACGTAGAGGCTTGGTCTCCAAGACAGAAGAAATACTTCGAGGTTGGTAGCTGCTCTAACTTAGGCGATGCACAGGCAAGACGTCTGAAGATTCGTGTAAAGGGCAAGGATGGCAAGTACTTCGCTCATACATTGAACAATACCGTAGTTGCGCCACCTAGAATGCTCATCGCATTCCTTGAGAATAACTTAAATGAGGATGGAAGCGTAAATATTCCAGTTGCACTTCGTCCTTACATGGGTGGAAAAGAGAAGTTAGTTCCAGTAAAGTAAGTAAATAGCAGTGACTCTCTCGTAGAACATGAGGCGCTTATGTAAAGCAAAAAACTCCGGGGCATATGCCTCGGAGTTTTTTGATGAGTAGAAAATTAAAACCTAAATTAACATTTCTCTGGTTCTGGATATTCTACACCCTGAGTATCCACAGTAACCTTCTTCATTACCTGTGGAGCTAAAGGTCTGTCGCCATAGTCTGTTGTAGTCTCAGCGATCTTATTTACCACATCCATACCCTCAGTGATCTTACCGAATGCAGCATATGCACCGTCAAGATGTGGAGATGTCTTATGCATGATGAAGAACTGGCTTCCTGCGGAGTCTGGATGCATTGCTCTTGCCATGGAAAGAACACCCTCAGTATGCTTTAAGTCGTTCTGGAATCCGTTCTGTGAGAACTCACCGCGGATGTCATATCCAGGACCGCCCATACCGGTTCCGTCTGGACAACCACCCTGAATCATAAAGCCGTTGATTACGCGGTGGAAGATCAGTCCGTCATAATATCCCTTCTGAATTAAGCTGATAAAGTTATTTACCGTATTTGGTGCGATCTCAGGATAAAGCTCTGCCTTCATGATATCGCCATTTTCCATTTCGATTGTAACGATTGGATTTGCCATGTCATACCTCTTTCTGATCGAAATAACGATCCTATTACTAGGGCAAAAAGCCCGTCAACAGGAATATTGTACCGAAAAATAGGATGTTAGTAAAGAGAAAAGAGTGGAAAACCAAGGAAATGGAGGACAAGGACTTGAAGAATGCGAAAATAGGGCGTAACATAGTTCTATGAGGTGATATAAAATGACGGATAAACTTCAAAAAAGGTCTGAAAATATAATGAAGATAAAACAAAAAAGAATTTTGGCGGCATTGCTGATTTCAGTGAGCCTAATTGCTTTGGCTGGAGTGACGAAAATGCAGCAAAAACAGGCTGAAATTGCGATGAAAGAAGCAGAAACAGAGCAGATTTCAGATGTGCCACCACTCTATGCAGGAATTCTTGCAGAAATTCGCCAGAATGAGATGGTGGTTTTGGAGGAGAATAAGGAGGCACTTCTGGCAGCGGCTGAGAGAGCAGCTCATCCAGAGAAGGATGTGTACACTTTTTTGCAGGGACCGAAATCCTGGAGCGAAGGCAGGACATGGTCTGGTGAATGGTCAAATGAGTATGTGAAGGGCAATTATTTTGGAAGCTTTGGTTGTGGACTTTGCTGTATGGCAAATATCTATTGTACTTATACGGATTACACCTGTTCTCCATGGGATATGTATGAGTATGCCAGACAGGTATCCGGCTATTCACCAACTAGAAAGGTGGGAGCCATTGGCTGGGCAGATATGAAGGTAACGCTGCGTAAGTGTGGGTTCGACTGCTCTTTACATAATAAGCCGGGAAGCTATGAGGAATTTCAGGAGCAGATTCGGAATGCGAAGGGCGCAGTCGTGCTTGTGTGCAGTAGGGACGATGATACTTACTGGGAGAATACTGGCGGACATTATGTGAATATTTCCTTGTATAACGAGGAGACGGATGAAGTATTTCTGGGCGATCCGGGTGGACCTTCCAGAAATCGCGAATTCATCCCATTGCGTTATGTGTACGACGCGTTAAAGACAGCCAGTCAGTACCAATATATGTTGGTCAATGATTACTCGGAAGAAAACAACGAGTGGAAGCAGGATGGGATTGATGAAGCATGGGTTGCACCGTAATGGTGCAGCCCTTTTACGTGCAGCCCTTTTGTGATCCACAGACAGGACAAAAGGTAAAATGAGAACGGACAAAAAGTAAAATATAGTTGACAAAATGCTATCGCGGTGATAATGTATGATTAACACATGTGGTAGCATTTTATTTTGATTAATAAAAGGAGGAAGATGTAATGAGTGGTAATCAGATTGGATTTATATTAGGAGCGTTAGCAGGTATTTTGTTTTTGGTGATATTTGGAAAGTTGCAGAAGAAGGATAAGAAGAAGGCATGGTGCGAATTTGATGAGAGACAGCTTTGGGCGCGGGGGCGTGCATTTCAGTATGGATTTATCACATTGATGATATATGATATATTTTATGCTGCAATTTATATGGAGGATGCACCAGTGTGGTGTGATAATTTCTTTGGCAACTTCTTGGGAGTTGCATTGGCAATTGCTGTGTTTGGAGTGTATGCTATCTTGAATGATGCGTTTATGAACTTGAATCAGAGACCTTTGGTAGTTTGTATTACCTTTGGAGGTATTGGTCTGTTGAACTTAGTGGGAGCAGTTCGCTATATCTGTGAGGATGAACTTATTGTAGACGGCAAGATTGGGATGGGCGGAACTAATCTGATTTGCGGAATCGTTCTAATTCTTCTGACAGTGGTTTTCGGTATAAAGCATCATATGGACAACAAGGAGGCAGAATAGGAGCGACTATGAAGAATTTGAAGTTGAAGTCCGCAAGGGCGGCAAAGGATATGTCACAGCAGGCATTGGCAGATGCTGTGGGGGTGTCACGCCAGACGATCAATGCCATTGAAAAGGGAGACTACAATCCGACGATTCGCCTATGCATTGATATATGCAAGGTATTGGACAAGACGTTGGATGAGTTGTTTTGGGATGTATAGTATGTTAAAACTGGATTATATTATTTGTAAAAACCTGCCGAAACAGGAAGAAAAATATATACATGATAATATTGATAGCATGGTCGATAAAAATGCAAATTCCTGTCAAAACGAGATAAAACAAGATTTAACTTTTGATGAAGAGGCGCCGAAATGGTTATCGGATCTGGCGGCACAATATGGAGTGACCTGTCAGAAACTGATACAGAATGGTATTTTAATCTCAGGGGATGTGGCTAGCTTACGACAGGTAGCGGGGCTTGGTATGGCGACGATCTGTTATCTGCCACCAGAAGCGGAAACGGACATTGCTTTTACCCCAGATATGTATGTGGAAGGCTTTGAGGAAGTGGATCTTACCTTTTTGCGGCATGTCTATGAGAGACATCACCAGATTCCGTGGAAGATATTGGAGACGGAGCGATGTGTCGTGAAGGAGTTTTCTATGGAGTATCTGGATGCACTGTTTGAACTGTATGCCGGGGAGGGGATGACAGACTATATCGAACCACTCTATCCCTATGAACAGGAGAGAGAATACCAACAGGCGTATATCGATAACATGTACCGCTTTTATGGTTATGGTATGTGGAGCGTATGTGACAGGGCGACAGGAGAGTTGATCGGTCGGGCTGGTGTGGAACATCGGGAAGAATTAGACGGTGAACTGGAACTGGGATATGCCATAGGAACTGCATATCAGAGGAAGGGGTATGCAACAGAGGTGTGCAAGGCAATTCTTAACTATGTGAAGGAGGAGCTGGAGTTGCCGTCTGTGTGCTGCTTGATTGAAGAGGGGAATAAGGTGTCAGAGCATTTTGCCCAGAAGTTAGGTTTTGACTTTTCTGAGGAATTAGAGCTGGGAGAGAAGAAGATGAGGAAGTATGTCTATACTTTTTGACTGGAAAGACCGCTAATTAGCGGTCTTTTTGTGTGTGCAAGCGGTTTCATTTTGTGTTGCATTTTATTAGGAAATAAAATATAATAGTGAAATACTAAAATATGATGGATGAAATGGGTGATGTACATGGCAGATATTTCTTCAGAGGTAAAGATTTTAGAAGACATGGAAAAGCAGGTAAGAGAAGGTGAGGACGCAATCAAGCCGACCAAAGAGTTTGAGAGTCCAGAGAAGTTATATGATGAGTTGATTGCCAGCGTGTATAAGTATCATCCATCTACTGATATATCCTTGATTGAGAAGGCGTATAAGATAGCTAGAGATGCCCATGAGGGACAGGTAAGAAAATCGGGAGAACCGTATATCATTCACCCACTTTGTGTCGGTATCATCTTGGCAGAGCTTGAGCTCGATAAGGAGACTATTGTGGCAGGGCTTCTGCATGATGTGGTGGAAGATACTGTCATGACAGATGCGGAGATTGCAGAGGTGTTCGGCGAGGAGGTGGCGCTTCTGGTAGATGGCGTTACCAAGTTGGGACAGCTCGCTTATGATGCGGATAAGGTAGAGGTACAGGCAGAGAATCTGCGTAAGATGTTCCTTGCTATGGCGAAGGATATCCGAGTGATTTTGATTAAGCTTGCTGACCGTCTACACAATATGCGTACCTTAAGATATATGACACCGGAGAAGCAGAAGGAAAAGGCGCGAGAGACCATGGATATCTATGCGCCAATCGCACAGCGTCTCGGTATTTCTAAGATTAAGATAGAACTGGATGATTTATCTCTTAAGTATCTGGAGTCGGAGGCTTATTATGATCTGGTGAGACAGATCAACCAGCGTAAGAGTGTCCGTGAGGACTATATCCAGAGCCTTGTGGAGGAAGTTCGTACCCATATTAAGGATGCTGGAATTCCAGCACAGATTGATGGACGTGCGAAGCATTTTTTCAGTATATATAAGAAGATGGTCAATCAGGATAAGACCCTGGATCAGATATATGACCTCTTCGCAATTCGTATTATTGTAGATTCTGTTAAGGATTGTTATGCGGCACTTGGTGTGATCCATGAGATGTATAAGCCGATTCCGGGACGTTTCAAGGATTACATTGCGATGCCGAAGCCGAATATGTACCAGTCCCTTCATACCACATTGATTGGTCCGACGGGACAGCCTTTTGAGATTCAGATCCGTACCTACGATATGCATCGAACTGCTGAGTACGGTATCGCAGCTCATTGGAAGTACAAGGAGACCAGTAATAATGGTGGCGCGGCAGTACAGACGACAGCATCTGAGGAGGAGAAGTTAAGCTGGCTTCGTCAGATTCTTGAGTGGCAGAGAGACATGTCCGATAACAAGGAGTTCATGAGCCTGCTTAAGAGTGACCTAGATCTCTTTTCTGATGCAGTATTCTGCTTTACACCAACTGGAGATGTGAAGAACCTGCCAAATGGTTCTACACCGATTGATTTTGCTTATGCGATTCATTCCGCAGTGGGAAATAAGATGATTGGTGCCAAGGTCAACGGAAAGCTAGTGCCGATCGATTATGTGATACAGAATGGTGACCGTATTGAAGTCATTACTTCACAGAATTCCAAGGGACCAAGCCGTGATTGGTTGAATATTGTTAAGAGCACACAGGCGAAGAATAAGATCAACCAATGGTTCCGCAGTGAGCTTAAGGAGGAGAATATCCTTCGTGGCAAGGAACTTTTGATTGCATCCTGTAAGACTAAGGGTATTAATTTCCCTGATATCAACAGACCAGAGTATCAGGCGAAGATCCTGCGCAAGTACGGATTTCACGACTGGAATTCCTGTCTGGCTACGAT
Organism: uncultured Roseburia sp.; assembly: GCA_964491235.1. Lineage (GTDB taxonomy): Bacteria > Bacillota > Clostridia > Lachnospirales > Lachnospiraceae > Roseburia. The sequence goes on from CAZBFN010000005.1 coordinate 103,512, forward strand.
TGGACATGGTGGTCTAAAGGAAGGTCAGATTGTCAACCGTATGTACGAGGAGTACAAGAAGGATCATCTTGCACGTATTACGGATGAGGAAGTTTTAGAGGCAATCAGCTCCGAGAATAAGGAAAAAGCACCGGAGAAGCGTTCTAAGAGCGGTATCATCGTCAAGGGACTTTATGATGTGGCGGTTCATTTTTCCAAATGTTGCAGTCCTGTACCGGGAGATGAGATCGTAGGCTTTGTCACCAGAGGACGAGGCGTATCCATTCATCGAACCGATTGTATCAATATGATCAATCTGTCAGAAATGGAGCGGGAGCGTCTGATTGATGCGGAATGGCAGCATGACGGTGAGGAAGCTGGCAATGGCTTGTACCGTGCAGAGGTGAAGATATTTGGTAACAACCGTACCGGACTTCTGGTGGATATTACCAGAGTATTCACAGAGCGTGAGATTGATATCAAAGCAATCCATTCTAAGACAAGCAAGCAGGGAATTGCGACGATTGATGTGTCCTTTAGTACGAAGGGCAGAGCAGAGCTTGGCAGCTTGATCGATAAACTTCGTCAGATTGAGAGTATTATCGATATTGAGCGAACAACGGGCTGATAGATGAGATAAATTGTCAGGGGTCAGGGCATTTGCCAGAGGACTCCTGACAATATGTTTGTATAAGGATATTATAGAAAAGATGGAGGAAGCATATGGCACCTTTAAAAGTAGAACAGTATGTGGTGGGACCAGTGCAGACCAATTGTTACTTTGCAATCAATGACGACACTAAGGAAGTGTTGATTGTTGATCCGGGAGCAAGTGCGAAGCGTCTGGCTGAGATCATAGAGGAAGAAAAGTTAAATCCAGTTGCAATTTTGCTGACACATGGGCATTTTGACCATGCTGGCGGAGCGGCAGAATTGGCAGAGCACTTTGATATCAAGGTGTATGCCGAGGTTCATGAGAGGGAGACATTGGAGAATCCGGGACTGAACTTAAGTGGTTGGGAAGGAAGCGAGCTTACCTATCATGCAGATTATTTTCTGAATGATGAGCAGGAAATCGATCTGGCAGGATTCCATATCCGTGTATTCCACACACCAGGACATACCGTGGGAGGCTGTTGCTATTATTTTTCCTACCAGAATGCATTGTTCAGCGGTGATACTCTTTTTGCACAGTCAGTGGGAAGAACGGATTTCCCAAAGGGAAGTGCCTCAGCACTGATTCGTTCCATCAATGACAAGCTGATGATATTGCCGGATGAGACCACGGTATATACCGGACACAATGATATTACGACAATCGGTACAGAGCGGATGTATAATCCATATCTGTAATGAAAACAGGCGTGAGGCAGAGCTTGGCGCGGTTATAAAGAATAACAGGATGAGAGAATTATGATAATTGTAACGTTAAATAAGCCAGAGTTTGAATATGACATTCATTCTTTGATCAAAGCATTTTATCCAGAGCAGAATGTCAGCGTGACGGCGGAGCATAAGGCATATGATGAGCGGTCGATCTGGGATATGAAGCTGGATTATCTGGAGAAAGGTATCCGTATTGCCTGGTGGGAGAATGAATACGATGCAGAGGATGAGACGTCACTGATTCCAGCCCATACAACAGAGCTTCCGCAAAGAGAGTTCGAAGTGGATTTTTCTGACAGGGCAGAGGCGAAGAACCTGCTGAAGCAGAACTTGTATCAGATGCTTTGTGAGTACACAGGCAGGACTCTGCCATGGGGAACCCTGACAGGTATCCGACCGACCAAGATACCGATGAAGTTCTTGGAAGAGGGCAAGAGCCGGGATGAGATCAAGAAGTATATGGAGGATACCTATTATGCTTCCGATGAGAAGATAGAGCTGTCCATGGATATCGCAGAGCGGGAATTGGCACTGTTATCCAAGATTGATTATGAGAATGGATATAGCTTATATATCGGAATTCCATTTTGTCCGACGACCTGTCTGTATTGTTCCTTTACTTCTTATCCGCTGGTATCATGGGCGAAGCGTGTGGATTCCTATCTGGATGCCCTTGAGAAGGAAATCGATTTTGTGGCGGTGAAGTTCGCGCACAAGCATTTGAATTCAATCTATATTGGTGGTGGAACACCAACTACATTGGAGCCTTATCAGTTGGATCGATTGATTCGAAAAATTAAATGCAGTTTTGATTTGTCTGATTGCATCGAGTTTACCGTGGAGGCTGGAAGACCAGACAGTATCACAAGAGAAAAGCTGGAAGTGCTCCGAAAGCACGGTATTTCCCGTATTTCCATCAATCCGCAGACGATGAAGGATGAGACATTGAAGATTATCGGACGTCATCACACCGTAGCGCAGACTGTGGAGAGCTTTAAGATGGCGAGAGAGCTTGGATTCGATAATATAAATATGGATTTAATTATGGGACTGCCGGAGGAATCTCTTTCCGATGTGCGTAATACGATGGAACAGTTAAAGGAGCTTGCACCGGACAACATCACAGTCCATTCGCTGGCACTGAAGCGCGCGGCGCGCCTTAATATGTTCAAGGAAGACTACAAGAACTATAAGATGGTCAATACCCAAGAACATATGGATCTGACGGCAGCTTATGCGAAGGAGATGGGACTTAGCCCATATTACCTGTATCGCCAGAAGAGTATGGCGGGTAATCTGGAGAATGTAGGCTACGCGGCACCGGGTAAGGCGGGTGTCTACAATATCTTGATTATGGAAGAGAAACAGACTATAATGGCACTTGGCGCAGGTGCCACTACGAAGTTCGTAATGCATCATCCAGAGTCACAGCAGGGTACAGAAGGATATACTGCTAGGATCGAGCGCGTGGAGAATGTAAAAGACGTAGAGAACTATCTGAATCGTATCGATGAGATGATAGAGAGAAAGATAAAGAAAATGGAGGAGTTATCATGGCATTAAGCAAGAAGCCGGTCAACGGCATGAAGGATATTTTACCAGAGGAGATGCAGATCCGTGACTATGTACAGCAGGTCATCAAGGAGACTTACCGTAGCTTCGGATTTACTCCAATTGAGACTCCATGTATGGAGAACATTGCCAACTTAAGCAACAAGCAGGGTGGCGAGAATGAGAAGCTTATCTTCAAAGTAATGAAGCGTGGCGAGAAGTTAAAGATTGATGAGGCAAAGGAAGAGGCAGATCTTGTGGATTTTGGTATGCGTTATGACCTTACTGTGCCACTGGTACGTTTCTACTCCAACAATGCCAACGATCTTCCATCTCCATTTAAGGCACTTCAGATGGGAAGTGTGTGGAGAGCAGATCGTCCACAGAGAGGACGTTATCGTCAGTTCATGCAGTGTGATATTGATATCATTGGTGAGCCGACTAACCTTGCAGAGATCGAATTGATTCTTGCAACTACCACTACAATCGGCAAGCTTGGCTTTAAGAATTTTGAGATCCGTATCAATGAGAGAAGAATCTTAAAGGCTATGGCTGCATACAGCGGATTCCCAGAGGAGGAATTTGATACTGTATTTATCATCTTAGATAAGATGGACAAGATTGGTTTAGATGGCGTTGCAGAGGAGCTGGCAAAGGAAGGCTATGCAAAAGAGTCTATTGACAAGTACTTAGGTCTGTTCAAGGGTGTGGAGACAGCAGAGAACGGAATCAAGTATTTGGCATCTACATTGGAAGGCTTCTTAGAGCCAGAGGTAGAGAAGAACCTGCTTGAGATCATCGACAGCGTGGAAGCTGCAAAGACTGCAGAGTTCAAAATGGTATTTGACCCGACATTAGTTCGTGGAATGAGCTATTATACAGGAACTATTTTTGAGATCGCTATGCCAGAGTTAGGAGCAGCATGCGGTGGCGGTGGACGTTACGACAAGATGGTCGGCAAGTTCACAGGCAATGATGTGCCAGCATGTGGGTTTTCAATTGGATTTGAGCGTATCATCCTGCTTCTCATGGAGAGCGGATTTACTGTGCCAATGCAGAGAGAAAAGGTAGCATACTTAATCGAGAAGAACTATCCGGCAGATAAGCTTGCAGAGGTCATTGCAAAGGCTCAGGAAGAGCGTGTGGCTGGAAAGCAGGTGCTTGTGGTTCGTATGAACAAGAACAAGAAGTTCCAGAAGGAAAAGCTGGCTGCAGAAGGTTATGAGAACATTGTGGAGTTCTTCAATAACTAAGAGAAATCATAAAACGTCATAGTACAAAGTTACTATGGCGTTTTTTTAATAGCGACAGTATGATAAAAAAAAATGGAACGAAATGGAGTTTTGATATATGGGGAAGATAATAGGAATTGACTTGGGAACTACCAACAGTTTGGTGTCTGTATGGGAAAATGGAAGATGCCAGCTAGTGCCAAATGCCTTTGGGGAGTATTTGACACCTAGTATTGTAAGCTTTGATGCGGATGGTACCGTGTATGTTGGAAAGATTGCCAAGGAACGTCTGGTGAGCCATCCACTTGATACAGTATCGGTGTTCAAGCGTTTTATGGGAACGCCTAAGACCTATCAGCTAGCTGTTAGACAGTATAAGCCAGAAGAAATATCGGCATTGGTACTGCGCCGTTTGAAGGAAGATGCAGAGAATTATCTGCAGGAGGAGATTGAGGAGGCAATCATCAGTGTTCCGGCTTATTTTAATGATCTTGCAAGAAATGCCACCAAGAATGCAGGAAAACTTGCAGGATTAAAAGTGGATCGTATCATCAACGAGCCTTCCGCGGCTGCACTTGCCTATCAGAATAGGAATCATCTGGAAGATGCCACTATGCTGATTTTTGATTTTGGTGGCGGTACCTTGGATGTGTCGTTGGTAGAGTGTTTTGAAAATATCGTGGAAATCTTGGCGGTAAGTGGCGATAACCGACTGGGAGGAACGGATTTTGACCGGGCGATCGCTAGTGCATTTTGTAAGGAGCATGGACTGGGGTTAGACACCCTGACTGTGGAAGAAAAGGCGATTATAGAGGAGCGCGCAGTGCAATGCAAGCTGGAACTGACAGAGCAGGAGAACGCTGTGATGCATGTGGAACTTAAAGGAAGACAGCTTACAATGGAAATGTCCCGTATTAAGCTGATACAGATCGCAGAGCCGCTGTTTCTGCGGATGGGTGTTCCGGTGCAGCGAGTGCTTGCAGATGGCAAAAAAAGTGTCCAGGATTTGGATGCAGTGGTACTTGTGGGAGGTTCTTCTAAAATGCCGGTGGTGCAAAAGTATCTTCAGCATATGCTAGGAAGAGCGGATATTTCCGTGCTGAACCCAGACCATATGATTGCTATGGGTGTTGGCGTATATGCAGGAATCAAAGAGCGTAATGAAGAAATAAGAGATATGATGTTGACGGATATCTGCCCATTTTCTCTTGGAACAGGCATACATAATGAGGCAGAACCTGACAAGCTTTTAAACAAGATTATCATTGAACGAAATTCAGCATTACCTGCCAGTAGGGAGGAAGTATTACAGACGGTCAGAGACAATCAGACACAGATCAGGGTGCAGATCTACCAAGGTGAGGAGATGTATGTCAAGGACAACCTAAAACTTGGAGAATTACTGGTTTATGTATCTCCGGAGCCAGCGGGCAATCAGAAGATTTCCGTTCGATATTCTTATGATATCAATGGCATTCTCGTGGTAGATATTACCGTGTTGGCAACGGGTGAGACGAAGCAGCTCGTGATTCAGAATGAGAAGATCTGTCTGTCAGAGGAGGAAGTGGCATGTAAGCTGGAAGAATTGAAGAAGCTTAAGATTCATCCAAGAGATCAGGAGGAGAATCGAATCCTTTTGGCGAGGGCAGAACGCCTCTATAAGGAGACCGTGGGCGATCTTAGAGAGACCATAGAAGCCAGAGCAAAGTATTTCCATTACTTGCTGGACAAACAGGACGAGCTTCGAATTCGCAAGTGGAAAAAGCAATTCACAGACTTTTTGGATTCTACGGAGGAATATCTGGCATCCATTATCTATCCTGCGGATTCCATTCAGAACTTTGTGGAATGGTATGAGCAGGGAGGAGTGCAGGAAGAGGATAAGCCAGAATGGCAGGAAGAGGAGGACATTTATGAAATGTGGAGGAGTGGTCATCTGACCAGCTAGCATAAATGGAAAATATGTGGGAATGGTTAGGGATTGAGCCTACCACCGATAAGAAAATCATAAAAAGGGCATATGCAAAGCAGGCGAGGGATTGTCATCAGGAGGATGATCCAGAGCGTTGGAAGCAGCTTCATGACGCCTATCAAAGAGCATTGGATTATGTCGAGAAAGGACAGGAGCCGATAGGTCGGCCAGAACATCAATTAAGACCAGCAGAAACATCGAAAATGCAAAAATTGCCGCCGATCGAGAGTGAGAAAAAGTTGAAGCCTCATTTCGGGACGAAGACACAAAAGCTGCCACCGATTGAGAGCCAGCAATCATCAGAATTAGATGTTGTGTTAATCAATTTGACGGAGCATGGAGAAGAGCGGAAGCAGGCGATATATGAACAGCTCAGCCTTCAATTGCGTCAGCTTACATCAAAGAAACTAGCTGGGGATGTAAATACATGGCTTGAGTTCTTTCAATCCGTCCAAGTGCAACAGGTACAGTTGGAAGCGGGATTTTGGGAAGAAGTATATTCTTGCATCGGATATGGCAGGCTAAAGTTAAAGGTTTGGCAGGCGTTGGTGTATGAGTTTGAACGGATTGAAATAGAGATTAGTGTGCAGATGACTGCGGAGGCGAGAAAGCTTCTATCAGCATGCAAAAAGTTATGCATAGATAAGGTGGAAAGTGGACATAAGCACAAGGGCTGGCGGCTCCTTTTTTTCGAAGCAGTGGCTGTGGTGGGCGTTGCTCTTATTGTTATTCTATCGGCATGGGTTCAGGAATATTTTGAGCGCCAGAGGGCAGGAGCGAATCCTTCCCAGATCAGAGAGAATGTGGCGAATTACTTGAATGAGAAATATGATACGCTGGAATTTCAGGCGGATGAGTTTGAGATAGAAGAAATAGAAGAATATTTTCTCAAAACAAGAAGTGGGGAACCAGTAGGATACGAGATTACATCCGATGTGCATGAAGAGTTGCTGGTATATGCGGTGTTTCAGTATAGAGAGGCAGAGGACATTGAGGCTGTGATCTATTTTGATAATCTTCAGGCAGAGGAACTAGAGGCGTGCTTGGAACAGCGAGTGTTAGAGGCGACACAACTGGAAACCGGATACCTCTATTTGTTGAAGGGGTATGAGAGCGAACTTGCGGTAGGAATCGATCGCATGGAGGATGGTGTTTATCACACACTGCTTACGGACGATCTGGCATCCTTCTGTGAGGAGGAATACACGGTGCGCAAAGAGATAGAGGAGGGGCTTCTTGATCCTTATTATACTGAGGAGGAGATCAATGGCAGGTTCGTATTGTTCTATCCGGATGAATATGTAGAAAATATGCGTGATCGGCTAGAGCGTGGAGAAATAAATTATGATAGAGCCATAGTGCCAGAACTCATTCAGTTACAAAGGGAGTTTCACATGGATGTAATTGTGGCAGGAATGCCACAGAGCTATTATACAATGTTGTTTGAAAAGAGTGAGATCGAAGCAAACATGGAAGATACTTTATTTAGGCAGATAGCTGTTTATGATGGGGAGTATGCGCCGTTTAATCCTGCTTTTGTCAGCATATGGTATGCAGGGGAAGTAGATGAGGAGAATTGGGTGCATACACCTGAGATCCTGCAATACGAAGATGGCATTTATGTATTGCTTGAAGATGCCTCAGATGATGTCGGACCATTGTTAATAGAAAGGAACGAAGGAGAACAGGAGATTACATTTTCTTTGGAAACAGAAGCCGCTCAGTCTTATGGGTGGGGAGATTATGTGATTGTCCTTGATAAAAAGGCACTTGGTATTGGTGATAATTTTGGTGCAATTGAAAATGATAGGCTGAATTATGTAAAGCGTAAATATGCCGATTCGAATAGGATAACAATGAGGGGGTGTATTCTGGAAGGGGAAAATTTCTTGTTTATGAGTTTTCAGGCATATAGTGAAGAGGATACATTGGTGTTCCAATGGGAATAGAGTCGTCCATCCTGCTAGAAAATCTTCAAAAATATTGAAAAATGATTTTTCATGGTGTAAGATAGAGCGGACGGTGTGCATATCGATGATATGACAGCGTCAAAAGCTGAGAGATTATTTGATAGAAATTATACAAAGGGAGTTAATAACATGATTCAGTCAAGAACTCATAATTGTAACGAGTTACGTCTTTCTGATGTTGGTCAGAAGGTAACAATCGTTGGATGGTATGAAAATATGCGTAAGGTCAGCAAGAACCTGGGATTTCTTATCTTAAGAGATTTCTATGGAACAACTCAGGTGGTTGTTGAGACCGAGGAAATGATGCAGGAATTAGATGGTGTGAACAAGGAGTCCACACTTTCTATCGAGGGTGTTGTAAGAGAGCGTTCCAGCAAGAATGCAGAGCTTCCAACTGGTGAGATCGAGGTAGTGCCAGAGAAGATCGAGATTCTTGGAAAGTGTAATTACAATGCACTTCCATTTGAAATCAACCAGTCTAAGGATGCTGACGAGAATACAAGACTTAAGTATCGTTACTTAGATCTGAGAAATCCTGCTGTAAAGAGCAAGATCGTATTGAGAAGTAAGATCGTAGCAGAGCTGCGCAATAAGATGAATGAGTTGGGATTCATGGAGATTACTACCCCAATCCTCACCTGTTCTTCCCCAGAGGGTGCAAGAGATTATCTGGTACCATCCAGAAATCATCCGGGCAAGTTCTATGCGCTGCCACAGGCACCACAGCAGTTCAAGCAGATTTTGATGGCATCCGGATTTGATCGTTACTTCCAGATCGCACCATGTTTCCGTGATGAGGATGCGAGAGCAGACCGTTCTCCGGGAGAGTTCTATCAGCTTGATATGGAGATGGCATTTGCTTCTCAGGAGGATGTATTTGCAGTAATCGAGGAGGTATTACCTCCAGTATTTGAGAAGTACGGTGTATATAAGGCTGCTTCCAAGGCTCCATTCGTGCGTATTCCATATCTTGAGGCGATGGACAAGTACGGAAGCGACAAGCCAGACCTTCGTATTGACCTGACATTACAGGATGCAACAGAAGTGATGGCAGATTGTGGATTTGGACCATTTGAGGGACAGACCGTAAAAGCTATCGTAGTGGATGAGTTCACAGCTACACGTAAGGTAATCGATGGCATCTGTGCAGAGGTAGAGGTACAGACAGCCAATAAGGCATTCTGGTTCAAGCTGGATGAGAATGGCGAGCTTGTGGGAGGAATCTCCAAGTTCTTACAGGATAGAAAAGAGGCTGTTGTTGCAGCGCTTGGATTGAAGCCAGGCGATTTTGTAGGTCTGACAGCAGGTAAGAAGCTTGCTGCACAGAAGACTGCCGGTGTACTTCGTAAGTTGTTAGGCGCAGCAAGCGAGAAGCATATGAAGAAGGATTGCTATGAGTTCTGCTGGATCGTAGACTTCCCAATGTATGAGATTGGTGAGGAGTCTGGTGAGTTAGAGTTCTGTCATAACCCATTCTCCATGCCACAGGGCGGCATGCAGGCATTAGAGAACGAGGAGCCACTTTCCATCTTAGCTTACCAGTACGATCTGGTATGTAATGGTGTTGAGTTGTCCTCCGGTGCAGTTCGTAACCACAATCCAGAGATCATGATCAAGGCATTCCAGTTAGTTGGACTTGGCGAGGAGGATGTTAAGGCGAAGTTCCCTGCTATGTACAATGCATTCTGCTATGGAGCACCACCACACGCTGGTATTGCTCCGGGAGTTGACCGTATGATCATGCTGATCTGTGGTGAGGAGAGCATCCGTGAGATCATCCCATTCCCAATGAACAAGAATGCAATGGATATCATGATGGGAGCTCCTGCTACCGTAGAGCAGAAGCAGTTGGATGATGTTCATATCAGCATCAACCTTCCAAAGGAAGATTAAATCTAAGTTAAATATACACGTAAGATAAAACGCAGACTTTCGGATATACGATTCTATATTATGGAAGTCTGCGTTTTTTTAAAATCATATAGAAAGAGAGGATGATAAGATGAAAAAGAAAATAATTGCAATGATGATGTCGATGGTACTGGGGGCTTCAATGTTAGCTGGCTGTGGCGAGGCGGTCGAGACTCCGAAGCTGGAGGGGAGCTGTGCGGATATCCTGAATCAAGTCTATGAGAATGCCGAGTTGGATGCAGACTTTAGGGAAGCGTTGAGCTATTATGAATTGACCACCATCAGCGAAGAAACAGAGGAATACATTTTAGGAACAGATGAGGTGGACTACATTGATTCCGCCTATTCTGCGCCGATGATGTCCTCCGTTGCCTATCAGTGCGTGGTACTTCGGTTGGAGCCAGACGAGGATGTGCTAAAGGCAAAACAGGATCTGATCGACCATGCTGACCCAATCAAGTGGATCTGCGTAGAGGCAGAGGAGGTAGTAGTGGAAAATGTGGGGGATGTGGTGCTGTATGTGATGGCAGATCAGCAGACTGCGGATGCAATAAAAACTGCATTTCTTGCATTGAGTGATTCTCAGAACACCAATTAAGAATTAATAACGCCATATTTTGGAAAAAAACTGAATAGTCTTACAAATAAACAGCATATAACAGTTGACAACAGTTATATGCTGTTTTATACTGTTTAACGAAAGATCTACACAATGCGCAGATGTGGAGGAATAAGATACATGAAAATAATGATAAACAACTCATCCATGCAGCCAATCTATGAGCAGATCGTAGAACAGATCAAGCAGCAGATCCTGCAGGGGAAATTGAAGGAAGGGGAAGCCCTTTCTAGTGTGAGAGTTCTTGCAAAGGATCTAAAAATTAGTGCCTTGACTGTCAAAAAAGCATATGACTATCTGGAGCAGGAAGGATTGATTGCCACGGTACATGGAAAGGGAAGCTTTGTTCTGGTTGCAAATCCTTCCTTGTTGGAGGAGGAGCAGAGAAGAGAAGTGGAGATATGTATAGAGCAGGCGGTCGCCAAGGGCAGAAGCTGTGGCATGAGCGACGCGGAACTTAGAGAGCTCTTTGAATTGGTGCTGGAGGGGTAGGAATGCAGACAGGGTCACTTTTGTGATGGTAAGTCATGGATGTAAAAGAAGGATGGAGGAAGTCATGTTAAAGATAACGGATGTGAAGAAAGACTATGGAACATTTACATTAAATTGTTCTATGGAAGTACAGTCTGGGATGATTACTGGTCTGATTGGTGCGAATGGAGCGGGAAAAAGTACGACCTTTAAAGCAGCACTTGGCCTGATTACCATTGATGGGGGAGAGATTACTGTATTTGGAAAAGATATTCATGACCTTACTATAAAGGATAAGGAGAAGATAGGTGTCGTATTGTCGGATTCTGGATTTAGCGAGTATCTGACGGTAAAGGATGTAGCATCCATCATGCGAGGCATGTATGGGGAATTTTCGACAGAAGATTTCTTGAACCAGTGCAAAAAATTCAATCTTCCTTTGAAAAAGAAGATCAAAGAATTTTCTACTGGTATGCGAGCGAAGCTAAAATTGTTAGCAGCCATGTCCCATGGAGCAGAACTATTGATTTTGGATGAGCCTACTGCCGGACTGGATGTGGTAGCACGTCAGGAACTACTTGAATTATTGCAGGATTACTTGGATCAGGGAGAGAAACGTTCCGTACTGATCAGTTCTCATATTTCTGGAGATTTGGAAATGTTCTGCGATGACATTTATATGATTCATGAGGGAAATATTATTCTGCACGAGGAGACCAATGTGTTGTTGGATGAGTATGGAGTGATAAAAGTAGATGATGCGCAATATCAAAAGCTGGATCAGACATATCTGTTGAGACAGAAAAAGGAAAGCTATGGATATCAGTTATTGACAAATCAGAGAAGATTCTATCAGGAAAATTATCCGGAATTGATTGTAGAAAAAGGCTCTATTGATGACGTGATTCTTATGATAACAAAGGGGGAGAAGTTATGAGAGGATTATTGGCAAAGGACTTTCGGTTACTAGCGAATCAGAAACAGTTTTTCGCGACGATTGTGATGATCGCAGTGATTTTGATGCTGTCTGGGCAGGATATCTTTTTTGCGATAGGCTATTGCACCATGTTGTGTGGCTTCTTTACCATTAGTACCATCAATTACGATGAATATAACAATGGTTTTTCGTTTCTATTTACGATGCCAATTACAAGACGCATTTATGTACTGGAAAAATACCTTTTTGCCCTGCTGATAGGAGGCGGTGTATGGCTTGTTACATCGATGGCTGGTCTTGTATACAATAGTGTAAAAAATCCAACATTTATTGCAACACAGTGGATTGGTTCTGCGGTGATGATACTTATTGTGATGGGGATCATGCTATGTGTCATGCTTCCTATACAGATCAAGTTTGGTGCAGAGAAGAGCAGAGTGGCAACTTTTATTTTGATGTTCTTCATATTTGCGGTGGCTGCAGTGGGGGCTAAGATGATGAGCCAAACAGAGGTTGAGATGGAGGTCGCGGACTGGATTTCTAACATGGTAATGGGAAACTGGCTTTTGATCGGCGGAGTGGCATTTATCGTAGCGGTGGCAATTTCTATTTTGGTCAGTGTGCGTATTATGGAAAAGAAACAATTCTAAGAAGAATAGTATAATGTTGCTATCCTCATCGTAATCCCAAGAAAAACCTAGCATATTAGTCGGGTTAGGACTTTACAAATTCCAGAAAACATAGGATAATGCACCTATACCAATTGTTTACGTGGATAGGATGAGGATACATATGAAGATAGAGCGTATAGGAGAGAACAAGATTCGTTGTGCGTTGACGGAGGAAGAGATAAGAGAGCTTGGATTCGACATTGACGATATTATAGGGAATAGTGAGACTACGCAGCAGTTCATGCGGGTGGTATTAGGTCTTGTGGAAGAGCAGGAGAATATCAGCATGGAGAATATCTCTCCGATGGTGAAGGCAGAACTTTTGCAGAATCACAGTATGGCAATTACCTTTGGTGAGGAATCTGCACTTTCCTTCCGAGATCTGGTGGATACGATGAGTCATATCATCAGTCAGTTCGACAGTGAACACCAGAAGGAAAAGGATGGTAACGTGCATCCATTGGAGGATATAGGAGAGACTCCGTTGCAGCCGAAGCAGGATAAGGCAGCTAAGCCGCATTCTAATAAGAAGAAAAAGGCAGAGCCGATGATCTGCGCCCTGCGTTTTGCGACCTTGGAGGATATGCGGAGCATGTGTCACGTATGTTTTCCGGGAAAGGTGCCGAAGAGCAGCCTCTATAAGTTGGAGGAGCAGTTCTATCTAGTACTTGATTTTACTGGTTTTTCTAAGGGAGAGATGCGTCCGTTTGCCTTTGGTACAGTGGAGTATGATGATGGGCACTATTCTGATATGGGACAAATTGCCTATATCAAGGAGCATGGTAAATGTATCATGAAAAGAGAAGCCCTTGAAATGCTGATGCAGTTGTAAAAAATAGATAAAACTGATTTTGTAAATAGACAAAACTCTCAAAAGAGAAGGTAAATTTTGGTGAAAATGCCGAAGAACTTTTTGACCCATTTGGTACAAGATGTGCTATTATTTTAGAGGTGCGTATACAAGATATATGCATACAGATGATAAATGCACATGGCTGTGGAAATGGGGGAATGCATAACATTAAGTTCCACGAATTGTGCGGAAAATGGAGATGTTATGAGTACAGAGCAGATATGGGAACTTGAGGAGAATAAGCGCAGTCTGTTGAAGCAGGCATACCGCATGAAGCAGGAATGTCCACACATGTCACCAGTTGGACTGGAGTATGAGATGTATGTATCCATTCTCGCAGAGGTTCAGGAGATTACCGCCAGATTACAGAGAACCGTAGAAGCTTAATATATTTAATAAAAGATATGAAAGACTCTTGATTTTTTGATTTTATCAAGGGTCTTTTTTTGTTTATAGACATTCAATTTTAAAAGGAATATAATATAGGAAAAGTGAACTATTTGGGAAGGGTTTATGCGATGAATGAGATTATTACGAAGCTGAATGAGATCGAAGAAAAGGCGCAGACGATTCTGTGTGACGCAAGAGCTTCTAAGGAAGAGATGATGGCAAAGCTTGACCAGGATAAGCGTGAGATAGACGTAGAGTACGACAGACTGGAAGCGGAGTCCATGCAGCAGCTTAAGGCGCGTCTGCGGGCAGATGCAGAGACGGAGATTGCAAAACTGCGACAGAAGAATAAGCAGGCAGCAGAGGAATTCGACATCGAGTTTGCCAAGGAGAAGGAACGCCTGGCGGAACAGATCCTGGCGAGTGTGACGCAGTAAGTAGCGCGAGTGTGACGCAGTAAGTAGCGTGAGCGTGACGCAGTAAGCTGCGCCAGCGAGAAGGGCTGGGAAGATGGAAGCTAGAAGTGGGAAGGGGATACTATGGCGAGCGGATTATTAGAATATAGTGGGCTGGTGACGAAGACCAAGGCTATGCATGGAAGGCTCCTGTCACAGGATACGGTCATGGAATTGTCGGAATGTGAGTCCGTGGAGGACATTCTGGCATTCCTGCGGGAGTATGGAAGCTATGCACCGATTTATCAGAGTCATGAGGAGATTGCCCACAGAGCCCAGGTAGAGGCAGTGATTGATGACTCTCTTTATTCCGATTATGGAAAGCTGTACCGTTTTGCTGGCGGAGAACAGCGAAAGGGTCTGGAGATTCTGTTTTTGCGTTACGAGATGAATGTGCTTAAGGAGCGTTTGGAGTATATTCAGAAAAGGGACAGAGAGCAGAATCTGGCATATCTGAACATCTTTTTTGGACAACATGCCAGCTATGATACAGCGGCAGTGACAGAGGCAAGGAACATGTCGGAGTTGTTACAGGCATTGGCAGGGACGGAATATGAAGGTTTTTTGCGGAGGCTTGTGGAGAATGAAGGAATGACCCATGCAGACTATGCGATTCAGTTGGACATTCTCTATTACAAGATGGCGTGGAAGCGTCGAGGGAAGCTTAGGGATGCAAAGACGAGGGATATCTACACCCAGATATTAGGAACGGAGATTGATTGGCAGAATATCATGTGGATGTATCGTTCTAAGCGTTTTTATGACAGAAAGCAGACGGATATCTATGCAGATATGATACCGATTACTTATCGTTTGAAGCGGAAAGAGCTTAAGGCGATGCTGGAAAGTGAGACGATAGAGGAATTTGTGGAGCATTTGGGTAAGACGGCTTATTTTAAGGGGAAGGATGCTCTTGTTGCATTAGGAGATGAGATCACCTTCCAGCGCATGATGGAGAAGACTTACCAGAAGATGTGCAGGAAGTACCCGATGTCCATTGCACCGGTGGTCAAGTACCTCTACGATAAGGAGAACGAGATCGATATTCTGACAACGATCTTAGAGGGTGTGCGATATCGTATTCCAGCCAGAGAGATTCAGGAGTTGGTGCTGGCTACGTGAGTTGGAACTTGGATTTGAAATATAAAGTATGGAGGAGTATACGGTGGTTGAAAAGATGGAGCTTTTGCACATCACTGGACCCAAGAACGATATTGACCGGGTCATGGATGTGTATCTGAGCAAATATGATATTCATTTTGAAAATGCGATTACCAGTCTAAGCAACCTTGCCAATGTAAGACCTTTTGTGGAGACGAATGTCTACAAAGAGGCCTATACTAAGGCGAAGCAGCTATGGGAGTATGTGAAGGAAGAGGTAGATAAAAAGGGCGAGCGGATGAAGCCTACGGAGGCAGAGCAGATCGTGGATGCGGTGTGGATGCTCGCGGAGGAGATCGTACAGTGTCAGGACGAGCTTCGGGACGAGCGTATTGCCATGGACGAGCTGATGCGCCAGATTGAACCTTTTAGGGCACTAGATTATGAATTCCGCAAGATTTTGGAGTTCCGATTTATCTCATTCCGATTTGGACGAATTTCCAGAGATTATTATCAGAAGCTGGAGCGGTATATTCACGAGACAGATCATGTACTTTTTTATGAATGTCACAGTGATGAGAATTATGTCTGGGGTGCTTATTTCGTACCGGAAATGTATAAGAGCGAAGTGGATGCGGTGTGCATGTCATTCCATTTTGAACGAATCTATCTTCCAGATTCCTTTGAGGGAACACCGGATGCGGCTTATATCGAGACAGAGCAGCGGCTTTTGGAGAATGAGAAGGAATGCGAGAGACTGAGACAGCAGATGCGGGAGACTATCGCCAGACATAAGAAGGAACTGGCGGCGGCCTATCTGTCACTGGAAGCCTACTGTGAGAATTTTGACATTCGAAAGATGGCTGTGTGTACCAGAACTAGGACTGGTGGAGATACGGCGGCAGATATGGAGCATTACATCCTGTATGGATGGATGAGTCTTAAGGATACGAATCGTTTTTTGGAGGAGATCAAGGATGACGATAAGATTCATGTCATCATAGAGGATGTGGATGAGCATCTGAATGCGACACCTCCGACCAAGCTTAAGAATCCTAAGATATTTGCACCGTTCCAGATGTTCGTGGAGATGTACGGACTTCCTGCATATAACGAGATGGATCCGACCATATTCATTGCCCTTACCTATACCTTTATGTTCGGTGCAATGTTCGGAGATGTGGGACAAGGTCTCTGTCTACTAATCGGTGGATTTTTACTGTACCGATTTAAGAAGATGAATCTGGCGGCGATTATTTCTCTGGCAGGTGTGTGGTCCACATTCTTTGGATTTATGTACGGCAGTATTTTTGGTTTCGAGGAAATCATGGAACCGGTGTGGATGCGGCCGATGGACAATATTATGACCACATTGTTCATAGCCATTGGGTTTGGTATGGTGCTGATACTGGTAGCGATGGTTCTTAATATCGTCAATGCGATAAGGGCGAAGGAACTGGGAAGGGTTCTCTTTGATCCAAGCGGTGTATCGGGACTGGTATGTTATGGAAGTGTGGTTGCATGTATTGCTCTTTTTATAACGGGACATCCATTACCAGCAACAGGAATTCTGGCTATCGTGGTGGGATTGCCATTGTTAGCAATTTTGTTAAAGGAGCCGTTATCCAATTTGGTGGAGCGCAAGTCACATGTGTTCCCGGAGGGCAGCAAGGCAATGTTCTTCGTGGAAGCTTTGGTAGAGCTTTTTGATGTGGTACTAAGCTATGCGACCAATAGTATTTCTTTCGTCCGTGTGGGTGCGTTTGCATTGAGCCATGCGGGAATGATGGGCGTTGTTCTTACGCTGGCAGGTTATGAGAGCGGATCACCAAATATGATCGTGGTGGTGCTGGGAAATATTCTGGTAACTGGTCTTGAGGGCTTAGTTGTAGGTATTCAGGTATTGCGTCTCGAATATTATGAGATGTTCAGCAGATTTTATAAAGGAACGGGAAAGCCGTTCGTAGCATTCTTTAAGAAGAAGGAAAAGGGAGGAAAATAGACATGGCAGTAAAGGTGATTTTAGTAGCAATTTTGGTGATCAGTATGGGGATTCCGTTTGGAGGATATCTTCTGGGCAAGAAGAAGGAAGGTAGCACAAAGGCTTCTCTGGCAATCGGTATTATGATGTTCTTTGGCACATTGATCGTAGCGGACATGTTGCTCTTTAGTGGCAATATCTATGCAGCAGAGACAGAAGCAGCTACGGCAGCAGCAGCCGCTTCTGTGGATGGATGGAGATATATTGCAGCAGCATTATCTACTGGACTTTCCTGTATCGGTGCTGGTGTCGCAGTAGCAAGTGCAGCAAGTGCAGCGATCGGAGCATTGAGTGAGGATTCCTCTATCATGGGTAAGGCACTTATCTTCGTAGCCTTGGCAGAGTCTATTGCTCTTTACGGTCTGCTTATCTCCTTCTCAATTCTGGGTTAAGAGGAAGTGCCCATGAAGATGTTTTTGATCAGTGACAATGTGGATACTTACACAGGTATGCGTTTGGCTGGTGTGGAGGGTGTTGTTGTTCACGAGGAAGAGGAGCTAAAGGCGGAGCTTGATCGGGTAGTGAAGGATAGCGAGATCGGTATCGTGCTGCTCACAGAGAAGTTCGGCAGGGATTATCCTGAGGTAGTGAATCAAGTGAAGCTGGAACGCAGGACTCCACTATTTGTGGAGATACCGGATCGCCACGGAACAGGACGCAGTAAGAATTTTATTACTGATTATGTAAACCAGGCGATCGGGCTGAAGTTGTAAAAAATAAGTTACTGGAACGAGGTACGAGTGAACAGTAACAAAAAATGAACCGGGAATCATGGATGAAGCAGGTACATGGATTCGGGAAAGGTATGAACGGATATGGAGATTAACGAAAAGCTGGATATTTTCTATCAGGCGGCAATCGATGCGGCAAACGGGCAGAGTGCAGATATACTGGATCAGTACCGGGTGCAGTACGAGGATAGTCTTGCAGAATATCGGAAAAATAAGCAGGAACAGCAGCAGACCAGAGAGCGTATTGCGCAGGAGCAGGTGCGCAAGGAAGTGAATCGTGCCCTGTCTGAGGAGTTGGTTCTGTTAAAAAAGGAGTATCACAAAACTCAGGAGGCAAAGAAGGTGGAGCTGTTTACTCTCGTGGAGCAGAAGCTTGCTGATTATCGTGGCTCAGAGGCGTATGTGGAACTGCTTAAGAGAAAGGTCTCAGAGGCTCTTGCATTTGCAAATGGGGCAGAGTTGCGGGTCTATATCGATCCGGCGGATGCGCATTTGAAGCAGGAACTGGAAGCTTTGTGCGGATGTGAGATATTAATCAGTGCATATGCTTTTGGCGGTGGTATGCGTGCCGTAATCCCATCTAAGAACGTGTTGATGGATGAGTCCTTTGACAGCAAGTTGTCGGCGGAAAGAGAGAGATTTTCTTTTTAGTTATTCATGAAAAGAGAATGAAAGGAAATGGAAGCGTGTTATGGGGATAAAGGGAACAATCTATGGAATTAACGGACCTATCGTATCGATACGGGGGAATCTGGGATACAAGATGAATGAGATGGTCTATGTAGGCGAGAATCGTCTGGTAGGCGAAGTCATTGGCTTGAACCGAGAGGAGACCACCATTCAGGTATACGAGGAGACGTCCGGAATCAAGCCGGGAGAACCGGTAGAGGGTACTGGAAATGCCATCAGTGTCACGCTGGCACCTGGTATCTTATATAATATTTTTGATGGTATTGAGCGACCATTGCAGGCGATTGCCGGAGCGCATGGAGCTTTTATTCCGACAGGTGCGCGAGTGGATGCTCTGGATAAGGAGCGCTTGTGGGAGACACATATTACAGTACAGCCGGGAGACATGGTGTCGGAGGGCACGATCATAGCAGAAGTGCCGGAGACCAAGTCTATTGTGCATAAGGTAATGCTGCCACCGGGAGTGGCTGGTGAGGTAGTGAAGGTGCAGCCAGATGGAGAATATACCATTGAGCAGGAATTGGTGGTAATCCGCACGGCAGAGGGCACAGAGCAGTCACTTTCTATGACACAGAAGTGGCCGATCCGTGTTCCGAGACCAGTGGCAAAGCGATATCCAGCAGACAGACCTTTGGTGACAGGACAGCGTATCTTAGATACCCTGTTTCCAATTGCAAAGGGTGGTACTGCGGCACTTCCGGGTGGATTTGGAACAGGAAAGACGATGACCCAGCATCAGCTTGCAAAGTGGTGTGATGCGGACATCATTATATATATTGGCTGCGGAGAGCGTGGCAACGAGATGACCAATGTATTGGAGGAGTTCGGGGAATTGGTAGATCCAAAGTCTGGTAATCTTCTGATGGATCGAACGACTCTGATTGCCAATACTTCCAACATGCCTGTGGCAGCCCGTGAGGCTAGTATCTACACAGGAATTACACTGGCAGAGTATTACCGTGACATGGGATACCATGTGGCGATCATGGCAGATTCCACATCACGATGGGCAGAGGCGTTGCGAGAGCTTTCAGGTCGTCTGGAGGAGATGCCGGCAGAGGAAGGATTCCCTGCATATCTGGCATCTAGACTGTCAGCTTTCTATGAGCGGGCAGGTTATGTGGAGAATTTGAATGGTACTGAGGGTAGTGTCACCATTATCGGTGCAGTATCACCACAGGGCGGTGATTTCTCAGAGCCTGTTACCCAGAATACCAAGCGTTTTGTGCGTTGCTTTTTGGCATTGGATAAGTCCCTTGCCTATGCGAGACATTATCCGGCAATCAACTGGCTGACCAGCTATTCCGAGTATGTGGGAGACCTTTCTGCTTGGTATAGCAATAATGTGGGAAGCAACTTTGTATACTGCCGGAATCAGCTACTTAATATTCTGACCACAGAGAACCGATTAAATGAGATCGTAAAGCTGATCGGAAGTGATGTACTTCCAGACGATCAGAAGCTGGTGCTTGAGATCGCGAGAGTCATCCGACTGGGATTCTTACAGCAGAATGCATTCCATGCGGAGGATACCTTTGTTCCGATGGAGAAGCAGCTTAAGATGATGGAAGTTATCCTGCATCTGTATGACCGCTGTAAGGAATTGATCGATCGAAACATGCCAATGGCGCTTCTTCGTGAGAGTGATGTCTTTGAGCGGATTATTGCCATCAAGTATGATGTGCCGAATAAGGACTTGGATATGTTTAACGAGTATTATGAGATGATTGAGGAATTCTATCAGCATCTGATGGCGACGAATGCATAGCGAAATGCCGAGACATTTCGCATTAGAAGAATGCATGGCGAATCATTGGATTCGCGACGCATTCTTCGCAAGAAAGGATTAGGAGTATGGCGATTGAATATTTAGGGCTCAGCGAGATCAATGGACCTCTGATCGTGATTGAGGGGATAGAAGGGGCATTTTACGATGAGATCGTTGAGTTTTCAGTAAAGGAAAATACCAACGGTGCGTCAGATACCACAGCGGATAAGAAGCTGGGACGTATTGTTGAGATTAATGAGGATAAAGCGGTAATTCAGGTGTTTGAGAGTACTGCGGAGATGTCTCTTTTAAATACTCATACCAGACTTACTGGACGTCCGATGGAGATTGGTCTGTCCGAGGAGATCTTAGGACGTACATTTAATGGTCTAGGAGAGCCGATTGATGGTCTTGGACCGATTCGTGCGGATGAGTACCGTGATGTAAATGGACAGCCGATGAATCCGTGTACGAGAGAGTATCCGAGAAACTATATCCGTACCGGTATCTCTGCGATTGATGCCCTTACCACATTGATTCGTGGACAGAAGCTTCCGATTTTCTCTGGAAATGGTCTGCCACATGATGAACTGGCTGCCCAGATCGTAGAGCAGGCGAGCCTTGGTGGAGACAGTGATGAGGACTTTGCAATCGTATTTGCAGCGATGGGTGTTAAGTACGACGTAGCAGAGTATTTTAAGCGTACCTTTGAGGAGTGCGGTGCAAGCTCCCACGTGGCAATGTTCTTAAATCTGTCCAACGACCCTGTGGTGGAGCGTCTGATTACACCAAAGGTAGCACTTACGGCAGCAGAATATCTTGCTTTTGAAAAAAATATGCACATTTTGGTTATACTAACAGATATGACATCCTTTGCAGAGGCGATGCGTGAGGTATCTTCTCTAAAGGGAGAGATTCCGAGTAGAAAGGGTTATCCGGGATATCTGTACAGTGAATTGGCTGCGCTCTATGAGAGAGCTGGTATCGTGAAGGGTTCTAGTGGTTCTGTTACCCAGATTCCGATTCTTACGATGCCAAATGATGATATCACCCATCCAATCCCTGACCTGACCGGTTATATCACCGAGGGACAGATCGTATTGGAGCGCGCATTACATCAGAAGACGATTTATCCACCAATCAATGTACTGCCTTCCCTGTCCCGTCTGATGAAGGATGGCATTGGAGCAAAGTATACAAGAGAGGATCATCAGGATGTGGCAAATCAGCTCTTTTCTTCCTATGCGAGAGTGGGAGAGGCTAGAGACCTTGCCAGCGTTATTGGTGAGGATGAACTGTCACCAATTGATAAGAAGTATTTGCAGTTCGGTACAGCCTTTGAGCAGGAGTTCGTAGGACAGGGCAGAAATGAGAACCGAACCATTGAGGAGACCCTTGATATCGGTTGGAAGCTGCTTCATATCCTGCCAAGGGAAGAGCTCGACCGTATCGACACCAAGATATTAGAAAAATATTGGGAATAGGAGGTGACACTGCATGGATCCGAATACATTTCCCACAAAGGGAAATCTGATATTGGCGAAGAATTCTCTGGAACTGTCGAAGCAGGGCTATGAGCTGATGGATAAAAAGAGAAATATCCTGATCCGGGAGCTGATGGATCTGATTGCAGAAGCTACCGATATTCAGGAGGAGATCGACACCACCTTTACCAATGCCTACCGTGCGCTTCAGAAGGCGAATATCCAGATGGGTATTCATGAAGTGGAACAGATCGCGTTCGGTGTGCCGGTGGAGGATTCTATCCGCATCAAGCGTCGAAGCGTTATGGGAACTGAGATTCCAAAGGTGGAGTATGACAAGAAGGAACGGAAGCCAGCCTACTCTTTTTATCATACGAAGATGTCCTTAGACGAGGCATGTCAGCAGTTTGAGAAGGTGAAGGAGCTTACGATTCGTCTGGCGGAGGTGGAGAATTCTGCGTACCGTCTTGCCTATAATATCAAGAAGACACAGAAGCGTGCGAATGCGCTTTCGAATATCACAATTCCAAGGTATGAGCGCCTTGCGAAGGAGATACAGGAATATCTGGAGGAAAAGGAGAGGGAAGAGTTTACACGATTAAAGGTAATCAAAAAGATGAATTCCTAGTAACTATGAAGGCACTGAATAGTTACAATTCCTAAAGTGAGAGGGGGTCTTACTATGTTAAAGGAATGGAAGTGCATAGAGAAGCCGGCAGAGGAGGAACTTACTGCTCGGCTTGCGGCTGCAAGAGAAAAGCTGATAAAGCAGCAGATGCAGGTGAAGGAGCAGAAGCTTCCAGTATTGGTCTTAGTGGAAGGATGGGGTACTTCCGGTAAGGGCGTCTGCATCGGACAGATCATCAAGAATATTGATCCGCGTTTCTTCCGTGTGGCACCAATGCAGGAACCGACGGAAGCAGAGAGAAGAAAGCCATTCTTGTGTCGCTATTTTGCGAAGATACCGGAGGCGGGGAAGTTCATGTTCCTTGATTCCGGCTGGATGGATGAAGTCATGAAGGACCGCCTGCATGGAGGCATGACAGAGGAGAGCTATGGGGAACGCATCGAGAGTATCCGGCGTTTTGAGCGTCAGTTGACGGATAACGGATATCTGGTGATGAAGTTTTTTCTGCATGTTTCAAAGAAGGAGCAGACAAAGCGCATTGACCATTTGATGGAGGAAAAGGATACCAGATGGCGTGTCAGCAGGAATGATCTCTGGCAGAATAGCCATTACGATAAGTGCGTGGATGCCTTTGATTCTTATATGAAAAGCACGAATATGCCATCTGCGCCTTGGTATATTATTGATGCCAAGTCCAAGAAATGGGCAGAGCTTCAGCTACTTGAGACATTGACGCAGGGAATTGATATTGCGTTGAATAACCGCACCATGGCGGTTCCTCTTCTACAAAATGTGTTCCCATTGGAGCGGATGCCACTGTTATCTGAGATTCCATTGGATAAGAGCATTGATGATGACGAGTACAGGAAGGAACTGAAGCGTTTGCAGCAGCGGCTGGGTGAGCTTCACAACCGACTGTATCGTAAGAAGGTGCCTGTCATCATCGCCTACGAAGGCTGGGATGCAGCAGGAAAGGGCGGCAATATCAAGCGCATCACAGGAGCACTTGATCCGAGAGGATATGAGGTGCATCCGATTGCAAGCCCAGAACCACACGAGAAGGCAAGACATTATCTGTGGCGTTTCTGGACAAGGCTTCCAAAGACGGGACACATTGCAATTTTTGACCGTACCTGGTACGGCAGAGTCATGGTGGAGCGTTTGGAGGGATTCTGCAGTGAGAACGACTGGATGCGTGCCTACAATGAGATCAATGAGTTCGAGAAGGAACTTCATGACTGGGGTGCTGTTATTATCAAGTTCTGGGTGCAGATTGACAAGGATACTCAGCTAGAGCGATTTAACGATAGACAGAACACGCCGGAAAAGCAGTGGAAGATCACGGATGAGGACTGGCGTAACCGTGAGAAGTGGGATCTCTATGAGGGTGCGGTCAATGAGATGATTCAGAAGACCAGTACCACCTATGCACCGTGGCATGTGCTGGAATCTGTGGATAAGAAGTATGCCAGAATCAAGGCGCTTAAGATCGTGATAAAGGAATTGGAGAAAGCGCTGGAGTGACGGACATTGCAAAGTAAAGTGTTTTTTATGAATAGTACAAATAACTTTTAGAGGCTTTGGGGCTGCTGTATAAAAGATACAGCAGCCCTTTGTTACTTTATTTGGAAGTGGAGGGGAAATGAAAAAAATAGATGAATCAAATTCCTATCATTACAACATTCTTGTACTTTCCCCCTGTATTACCACAGGTAGTGTGGTATAACTTTGGATCAATAGTGTTGGGTTCTCCAACTTACGAAGCATCATGGAGCCTGCCTGTACTCCCATATCATAAACGTTGATATCCACTACTGTAAGCTTCGGATCGATAATGCTTGAGTAGGGATAGACGTCAAAGGTGAGCACCGCAATATCCTCTGGGATTCGCATCGAAAGCTCTTGAATTGCTTTTACGACTCCGAGGGCAAGGGTGTTATTTTCACAGATAATTGCCTGTGGGACATCCTCGCTTGTCAGGAGGGCGTGTGTCACTTTATATGCATCCTCACGGCTGGAATTGGTATAGAGAATACGGCGCTGTGGAATTCGGTAACCACGGTCTAACATGCCGGATACAAAGCCCTTTTGTCGCTGCGAAGAGATATAGTCGGTCTTGCGATCCCCCACAAAAGCAACATCGGTATAACCGCAGGCAATCATATGGTCGGCGGCATAATCTCCCGCAAGGGCGTGGTTGGTATCTACCCAGCAGAGCCGGCTGTCGAAGCCCGGATGTCCGATGATAATGTGAGGAAAATTTGCATCGATGATTAGGGATGCAATCTCTGGGTTGATGGCGGAACCGTGAATGATAAGACCGTCAGAGGAATGACTTTCAATCACCTTTTCGGTCTTCTCGCCGGAGTAGGATTCATCAGAGATATCCACCAGCGTAAGGGTATAGTTCTGCATAGCAAGCTCGCGGTAGACACCGCACATGATATCGAACATATGTGGATTCTGATAAGCGGAATCCTTTGCCAGATTCGTCAGGTATACAATATTCTGCGTGGTCTGTCTGGCGAAGCTGACTGCTCTGGAATTCGGCGTATAGTGTAGCTTTTCGATGGCTGCATTCACTTTGGCAACGGTGGCAGGGGAGATGGTGGACCAGTGATTTAACACTTTAGAGACCGTTGACTTGGAAACACCTGCTTCATTTGCCACATCATTAATTGTAACAGACATGTTAATCCTCCTTGTTTTCCTCTATTGTTTTTCTCACAGAAAAGTTGTATAAATTTGTAAATATAGTATAGCGGTTTCCTAACAAAGTCAATAACAGAAATGGAAAAAGTGTTGAAAATATAGTGCAATAATGATAAAAAATAGATAAGCAAAGCGAAAAAACAGCTTTGGAAAAAGAAAAGCTAGGAAACAGTTTCCTAGAATGGGAGGTAATTATATGAAGAGAAAATTAAGTGCATTATTATGTGGAGCACTGGTAGTTAGCTGCCTTGCTGGATGTGGCGGAGCCGCAGAGGATGGAAGCGGCAATAGCGCAGGTGGAGCGACAGAAGCGCAGGAAGGAACCGCTACTGGGGATGCTACTGGTGGAGAGAGCGGCACCGGTGAGATGGTGGAAATCAAGATCTGGCATGATGGTGATGAGAGTATCATGCAGACGATTGCAGACTGTGCCAATGAGCAGTTAGCAGCAGATTCCATACAGGTAGTTTTTGAAAAGAAGACTGGACTGACAGATCAGCTTCAGTTATATGGAACAGACGAAGTAAATGGTCCAGATATGTACATGTACGCACATGATTCTCTTGGAACCTTTGCTGAGATGGGAATCTTAGCCCCTATCACAGATGTGATCGGAGAAGATGTCATGGCAGATATGCTTCCAATGACAGTAGAGGCTGGTAATTATAAGGATACACAGTATTTGATGCCAGTATATTATGAGACATTGCTTTTTATTTACAATGAAGAACTGTGGGAAGGTGAGATTCCTTCTACCACCGATGAGCTTTATGACTATATGGTCGCACATACCGATGTGGATGCAGGAACTTATGCTGTTGTGAATCAGCATTCCACCGCCTACAATGTAGCGCCATTTATCAATGGCTATGGTGGATATATCATCGATGAAAATGCGAATCCGGGATTGAATACACCGGAGACCATCGAAGCAATTACTTATAACCAGAAGTTCGCTGCATTGCAGGCAGATGGCGATTATAATACGGTAACTGCATTGTTCAACGAAGGAAAGGCAGCAGCTATTATCGGTGGACCATGGCTGATCTCAGGAATCAAGGAAGCTGGTATTGTGTATGGTATCCGTTCTCTTTCTGATTTCACATTGCCAAATGGTGAGGCATTAGCTCCATATTCTGGTGTACAGGGAATCGGTGTCTTAAAGTATGCAGCAGAAAGTAAAAAGGATGCCATTGCAAAGGTATTGACTGCAATTGCAAGCCCAGAAGTAGGAATTGCTCTTGCGAACCAGTCTAGCTGCGCACCTGCAAACAGTTTATCTTATGAAGATTCTATGGTATCTGTAAACCAGATGATCATGGCAATGAAGGATACCGCAGAGACAGCACAGCCAATGCCAAATATTCCACAGATGAGTGTAATGTGGGGGCCTGCAGAGAGCCTGCTTGCAGCAGTCAATAAGTCTGGTGAGGATGTTGCAACTTCCGCAGATAAATATCAGGAGGAAGCACTGACAGCCATTGCAGATATGCAGTAAGCCTGTGAATGGCTACTGGAATGAGGCACGAGTGAACCGTAACGAGAAAGTGCTGACTGCAACCAAAGTTTAGGAAAGTAGAAAGAGAAGAAAGAATGAAACAGAAACGAAAACTCACACCATATTTATATAGTACACCGGCGTTTATATTAATTGCCCTTGTGATCGTATTTCCAATTCTCTATACCGCATATATTTCAGTGACCAACATGAACCTGTTTCACTGGGCAGATTATGAGGTGATCGGATTAGACAACTATGTGCGGGCGCTTACGAAGGTGGATTCTGGATTTCTATCGGCATTGCTTACGACACTGCTTTGGACGGCGCTCAATATGGTGATACAGGTGGTGGCAGCATACTTCATTGCGTTGGGATTGAACAAGGAAGGCTTAAAAGGCAAACGAATTTATAAGACATTGCTCATGTTTCCATGGGCAATGCCTGCCTATGTTTCCATTCTCCTGTGGCGTGTAGGCATCTACAATACAGAGTTCGGACTTTTAAATAAGATATTGGTGGCGCTTGGCTTTTCAAAGGCGAATTTCCTGTCCACCAATGTGCCGGCATTTATTTCCTGTATGGTCTTAAATCTGTGGATGGCACTGCCATTTATGATCATGATGATCGACGGAGCACTGCAGAGTATTGATAAGAGCTATTACGAGAGTGCCGAGTTAGACGGAGCGGGATTTTGGGTAAAGAATATCCATATCACGATTCCAGCATTAAAGGGCATTATTGCACCATCGGTCATCATGACCACATTTACTACATTCAAGCAGTTCGATATTGTGTACTTGCTGACGATGCAAAAGGGAGCTTATTCGGGAGCGACCCTGCAAACAGTAATCACCTATGCACAGCAGAACGCCTTTGTATCTAACAACTATGGACTGTCATCAGCGGTGTCTATCATTATCTTCTTCTTGATTATGATATTTTCCATATTTACGAACCGCGGAGTGAAGGAGGAAAGCTATGAGTAAGAAAAAAATAAAGAACCGATTGCAGTTGTGCGGTCTACATATTTTTTACATCCTTCTTTGCTTTTTGGCATTGGTGCCAATTTTGTATGCATTGCAGCTTTCCTTTAGTGGAAGTGGTGGAGCTTTATCATCAGAGTTGACACTGCTGCCACAGGATTTTACCTTGGAAAATTATAAAAGAATTATCATTGAAAAACCATTTTTGCGGTGGTTTTCTAATTCCGCTGTGCTGGCTGTATGCACGATGCTGATCGCACTTGGATTTGCAGTGGTGGCAGCCTATGCATTTTCCCGTTATCGCTTTAAGGGGAGAAATGGAATTCTTAAGGTATTGTTGCTACTGAATGCCTTTCCTCAGATTTTATCCATGTTCGCATTGTTCCGTTTATTAAAGGAGATGCATATGCTGGATACCAAGTTGGGACTTATCGTGATCTATGCAGGAAGTATGTGCATCTTTTCCATTTGGAATATGAAGGGCTACTTCGATACCATTCCGGTAGAGATCGAGGAGGCATCCAAGATAGATGGAGCCAGCGATTTTCAGTTGTTGTGGAAGATCATCATGCCGCTTGCATTGCCAGCAATCATTGTTACAGCGGTCATGGTATTGATATTTGTGTGGAATGAGTATCTATTCTCCACCACATTTTTATTGAATGAAAGTAGCTACACTTTGGCAGGAGGACTTTATCAGTTACAGTCCAACGATTATAGCAGAAGCTGGTCGATGTTCGCGGCAGCAGCGATACTGGTATCACTTCCAGTGCTGGTGATTTTCTTCTGTATACAAAAATATATGGTTTCCGGTCTGACTGCCGGCGGCGTAAAAGGATGAGAGATAAGAGATGAATAAGAGTGCAATATTACATTTACCGCTGTCGCAATATGCGTATGCGGAGGATGAGCACACGCTGACGATCCGGCTTCGGACAGAGAAGGACGACGTTAATCAATGTGTGCTCTATTACGGTGACCGGGTAGATCCAGTCGAGCCTATTACGGTAAAAGAGCTTGGGATGCCAAAGGTCGCTACGGATGATTTGTTTGATTATTATGAGACCAAGATTCGGGATATTTATACCAGAGTCTGCTACTATTTCCGACTGGATGATGGAAAGGAACAGCAGTACTATTATGGACGGAATTTTTGTCAGGAGATGACCTGTAACCGGACGGAGTATTTTCAGTTCCCTTATATCAGAAGGGAAGATCTGATCGATATTCCTGAATGGGCAGAGGATATCGTGATGTATCATATCTTTCCAGACAGCTTTGCTTCGGAAAAGAGCGGCATAAGCAAAAGCGGAAAGTGCGTTACATTGCCAGAGAAGATGAATTCGGTAAGCCATCTAGGCGGAACACTAAATGGAGTATGTGAAAACCTAGATTATCTGAAAAATCTGGGCGCAAACTGCATTTACTTAAATCCGATTTTTGCGGCAAATTCCTACCATAAATATGATACCATTGACTATTTTGCCATCGATCCCTGCTTTGGTGGGATTGAGGATCTGAAGGAATTGGTGCAGCAGTGTCATAAGCGTGGAATCCGTGTCATTCTCGATGGCGTGTTCAATCACTGTGGACCGGATTTCTTTGCCTTCCGAGATGTATTAGAGAAGGGAAGTGCATCGGAGTACTATGACTGGTTCTATCATATGCCAGAGCCGATCGAATACGCTGATCCGCCTAGCTACGAGGCATTTGCCTATGTCAAGGAGATGCCGAAGCTAAATACTGGGAATCCAGATGTGGCAGATTATCTCTGCTCGGTGGGAACCTATTGGATCAAGGAAGTGGATATTGATGGCTGGCGGCTGGATGTGGCGAATGAGATCAATCATGATTTCTGGCGCAAGTTCCGAAGAGAAGTGCGCAGCGTGAAGCCAGATATTTTCTTGATCGGAGAGATTTGGGAGGATGCTGGATGCTGGCTTTTGGGAGATCAATTTGACTCCACCATGAACTATACCTTTTCCTATTTGTGCAAGGACTTTTTTGCAAAGAGAACCATGAAGGTGACTGAGTTCGATGCTCATATTCAGAGGATGATCATGCGATATCCAAAGCGTGTTGCCTTGGCACAGATGAACTTCCTCGACTCTCATGATGTGCCGAGATTTCTAAGCTTCTGTGAGGGAGATAAGAAGAAAATGGAACTGGCATTTTTCTATCTCTTTATGGGAGTAGGTGTTCCCTCTGTATTTTATGGGGATGAGTGTTACATCGAAGGTGTGGCGGAATGTGAGTACCGCAGAGCAATGCCTTGGGGACAAAGTGATAGCTGTTCCGATAAGTTCCAAAAGTGGATTGCGTTAAGAAAAGAGCATCCGGCACTAAGACATGGAGGTTATCGCAGTGTCTATTGTGATGATGCCACAGGCTGCTATGGATTTCTGCGGGAATGCAAGGAGGAACGCATACTGATTTTGATCAATAATAGCGGAGCGGAAGTCCTGCTAAAAAGAGATACGCAGGATGCGAGAGAGCTTACCGATCTGTTGACGGGACAGGGGGCAGGCGAGGAGATTGTGCTTGCTGCTATGTCTGGAGCGGTGTACCAGATAGACTAGAACCATAATCCTATTGCCATATTTCCTCAAATCTTTTATGATACAAGCTATGTATTTCATACATACTGGCAGCTTTTGCCAGAAACGATCAGATAAAGATACGAGGGAGAAACTATGAGTGATAATAGGAATCATCAGACTTGGCACAACATCGAAGGTCGTGACAAGACAAGAGATATGTTTGACAGAGGATTTGCCAAGCTTTACAAATTTACCATGTGGGTGATGCTGGCATTGACCTTTATTGGAGCTGTGTACTTTACCATAGCCTATATTCAAAATAAGGCAACAATAAAGCAGATGGAAGGCATGTGGGAAATGTTTGGTTGTCTGGCAGTGGTAAAATTACTCTCTGTGGGAATACAGTATTTAGTGGAACGCCGGTGGCAAAAAGCAGAAAATTATGCACCGGGACAGGCAAAACTGCCGAGAGAGTCCAAGCGTTCATTGAACCAGACCTTGACCTATATGGCAGGTAAGCCGATGTTACTTGTATGGGATATCATGTGGCCGATTTTCATATTTTCTATGGTGGTAGGTTTTTCGGGAGATGCAGCGCATGCGAAGGCAGCGGCAAGAAGTATTGTATATATGTTCGTGATTCTGATCGTGGGACATATTTTCTTTGTGATATATTATAAGTTCCGCTCTTATCGTAGGAAGTTGCTTAAGTATACCAGAAAGTATATGAATGTAGGCGATGAGGTGGCATTTTGCGAGGTGTTGGATCAGAACCTGCGGGAAAAGATGCTGTACCGATCCAGACGTTTTGCGATGTCTCAGGATTATCTGATGGGCTATACGAGAATGGATGGATTTTTTGAGCCGGCAGCGATTCCGATTGCATCGGTCACAGCAGCGGAGTTTTCCATCAGAAGGAACTATGGAAAAGTGACCAGAGATACGGGAATGCTTACCTGTATGCTGAACAATGGCAATAAGATCGTGTTCTGTACCTCACAGGGATCTCAGATCGAAGAGGTCAAAAGAGTACTGAATTATTACGGATTTGCATATCAGATTCGATAGAAATGTACTTTGTGTTTGGCAAGAGGTTCTATGTTAGAAATAGCGCCAACTAGTGAATGGATCACTAGTTGGCGCTATTTTTAGATGATATAAAATCCGATGACTCCACTTAGAATTCCAATCAAAGCTCCGGCGATGACGTCACGCGGTTCATGGACACCGCCGATGACCCGAAGTACTGCAAGTACTGTTCCGGCTATGAAGAGCAGGATGCCGCTTCCTGTGTGGATATAAAATATGCTCATCGCAATTATGAAGATTGAAAACACATGACGGCTTGGAAATGACTTCCCCTTGGTGTCCTTTTCCAGTACTGGTGGCATGTCGAACTTCTCATATGGGCGTGGCACGTTCACGACTTTACGAAAAACAGTTACCGCCACAAAGGAAATGGCAGGAACTAAGATTGCCCGAAGGAAATGAGGATTCTTCTGTAATAATAATAGGAATAAGAAGATCGGATAAAGCAGGAAGACAAAGCGGGTCAATAGCTGATTTGTGCTGCGTACCAGCCGTATCTTCTTGGGATCTTCGCGGATGAGTCCGGTGATTTTTAGGTAGGATTCTTTGGTCATGATACAGGATGCCTTTCTATTGTTAAGATTCTACTTCGGTACCAATGACTGCAAGTAATGCACCGATAAATACAAAAAAGTCGGAGATGTTAAATATGATTCGGCGCAGCCGTTTCGAACCGATATTGATGCGGAAATAATCCACCACATGTCCTCTGGTGTAGCGGTCGAACAGGTTACTTGCACCGCCGCCTAGTAGGAAAGCAAGACCAGTCTTGGTAAGAGGCTTCCCGGCAACGCCTAAGGCAAGATAATAGATAACGCCGACAACGAGGATGATGGCGGTGTGGATTGCCCGCATGACTGCTGGCTTTTTTGCAAGCAGGTTAAGGGCAGCACCGTTATTATAGTATTTTTCAAGGATGATTCTACCCCGTAGGCGTGGATATTGTACCTTTCTGGAATATGTTTTATCAATATGACATTTCAAGAAAAAATCAAGCAGAAAAATGCTTGCGGTTATGATAAGATATATCATATAAGCTCCTTTGATCGTTGGTGGGTCATGCAGAGGTAACGCTCTGCGGTTTCTAACAATAGTATAACATGTATCGAGGGGAATTGGGAGAGGTTTCTATGCAGATAAAAAATGTACTTGTGTATACATTAGAGCAGGGATTTGTAAAAAAGGATGTCTTCATTGAACATGGTCTTTTTGTGGAAGAAGAACAGTGGTCGGGAGAGGAAAGTGCAGTCATCGATGGGGAAGGAAATTATCTGATACCGGGACTGGTGGATATTCATTTTCATGGTTGTGCGGGGCATGATTTTTCCGATGGGACACTGGAGGCACTTGAGGCGATAGGAAGATATGAATTAAAGCAGGGCATCACATCCATCTGTCCGGCATCTATGACCTTGGCGGAGGAGACCTTGGTGGGCATCTGTAAAAATGCATTGGCGTATCACAGGGCAAATGCAACATGGGGTTCCAGACTATGCGGTATTCATTTGGAGGGGCCATTTATTTCCATGGAGAAAAAGGGAGCCCAGAATCCGGCATATATTAAGAAGCCTAGCAGGGAAATTTTTGGGCGATTGCAGAAGGCAGCAGGCGGACTGGTACGTCTGATTACGATTGCACCGGAGGTAGAAGGGGCAGAGGAGTTTATTCGAAGCCTTGCAGGAGAGGTACACATTTCAGTGGGACACACCACCAGTGATTATGAGACGGCGAAGAGAGCCTTTGAGCTTGGGGCAGGCCATGTGACTCATTTTTTCAATGCGATGCCGGGATTTACCCATCGGGCACCGGGGGTATTTGGTGCGGCATTTGATGCAGGACATGTCATGCCGGAGCTGATCTGCGATGGTATTCACATTGATCCTTCCGCGGTGCGGGTAGCCTTTGGACTCTTTGGAGAGGAACGTATGATATTGATCAGCGATAGTATGATGGCGACGGGGATGGAGGATGGAGAATATGCCCTTGGTGGTCTGCCAGTTACTGTGAAGGGAAATCTGGCGACCTTACGGGATGGTACGATTGCTGGTTCTGCCACCAATCTGATGGACTGCGTGCGAAGAGCAGTATCCATGGGAATTCCACTTGAGACAGCGGTTCGCTGTGCCACCTACAATCCTGCAAAGTCCATCGGTGTGGAGGATGTGTGCGGAAGTATTGAGACAGGAAAATATGGAGATTGCGTATTGTTGTCGAAGGAAGATCTTTCCACGAAGCTGGTGGTACGTGGAGGAGAAGTTGTACAATAGAATATAACTTTTTATTACATAAAATATGCGAATGCGGTCTATCCCACATTCGCATATTTTTTTCTGTATTCTCTTGGCGTCATTTCAAAACGCTTCTTAAAGGTTCGGTTAAAGTAGGACAGATTCTCGTAGCCCACCTCTGCGGCGATATCCAGAATGGAGGAGTCCGAGGAGACTAACAGTCTAGATGCCATAGTCAGGCGGTACTCGTTGAGATATTCGATAAAGGAAGTGCCCATGGTGTTCTTAAAATACTTCATGAAATGGGACTGACTCAGTCCTACCTCATCTGCGATGTCCTCAATCGTGATCTTATCCATATAATGATTCTCTACATATTTTAAGATCAGCTTCATCTTTTCTAGGGACTTATAATCCTTCTTGACGTGTTCCTTTAACAGACACTTGTTGGCAAGGATGAAAAAGAGCATAAAAAGCTGACTCTTGATAAAGAGCTGATATCCCGGCGGATTGGTACGGCTGATCTCATCATTGGCGTCGATGCAGGCGGCAATCTCCTTGTAATGTGGAAAGTCCGGTGTATATAAAAGCGGCACCGAGAGCTTGCCGGAGAGCAGCGGAGCTAAAATATCCGTGTTGCTGGTATCGGTCTTTTTAGTCACCAGAATGCCGGGATGAAAGATGATATTCTCATACTCCATGCTTTCGTGTTCGAACTGCTCGATGGAGTGGAGCTGTCCCGGAATAATGAGCGCAATTGTACCAGCGGACACCGTGTACTGGGTAAAGTCCACCGTGATGGTTCCCCGCCCCTTTTTAATATAGATCAGTTCCATCTCATCATGCCAGTGAAGCGGAACCTGTGTAAAATCCAAAGGAATGGAGCAGAGATAAGTGTTATAAGGGAATAATGGATTCCCGTGTGATTTTTTTTCCTGATAATTTTCGTATTCTAATATATTCATGATAGGATTGTACCACTTTTTGCCCCAATATTACAAGAAAAAAGAATTGTAACTGCATATAATACAGTCATAAGGTATAACGCAAGCATGTGAAGGGGCTTTACAAGCGGCATGTCGAGCCGCACAGCAACAATCTAACAATCAAAGGCGTCAGCTTCGAGGGGATGCGACGCAAGAATGGAGGAAATCATGAATTTACAGGAAATCTTAACCAAGAGAACCGGAAAAGGAATCGCACAGTGCTCTAACGAAGAGATCTACTACGCACTGCTTGAGATGACTAAGGGAATGGCAAAGGCAAAAGAGAGCAATGAAGGAAAGAGAAAGTTATACTACATTTCCGCAGAGTTCTTGATCGGTAAGTTATTATCCAACAACTTAATCAACCTTGGTATCTATGATGAAGTTAAGGAACTCTTAGCAGCAAACGGCAAGAGCCTTGCAGAGGTAGAGGAAGTTGAGCCAGAACCATCTTTAGGAAACGGCGGACTTGGACGTCTTGCAGCATGTTTCGTTGATTCTATCGCAAGCCTTGGCTTAAACGGTGACGGTGTTGGTCTTAACTACCACTACGGATTATTCAAGCAGGTATTTGAGAAGAACTTACAGCACGAGACTCCTAACCCATGGATCGAGAAGGAGAGCTGGCTGACAAAGACAGACGTTACATATCCTATCCAGTTTGGTGGATTTACATTACAGTCTAGATTATATGACATTGATGTTATCGGTTATGAGAATCGTACCACAAAGCTTCACTTATTCGACGTAGAGTCTGTTGATGAGAGCTTAGTAGGCGACGGAATCGATTTTGATAAGGAAGATATCGCTAAGAACTTAACACTGTTCTTATATCCAGATGATTCTGATGATAAGGGACGTATCCTTCGTGTATATCAGCAGTACTTCATGGTAAGTAACGCAGCAAGACTTATCATCGATGAGACATTAGCAAGAGGTGGCGACTTACATCAGTTACATGAGTATGCAGCTATCCAGATCAACGATACACATCCAAGTATGGTAATTCCTGAGTTGATCCGTCTGTTGATGGAGCGCGGAATCCTGATGGATGAGGCAATCGAGATCGTATCTAAGACTTGTGCATATACAAACCACACAATCCTTGCAGAGGCACTTGAGAAGTGGCCAATCCACTTCTTAGAGAAGGCTGTACCACAGTTATTACCAATTATCTATGAGTTAAGCAGCCGTGTAAACCGCAAGTACAACGACAAGGCAGTAGCAATCATCGATGATGAGAACCGTGTACACATGGCTCATATGGATATCCACTACGGATACAGCGTAAACGGTGTTGCATACCTTCATACAGAGATCTTAAAGGATTCTGAGTTGAACAACTTCTACAAGATTTACCCAGAGAAGTTCAACAACAAGACCAATGGTATCACATTCCG
Organism: uncultured Roseburia sp.; assembly: GCA_964491235.1. Lineage (GTDB taxonomy): Bacteria > Bacillota > Clostridia > Lachnospirales > Lachnospiraceae > Roseburia. The sequence continues at coordinate 139,791 of CAZBFN010000005.1, forward strand.
TCGTTGGTTATTACACTGCAACCATGAGCTTGCAGACTTAATCGAGTCCTTAATCGGATCTGGCTTCAAGAAGAACGCAGAGGAGTTAGAGAAGTTAGGCGCATTCGTAAATGACGAGGCAGTATTACAGCGTATCTTAGACGTTAAGAATACAAGAAAGACAGAACTTAAGAATTACCTTGCAAAGACACAGGGTATCGAGTTAGATGACAACTCCATCTACGATATCCAGATCAAGAGATTACACGAGTACAAGAGACAGCAGATGAATGCTCTCTATGTAATTCACAAGTATTTCGAGATTAAGGCTGGAAAGAAGCCAAGCCGTCCAATCACTGTAATCTTCGGTGCAAAGGCAGCTCCAGCATATGTAATCGCAAAGGATATCATTCATTTGATCCTCTGCTTATCCGAGCTTATCAGCAAGGACCCAGAGGTTGCACCATACTTAAAGGTAGTTATGGTAGAGAACTACAACGTAACATTAGCTGAGAAGTTGATCCCAGCAGCAGATATCCATGAGCAGATCTCACTTGCTTCTAAGGAGGCATCTGGTACATCTAACATGAAGTTCATGTTAAATGGTGCTGTTGCAATCGGAACTATGGACGGTGCTAACGTTGAGATGCATCAGTTCGTAGGTGATGATAACATCTACATCTTCGGAGAGTCCTCTGAGGCGGTTATCGAGCACTACGAGAAGGCTGATTATGTATCTAGAAAGTACTATGAGAACGATGCTGACATCAAGAGAGCAATCGACTTCATCGTAAGCGATGAGATGATGGCAATCGGATGCAAGGAGAACTTAGAGAGACTTTTCAACGAGTTACTGAACAAAGACTGGTTCATGACTCTTCCAGACTTCAAGGATTATGTAGCTACTAAGGAGCGCATCTATGCTGATTACGAGGATCGTATGGCATGGGCTAAGAAGATGTTAGTAAACATCAGCAAGGCTGGATTCTTCTCATCTGACAGAACAATCGCTCAGTACAACGAGGATATCTGGCACTTATAAAATATGCTTACTCCAATTTTATAATATTTCTTTCATTTGGAACCCCGCTTCGGCGGGGTTTCCTTTTTGTCTAACGAATACAATAAGAAAACCTGCATAAGCGCTTGCCGAATGGAGCAAAAAGAGATAAATTGGAGTGAGTAGCATATTTTTGGTAAAGAGGTTCACAGAGGGAAGGGGAACAATTCAATGCAATACATCGACATGCACTGTGATACACTAGCGGAGGCGTTGGCACGAAGAAGTGCCACGGCAGAGTACTTAGAGGGAACGATGGTGGATATAAGCCGCCTGAGGGAAGGTGGAGCAGCGGCACAGTTTTTTGCCATGTTCCTGCCCCAGAAAAATGAGCCGGGCTGGTTCGGTGGAGATGTGATGCCGGAGCCAGAGGTGTTGATGAAGCAGATGTATGAGATCTATCAGAACACCTTAAAGGCTTGTAGCGACTATCTTGCCCCGGCGAGAAATTATGAGGAGCTGGAGGCGAATCGTAGAGCGGGAAAGATATCTGCCTTCTTAACCATAGAGAATGGTTATCTGGTGCGTGGAAAGATGGAGAACATAAAATGGCTCTACGATATGGGAGTGCGCTTGATTACGTTGACTTGGAACGACCCGAATTGCTTTGGCTATTGCCATTCCGAAAATGGAGCCCAGATGCGGCGGGGGCTTACCGACTTTGGCAGGGAGGCAATCCAGTACATGACGGATCTTGGCATGTTGATTGATGTTTCTCACTTGTCGGATGGTGGATTTTATAATGTGGCAGAGCATGCAAGGGATGTGGGAAAGCCCTTTGTGGCATCCCATTCTAACTGCCGTGCCCTCAGTCCTGCGACTCGCAATCTGACGGACGAGATGATACGCATTTTGGCGGACTGCGGCGGCGTGGCTGGGTTGAATTTTGAACCTACTTTTTTGAATGAAGATCGAAGCGATACCCTAAGCCGTGTCGAGCGGATGTGCGACCATGTACTGCATTTGATCGATAAAGGTGGTGTGGAATGCGTGGGTATCGGTACGGATTTTGACGGAATCGGTGGACAATTTGAGATTTGCGACTGCGCGGGAATGCCACGGCTTTTTGATGCATTGCATGCAAGGGGACTTTCTTGGGATGTGATTGAGAAAATCGCATACGAAAATGTGGCGAGGGTCATTCGGGAAGCTTTGTAAAAGAAGGTCGTTACTGTTCACGCGTACCCCGTTCCAGTAACTTTATAAAACTGTGTTCGGATGCCTTGCCATGAGTAAGAATATCGTTTATACTTTTTGTGATTCGGGTAATGTCTAAGGAAGGTCATAAGACATGGCGGCAAGGAGCTGCAGCCCATGGAAAGGTACAAGAATTAGAATGAATAGAGATAAAAATAGAGAGAAAACGAAGGCAAATCTGCGAAGAGCTGCGGTGATGGCAACGGTCGTCCTGACCACAGCGACAATTCTGACTGGCTGTAACAATGAGCGAAAGGAAAATGAGCTTGCTTATAGACAGACGGGAATTGAGTGCATGCAGTCTGGGGATTATGCAGGGGCTCTTACCGCTTTTGAATCGGCACTTTCCCAGTGTACGGGATCGATCGGTGAGACAGAGATCGACATCTGCTATTATAAGGCGGCTGCCCAGTATGCATCAGGTGATATGGAAGGTGCTCTTGCCACCTATAATGCACTGGTAGATTATGATAAGAAGAATGCCAACGCATACTATATGCGGGGCTGTCTGCAGCTTCAGATGGGACAGGGCGATGGTGCGCTTGCAGATTTTGCAAGTGCAGTAAAATATAATTCAGAGGACTATGAGCTTTATATCAATATTTATAAGAACCTGACTGCTTATAATTTGAATACCGAAGGGGAAGAGTATCTGAATCAGGCTTTTTCCATTAAGGGTGACGGGGCAGAGAACCTTGCTTATCGTGGAGAAATCTACTATTTGTTAGGAGAAAATGAGAATGCATTGACGGAGCTGAATGCGGCATTGGAAAAGGGCAGTGTGGATGCGAATCTGGTGCTTGCCCAGGTCTATGAGACGCTTGGAGATGCAGAGATGGCAGAGAGCTGTTATAAGACCTACGTAGATTCTGGAGTTGCGGACTCTGCGGCACTGTGTGCATTGGCAGAGATCGAGATGGCAAAGCAGGATTATGCTCAGGCATTGACTTATGTCGAGCAGGGACTGGCGATGGAAGAAGTGACGAACCGCCGCCAGCTGATGCAGAATCAGGTGATCTGTATGGAATATACTGGGGATTTTACTGGGGCTTGGAACGTGGCTTGTGAGTATGTGACACTGTATCCGGATGATATGGAGATGCAGAGAGAATATATCTTCTTAAAGAACCGTCAGGCTGCACCGACAGATGTGCAGGAAGTACAGGCAGAGGTGGTACAGTCCACCGAGGCTGTTACGCCAGATAGTACTGAGGGTACGGCACAGTAGAAGAGGATGGAAAAAGGAGCTATATGGCAGAAGTTTTTGAAATAGAAGAGATTGAGGAAAAAGTAATTCTGGTAGGAGTCAGTGAGCAGGACGGGGATGATGCGGAGGATTCCGTTGCAGAGCTTGCAGAGCTGGTAAAGACGGCGGGAGCTACTGTGGTGGGAACCCTGATCCAGAAGCGTGAGACCATCCATCCGGGCATGTATGTGGGAACTGGAAAGGTGGAGGAGATTGCAGAGATGATCGTAGACACCGGAGCCACAGGAATCGTGTGTGACGATGAGCTTTCTCCGGCACAGCTTAAGAATCTGGAGGCGGCACTGGATACCAAGGTCATGGATCGTACCTTGATCATCCTTGATATTTTTGCTGCCCGGGCGACCACCAGTGAGGGAAAGATACAGGTGGAGCTGGCACAGCTTAAGTATCGTCTGAGCCGTCTGACTGGCTTGGGTCGCTCCATGTCCCGTCTGGGTGGTGGTATCGGAACCAGAGGACCGGGTGAGAAAAAGCTGGAGATGGATCGACGTCTCATCAAGGATCGTATCGCCCAGCTTAACCGTGAGTTAAAGGAAGTCAGACTTCACAGGGAGGTCACCAGAGCCAAAAGACAGAGAAATCAGATACCGGTGGCGGCTATTGTGGGTTATACCAATGCTGGAAAGTCTACGTTGCTGAACCGTTTGACGGATGCAGGAGTCCTTGAGGAGGATAAGCTATTTGCCACATTGGACCCTACCACAAGGGTGCTGGAACTGCCGGGCAGACAGGAGATTTTATTGACGGATACGGTTGGATTTATCCGCAAGCTTCCACATCACTTGATCGAGGCATTTAAGAGTACCTTAGAGGAGGCGAAGTATGCGGACTACATCCTGCATGTGGTGGACGCCTCCAATCCGCAGAGAGAAAAGCAGATGCATATCGTCTATGAGACACTTTATAACTTAGACATCAAGGAAAAGACGATCATCACACTTTTCAATAAGCAGGATGCAGTAACAGATCCAGAGCCATTAAGAGATTTTAAGGCAGACCGCACGATGAATATTTCTGCCAGAGAGGGCATGGGATTAGAGGAATTAAAGGAGCTTTTAGCCGAGCTGCTCCGTGAAAATAAGGTGCTGATCGAGCGAACTATTTCCTATGGTGAGGCGGGCATTATCCAGCAGATCCGCAAGCAGGGAGAACTGTTGGAGGAGGATTACAGACCAGAGGGCATCTACATCAAGGCGTATGTGCCGATGGAGCTGTATGGAAAATTATGACGGCATGTTAGGGGGACAATCCATAGTTGCCCCCTAAAATTATGTGTGCTAAAATAAATTTGGATAAGTACGTCTATTGCCAGACGGAATAGGCGAAATAATAAAAGAATGGAGAACAGCAGTATGACCATATTAATTAAAAATGGCCAGGTCATCAATCCGGCGACCCAGATGGATGAGGTGGCAGATGTACTGGTGGAGAACGGAGTCGTGTCAGAGATTGCCAAGGGAATCAAGGCAAAGGCTGACCGTGTGATCGATGCAAAGGGATGCTATGTCATGCCGGGATTTATCGATCTGCATGTGCATCTTCGTGATCCAGGATTTGAGAAGAAGGAGACCATCGAGACTGGATGTCGCGCGGCAGCACATGGTGGATTTACCACAATTCTTGCTATGCCGAACACTAAGCCAGTCGTGGACAATGCAGATGTTGTAAACTATGTTCACAACAAGGCAAAGACCGTAGGCGTTGTCAATGTACTTCAGGTAGGAGCGGTGACCAAGGGACAGAAGGGCAAAGAGATGTCTGATATCGACGGTATGGTAGATGCAGGAATTCCTGCAATCAGTGAGGATGGTAAGTCCGTGATGAATGCCCAGCTTTATAGAGAGGCCATGACCAAAGCAGCAGAGCGTGGTATCGTGGTTCTTGCCCATTGTGAGGATATCAATCTGGTAAATGGCGGTGTGGTCAATGAAGACGGTAATGCTAAGAAGCTTGGACTTAAGGGAATCACCAACAGTGTTGAGGATGTTATCGTAGCTAGAGATATCATGCTGAGTAAGGATACTGGTGTGAAGCTTCACCTGTGCCATTGTTCTACCGCATCATCGGTAAAAATGGTAAAGTTTGCGAAGGCTGAGGGTATTCAGGTGTCAGCAGAGGTATGCCCACATCACTTCACACTGACATCTGCGGATATCAAGAAGATAGAGCCAACGATGGATCCAGAGAAGAAGGTGGCAATCGAGGCAGATGCAGATACGAACTATAAGATGAATCCTCCTCTGCGCAGTATGGAAGATGTACAGGCGTTAAAGGAGGGACTTCGTGATAATATCATGGATGTCATTGCCACAGACCATGCGCCTCATACCTTTGATGAGAAGAATACCACGATGAAGAAGGCACCATTTGGTATTGTAGGACTTGAGACAGCAGCGTGTCTTACTTACTCAGAGCTGGTTGCCAAGGGATATTTGACACCGATGCAGATGGCGGAGAAGATGAGCTATAATCCAGCACAGATCATCGGTCTGGACAAGGGTAATATTGCACCGGGCAAGGTGGCAGATATCGTGATCTTCGATCCGAAGAAGAAGTATACGATTGATAAGAACACATTTGCCAGCAAGGGAAAGAATACACCGTTCCATGGAAGAAAAGTACAGGGAAAAGTACGAGCTACCATTGTGAATGGACATATTGTTTACGAGGAGAACTAATATGCATACAACACCAGAGAAGTTTGAAGAGACTGCAATCATCATCAGACAGGAGGAGATTGCAGATGATATTTATAGCATGTGGCTGCGCACAGATCAGATTGCAGCACATGCCAAGGCGGGACAGTTTTTGTCCGTATACTGTAATGAGGGCAGCAGACTGCTTCCAAGACCGATCAGTATCTGTGAGATCGATAAAAAGGATGGCGCGATCCGCCTGGTATATCGTGTAGCAGGAAAGGGAACCAATGAGTTCTCTTCTATGCGCACTGGTATGCAGCTTAAGGTGGTAGGACCATTAGGAAATGGATTCCCGCTTAAGAATAAAAAGGCATTTTTGATTGGTGGAGGTATCGGAATCCCACCAATGTTAGAGCTGGCAAAGCAGTTAGACTGTGAGAAGCAGATCGTATTAGGTTTTAGAGATGAATTGTTCCTAATGGATGAGTTCCGCAAGCAGGGCAAGGTATATGTGGCTACTGAGGATGGCAGTGCAGGAACTGAGGGAAATGTACTTGATGCAATCCGTGAGAATGGGTTGGATGCAGATATTATCTATGCCTGTGGCCCTACACCAATGCTTCGGGCATTGAAGGAGTATGCAGCAAAGAATAATATCGAGTGCTGGATCTCCATGGAGGAGCGTATGGCTTGTGGTATCGGTGCATGTCTGGCATGTGTCTGTAAGTCCAAGGAAAAGGATGCGCACTCTAATGTAAAGAATAAGCGAGTATGTAAGGAAGGTCCTGTATTCCGTGCTGAGGAGGTGGAGTTCTAATGAATATGAAGGTGGATCTGTGTGGAGTTACCTTGAATAATCCGGTCATGACAGCCTCCGGTACTTTTGCCTCTGGTGAGGAATATTCCGAGTTTGTAGACTTAAATAAGCTTGGTGCGGTTGTGACCAAGGGTGTTGCCAATGTGCCATGGGAGGGCAATCCAACTCCTCGTGTGGCTGAGGTATATGGCGGTATGTTAAATGCCATCGGACTTCAGAATCCGGGTATTGATCTGTTCATTGAGAGAGATATCCCATTTTTAAAGAAGTTCGATACCAAGATTATCGTAAATGTCTGTGGACATACCACAGATGAGTATATTGAAGTAGTAGAGCGTCTGGCAGACCAGCCAGTGGATATGTTAGAGATCAATATCTCCTGCCCAAATGTCAAGGAGGGCGGTATTGCCTTTGGACAGAATCCAAAGATGGTGGAGGATATCACCAGAGAGATCAAGAAGTATGCGAAGCAGCCAGTTATCATGAAGCTGTCTCCAAATGTGACTGACATCACAGAGATGGCGAGAGCAGCAGAGGCAGGTGGTGCAGATGCACTTTCCATGATCAACACCCTCACTGGTATGAAGATCGATATTCATAGAAGATGCTTTGCTCTTGCGAACCGCACTGGTGGTATGTCTGGTCCAGCGGTACACCCAATTGCAGTGCGCATGATCTACCAGAGCGCCCAGGCGGTGAAGATTCCAATTATCGGAATGGGCGGAATTCTGACTGCAGAGGATGCTATCGAGATGATCTTAGCAGGAGCGACAGCAGTATCTGTTGGTACAGCTAACTTCACGAATCCACATGTGACAGAGGAAATCGTAGAAGGAATTAAGGATTACATGGAGCGTTATCAGGTGGCTGATATCAAGGAATTGGTGGGCGCAGTGCACGACCGCTAAAAAGCATAGAATAAGTACAGTGTGAATGTTTTTTTCGCACTGTGCTTTTTTTGTAAAAAATGTTCCAAACTATGCCTTCGGGTAGTTCACTTTTTGGGGCGGATATGATACAAATAAATGAGAAGATATGTAACTATGAAGGTACTGAATAGTTACGAAGATATGACAAATGAAAAGGAGGGGGATGGCATGGTAGAAGCAACAAATAATTTGATTGGATGTAGAACACAGGTCAAAGATATGGAGACCAACCAACTGATTGCGAATACCAGAATTACTGCTTATGATCCCGTTAATAAAATATTGACCATCAGTGCAAGTGGTGTGCATTACCGTGGAGATCGGGAAGTGTCTTTGTTGGTATTTTATCAAAATGATGTCTTTGAATATTTTGGTAATTTGAGAAAGCCATTAGTTTCCAATGAGTTTGAAATAAGCCTGTATCGGGGAAGGAAAAAGGAAGGCAGAGGGAACAAGCGATATGCAATCGCGGCAAATGGGGTCGTGAAAGGCATTGAAGTAGAAGGACAGATGGTTCAGTTGCGCAAACCAATCGAGATCACTACGAAGAATATCAGTGCCAATGGACTGCTCATTGAAGCAATGGCAGGAAGCTTTGAGAGAAAGACTCGGATACAGGTGGATATTGATTTTGGAGACAGCGGAATCAAGAGTGCTTATGAAGTGGTAAGAATACAGAATCAGACCTTATGGACAGAGGAATACGGATGCCGCCATATTGGTCCGAAAAAGAAAGTGTAGGGATGCCATGATGGAAGAGAGAAAGACGGATAAATTAAGAAAAATTCCAATTAGATATCTGTGGGACGGGATGGTACTGTCAGATGATCTATATAATGGAGATGGCAAAGTATTGTTGATTCGTGCAGGGGAAGCAGTTACGGAAAAGACTCTGGCACGTCTGGAAAAGCTTGGCACCAAGGATAGCTGTGTCATGACTTATGAGGCTTCTTACCGTAAAATTATGTGTCATGAAAATATGCCATCAGAGATCAAGCAGCGGATCGTGGAGGATCGCTTTGGCTATACGGAGCTTAAGAAGGATGTGCAGAATTTCCTTGGCATGGTCGCTCATGCAGCAGAGACAGAGCATGAGGTGGTAGAGTCTGTAACGGAGGAAGTGGCAAAGAAGATTCAGGGAATGAATTATTATGACTTCTTCCAGTGTATCAATGTGCCGAGAATGTTGGATGAGAATTTACAACGTCACTCGCTGAACATAGCTTTCTTAAACGGAATGATGGGATATTGGCTGAACCTTCCCAATGAAGAGATACAGATACTGGTCATGGCGGGGCTGTTACACGATATTGGAAAGACGAAAGTGCCAGAACAGATTCTTAACGCATCAAGAGAACTGACAGAGAAGGAATATGAGGTGATGAAGCTGCACCCTGTCTATTCCTATGATCTTCTGGATGAGCGATTTGATGATGCGGTGAGGGATGCAGTGCGCCACCATCATGAGAAGCTGGATGGAACTGGATACCCGGATGGAATATCAGGAGGAGAGATTTCTAAGTTTGCAAGGATTACTGCAATCTGTGATATGTATGATGCCTTGGTATCTGCGCCAAGCTATAAGGACGCTCGACTGCCATTTGATACATTGGCAAAGATGAAGGAAAGTGAGTTGCCAGGCATGGATCGGGATCTTATCGCCGTTTTTGTGAATAATATGGTGAAGCATTTTAAGAAAAAGCAGGTGGTCATGTCTGATGGTACAACTGGCGTTGTGGCATATATTCCACCAAACGATATCAGCCATCCTGTAATTGCGTCAGAGGATGTGGTCAGACAGGCAGACGAGGAATGGTATTGTAAGAAGGTCATAGATGAGATGAACGACTAATCTGCCAAAAGTCAAACTCTGGAATTGAAATGATGGGAAACCCAGTGTTTTCAGGGGGCAAACAGGATTAAGTCAGAGTAAATTTGCCAAAATGTTTGATATTCCGGTTTCTACTTTAAAAGATTGGGAACAGGAAAGAAGAAATCCGCCTGCATACGTTATCAATATGATGAGAACGATTTTACAGTATAAAGGGATGATTCTTAGCCAGAGTTATGTGGAAGCATGTGATGCAAGGAGAAAGAGTGTAGAAAATGCTATGGCTATTATGTTAAGTGCTACGAATGGCCCGGACGAGTTGTTTTTGGAGGTTTTGGATTCCTATATTTTTGGAAAAATAACATTGGAAGAAATGGAAGCCAGAATTGATAGATTTGAGTATTTGGGAGCGTAGTGTATGAGTGGTGGAAGAAATTGTTATTCAGAAAGTGATGTTCTTATCAATAAATATAACATTCGCGATAAGGAACTTTTGGAGAAAGTTGAAATACAGAAAGTATTTGCGAAGCTGTTGGGCTTGGATATAAAGCCTGAAAGGATTGGTTATACCTATGACACGGAGCATTTGGTAAACATTCATAAGTATTTATTTGGGGATATTTATGTAGGATTATTTCAGATACATTGCAAGGTGAGATACAGGAGTCGGGGTATTCTATGAGCGAGGAGCAAGCAGGAGAGCAATATAAAATTGCGAAAGCGGATTATGAAGCATTTAGAGAGAAATATTCGATAAAGAAGGATTAGTGGGTAAAGGTGTGGAATGATGAAGAAAACAGCAGTATTAATTTATGATTCATTTTGTAATTTTGAAATAAGTGTTGCACTTGAAGTATTAGCTTTAGCAGAAAAGGAAATAACGGTTTTTGGAGTATCAAAGGAGCCTATACGAAGTGAAGAAGGCTTGATGATGGCTCCGCAGCATACGCTGGATGAACTAAATGTTGATGAGTATGATAGTTTATTGCTACCTGGTGCGATGGATATTCGGGAAGCAATTGAAAATCCTAAAGTAATAGAGTTTATAAAGTCGTTTGATAAGAAAATAATCGGAGCAATATCTATTGCGCCAATCATGCTTGTGAGAGCAGGTTTCTTAGAAGGAAAACCGTTTATGGCGGGGGTAGATAAAGAAGAAATCATGGAAGAAGGATTCACAGAAGAGGAATTGTGTAGAATGGTTGGCTGGGATGATAATTTAGAAAATCCGATAGAAACGGGATATATTATTACAGACAACATTGTTACGTCAATCTCATATAATTTTGTGAAATGGGGACTTGCATTTGGAAAAATGCTTGGAATAGATATTCCATCAGAAACATTTGGGATTAAATAATATATTTGTGCTTTTGATTGGATTAATAGAGGTGGGAGGATTCCACCTTTTTTTTCGACAATTATTTTGTAAAGATTTCAAAAAAACAAAAAAATTAAAGTTTCGAAAGCGAGGTGTTGAATGAATTATATATAAGGTGTTATAATACAATTGGTTTCAAAAAAACAAAAAAATTAAAGTTTCGAAAGTGGTGAAGGCGTGAAGACGATTGTAAGAAAAAGATATTTAGAAAGAATCAAAGCATTAAAGGATACTCCTGATATAAAGATTATTACTGGTATCAGACGTTCTGGAAAATCTAATTTGATGCAGGCATATATTGATTATTTAAAAAGCGATTTTGAGGACGCTAATATTATCTTTATCGACTATATGGATTTGGAATTTGAAGAAATAAAGGAATATCATGCTTTACACAAGTTTGTGGAAGATAAGTACGATAAGGAAAAGAAGAATTATCTATTTGTTGACGAAGTGCAGTTATGTCCAAACTTTGAGTTAGCAATCAATAGCCTTTATTCAAAAAACAAATATGATATTTATATAACTGGTTCAAATGCCTTTTTACTTAGTGCCGATTTGGCAACTTTGTTCACTGGAAGATATATTGAAATTCACATGTTTCCATTTAGTTTTAAGGAATATTGCGAATATTATGATGATCAAACTGACAAGGACAAATTGTTTGAAGAATATTTTGTCAAAGGAGGCTTGGCAGGTTCGTATGCATACAACACTGATTTGGATAGAACAACTTATATCAAAGAAGTATACGAAACTATTGTAAATAGAGATTTGGTACAAAAATATAATTTGCCTGATACGCAGGTGCTTCGTCAGCTGAGTGAGTTTCTGATGGATAATATAAGCAATTTGACATCTCCGAACAGAGTAAGTGATATTCTAACCGCTAATGATGTGCCAACAAATCATGTGACAATAGGAAAATATATTAAGTACCTATGTAATGCATTTATATTCTATGACATTAAGCGGTACGACATAAGAGGTAAGAAATATTTGGAAACCTCGGATAAGTTCTATATGTGTGATACCGGAATGCGTTATGCGATACTAGGTAATCGAAATATGGATTATGGGCGAGTATATGAAAATATTGTATGCATAGAGCTCTTGCGTAGAGGATACGAAGTTTATGTCGGAAAACTCTATCAAAAAGAAATTGATTTTGTTGCACAACGAGGCAGTGAGAAAATATATATTCAGGTTAGCGATAATATATCTAATCCAGAAACCTTTGAGAGAGAGTATTCTCCGTTGCTGCAAATAAAGGATGCCTATCCAAAGATGATTATTGCTAGAACGAAACATCCAAAATACACATATGAAGGAATAGAAGTGTTTGATATTGCGGAGTGGCTATTAGGAAAAGAGTAGTTTTTAAATACGTGCTTTTGGGAAAGGGTAATTCCATGGGTATAGAAAAGAATACTACCTATGCATGCCGCGTGGTAAGGATAAATGGTGAAGAGGTTGATTATCTTTCTGCATTAGTGGTAGATGAGGAATGCATAACAAGAATTACAATAAAAGAAGTAGAACGTAAAATTTATGATAAAGTAAGAAATGAACCTTTCGTCTAAGCCATATAATCCGAAATTAGCAAATGCATTCTTCAAAAGTGGAATGATTGAAGCTTGGGGGAGAGGATTTGAAAAAATCAAAGAAGCGTGTAGGGCGTATAATGGTTCATTGCCAGAGTATGAGATAAATAAATTTGGAATTATGGTTTTATGTAAAGCTTGTGATAGATATTTAGAGTTGATGCGAGTTGATGTCCACAATCATGACCAAGTTGGTCATGATATGGTCATGATGTGGATGAACATGAATTTTCTTTTCGAATTAATAAGGAATTAAAAGAGTTGAATTGCGAGATAACATCTAAAAAAGAGAAATAATTATCAAAGGGAGTATCTGATGCTATAACATCATGAATATTCCCTTTTTTGATATAGTTGCACTTGAATTGGAACGCAGCAGTAAACACATCATAGCACGTATTTGATATGCTGAATTTCCGTGATATGGGGAGTAGATGGGCCGAAAGGAAATATGCACATTGCTATTGTTCGGGTGTCCGTATATAATTATAGAGAGTTAGAAATGGAAGGGATGGATAGAAGATGGAATATATGTCAGCTCCTGAAGCAGCTAAAAAATGGGGAATATCGGAGAGAAGAGTACAGATACTTTGTAGCCAAGGGCGAATAGAGGGCGTTTCAAAGCTCGGATATATGTGGTTAATACCACAAAATGCAAAAAAGCCTATTGATAAACGGAGGAAAGAAAAATGAGCAATCCATTAGACATTTATTATATTGAGGATGATGCGAGTATAGCACAGGCTGTCAAAGAATACTTTGAACAGTTAAATTATAAAGTTAGTATTTTTTCAATGATTGAGGATGTAAAAAAAGCATTGCTAAGTTATGTGCCAGCGATTGTTTTGATTGACTGGAATATGCCGGATGGACAGGGAGATAATCTGTGTCGATGGATACGTTCCAAATGGGAAGATTTGCCTATCATTTTTCTCACGGCTCGTTCAGACAATCATTATATTATTTCCGGATTTCAAAACGGAGCAGATGATTATGTGGTTAAGCCGTTTTCGTTAGAAATCTTACATTCCCGTATTCTTGCAATTTTACGGAGGTCGATTAAGAAAGAAGAATATAAATTATGCTGTGAGGAGATCACTCTGGACAAAGAAAGATTGGCGGTGTTTTATCATCAGGAAGAAGTGACATTGAGTTCTCTGGAATATAAGCTACTGTTAATGCTCATAGAGAATAAAGGGAAAACGGTAACAAGAAAACAATTATTGGAACAAATATGGGATAATACCGGAAACTATGTAAATGACAATACATTGACCGTTACTATGAAGCGATTAAGGGAAAAGCTGCATAATCCGACCTGCTTAAAAACCATACGTAGTTTTGG
>CAZBFN010000006.1:0-151486 GCA_964491235.1 uncultured Roseburia sp.
GTCTATTATCTCAAATGTAACAAAAATCAAAAGGTACTCGCTATTTGGCGTTTACAATGAAAGGAGATTCATATTATGATTTATGGTTATGCGAGAGTTAGTACAAAAGGTCAGGCTAAGGATGGTAATAGTCTAGAGGCACAGGAGATTGCGTTACGTTCAGCAGGAGCTATAGAGATTTACGCTGATGCTTTTACTGGAACAAAAGCAAACCGACCAGAGCTGGATAAGTTACTGGCAGTTATGCAGTCAGGAGATACTATGGTGGTTACAAAGTTAGATAGAATTGCCAGAAGTGCCATGCAAGGTATTGCTCTGATACAATCATTATTGGATAGAGGTATCGTGGTTCACGTACTCAATATGGGATTAATGGATAATACCCCTACTGGTAAGTTGATTCGTAATATAATGCTGGCATTTGCAGAGTTTGAACGAGATATGATTGTGGAACGTACTCAGGAAGGAAAGGCTATTGCAAAGCTGAATCCAGATTTTAAAGAGGGTAGACCAAAGAAATTTTCTAGAGTTCAAATTAATCATGCGTTGGATTTATTGAATGAGTACTCATACAAGCAAGTGGAACAGATGACAGGGATAAGCAAAAGTACGTTGATACGAGTGAAAAGAAAGTAGTATAATGAATATGTTGCAGATTTGAGTAGTAAATAATGTGTTTAGCTTTATAAAGAAAATAAATACGGAGGATTGTTGTAATGGCAGAATTTATAGTGGAAGAATATTATGAAAAATATCAAAAGAAAACATACATAGATGTGTTCTTTAAGTTTTTACAAGATAAGTTTGAAAGTGAAATAATTGATATTGAGAATTTCGCTTTAGTTAATGAAACTGATTTGTTAGAGAGTTTAGAGTATTTTATTGTTATCAGAAAAGTAACAGCTAGGCGAACAGCATCAACCTATATGGGGCGTATAAAGATTCTGTATGATAATTTAGAAAAATATTATGGAATAACTAATGATATATATGTTAATGGAAATCTCCTGCCAGAGTTTGAAGAAGTAGTAAAAAATAGAATTTCTATGCTGAATGAAACGATTGATAAAAGTTTGGCATCGGATGAACAGTATGATGATTTGGTAAACGAAATAACCGAATTTGAACAGAAGTATTCATATGAAGAAGCTGTAGAGGGGGTAGATAAATATCTGATTGAAAACAATGTAAAATCAGATGCTCTTAGGATGTTCCGAATGATATGTTCTATTTGTGCAACCCAGATGGTTATTGAATATGGTTTGAAAAATAATGTCGTTAGAGATATCAAGCTTGAAGATATTGATTTAGAAGAGGGTACTATTACAAGAGATAAATACATACTTCCTCTTTCCGCAATGTTAAAGAGGAATCTTGAACGTTATCTAAGGATAAGAGACTATGTTCTGTTAAAGACTAAAAAATCACAGGATTGGTTATTTGTAAACTTTAATGGAGAATCATTTCACAAGGAGGACTTTGCTGCTAATTTATTTTACATATTAGGTGTTTTAAATAACGGAGCGGTTGAAACGGACCCTTTTGCACGGAGATGTTTAATAGAAATGATTGAAAAGGGGTTTAATGCAAACCTAATAAGTGAAATAACAGGTTATAAAGACACCGTATATAAAAAGGTGTGTACTATGGTTAATGCTAATAAAGAACAAATACAGAGAAAGCTATCCAATTTTGTAAATGAAGCAGATAATCATAAAATTAAGGTTGAGAAGAAGGGATATATAAATTGTCCAATGTGCGGTAAATCTGTAAAAGCAGTATCTGATGAACTTGTTTTAATCAAGAAGAAAGATGATAGTACGTTGTATCTAGCGTGCAAAAAATGTGGAGGTTATAATGGCTGATAATATTGAAAAAATATTTCCGTTGGAACAGATACTGGAAATAGTAAATTTGGAGCAACAAGATTCTTTGAATAATCTGCAAAAAAAGTTTTCTAAAGAACAGTTTGAGATAGATTATGTACAGTTGGAGGCTTTACGTAAAAGAATTGGTGATATCGGAGAACGCTATGTATATGAAAGGGAGAAGGCTCGTTTGACAAAGGCTAATAGCAAATATGCAGCTTCTGTAGATGCAACACCTGCAAAAGACCATCGAAATGGTTATGATATTTTGTCATATACAAAAGATGGAGTACCAATCTATATAGAAGTTAAGAGTACGCTGGGAGATTTATATACACCATTTTATATTACGGCTAATGAAAAAGAAACTGCCGAACGTATCAGAAAAGAAGGAGGCATTTATCAGGTGCATAGAGTATATAATATTGGGAAAGAGATAGGTGTCTTTGTATATGAAGATGAAAGTTCGTTTGTGTACGAGGAAGTAATCCAGCGTGTTACAATAAAAAGTGATGCGGAATCATAGAGAGATTCCAACAAAGGCAAATTTAGTTAAGAGTCCAAGTGGTAGGAATGAGTACCTACTGTTTGGACTTTTATTTATGTTATTGAAAAATGTAACATAATGTTACAGCCGCCAGTATAGGAAAATTTTGTATATAAATTTTTCGACCGACCCACTTGTTAAAAAGGTTTAAAAGTTTTTAGTTATTAACCCAGGTGGGGTAGATATAAGGGAAAACAAGGCATCAGGAGAAATCTTGGTGTCTTTTTTATTTGACCTCAATATGTCATAAAACTGTTGAAATTATAGAAAGGAGGTGCAGGAGCATGGAAGATTTATTATCGAAAATCTTTGATAAGGTAGCTTTCTATGAAAATGACGGTATTCAATTCGGCATTGAGTACGATGCTCAGGTAGAAGAACTGTTAGAACCATTGAGAGCTACGAAGTCGGAATCCGATGTTGAAGAGATAAAGGAGCTGGTATATGCGGCTTCTTATTATGCAGAGAAGTACGGATTCATGGCAAAGTTTATGTCAGAAGCAATGGAATCAACAGAGTAGCAGATGCTACCACAATTACAACTGAATATGGAACTGAAAACAAAATTATGAAAGAACAGGAGAATTTATTATGATGAGTAACAATTTTAACAACGGAGCAACTAACAACAATTCAAACAATGGTAAAGGAGATTTTATTATGGCTACAAACACAATCGGAACAATGGAAGTATTTGCAGGAACAATCAAATCGGCTATGGACGCATACTTTGGTGAAGGAGTACGTGTTACTGTGCAGAAGATAACAAAGAATAATGGAACGATATTAACGGGCATTACAATCATGGATAAGACATCGAATCTTGCACCGACCATTTATCTGGAAGGTTATTTCAATGATTACAACTGCGGAGAACCTATGAGTGATATCTGTCAGAGAATCCTGAAGGTATACGAAGAGAACAAGGTTTCAGATAATTTTGATGTTTCTATGGTTACGGATTTCACTCGTGCCAGAAACCGTATCTGCTGTAAGTTAATAAATGCTGAACGTAATGCAGAACTGTTGGCAGATGCACCGCACGTAATTATAGAGGATTTGGCGGTGATATTCTTTATACTGGCTACTCGTGATGAATTTGGTACAGGCACGATTACTATTAGAAATAATATTCTGGATATGTGGGATATTACAGTAGACCAGCTCTATAAGTTGGCACTTGAAAATACCCAGAGGCTGTTCCGTGGCAGAGTGACATCCATGCTCAATGTGATGACGGAGATTCTGGCAGATAAGCTGGATGCAGAGAGTTGTAGTGAGTTCTTTGATATGATGGCGGACGATATGACGATTCCTATGTTTGTGGCATCCAATACTGCGAAACTTAACGGAGCTATCGTGATGCTGTACGATAATTTGATGAAGAAATTTGCAGAAAAGATTGGTGGTAGCTTCTATATTCTTCCATCAAGTGTGCATGAAACATTATTTATTCCTTGTTCTGATGATATGGACATTGAGTACCTTCGTGATATGGTTCGCACCGTAAATAGCACAGAAGTTAGTGAGGAAGAGTACCTGAGTGATAATGTATATCGCTATGATGCAGATACAGATAGTTTTGAAATTGCATAGACCAATAGGTCTTATTTTTTTGCCCTAGTTTAAGAAATGGAGGAAAGCATTATGTTGTTTGATAAACGTAAAATGAAACTGATTGATTACAAGAAAGCCCAGAAGAACTTATTAAATGGAGTACCTGTGTACATGGTTCAGATGGACGGTTCGTTACTGGAATTAACAGAGGCTACCGATTGGCAGTCTGTGTTCTTTCATAATCTCAAAGGTGGCTGCTATGCGATTTATCGAAGAAAGTTTACTGCTATTGGTGAGTTTAATAAAACAATTCATATCGGTAAAACCGCATTGACAGTAGAACACGTAAAAGAAGGAGGTGGTGCGTCATGGAAGTTTGTATCTTGCAGGGAAAATCAATAACCCCTGAAATGCCTGGGATTTGTAGCAGGTGTAGTTTGTACTTAAATACCTGTAGTCCAATCATTGAGAATGGTTTCTTGGTTGGGGCAGAGTGTGATTATGATTATTGCTGTGACTGTTCGTATTTTGATGTGTGTGGACGGTAGAAAGGAGTACCTATTATGTTATTGCAACAATTAAAAACAAGGCTTAGAGCAGAATACAATGCGTTTCGCTTGTATCTTACAACTGCTGAATTAACAGCCAGTGATATTCTAAACAGAGCTTATGAAATTGTCTGGAAAGGTGAGCTGACTAATCTATTTGAAGATATGACAAATTCGGATGGTAGATATACAGATGAGCTTATGAAAATATTCTTTGCTGGTGGAGTATATGTATCCTATGAAGATGCTATGGCCTTGATTGATGCGAGTTCGTTCACACAAGATGAAAAACAGTATATGAAGATTATTTATACAGGAGCATATAAGTTTAATCTGTATCCGTTTGTAAATCAGGTGTGGATTGCTGGCACTAAAGAAGGAATACCTGCGTTACCTGTTCAAGCTCACATAAGAGAAGCGATTAAAAGAATAGAATCTCTTGGTATTGCACTCGGAGGTCTATCACAGGCTGAATTATCACAGATTCAAGTAAGCAGAGTAGAAAACATCAATACCTATATTGATATGATGTTTGTTCCTGTGGTGAAGGCAGGTGGTAAAGGAGCATTTTCTAAAATTGCACTGATGAAGGATGGTACACGTTGGAAGTGTCAACCAGTATTAAAAGATTATAACGGTGTTGGACAACGGTATCAAAAAACAGGAATTACGCCAGCGGTAGTAGAAAAGAAAATTCTAAATCTGATTTATGAAGTGATGAAAAAAATCTTTCAAAGGTGAGTACACCAGAAGAACAAAAGCGTATTTTGTTGCAGACAAAGGACGAAGCAGAGAGATACGCAACAGTTGTTCATACAAAACATGGAATGGCTAGCGTATGTGAGTTCTTGGATAGATTAACCAAAATGATTACCTAAAAGGGAGACGCACAAATATGAGCAGAGTGAATAAACAGAAGCAACGTGAAAAAGCACAGCGAAAGCAAAATACTATAAAACCACAGCAGGTCAAATTGTGCCGCTTTGTGGATATCAGATACGAAGTATTTGAACCTAAACGCAATGGAGGTTATGAACGTACAGGAAATGCTTTTACTAGAGGATTACAGGTAGAAAACCTTGTGTATCTAGTAGAAGGTTCTTACAAGTATGTAAACCGCAGTTCATTAAAGATAATGAAAAAATATATTGGTGTTCCTAATTGGGCACCACAGCAACTGAAAGAAATGTATTACAAGTTGAAGGAGGAAGGTTATCATGAAAAATAATCCAGTTTATCTTGATAATCACAATTTAAAAATCCCAGATAAAAGTAATATTATCGGGTGTAGAGCTACACATAAAAAATGTAAATTGCATGTACCATTTATAAGTGAATCAGAAAGAATTGCTTGTACTACGATGCGTTTTTCATCGGGTACTGGTAATTCTGTTAAAGAGAAGGCAGTAGCACAGAATTATGATTATTTTATTCATACCATGGCTGAAATGGTAAAAAAGTATGCATCAGAAATTTTAGAATAACGGAAGGAGTGTTAGCGATTATGGAGGCTTTATATAGTGCAAGAAAAGGTAAAAAGTGCGTGATTTATATTCGT
Organism: uncultured Roseburia sp.; assembly: GCA_964491235.1. GTDB lineage: Bacteria > Bacillota > Clostridia > Lachnospirales > Lachnospiraceae > Roseburia. The sequence goes on from CAZBFN010000006.1 coordinate 6,079, forward strand.
GTAAGTTCGGAACGACAGGTACAGGGGTATAGTTTGGAGGGACAGAAACGTTATCTGAAAGAATGGGCTGAATTTGAAGGGATGACAGTTTCTGAAATTTATGTAGAGCCTGGGAAAAGCGGTAAGTCTATATCGGGCAGAGAAGTATTTCAGAACATGCTGGATGATATTTCTACAGGCAAAGTGGAAACGGATTATGTTGTGGTATTTAAACTGTCACGTTTTGGAAGAAATGCAAAAGATATCTTAAATTCTTTAACCTACATACAGAGATATGGTGTAAACCTTATCTGTAAAGAGGATGGTTTAGATTCCAGTACCTCTATGGGGAAGATGATGATAACTATATTAGGTGCGGTAGCAGAAATGGAACGTGAAAATATTATTATTCAGACCATGCTTGGCAGAGAGGAAAAAGCAAAGCAGGGTGGTTGGAATGGTGGTTTTGCACCGTATGGTTATGAATTAGTAGATGGTAAACTGCAAATTAAAGAGGATGAGGCTCCCATTGTGGAGCTTATTTTCGACAAGTTTGTTAATGATGGTCTTGGTTATTCCACTATTGCAGGTTATTTGAATCGTCAGGGAGTACCCAAGTTGCCATCCAGAAATTCTCATGGCAGACAGTTTGTTGACTGGAGCGTTCACCATATCAAAAGAATGCTGGATAATCCTGTATATACTGGCAGAGTCGCATTTGGTAGAACGAAGATGGAGAACGTAAAGGGTAGTGAAAATGAATACAGACGAGTGAAATCTGATGATTTTATATTAAGTGATGAAGTAGTACATGAGGCGATTATCAGTGATGATTTGTTTGAAAAGGCACAGATAAAGCGTAAAGAAGTTTCTTCAACTGGAAAACCAACGATAGGTAGAAGTAGTAAACACTTGCTGTCAGGCATTTTAAAGTGTCCTATGTGCGGTTCATCCATGTATTCCGATACATCCGCTTGGACGAATAAAGATGGTACAAGACGATATAGATGGAAATATCAGTGTGGGCATTATGCAAAATCTAAGTTTGGACAATGCCAGAAGAATGTAATATCAGCAGAGTGGATAGAAACAGAAGTGATTGAGTATACCAAATTGTTGGTACGCAATCAACAGTTTGCAGAGGACATTCAGAGTCAGATAGGGCAGAAGGTAGATACGTCAGAGATTGATATAGAAATCATGAATTATCAAAAGAAACTTGCAAAGTTGGAACGCAGTAAGAGTAACCTGGAGCAGGATATTGATGGTATCTATGATGACGATAAGAACGCTGAACGTAAACGGAAAGATATGAATAATCGTCTCAATAAGATTTATGAAGAGATTTACAATATCGAAGATATGATTACCGACTGTGAAAAGAGGAAAGCAGCGGCAGAGCAGAATACACTTACAAAGGATAATGTATATAAAATGCTGTTGGTTTTTGATAAGTTATTTGATAAAATGAATGATGCGGACAAGCGTAAACTGGTGGAGAGTTTAATATCAGAGGTACATTTGCACCCAAAGGAAACATGGGCTGAGGGTAAGAATCCTATAAAAGAAATAAAGTACGCATTTCCTGTCAGTGATGAGGTTCTGAAATCTTTGAGGGAAAATGTGACATCAGTTGAGTCGGTGGTGTTGTTGCAAAAAAGCAAATAGTGAAAAATGGAGAAAAATGAAACACATTTTATTATTGGAAGATGAAGAAAACCTAAATAGAGGAATTGGCCTTAAACTCAGCAAAGAAGGATATCAGGTTTTTTCTGCATTTACAATAAAAGAGGCAAAGGCGATTTTTGAAAAGGAAAGAATCGATCTGGTGATCAGTGATATCACTCTGCCGGATGGGAATGGATTGGAATTCGGCAGGATTGTCCGGGAGAAAAGCAATGCGGTTTTGATTTACCTGACCGCGATGGATCAGGAAATAGATATTGTGAATGGATATGATACAGGGGCAGATGACTATATCACTAAACCATTTTCAGTCAATATACTCACATCGAAGGTGAACGCCTTTATGAGAAGATTAGGCGATAAAGAGGAAGGAATCTACATATCCGAAGATATTGAAGTATATGTGAAAAATATGCAGGTGAAAAAATCCGGTGAGGTAATTTCACTGAGTAAAACAGAACTGCAGCTTTTGATATATCTGTTTGAGAATGCGGGACATATTTTGTCCAAAGAGAGTATCCTTGAAAATGTATGGGGAAATGACGGTCAGTTCGTGGATGACAATGTAGTGACCGTAAATATCAGCCGGTTAAAGAATAAACTTCGGACGGATGGTATCGAGAATATAAGGGGACTAGGTTATTTATGGACGGAAAAGGTAAGCAGAAAGTAAGAATCTTTGGGCTGTTTCTGGGCGTGATGGTTCTGATTGCCGGTATCTGCTTTGGGAGAATTATACGGCAGCAGGAGAATCTAAAACAGCAGGAACAGGAAATTTCTGTCATTTATCCGGAGAAAGCGGAGGCATTGCAGGAGAATATCAGCTATTACCATAATAAAATGGTTCAGGATGATTTCCTGTGTATGTCAGCTGTGATTCTGGTCATAATTGGATTTGGATTCACGCTCTGCGTCCTAAATAAAATACATAATGAGAAGCTGCGGAAGCAGACAGAGTCAGAGTTGGATTATATCTATGAACAATTAGCCGGTCTCCAGAGTGGAAAGGAAGAAATTGAGCCTTTTTCGGAAGAAACAGATTCCCAAAAGTTTGAGAGTGTATGTGATAAATTAAAAGAATTAGGCTGTGATATCTCGATTATGAGAAACCGGTTGAGGGAGGAAGAAAACAGCACCAAGGCGCTGATTACAGATATTTCCCATCAGCTAAAAACTCCGTTGGCATCCATCAGAATGTGTCATGAACTGGTAGAATCCAGTGATCTGTCGGAAGAAGAACGCCGTTCCTTTATGGATAGTGAAACGAGAAAGATTCATAAGATGGAAGCTTTGCTGGATGAGCTTGTAAAACTGTCACGACTAGAAAATAGCATGATTCAGATTAAGACAGAGCCATGCAGCTTGAAAAATACTATTCGTGAGGCTGTCAGTCAGGTTTACAGTAAAGCAGGTGCTAAAAATATAGAAATTGACGTGGTGATGATGGAGGAAGACATCCAGCTGCTTTGCGATAAGCAATGGACAGCAGAGGCTTTTGCGAATATCATTGAGAATGCCATAAAATACTCAGAAGCGAATGCTTCGATTCATATCAGGGTCGATACCTTGGTAAGCAGTGTTTTGATTCAGATAGAAGATGAGGGAATCGGCATTCCGGAAGGTGAAGTAAATGAAATATTTAAGCGTTTTTACAGAGGAAGTAACGCAAGAGAAATGACGAAAGAAGGAGCTGGTGTTGGTTTGTATCTTGCGAGAAGTATCATAGAACAGCAGGGCGGTACAATTGTTGCAAAGCGAAAAAGTACACGCGGTACAATTTTTAAGATAACGCTTCCCTTATAAGAAAAGCAGACCCTTACAAAACTGTAATAGTTTTTGTAAGGGTTTTGTAATGTTCGGGAATTAAGATAGAATCAGAACCAAGAGAGGGGAGAACATGTAAGATGAATGAAATTGTAAAAGTATCAGATTTGGTAAAATACTATCATGTTGGTGAAAATGCAGTAAAAGCGGTGGATCATACGGATTTAAGTATCGGACGCGGGAAATTTACAGCAATTGTCGGGCGTTCCGGTTCCGGTAAATCCACACTTTTGCAGTTGATCGGTGGTCTGGACAGACCGGACTCTGGGCAGGTCATCATTGATGGGAAGAGTATTTTTGAATTGAAAGAAAAACAACTGGCGGTCTTTCGGAGAAGAAAGATAGGATTTATTTTTCAGGATTTTAATTTGATTCCTTCTTTGAATGTGTGGGAGAATATTGTACTTCCAATCGGACTGGATGGCCGTAAGGTAAACCGGAATCAGGTAATGGAGATCTTACAGCATATCGGGCTTGAGGAAAAGATGCATGCAATGCCAAACACCTTATCCGGTGGACAGAAGCAGAGAGTTGCGATTGCAAGAGCACTGGCAGGTTCTCCGGCAATTATTTTAGCGGATGAACCGACGGGAAATCTTGACTCCAGAACAGAACTGGAGGTTATGACAATACTGAAAAAATGTGTAAAGGATTATAATCAGACACTTGTGATGATTACGCACGATGAAACAATTGCACAGATGGCAGATGATAGAGTTGTGATTGAAGATGGTAAGGTGGTGAAACAGTAATGCAAATGATAACAAAGATTGCTTTTGCAAACGCAAAGTACCATAAAAGAAAAAATGTTTTAGCGGGAATTGCTGTTATTCTTACTACGATGCTAATTTTTCTGGTTCTGACCATCGGTCTTGATATGATAGATGCACAAAAGGCTGCAATAAATGAACTGTATCCGAGCTGGCATGGGCTATTTCGCAATGTACCGGAAAGTATGATTGAAAAGCTGCCGGCACATCATACCGTAGAACAATATGGACTCCGCAGTGACCTCGGCTATATTAGAGACGATGGAACAGAGTGTGCCATGATGTATATGGATGCAAACGCGATGGAGTTGTACAAGGTTTCACTCGCAGAGGGCAAAATGCCGGAAGGAGAGAATGAGATTGTAGTAGAGAAAGGATTATTAGAAAGGCTTTCCATAAACGCCAGAATAGGTGATACGATAACACTCACCTATCAGGTAAGCACAGAGGATGGACTGGATTTTGCGCAGAAAAAGGATTTTGTAATCTGTGGATTTCTTAAAGAAAATCTGGAACAGGAAGAAAAAACATCCTATGTATTGTTGATAAGTGATGCGTTTCTGCGGGAAGAAATACCAGAAGAACAGATAAAGTATCGTTTTTTGTTTCAGGTGGATACCGGTTCGGCAAATGATACGGAACTCATTGAGGCGGAAATCAGACAACTGGCAGAACAATTTGATATTGCTGAAAATGACATAAAGATAAATACGGATTATTTGTGGGCGAATTATGTGGACCCTTCTTTTGTGCCGATTATCTCGGCGACTATACTTGTCGTTGCGTTGGCAGGAATAATAACAATTTATAGTATTTACTATATTTCAATGAATGAGCGTGTGCAGGAATTAGGGAAAATCAAGGCAATCGGTGCGACGAGGGGACAATTAAAGCAAATGGTCTTGAGGGAGGGCCTTTTGATGGCATTGATTGCAATCCCTCTTGGTTTGCTCGTGGGTACAGGACTTGTCAGAGTGTTATTTATGTTTATACCGAACCTGTATCAGAATGTGATTGGGGATACGATTAAGACGCTGATTGGGAATGGCGAAATAGAACTTCTGATTCCATGGGTTTATTTTCTTGCAGCAGGCGTGGCATTGCTTACGGTCATTCTATCGTTGCTTCATCCGATGAAAGTGGCGTCTAAGGTCTCAGAAATAGATGCCATGCGTTATCAGAATGAAACAAGTCGGAAAAAGGAGCGAAAAGGTTACACGGAAATTACCGTGGGGAGACTTGCCAAAGTCTATCTATTCGGGAACAAGAAAAAAAGTATGATTACCATATGCTCCATGTCGATTACGGGATTATTATTTATGGTAGTTGCCACGGTTCTTTCCTGTGCAGATCCGGTGGAGGTGGCAAATAGCAGCATTCTGGGCGAATATGAGATTTCTCCTGTGATAGAATTTAATAATAAGGAGCACCCGGAGTTGGAGTGGCGGGAGGTACAGCAGAATAATCCGCTGACAGACGAATTAAAAGAAGAGATTTTGCAGATAGATGGAATTCGTGATGTGGAATGTTATTATGGAACATATGTGGTTTCGGATGCATTTGACGGGACGCGGGAGGGAATTCTCGGAGTTCCGGAAAGCGGAAAAGAAGAACTGGAAGAAGGAATTATAGAGGGACAGGTATCCTATGAGGAATTGGAGTCCGGAGACAAAGTGATTGTCGATAAAAATCTGCTTTACTGGTATCCGGACATCAAACTGGGTGACGTGATTGAAGTAACCGCAGAAAATGGCGATAAAGTGATTCGCAGAAGTCTGGAGGTTGCAGCGATTGGCGAGTACGATTTGGGATTTAGCAATTACAATTATTTGATCATGGCAAGTGACGGCATTCAGACGTTCAGTGATTATTCGTCAGAAATGTATTTTCACATCGACGCAGAGCAGAAGTACGATGAAGCGGTGGAAGAAAGCTTAAAGGCGCTGGTGGCTGAATATGGCAACATACAGCTGGCTAGCTGGAAAGCATATTTTGATGAATGGGATGCCAGTATTTCTTTCGTAAGAATTGGATGTTTTACGTTTCTTGGCATTTTAGGTGCTATCTGTATTCTAAATATGATTAATATGATGCTTAACAGCGTATATGTCAGAAAAAAGGAACTTGGAATGCTGCAGGCAATTGGCATGTCTGATTTCCAGCTTCTAAAAATGCTTCAGTTGGAAGGATTATTTTATACAATGGGAACGCTGATAATTGCAGTTGGGGGAGGCAGCGCAGTTGGATATCCGGTTTTTGTATGGGCAAAAGACAATGGAATGCTCAATATCTGCTCATTTCATTATCCGATGAAAGCAACCATATTAATGACGATCATACTTGTACTGGTACAGTTGATTTTGAGCTTTATAATTAGTAAATCAGTAAAACGGGATTCGTTGATTGATAGGATTCGGTTTGAGAATTAAGAAAAAAAGGAAAGCAGTCTCGAACTCTGTGGCGAGCTTTCCATATTTACAGGAGAGAATAATGAAAAAGAATATGTACATAACTATTTGGCAAGGCATGGCTGTGACGGCAGCGTTTCTCATCACAGAGATAGTATTGAATTGGTTCGGAGCTTTTGATGGAGCTGTTCGGCTTTATCTGGTGGATATATCACTACGGCTTATATTTGGAACAATTGCCCTTGTGTTATTAGCTGACAATTTTAAGAAACAAAGGAACGAGTATAGCGTGAAGGCGTTATTTACAAATATGATTTCCAAAAGGACTTATATACTGCTCGTACCATTTCTGCTGTATTTGATAATTACAATGTTGACAGTGATAACTGGTGAAGGCAAAGAACTCTCTTTTGAGTTTGCTGGACTTTACAGTTTAAATTGTGTTCAGCAATTGGCTGTGGGGTATTATGAAGAGGGCACCAGAGCTTTGATAATGTGTGGGCTATTGAAATATTGTATCGATACAAAGAAAAACAGGTTACAGACTATATTCGTTTCGGGAATCTGCTTTGGATTAGCCCATGCACTAAATTTTTTCTTTGGACAGGATATTGTTTCTACACTGTGGCAAGTGTTTCATTGCTTTGTATGGGGACTTTTTATTGCGGCAATATATATGCTTTCCAAGAATCTTACATTAATAATGGTAATGCACGCTGTTTGGGATATTGCTATAAGAGTGCCAAAATCATTTTGTATATTACCTGAAAATTCGGTATTATTGGATGGTATGAACGTGTTACTGACTATTATTGATTATGGCATTTTACCAGCTTTGGCAGTTTATATTTGCATTAACTATGATAAGCTGCGAGGGTGCTTCAATTCTAGCATATAGAGAACAGAAACTTTCATCCATTTTGGTAATATATAGAAATAGAGAAGCGAAGGCTTCTCTTTTTTTGTGCGAAGATATTACATTGGAAATTCAGGTTCCAATACCAATAACGATTGTGATATAATTTTTCCACAAGGTGACCGCGAAGCATGTGGAGTCGGTGGTGTTGGTGCAGAGAAGCAAGTGAAAATCAGATGCAGAATTATGGGGAAAACGGGAGAGTATAGTGAACAAAAAAACTAGTTTAAAGGTACTTAAGATTAACTTTATCATATTTATCGTCACGTTCGTACTGGCTGTTCTATACCTTGGTAGTAGGGAACTTTTTGCGTTTGCAGATTTATATTACCGGACTTGGGTAATCATCATCGGAGAAGGGATCACATTTCTGATATTGCCTCTGGTGGCGATGGCGCTTCCTGTTACAGGCTGTATCGGGCTTGTGGCTACTCGGAGGGACGAAGCAGAAAATAGCGGCAAAAAAGGTGGAAAGGTAGCTATCACCATCGTAAGTATTGTCATGGTAATGATTGCTATTTTGTATTTGTTGCTAGGTGGCTTACTCTATATGCTTGTTAGAGAAGAGGCAATTGAGGAGGAAAGCTATATTACCAGTGATATCATAGAGGGTGTCAGTCAAGGGCATGTAGGCTGGGAGAGTTATCATGTATATGAGTATTATACGCCTGCTACTATTTTCTTGAAGAAAACCTATGAACCACGGTGGCAGATCATAGAATGGAAAGCACAGGAGGAATACGGAGAGACATTCTGTGTGGCGGAATCAGATAAGGAAAGAGAAGAGCAGGGAAATGTAAGTGTCTATACTTTATATATGGAAAGTGATCCGAATTTCACGTTTCATATGTTTGCAGGGAACGGCAAGTACGAGTTCGCTGATGATTATCCACAGGCACTTACGAATTATCTCTTGAGTCAGAACGAAGCATTTTGCGAGATTGCAGAATTTCCAGAAACGATTGATACAGACGAAGCAGCCGAACCTTCTAACAGCTTTGTGGAGCCACCGGTTGTCAAAATTACCGATGAGGAGCAGATAGAAGCCGTGTCGGAGATACTAGGACAGGTGGTGGATGAAGTCAGAAAGGATGCTTTCTTTGCAGAAAGTGAGCCATGGGTATATCTGACGCTTCGGGCGAGTTATGCAGACGGAACGGAAGAAGAGAGAAAAATTAGAATGAGTAATGATGTTTCTGAGGAGTATATTAGGAATGTCCTAAATGATATGTATGAAGAGCATGAGAATTAAATGAAACAGGCGAGCCATTATGGCTCGCCTACTTTATTCTCTAGGAATCCATTCTGTTTTGTGAAAGCTCCAACATGGATATGGACAGTTCATTGATGAGCTTGTTGTCGTTTACTACCAGATCGATGTTATCCTTATAGATGCTGAGGGCATCTGCAATGGCGGATACAGAAACCTGATTGGTGGCGGAGGATTCCGTCATCTCTGTAATCTTGCCCCTTAGATTTGCAATGATGTCATCCATCTGATGTACATTCTCATTCTGCTCCTCAATATTCTGATAGAGAGAATTGAACTGGGAGGTCAGATGATCAAAGTTATCCTGGAAACCTTGTAGGGCATCGATGGAATGATTGATGGCGCTGGTGCTGTCGGATAACTGCTGTGTGGTCTGTTCTATGCGGGCTTGCATATTGTTCACAACGGAAACGACCTGTGCGGAGCAGGCGTTACTGTCTTCTGCCAGATCCTGTACTTTGGAGGCAACCACGGCAAAGCCGGCGCCCATCTGTCCTGCTCTGGCAGCTTCAATAGAAGCGTTCAGTGCCAGCATGGTGGTGCTGGAAGCAATCTTAGTGAGCTGTTCTGTCACGGCGGAAATCTCATTCATCTGTGATTGCAGAACTGTAAATACCTCGTCGGTGGATGAGACGGTATTGCGTAGGCTTTCCATCTCAGCCGTCATGCTCTGCATATTCCGCTTGTTATCGGCAAGGGCATCTTCGACATTTTTTACTTCTACATTTAAGGCATTGATATGAGCCTCCGTAGTCTGCATGCGTTCCTGCACTTCCTGAAAGGTCTCTGCCACTTCCACGGTTCCCTGCGTAATCTCCTCGGAACCAGATCTGAGCTCTGCAGCAGTGAACTTCAAGCGCTCATTTGCCTCCTCCAGATTGGCGATACGGCTGCCGGAGGTGTCACAGCTATGCTGCAATTCTTCGCCAGCATTTTTTAACTCGGACAATAACTGCTCTGCCTCGGCGGTGCGGCTTAAGCCAATCTCGATATAAGCGCGACCACGCTTGATGACCATGTAAAAAGTATATGCGCCTACGGTAAAGATTGCCACGCACATGAGATACTGTGACAGTGGATCTGCCTTTTCTGGATGGATGAAGTAGGCAACAATCAGTAAGACGTCAATCAGTACCGTCTGAATCAGTGTGTATTTCGGCACCAGATATAGGCCAGAAATACCGATGACAGCCAGATAAAGCGGAAAATCATCGCTATAATAAGAACCGCTGTTCAGGGAGATACAGAAAACCAGAAGTACGATGCTGACACATATAATTAGCTGCTGGCGTTCCTGATCTAGCGCAAGCTTGCGCATAGCGACAACAGCTATCGAGAATACCACAAGACAGATTCCGATGGCAATGGCACCCTGCCAGGATTGGGTAATTAGATTCTTTAAGAAAAAAATACCCGCCACAGCGAAGGTGGCGACCATCATATTGCGAAAAATCATTGCTTCCGACATTGGTTTTTTAAAGTTGTTACTTTCCTGCCCCATAGTATATACCTCTCTCTTTTGCAAAAATTCTGTTAAGATTATGATATAACAAGGATATTGTAAATGCAATTTGAAAAGAATGGGAGAAATGACGAAAAATAAGGAGGGGAAATGGTAAAAATGCCGAACTTCCAGAAATAAAAAATCTATGTTACAATACGGAAAATGCATGGTGCAGATAATGCAGAAAAAGAGAGAAATTATGCATGGCGTAGATAATGCAGGAAAAGAGAGAATGATACATGATAACGATAAAGGATATGGCAGAAAAGGCGGGGGTCAGTCCCACAACGGTGTCAAATGTGCTTCATGGACGGACAGGGAAGATGTCACCGGACACATTAAGACGAGTGCAGCAGGTGATAGAGGAATCGAATTATGTTTCTAACATGGGTGCTAGACTTTTGGCGAATTACGGTTCCAGACTAATAGGTGTGATCGTGACCTATGACCGTTCACGAGACCAGAGTGCGGTGCAGGACCCGTTTTATAGTGAGATCATCGGTGCCCTTGAGGAAGAGATTCGCAAGAACGAATATTTTATGCTGTTATATACCTCTGCCAATGTGGATGAGAGTGTGCGTATGGCGTCTGCATGGAATGTGGAGGGATTGATCGTACTTGGATGTCCACCGGGGGATTGCCCGAAGTTCAAGGAGCGTACCTCCACGCCAATCGTGTTTATTGATTCTTATTTTGAAGATGATAAGTATGTTTATCACAATGTGGGATTGGACGATTTTAGCGGTGGATATGAGATGACCACCCATCTGATACGCAGAGGACATAAGCGAATCGCCTTTTTGGCGGATAATGCACAGGGCGTAGATTATGAACGTCTGAAGGGGTATCGGCAGGCTCTCAAGGAAGCGGATCTTCCTTTTGAAGAGAATGATTTCATACGGCTTCATTTTAAGAAGGTGATACGGCATACACAGCTTACAGAATTTGCGCAGGAGCGGTTGCGACAGTATTCGGCACTGTTTTTTGCATCGGATTTCTATGCCAGCGATGCCATCAATACATTTTTCTCGGTTGGGCTTAGGATTCCAGAGGATATTTCGGTGGCTGGATTTGACGACAATATCTTTGCTTGGCATTGTAGACCATCCTTGACGACGGTGCAGCAGAAGGTGGCGGACAAGGCATATCACGCAGTGCAGTTGATGCTTAAGGTCATAAGTGGAGAGGAACGGGCAGGCAAGAACATACATCTTCCCATAAAATTGATCGTGCGGGAGAGTGTAGTGGATCACAGATAGGAATGAATGGATAATAGGCAGGTTGCTTTGTGAAAGATGCACAAAGTAACCTGCCTATTTTTAAATGTTTTGCTAGTGTTGCGTAACACCTATTGAAAAACATAATAAGGAGTGCTATACTCACAACATCACAAAGGTGTTGCGCAACACTAACAATGAAACCAACAAAAAGTGAGAAGGAGTGGGTAAAAATATGAAAAATAGTCGAAGATTCTTAGCAATGGGGTTAACATTGGTGATGCTGGGCAGCTTATTTACAGGCTGTGGTGACAGCGGTGAAGCTGGCGGGGGAAGTTCAGCATCTGGAACAGAGAGCGGAAGCGCTCAGGGGGAAATTACTGGTGAGGTAGAGATTGAACTGTTTTCTGCTAAGTCAGAGAACCTTGACACAATGCAGGGCTTGGTAGACGGATTTATGGCAGAGAACCCAAATATAACAGTAACCATCAATTGTCCATCAGATGCAGGAACTGTTTTAAAGACTAGACTGACCAAGGATGACATCCCAACAGTTATGGCAATCGGAGGAGATGCCACATACACAGAGCTTCAGAGTGCAGGTGTGCTGGAGGACTTAAGTGGGGAAGCATATATCGGAGAGATTCAGGAGTCTTATTTACAGATGGTGTATGACATCAATGCTAATAAGGAAGAGGTTGCATACGGAATTCCATACGCAACCAATGCATCCGGTATCTTATATAATGAAGATTTATTTGCAGAGGCAGGCGTGGAAGTGCCTACAACATGGACAGAGTTCATGGATGTGGTAGCGACCTTAGAAGAGAAGGGAATCCAGCCATTTGAGTTGACATTTAAGGATAGCTGGTGCTGTCTGCCAGCATGGAACAGCATGGCTCCAGTCATTCCAGCTGAGAACTTCACCAGTGAGCGTCTTGCAGGTAATACCACCTTCGCAGAGACACATACAGAGGTTCTTGAGAAGTATCTTGAGATCTTAGAGCATGCACAGCCAGATTATATGGGAACGACCTATACAGATGGTAATGCAGCATTTGCAAATGGCGAAGCAGCTATGATGATCAATGGTAACTGGGCAATTCCTGAGTTCATGAACACCAATCCAGATATGAACGTAAATATGTTTGCATTCCCATCCACAGACGATGCATCCAAGAATACAGTTACATCTGGTGTTGACGTATTATTTGCAGTATCCAGTCAGGCAAGTGATGAGGAGAAGATTGCAGCAAAGGCATTAGTTGCTTACTTGGTAAAGGCTGAGAACGCACAGCAGTATGTAGATGAGCAGTTCGCCTTCTCCGCAGTAAAGGGTGTAGAGCAGACCAATCCAACTGTATCTGGTGTAAAGGAAGACATTGCTAACGGTAAGGTATCTAACTTCCCAGACCACTACTATCCATCAGGATTTGATCTTTCCGCAGTTCTTTCTGAGTGTGCATTAAATGCAACAAATGGAATGAGCGCAGAGGAAAATATTGCAGCTACATTGGAAAATTGCGATGTACAGTATGACGCATCAAATGTAAATTAAAGGATTAGAAGAAATATGCGAAAAGGAAGAATACAAAAAAGGAAAAGTATTAACCCAGTATTCTATGTTATGACCGTGCCGATGGCAATCCTGTTCTTTATCTTCCATACCATTCCGTTCTTGCAGGGTATCTTTTACAGCTTCACGGACTGGAAGGGGTATGGAAATTGGAACTTTGTGGGACTTAGGAATTATCTGCATATCTTTGTAGACCCGAACGTTTCAAAGGCATATCTCTTTACCGTAAAGTATGCTGTGGTGGCAACGATTTTGGTAAATGTGCTGAGCTTGCTCTTGGCATGCGGACTTAATAGTAAGATACGATTTAAAAATACACTGAAGGCTATCTATTTCCTGCCCTATATGTTGGGAACATTGATCGTGGGGTATGTATTTAACTATATTTTTGCAAATCTAGTGCCTGCCGTTGGGCAGGCACTAGACATTGAAGCCCTTAGTGTAAATATCCTTGGAACCAACAATGCATGGTTGGGAGTACTGTTTGTATCCGTATGGAAGTCGTTGGCTTTTAACACATTGATTTATTTGTCCGGTCTTCAGACCGTGGACAGAGATATCTATGAGGCGGCAGATCTGGATGGTGCAAAGGGATTGACACGGTTCTTCCGTATTACCTTCCCACTGATTGCACCTTTCTTTACAATTAACATGGTGTTATGTGCAAAGAACTTCCTGATGGCGTTTGATGAATTTATGGCGATGACAGACGGTGGACCGGGAACATTGACCACGACGATCTCCTTGTTGATCTACAAGAGGGGCTTTGAGGGTGCACAGTTTGCATACCAGTCAGCAAATGCGGTACTTCTGTTCATTGTGGTAGTGGCAATATCTGTCTTCCAGTTAAGAGTATTAGAGAAGAGAGAGGAGAAGGTAGGCTGATGAGCAGTGTAAGAATCAAGCAAAGAGAAAAGACGAACTGGGCAGCGACCATTATCCTGACATTTGTTGCCGTGCTGTTGATATTCGGACCTTTATATTTGACGGTGGTGATTGCAATCAAGTCACCGTCAGAGATGGCGAATGTACTGGCTCTTCCGACCCATATTGCGTGGGAGAACTTCACGGAAGCATGGCGTATGACAGAATATCCACGGAAGCTTGCCAATACAGTGTTCATTACAGGTGTGAACCTGATTTTTACGATCATAACAAACTCGGCAGTAGCGTATGCTATCACCCGTAATCGAAATAAGAGCCGGTTTTTTAACATGTTGTATTACTATTTTATCAGTGCGATGTTCATACCATTTAACGTGCTGATGCTGCCATTAGTAAAACAAGCGAATACATTCCACATTGACAACGTGCTGGGAATTACATTTTTGTATATCGTATTTGGACTGCCGATGAATACATTTTTGTATACAGGCTATATCAAGTCCATCCCAGAGGCGTTGGATGAGGCGGCGACCATTGATGGTGCGACTCCATGGCAGACATTTCGGATGATCATATTCCCGATGTTAAAGCCTATGAGTGCCACGGTAGCGATCTTATCCTTCATGTGGACATGGAACGACTTCTTGATGCCGTTGGTATTACTGGATGATCCAAAGCAGCAGACGTTGCAGTTGGCACAGTATGTGTTTAACACGCAGTTCAGCACCCAGTATAATCTGGCTTTTGCATCCTACTTGATGGCATTATTACCGGTACTTATCTTTTACGTTTTCTGTCAGAAATGGATTATTTCCGGTGTGATAGCTGGCTCGGTAAAGCAATAGGAAAGAGGAATTAAGACATGGAGAAAACATGGTGGAAGGAATCGGTGGTATATCAGATCTATCCCAGAAGCTTTTGCGACAGTAATGGAGATGGAATCGGGGATATCAGAGGAATCATAAGTAAGTTGGATTATCTTAAGCGCCTTGGTGTGGACATTATATGGATTTCACCAATTTATAAATCACCCAATGATGACAACGGATATGATATCAGTGATTATCAGGATATTATGGACGATTTTGGCACCATGGAGGACTTTGATGAATTGCTGCAGGAAGCCCACAAGCGTAACCTGCGCATCATCATGGATCTGGTGGTGAATCACACATCGGATGAGCATGCGTGGTTTACCCAGAGTCGTAAGTCCAAGGTCAACCCTTACCGTGATTACTATATCTGGCGGGAGGGAAAGGATGGTAATCCGCCAAATAACTGGGGTTCCTGGTTCGGTGGACCGGCTTGGGAATATGACGAGAAGACGGACATGTATTACATGCACATCTTTTCAAAAAAGCAACCGGATCTGAACTGGGAAAATGAAAAGGTGCGCCGTGAAGTCTATGACATGATGCTGTGGTGGTTGGATAAGGGTGTGGATGGATTCCGTATGGATGTCATCAGCCTGATTTCCAAGGTACAGGAAATGCCGGACGGAGAGGTGCGAAAGGGAGAATATGGAGATTTAGAACCTTACTGTGCCCATGGGCCAAGGGTGCATGAGTATCTTCGGGAAATGAACCGGGAGGTGCTCTCTAAGTATGACATCATGACGGTGGGAGAGGCGGCATGCGTGACTTTGGAAGAGGCAAAGAAGTATGCTGGTGCTGGCCGGGGAGAACTGGATACGGTATTCCAGTTCGAGCACATGGAGTTGACCTATGGTGCAAATGGCAAATGGAATGATGCACCGGTTAAGTTGACAGAGTTAAAGGCTGTCTTTGACAAATGGGAGCAGGGGCTTGAGGGAATTGCGTGGAATACTTTGTTCTGGAGCAATCACGATCAGCCAAGAGCAGTGTCCCGTTTTGGCAATGAGGGCAGATATTGGGAGTTATCAGCCAAGATGCTTGCCACTTGTCTGCATATGATGAAGGGAACCCCTTATATCTATCAGGGGGAAGAAATCGGAATGCTGAATGCAGGATTTCAGGAGTTATCTGATTATAGGGATGTGGAGTCCATCAACGCTTATCACGATTTGGTGGAAAAGCAGGGAGTTCCGCACGAAAAGATGATGGAATATTTAAGGAAGAGCAGCCGAGATAATGCCCGCACACCGATGCAGTGGGATGACACGGAGCATGCAGGATTTTCCACGGGAGAGCCGTGGATTGCTGTAAATCCAAATTATAAGTATATCAATGCAAAGGTACAGATGAATGATCCGGCATCCATTTACAATTATTATCAGAAGCTTATCGAGCTTCGCCATGAAAATGAGTTAATTGTGTATGGAGATTTTGAACTGCTGCTACCGGATAGTGAGGAGATATTTGCTTATCGCAGAACACTTGGAGAAGAGGAGCTCCTCGTGCTTTGCAATTTCACAGATAGGCAGCAGGATATTCCGATAGACACGGCGGGATATCAGCCGATGATCGGAAATTATGATGAGCCTCTATGGACACATCTTAGACCATATGAGGCCGTTGTACTTCAAAAGTAACAAGAATGACAATTGAGAATACGCTAAGAATAATCCTTTGACACTCAAAATAATTGTAAATTATATGTAAAAAAGTATATTTTTTTGACAATTCACTTGTATAATTGGTACGAATTTACTATAATTTATACATAGCTTATTTTGGAGGACATGCAGATGACGGAAGATAAAGTGGCAGAGATTATTCGTAAATAAAAAGAGAAAGCAGCAGGGGGGATGACTGCCTGAGGCTTTCTTTTTGCGTTGTTGAGGAGATACAAGAATGAACCAGAGCGACTTATTTCAATTTACGATGGAACACGCATTGGAACTAATTCTTCTATTTGATGACACTGGGGTGATTACCTACGCTAACGAAGCGGCGCGGCAGCAGTTGGAGTATGGTGAGGAGCTTTGCGGCTGCTCGATTGGGGATATTTTTCCGGGGGAGTTTCGGAATATTACTGGACAATTTGAAGGCTATTCTTCCTTGGGGACGGGTATTTGCGATATGACGGCATATCGTAAGAATCGTACCTGTTTTCCGGTCAGAGTAAAGTTTGCTCATTATGATGGGGTTGAGAATACTTATGCGTGTATGGCATATGACTCATCTAGACAGCACTTGTTGCAGAAGCAGGCGGCAAAGGCAGACGCAGAGGCAGAGGCGGCACTTAAGGTGAAGTCAGAGTTCGTTGCCAATGTCACCCACGAGCTTCGTACACCGGTCAATGGTATATTGGGGAATACCAGAGAGCTGATGGGAATTGAGACAGCGGGTGAGAAGTTAAAGTTATTGCGGTTGGTGGAGCGTGGCTGTAATGACATGCATGCCATTATCAACAATATTCTGGATTTTTCCAAGCTGGAGGCAGGAAAGTTCGTATTAGAACCACAGAAGTTTGATGTCCGTAATATGATTGATTATGTCAAGGCGAATCACAGTAACAAGATTACAGAAAAGGGGCTGGAATTCTTCGTTACGATTTCGCCGGAGGTGCCAGAGTATATCATTGGAGATGAGCTCCGCATCGTTCAGATATTGAATAACCTGTTATCCAATGCCTGTAAGTTCACTTCCGTGGGCAAGATCGTTTTAGAAGTGGTAAAGACGGCTCAGGTAGATAACAGAGTAGAACTGTTCTTCATGGTAATCGATTCCGGTATTGGAATTGATAAGGATGGACAGGACAAGTTATTCCAGAGCTTTTCACAGGTAGATGCCTCGATTTCCAGAAAGTATGGAGGCACAGGCCTTGGACTTAATATTTGTAAACAGCTCGTAGAACTTATGGATGGAAACATTCGAGTGGAGAGTCAACCTGGAAAGGGAAGCATGTTCTGCTTCCATATCTGGGTAGAAATCCCGATGGAAGAGATGAAGGGGCAGACAGAGGTGACAGAATCTTACACCGTGCCTAATATGGTGCAGAGTTTGGCTGATCTAGAGCAGAACCAGAATATCTGGAAGTATGGGGAGGCGGAGAATCTAGAGGAGATCCGCAAGAAAATGTCCAAGCTGATTTTGTCGGTAGAGATGGAGAACTGGGAAAAGGCTGAGATGTTCGCAGAGACGGTAAAGCAGTTGACCGCGGAAGCACCAGGGGAAGTAAAGAGTGCTGCATTGAGACTTAAGATGGCAGTACAAAAGGGAGATTATGAGAAGGTGACAGCGGCCTTTGAAAAGTTGCAGGCTATGATATAGCAGTGTGGGAGGAATTTTATGGCATATGAGAGCGCAGGCAAAGAGGTATCAAGGGTTCTTATCGTAGATGATGTGGAAGAGAACCGATTCGTGTTGCGGGATATTATCACGGACATGGGATACCTGCCAATTCTGACAGAGAATGGAATACAAGCACTTAAGATGGTGGAGCGCTATCATCCACAGCTTATCATTTTGGATGTGGCTATGCCTGAGATGGATGGATATGAATTCTGCAAGATCGTAAAAGAGAAGGCGGATACCAGAGATATACCGATTATTTTTATATCGGCATTCGATGATCCGGCGGACATCGTCAGGGGCTTTGGACTGGGTGGAGAGGATTATATTACCAAGCCGTTCATTCCAGAAGTGGTAAAAGCTCGAGTACGCCTGCACTTAAAGTTGGCGGAGACTAACCGCAGTATGATGGAGATCAATCGTCAACTTCAGGTATCTGTCAATGAGCAATTAAGACAGATGGAGATAGAGAAGAAGAATGTGCTATACGCATTGACCAGAGTGGCACAGGAGAATGTATTTTATGACAGTGCCTATATGGAGAGAGTGAAGTACAATTGCCGGATCCTTACAGAGGCGATGCAGCTTTCAGCAACTTTTGGCAAGCTGATATCTGATAATTATATTGAGACAGTGGCGATGGCGGTGCCGTTGCGGGATATAGGTAACGTTGCAGTGCCGTTAAGCAGACATGGTAAGAGTGAAGAGCTGACCGAGGAAGAGCTTGACATGATGCGCAAGCATACCACTGCGGGTGCTCAGATACTTCATGATATCAGAGATAATGGCGATTATAATGAATACATCCAGATTGCACTAGATATTGCAAGATGTCATCATGAGAATTGGGATGGCAGCGGATATCCGGAGGGCAAAAAGGGCGACGAGATTCCTCTTGCGGCACAGATCGTAGCGATTGTGAGCGAATATTGCGATATCACCCAGAAGGATGAAGATCATGAGGAATGCAGTAGTGAAGAGGCTTTTGCACGGATGGAAGAGGATGCGGGTGTTAAGTTCAATCCAGATATTTTCCAGATAATCCGCAAGATAGCAAGACAGCTTCATTAGTACATAAGTGCATAGAGCAGTAAAGGCGATACGATTATGACAGAAGAAGAATTTTTGCGGATATATTCGTTCTTAAAGAGCCGGTATGGCATTGATATGAGCCGGAAAAAAGAGATCGTTCAGGGTAGATTGGAAAATTATATCCGAAATAATAACTTTGGAAGCTATACCGAATACATGGATGCGGTGGAGAAGGATTTTTCCGGAGGCATGGAAAAGGAGCTGGTCAATTTATTGACTACGAATCATACCTATTTCATGAGGGAGTTTGAACATTTTGATTACATGAAGACGGTGGTACTTCCGTGGCTTAAGCAGAAGGAAGCGATGCACAGGGATCTATGTATCTGGTGCGGGGCATCCTCCTCGGGGGAAGAGCCATATATGGTGGCAATGCTGTTAAAGGATTTTTTTGGATTGGAGCATGAGGTTTGGGATACCAAGGTGCTTGCGACTGATATTTCAACAGATGCGCTAAAGCAGGCAACTGCGGGAATATATACAAGAGAACAGGTCGAGTCACTTCCGGAACATTGGAAAAGACGTTTTTTAAGACCTACCCAGCAGGGAGATAAGTATGAAGTGACAAAGGAACTGAAGGACGAGGTCATTTTTCGGCAGTTCAATTTAATGGATCCGTTTCCATTTAAGCGAAAAATGCATGTTGTGTTCCTACGCAATGTCATGATCTACTTTGACACAAATACAAAAAGAAAATTAATACAGAAGGTATACGATGCGATGGAACCGGGGGGATATCTGTTTGTGGGAAGAACAGAGACAATCGAGCGGGGTAGTGCTCCATTTCAGTTGGTTCAGCCATCGATCTTCCGAAAATAGGAAGGACTGAGATAAGATGCGCCAGATAAAAGTATTGGTGGTAGAAGATTCCCTTGTATTTCGGGAACTTTTAGTAAAAAATCTGAATAAAGATCCAGCCATTCAAGTGGTGGCAACAGCCAGAGATCCCTTTGAGGCAAGGGACGCCATTGTGGAATATAAGCCGGATGTCATGACACTTGATATAGAACTGCCGAGGATGAGTGGTATCGAATTTTTACAAAAGCTGATGCCTCAGTATCCGATGCCGGTGGTGGTGATAAGCTCCATGAGTGATAAGGTATTTGATGCACTGAATGCGGGAGCGGTAGAGTTTGTGGCAAAGCCATCTGTTAGAGACAGGGCGCAGTTGGAAACCTTCGTTCAGAATGAACTTCCAATCAAGATAAAGATTGCGTCGATTGCACGCATCAGCACAATGAAGCGGACAACTGTTCCGACACTGACTTCATCGGCTCCGGTGGCAAGAAAGAAGGAGCTGGTGGTGGCGATTGGAGCCTCTACTGGGGGCACGGAGGCGATTGCTACGGTTCTTAAGGAGTTTGGACCGGATATTCCGGGGGTGGTCATCGTGCAGCATATGCCGGCTGGATTTACCGAGATGTATGCGAATCGTTTGGATACGCAGTGCCGTGTCCGGGTCAAGGAGGCAAAGACCGGAGATGTGGTGGTCCCTGGGCAGGTGTTGATTGCGCCGGGTGGCGATGCCCACATGCATCTGGTAAGAGTGAACGGAGCTTATCAGGTGGTCTGCAAGAAGGCGCCGAAGGTCAATAACCATTGTCCATCCGTAGACGTACTGTTCCATTCGGTGGCAGAGGTTGCGGGAGATAGAGCACTTGGAATTATCTTGACCGGAATGGGCGGCGATGGTGCTAAGGGGATGCTAGCGATGCGGCAGGCAGGAGCAAGGACGATCGGGCAGGATGAATCTACCTGTGTTGTCTATGGAATGCCAAAGGTAGCATATGAACTGGGGGCGGTAGAATATCAGGAGAAGCTTACTGATATCGCCAGAAAGACATATACATTACTAAGCAAGATGTGAGAGGAGAAGAGCATATGAAGATTCTGTTAGCAGAGGATGATTTTGTAACACGTAAGTTTATGACAAGTTTCTTGTCTAAGTATGGGGAGTGCGATGTCACTGTGGATGGAATGGAGGCAGTGGACGCATTTATGATGGCACTGGAGGATGATGAACCGTATGATCTGGTATGTCTGGATATCATGATGCCAGTCATGGATGGTTATCAGGCACTTGTGGGTATCCGTAATCTGGAAAAGGAACGGAATATTCCAGAGGATAAGGCGGCAAAGGTAATTATGACTACTGCATTGAATGATGAAAAGAATGTCAAGATGGCGTTTGAACTTGGCTGTACTATATATTCAGGAAAGCCGATCGATCAGGAACGATTTGAGCAGGCGTTAAAGAAACTTGGACTTGTATAGAAAGGAAGTGCGCAATGGCCGAAGATTTTAATACAGAAGGTATGCTGGACATGTACCTGTTCGAGAATGGGCAGCTGCTGGAGCGGCTACAAGAAATCGTTCTTGAACAGAAGGATGAAGAGTGTTTTGATGAAGACAGTATTAATGAGATATTCCGAACGATGCACACGATAAAGGGATCGTCAGGAATCATGATGTTTGATGACATCACAGCGGTGGCTCATAAGCTGGAGGACGTATTTTTTTATTTAAGAGAATCTCATCCGGAGAATGTGCCGCATCTGGAATTGGTAGAGCATGTACTTGAGGTGGCAGACTTTATCACAGGTGAGATGGATAAGATCGAGAATGGTGAGACCGCCGATGGAGATTCCAGCCAGATCATCGTCAGTATCGATAAGTTCTTGAATAAGATAAAGGGTGCTAACGGTGAAAAAGACGCAGAAGTAAAGGAAAATGTGCATGAGGAGCCGAAGCAGTTCTATATTGCACCAATGGCGACCAGTGACAGTCACTTTTTCAAGATTTACCTGACTTATACACCAGAGATTCAGCTTGCAAATGTGCATGCATATAAGATTGTCTATGCGTTAAAGGAAATCGCAGAGGACATGATGTACACACCGGATGATATCATCGCTAATCCGAGCAGTGCGGATGAGATCCTTGAGAATGGATTTAAGATTCTGCTTCAGACCCAGAACTCAGAGGCAGAATTAAAGAAGATGATACAGATCGGGTATGAGCTGGAAAAGGTAGAGATCTATCCTTGTACAGCGAAGGAATACCAGCAGGGATTTGACAGTGTAGGTTCTGAGATCCGAATTGATCTGGAATCCAGTGTAGAAGAGATTCAGGCAAAGGCAGATGCCGCGAAGCAGGAAGTAAAGCCAGCAGAGCCGGCTAAGCCGATGGCACCGGGTGATTTCGTCATTGCATCCAAGGAGCCAGGTAAGGCGAAGAAGCTGGCAAAGGATAAGCCTAAGAAGGCAGAAAAAGCATCCTTTATCAGTGTGGATGTCAGCAAGATGGATATGCTGATGGACTTAATCGGTGAGCTGGTAATTTCAGAGTCCGTTGTATTACAGAACCCGGATTTGAAGGTGCCAGGACTTAAGCTTGATAACTTTAATAAGGCAGCGGCACAGATGACTAAGATTTCCACAGATTTGCAGAATGTCATTATGAGCATGCGAATGGTGCCATTGACCAATACATTCCAGAAGATGAATCGTATCGTATTCGATGTATCTAGAAAGCTTGGTAAGGATATCGAATTTGAGATGATCGGAGAGAATACCGAGGTGGATAAGAACATCATCGAGCATATCTCTGATCCGTTGATGCATCTGGTGCGTAATTCCGTAGATCATGGTATCGAGACGAAGGAAGAGCGTGAGGCGAGCGGAAAGACAGAGAAGGGTAAGGTGACATTATCTGCCAAGACAGAATCCGGCAAGGTATGGATCGGTGTAACGGATAATGGTAAGGGGCTTGACCGAGACAAGATTATGGCAAAGGCAAAGAAGCAGGGCATCTTAGATCCGACCAGACCAGACAGCTCTTATACGGACAAGGAAGTATATCAGTTCATTACACTTCCGGGATTTTCTACCAATGAGCAGGTAACGGAATACTCTGGTAGAGGTGTAGGTATGGATGTCGTGGTATCCAACTTGCAATCGATCGGTGGAGCGCTTGAGATCGAGAGTACACCGGGACAGGGAAGTACCATGAGTCTTAAGATTCCTCTTACGCTTGCAATTATTGATGGAATCGTAATGGAGGTAGGTAATTCCTCCTTTGTTATCGAAACGGGTGTGGTGAAGGAGTTCGTCAGCGTTAATGAAGAGATGATGCTACACGAGCCAAACGGAGAAGAATTCGTTATGATACGTGGTGAGTGTTATCCGGTACTTAGAATCGGTGAGTGGTATCATCTGAGGGATTACAAGACCAATGTGGAAGATGGCATGATGGTCATCATCGAGATCGAGAAGCAGAATATCTGTCTCTTTGTAGATCGGTTGGTGGGCAAGCAGGAGATCGTGGTAAAGCCAATTCCTAGTTATATACGAAAGGTAAAAGGATTGTCAGGATGTACACAGCTCGGGGATGGAAGCATTGCCTTGATACTGGATGCAGCTGGCTTAATCGAATAAATATTAGGAAAGGAAAGGGTGCATATGAGTGAACATGACACACAGCTGGATATAGTACTAGACACACAACTGGAAACGCAGCATGATGCACAACTGGACAAATATGTCACCTTCAAGTCTGGCAGTGAATATTTTGGACTTAAGATTGAATATGTCAATGAAATCATTGTGTTTCAGGAAATTACAGAGATTCCAGAGAGTGAAGATTACATAAAGGGACTGATCAATCTCCGAGGCAAGATCATTCCAGTAATTGATGTGCGGCTTCGGTTCAAGCAGGAACCCTTTGAGTACAATGACAGGACCTGTATCATTGTGATTAATGTGAAGTCTACCGTGGTGGGATTGATTGTGGAGAAGATTGCCGAGGTAGTAGAGATACCGAAGGAAAACATTCTGCCATCTCCGTCGATTGCGCATGGAGACAGGGCACAGAATCAGTATGTATACGGAATCGGTAAAGTAGGAGATCGGGTAAAGCTCTTGTTGGATCCGGACAAGCTGATTAACGATGAAGATATATCAGCAACGGAACGAATCGAAGAGGAATCTATGGAGGAAGAAGGAGAGTAGGGACTATGAAAAATATAAAAGTATATACAAAGTTAGTAATTGGATTTATTATCATTGGCATTATGCTTGTTTTGGCTATCTGGACAGGATATTCAACGGCAAAGACAATTATTACCGTTGAGGATCCGCAGCATTATCTGCGAAGCTATCAAATATGTTCTGCCATTTTCTTTGTTGTTGCTGCTGCTATTATGGGATCAATTTCATTTTCGATGACAAGAGGAATCCGTAAGTCCACTGCACAGCTTTCTGACGTTGCACATCAGATTTCCAAGGGTAAAGTAGATATCCGATTGGAAAAGAAAAATAATGACGAGTTTGGAGAGCTTGTGGATGAGTACCAGAAGGTGGTAGATAATATCCGTTATCAGGCAGAGATCGCAGAGGAAGTGGCATCCGGTAACATGACAGTGGAAGTAACACCGAGATCCAGTGAAGATTTGCTTGGTATGTCATTAAAGCATCTGGTTTCTCGCAATCAGCATGCGTTATCTGGTATCAATGAGGCTGCTTATCAGGTGTCTACCAGCTCCTCACAGGTGGCAAGTGCTAGTGAAGCATTGGCACAGGGATCCACAGAGCAGGCAAGCGCCATTGAGCAGATTACAGCTTCTATTGACGATATTGCAACAAAGACCAAGCAGAATGCGGAAGAGGCACTTACTGCTTCTGAATTGGTAGCACAGGCAATCGAAGAGGTGAAGAGGGGAAATGCCCAGATGCAGGATATGATGACTGCAATGCAGGAGATCAATGAGTCTTCTGAGAGTATTTCTAAGATTATTAAGGTAATTGATGATATTGCATTCCAGACGAATATTCTTGCGCTGAACGCAGCAGTTGAAGCAGCAAGAGCTGGAGATGCAGGAAAGGGATTTGCCGTTGTTGCAGAAGAAGTAAGAAATCTGGCTGCAAAGAGTGCATCTGCCGCTTCAGAGACAGCAGAACTGATTGAAGACTCTATTCATAAAGTGGAGGCTGGATCTAGTATTGCTGATGAAACAGCAAAGGCGCTTGAGATGATTACAGCAGCAGTCAAGGAGAGCGAGACTATCATTCGTAATATCGCAGAAGCTTCTAATTATCAGGCGACTGCAATTGCACAGATCGATCAGGCAATTGAGCAGGTATCACAGGTGGTACAGACTAACTCTGCCACAAGTGAGGAATGTGCAGCTGCCAGCGTGGAATTATCCAATCAGGCAAACAGAATGAGAGAGCTGCTATCTGTATATAAACTGGGCAACCATACGACTATGACGATGGATACAATGTCAGGGGGAGCCTTAGCATCAGGTGAGATTGCTGGAGAGAGAAATGAGCAGGTCATCTCACTGGGCGAGGGATTTGGAAAGTATTAGAGTCCAATGAGAGTTTAGGGCATACTGACGTGAAAGCGTCGGTATGCCTTTTTACGCAATCAGAGATTGCATCTTGTTACAAAGAAGATTCGCGATGCGCATCTCGCGGGATGGAGGCGGAAGTTGGAATACATCGATTATGAAAAGCAGAATCAACGTAAAATAGAGATATTCATATTGGTATTGTACACTTTGTATAGTGGATGTATGTTTTGGCTTGCGATAGAACAGGGGTGGCAAGGGTGGAAGACACTTCTTCTCTGTACCAATTGCCTCTTTAGCTGGGGGGTATATTTAAAAAAGTATAGAGATTATCGCTCCAGAGCAATCATAAATACTGCTTCCATGCAGATCAGTATAGTATTGTTCGCTACCAGATATGAAAACCTGTCGCTAACACTGGCAATTGTTGTGGCATTTACTGTAATTGTCGGGTTGTATGGTATTATGGATCTTATGTATATTACAGGAATGACGATGATAGTGTTGGTGTTTTATCATGGTGTCATTGCCCATACGATTCAGTTTTATTCTACGGCAGGCTTAGCACAGGTGATATTGCAGCTTGGTAACCTTTTTTTGGCGCAATATGTGGTGGGAATCTGGGTAAAAAACCGGGATGTGTCCAATGAACGGTTCTTGGAAATAATTGAAAATCTACGGGAAGCGGAACAAAGCAAGGATGACTTCCTTGCCAATGTCAGCCATGAGATTCGAACTCCGATTAATACGATCTGTGGCATGAGTGAGCTGGTGTTACGGGAGGATGATCCAATTAAGGTCAAAGAATATGTGACGGATATCCGTAGTGCAGGAAGAAACCTAATGTTCCTTGTCAGTGATATTCTTGACTTTTCTGAGCTACAATCGGGAAGTGTGGAATTGGAAAATGAATCCTACAATATTACGTCTATGATCAATGATATTATCCAGATGGCAATGGCAAAAAAGAGCGGTAAGATGGTTGAGTTGATGGTGGATTGCGATGCAACGCTTCCTTCTACCCTTTTTGGGGATGAGAAAAAGATCCGTAGAGTCATCATGAACATTGTGGATAATGCCATTAAGTTTACCAGTGATGGTTATGTCAGTATTATAGTCAGTTACCGAAAGGAATCTTACGGAATCAATCTGATGGTCACGGTTAAAGATACTGGAATTGGAATGAGTGAGGAAAGCGTAGAAAAGCTTTTTACCAGTTTTAATCAGGTGGATGTCAAGCGAAATCGTCAGGAGGGTGGAATTGGACTTGGATTAGCAATTTCACAGGCGCTGATTCAAAAGATGGATGGAATTCTTACTGTTAAGAGTAAGCTTGGTAAGGGAACATCTGTAAAACTGGTTGTGCCACAGAAGGTATTGGATGATGAACCGATTGTGGACATAGACCAAAAAGAGAATTTAAGTATAGCAGTATATCTGAACATGGAGCAGTTTGAGATGGTGGCCATTCGTGATGAATATGGAGCGCATATTCGTCATATGGTAGAACAATCAAAGGTAAGATGTCATGTGTGCCGTAATCTGACAGAATTAAAACGCAGGGAAGAATATGAGCATTTTACGCATGTTTTTATCAGTGCTATGGAGTATGAAGAGGACTCTGCATATTTTGACGAGCTTGCGAAACGTACTAAGGTGGTTGCAGTTATTGACAGACATGAGGAGGAAGGCATTACCAGTAAGAATGTCCTGCGTGTTTATAAACCACTTTATATACTGCCAATTGTGTCAGTGCTCAATGAAAGTACACAGTCCAATATGGATTTTGGTCAGGAACATCTGGAGAAGTTTGTGGCACCTGAAGCACATGTGCTCGTGGTGGATGACAACCTGATGAATCTTACTGTGGCAGAAGCATTGCTGGAAAATTACCGTATTAAGGTATCCAAGGCAACCAGTGGTAGAGAAGCATTGGAGATGATAAAGTCGATGGATTATGACTTTATATTTATGGATCATATGATGCCGGAAATGGATGGAATTGAGACACTGCATCAGATTCGCAAGAAGTCTGGGAACTACTATCAGAAGGTGCCAGTAATTGCGCTGACAGCTAATGCGATTGCAGGAATGCGTGAAAAGTTTTTGTTGGAAGGTTTTACGGACTTTTTGGAGAAGCCGATTGAGCGTTCTGTGCTAGAGCGTGTGCTACGAAGAAATATTTCAGCAGAAAAGCTGTTGCCAGTTACAGAGACTGTGAATGAGCAGAAGCAGAAGGTGGCAGATGAAGATGTACCGGATAGTAAAATGGAGGACAGAGAAGAAGAGACATCGCAGGTAGAAGATCCTGATGCAGTGGAAGGTTTGGATTTGCAGTCTGGATTGCTATATTGTGGAGGCCGAGTAGGCTACCGTAGGATACTTAAGTGCCACAGTCAGACTGGGGAAGCAAATCGAAGAAATATAGAACAGTTATACCAGCAGCAAAAGTGGACGGAATACACCATTGCGGTACATGGTGTAAAGAGCGCAATGAAGAGTATCGGAGCAGTGGAACTGTCAGAGCAGGCAAAGGCACTTGAGATGGCAGGTAAGGAGAATGACATTGCATATATCAGAGCGCATCATGATGAGATGCTGGCAGAGTATCAGCGGGTAATAGAGAATATACAGAAAAACCCGCAGTATGCGCAGGAGGAAGCGGAAATTGTGCAGGAGACAGAATTGCCTGAGTTGTCAGAGGCGATGCTAGATGAGACAATAAAGAAAATTGAAAATGCTGCATATGGGCTGGATGGTGAGCAAATGAAAGAGCTCGTGGTAGAGCTTGAGCATTATCGATATGGTGAGTTTCCTCTGAAAAAGTCGCTTGCTATCGTATTACATAAGATAGAAATGTGTGACTATATGTCTGCGCTGGATGCGCTCATAAAGTTACGGGAGCAGATTCGAAATTATGAGGAAAGGAGCGAGGTGCAGTGTTGAGTAAATTCATAGATAATATATTTGGCAGAAATTTAAAGCCGCAGGAACGAATGCTGCGCATCGCACTTCTCATTGGTGGAGTGTTGTCCTTGTTCGGTATGATCGAGTGTGCCATTCTTGTGGATGCAAGTGAAGTGTTTGTTCCTCTTGGAGTGTTGATAATTGCCATGGCAGGTTCTATTTATGCCATGTTTAAGAGAAAAAGCGTGGGGTTTGCAACTGTTGTTGTGGGAATTGTTGTTGTCGCGTTGATTTTTCCGTGTATGTTCTTTATGAGTGGAGGAATTAACGGCGGTGTGCCTGTTTGGTTCGTACTGAGTCTGTTCTATGTATTTATGATGTTTTCTGGAAAGCGCCTGGCATTTTTTCTGATATTGTCCTTCGGCGTTGATCTTTGGACTTATGTGACAGCATATCAGCATCCAGAGTATGTCGTGGCTTTGCCTAACGAGAGAGCAGTGTACCTAGATTCCATTTTTTCTGTGCTTGCGGTGGGACTAGCAGTGGGAGTAATCTTCAAGTTCCAGGTGCAGTTGTATGAGAAGGAACGGAGGATTACAAATGCACAGAAGGAGGAATTGGAAAGAATTGGTAATTCCAAGAACGAATTTTTTGCCAATATGAGCCATGAAATCCGTACTCCAATCAACACGATCATTGGGTTAAATGAGATGATCCTGCGGGAGAATCCTACGGGCGAGACCCGGGAATATGCACAAAATATACAGAACGCCAGTAGTCTGTTGCTAAATCTGGTAAATGATATTCTAGATCTCTCCCAGGTGGAAAGCAAGCGAATGGAAATTATGCCGATGGAATATCACACCAAGGAGTTGTTTGAAAATCTGGTGGATATGACGCAGGTTCGCATGAAGGAAAAGAAACTGAATTTTTTGGTGGATATTGATCAGAGCCTTCCTTCTGTTTTGATGGGAGATGAGATTCGATTGAAGCAGGTGCTTCTCAATATCCTGTCCAATGCGGCCAAATATACCAATGAGGGTTCTGTCACTTTGTCTGCAAGTGGAGAAATCATCCGAAGCGGGGACCTTTTGCTTAAGGTGTCGGTGGCAGATACGGGAATTGGAATCCGTAAGGAAGATCTGGAACATCTGTATGAGGCATTTGAGCGCGTGGACAAAAAGAAGAATGTCGGGATCGAGGGTAGTGGGCTGGGACTTGCGATATCAAAACAGTTGATGGATTTGATGGGCGGAGAGATTACCGTTGATAGTATCTATACGAAAGGTTCTACTTTTACGATCAGCTTAAAGCAGCGGATCATAGATGCAACGCCTCTTGGACGTGTGCAGTTCTTGGAAAAGGAAAATGAAGCGGTAGAGGTATATTACCAGCAGAGTTTTGAGGCACCGGAGGCAAGAGTCCTTATCGTAGATGATAATGAGATAAGCGCTATGGTGACGAGCCGCCTGTTAAAAGAGACAAAGATGCAGGTGGATGTTGTTAACAGTGGAGCTGAGTGTCTGAAAAAGACGAAAGAGAAGTATTATCATGTCATTCTCATGGACTATATGATGCCGAAGATGAACGGTGTTGAGACATTGAAAGAGCTGCGTCATCAGGAAAATGGCCTGTGCAGAGAATCGTCAGTGATTATCTTGACGGCAAATGTCCTGAATGGAGCAAGGCAGTTATGCTATGACAATGGCTTTGATGGATATCTGGAAAAGCCGATAGAGGCAATGAAGTTGGAAGCGGGAATCTTAAGTTTCTTGCCGGAAGAACTCGTAGAATATCGGATGAACACTTTAGAGGAAGTGGAGCGGAAGCGACAGATTCAGCAGATTTCACAAAGAAAGAAAAAGAAGATCTACATCACGACGGATTGTGTCTGTGATTTGCCAGAAGAACTGTTAGACCGATATGAAATTAAGATGATGCATCTTTATATTAAGACCGAAAAGGGACGTTTTGCAGATGTCAGAGAGATTGATTCTGACAATTTAGCACAGATGCTCATGGAAGAAGAATCCTACGTGCGTTCTGACGGTGTTACAGTGGAAGAGTATCAGGAGTTCTTTGCAGATATGCTGACTAGGGCAGAAGACGTAATACATATTTCGATGGCTGCACATGTGGGAAGTGTTTATCAGGTGGCCAAGCAGGCGGCAAGAGGTTTTGGACATGTACATGTGATTGATTCTGGACAGATATCTGGCGGTCAGGGTCTGGTTGCCCTATATGCAGCGAAAATGGTTCTTGAGGGTAAGAACGTACTGGAGATTTGTGAAGCAGTAGAAAGAAGCAAGGGGCGGATTGAAAGTACTTTTTTGATGTCGACGAGCAAATCACTTTATCAGAATCGATATACGGATGTCACGTCTGCTAAGATGTGTGATACACTTAATGTTCGTCCGGTTCTCACTATGAAACAGAGTAAACTTATTATCATAGGAACCAGAAAGGGAAAAATGGAAAATGCATGGAAACGCTGCATCCGTTATCATTTGAGACATAGAAGAAAAATTGATCCAGAGGCGGTAGTCATCACTCACGTAGGTTGCAGTGTAAAGCAACAGGATCTGATCAAAGAAGAGGTGCTCAAATGTATGCCATTCAAAAAAGTATATATTCATAAGGCTTCCGTTTCCTGTGCCTGCAATGCTGGTCTTGAATCAATTGGAATTGCCTATTATACTAAAAGTCTAAAATAACCTATGACAAGGAGATACAATTATGATGAATCCAGCTACTATGATGAAGATCATGAATGCAAAAAATAAGTTTACGGCGAATCATCCGAAGTTCGTGGCTTTTTTGAACACGATATTTTCTACTGGAGTGACTGAGGGAACTGTGATTGAGATTACAGTTACAAGACCGGGAGAGGAACCGATTACAACGAATATGAAGGTCATGCAGTCGGATCTTGAGCTGATGAATGAGCTGAAGGATCTTGCAAAATAAGAAAAAGTAGTTGCTGTGAATACAGGAACGATGTACTCTTTTTTAGCATAACATAGAAGTGAAGTTATCTATTGGGAGTATAGAGTGGACTATAATCAGGAAGAGTTTTTCCGGACACAGTTTGAAGTGCCTAAGATGCCTTTTTATATGAGTTATCCGATGCAGAACCTGTATCTGACCGAGATGGAATATGAGAAGGATATGGAACGGATGAAGGAACTGTATCCGAGAGAAGTAAAGCAGATTTTAGAATATGTAGAAGAAGAATGCGACAAGATGGAGTATGAGGGAAGTCTGATGTTCGATGAATATCCAGACCGACTCATGCTTGAGATGGTGGTGAATCGTATCTTGAACCGTGTGACGGAAAGCGATGAACCAGAGGATATGGAAGACATGGAGGATATGGAAGCACAGCAGTTTCGGGGAGGCACACAGCCCCCAGGACACAGACCACCTCCACGTCCGAGAAGAAGAGATTTCCGTCGGGAATTGATTGGCGTCATTCTCAATAATGAGATGTTTCGACGTAGATGCAGACATCGCAGATGTAGACGCTGGTGGTAAATCATGGAAAACCAGTGAATTCCATTGCTTCTTAAGAAAAAAATCCGTTGCAGATTTCGGGAAAAATGCATACAATATAGCTATCGCCTTGGGCGATAGCTATTTTTGTAAGCGTATGTTTGATTTCGAATAGATGAGGAGGGACGACCGTGCAGAAGGGAACTATCAAAGCAGCCGTCTTGTTAACAATATTTATAATTGCAGTACTTGTTTTTGGAAAACTGACCAATCATGTAAATGAGGATCTGACAACGGAGATGGAGGAGGCAACGCTTCCGGTTATTTCGTTATATCAGGATGATAGAGAGATCAATGAATTGCATGGATATTCCGTGGAGATGGATGCGGCTTATATGAGAGACACGGTCACACCGATTGGAACGGATCGAATCCTGCCAATTACGATACAGACTTATCAGACTGCCATTGATACCATATCCTATGAGATCAGAAGTCTGGATGCAGAGCGATTGATCGCTAATGCGGATGTTACATCCTATGAGGAAAAGAGGGGAAGGATCACAGCACAATTGCAGATTCAGAACCTGTTGGAGGAAGGAGAGGAATATCTGCTTATCATTCAGCTAGAGAGCGGTGATGAGTCCATTTATTATTACACAAGAATCGTGGAGCCTGCGGATTGCTATGTGGATGAATGTTTGGATTTTGTCATGGACTTCAATGACAAGACCTTTAATGATGAGACAACAGGATCTTTAGCGACTTATATGGAAAAAACAACTGGAGATAACACGACGCTTCATTATGTCTCTTTGAATTCATCCTTAAAGCAGGTGGGCTGGGCAGATTTTGAATGTGAGCGTCTCACTGAGCCAGTGCCTTCCATTAAGGAGATTACCAATACTTATAATGTAATTGTGCTGGACTATGTTGTTACCAGCATCGGCGAGAACGGAGAGAGTGAGTACTATAATGTAGAAGAGTATTACCGTGTCCGTTATACCAGCAGTAGAATATACCTGTTGAACTTTGAACGAACCATGGAACAGATTTTCCGTGGAGAGAATCACAGTATTTCTGATAAGTATATTCAGCTTGGAATTCGTTCTGATGAGGTGGAATATAGGGCAAATGAAGCTGGAAGGAATGTGGCATTTGTTCAAGAAGGCGAATTGTGGAGTTACAATACCACAGAAAATACGCTGGCTAAGGTGTTCAGTTTCCGCGGTTATGAGGGAATCGACAGCCGTGAGAATTATGGAGAGCATGACATTAAGATCGTAGATGTGGATGAAGCTGGAAGCGTGGACTATATTGTCTATGGTTATATGAACCGAGGCATACATGAGGGTGAAGTGGGAATCGCAATTTATCATTATGATAGCTTGTCAAATACCAATGAGGAACTGGTATTTATTCCATCAGATCGTTCCTATGAGGTCATGAAGTCTGAATTGGGACAGCTTATGTATGTAAATGAGGGAGGAGAACTCTTCCTTATGATGGATGGCAATGTGTATGGCATCGACTTAAATACCTTAAAGACACGTGAACTTATCACTGGACTTACGGATGGTACTTTTGCAGTGTCAGAATCGAACCGCTTTATTGCGTGGATCGAGACAGCAGAAGAGAAGCAGATAGGAAGCGATAGCATGCATGTGCTGAACCTTTCTAACCAGAAAGTCATAGAAATCAAGGAAGCAGATGGAGAATTCATGAAGCCGTTAGGCTTTATGGAGGAAGATTTTGTCTATGGAATTGCAAGGGATTCGGATATCTATGAGGATGCGGCGGGTAATATTACATTCCCTATGTATCAGATCAAGATTCTGGATGTGGCATCAGATCAGCAGGAAGTATTAAAGACCTATGAGAAAGCGGGTTATTATGTATCGGATGTAGAGATTGATGACTATACCATGTATTTAAAGCGTATCCGTTACAATGGAACGGCCTATGTATCAGCGGATCAGGATATGATTATGAACCGTGAAGGGGACAGTGGAAAACTGGTGGATGTTGCTTCTAGCACAGGCGAAGCGAAGCAGACCCAGATACAGATCGTATTGGCGACTACGGTCAGCGATAAGGCACCGAAGCTTTTGACGCCACGAGAGACGATTCTGGAAGAAATGCGGACGGTATCTTTACGGGACGAGAATAATACGAAGCACTATTTTGTTTATGTGAAGGGTGACGTTATCCTTGCCACAGATAATGTTACAGAGGCTGTAATTGCGGCAAATGAGAAGATGGGTGTTGTTATTGGAGATAATCTCGAATACGTGTGGAAACGTTCTAGAAAGGCAACACAGGCGCCGTTTTCGGATATTATAGTTGGAGCAGAGGATGCGGAAGCTGGAAGTATTGCACAGTGTATCAATGCTATGTTGGAAAAGGAAGGCATTAATATTAGTGTGGGTGCATTGATTGAAGGTGGCGAGACACCGAAGAGCATCCTGAATAATACGATGAAGGATGTCAACGTGTTAGATCTAACTGGTTGTAACGTGGAGGAGGTTCTCTATTACGTGAGTTGTGGCAGTCCAGTATTTGCTATGACAGGAAGTAATGATGCAGTATTGATAATTGGATATGATAATAACAATGTGGTTATTTTTGATCCGGGAATGGGAACCACATATCGCAAGAGCATAACAGAGGCGGATGAGTTTTTTTCTAACGCAGGAAATGTATTTTTTGCCTATTTAGGTGAATAAAAGCAAAGAAAAATGCATAAAAAAGTTTGAAGACGGTGTCAGGTCTTGTGTAACTTTAACAGTTTTTTTGCTCATGTATTGCAAATTAAGATTATATGGGTTATATTTCAAGAAGTACTTAAAAAGAGGAAGTGGAGGACTATGAGCAGAAAAGAGATTGTTGTATCAAATGTTTCCGAAGAACATAATAATCCGATCGCTGAACTGGTTCAGGTTGCATGTCGTTTCGATAGTGAGATTACACTTGAGAGCAACAACCGCAGAATCAATGCGAAAAGTATTATGGGAATCATGGCATTTAATCCGTCAAAGGGTATGACGGTGAACATCGTTGCTGAGGGCAGTGATGAGGAAGAGGCATTAGTAGCAATGGAGAAGTTTTTAGTGTGTGAGTAGTTTTTTGAGGAGGACTCATTTATGAACAAGAAGACAACAGCAAAGCTTGATGTGACAAAGGCAGCAGTAAAGCCAGCAGAGACTAAGGTAGAAGATACCAAGGCAGCAGCAAAAGTAGCTGCAACAGAGACAAAGTCTGTGGCAGGTGGGGTTTCAGAAGAGACAAAGAAAGTGGTAGAGGATACCAAAGCTGTGGTTGAAGAGAAGAAGGCAGTAGCTAAGAAGACAAAAGAAACAGCAAAGAAGGCAACAACCAAGACAACAAAGAAGGCAGTGAAGGAAGAACTGAAGCCGGAAGTATTTATCCAGTATCAGGGAAGAGAAGCAGTAGTTGCAGATGCAATTGAGAAGGCTAAGGAAGCTTACGTTGCAGAAGGACACAGAGTATCTTCCATCAAATCCCTTCAGGTATATTTAAAGCCAGAAGAGTACGCTGCATACTATGTAATCAATCAGAAGTTTGCAGGTAGAGTTGACTTGTTTTAAGATACATAATATATAGTATATGAAAAGAGCATCACGCATTTGCGCGATGCTCTTTTTTTGTGCGAACCGAAGTGGCGTTGCCAGCTTGGTTCGCATTTTAATGTTAATTATTTCTTCTGAGCTTCGTTGTACTGTGATACAGCTCTCTGAATTCTATCGTAAGGATTCAGAAGATCACTGATAGAGCTATCGTGATTTAAGGTATCAATGATGTAAGCAATATACTTACTCATATCACAGCTAATATAATATGGTCTAGAAAGCAGCTCTGGTGTCTGGTAGGTCAGGTTAGTAGTTACGACCTTGTAAATAGTACCATCTGCAACTGCCTCATCGAAGCGCTCAAGTCCGTTGGTGAAAAGACCAAAGGTAGCTACAACGAAGATACGGTTTGCCTTTCTCTTCTTGAGCTCAGTAGCAACATCGATCATACTCTCACCAGAAGAGATCATATCATCGATAATGATAACATCCTTGCCTTCAACAGAAGATCCTAAGAACTCATGAGCTACGATAGGATTACGTCCATCCACGATCTTGCTGTAATCGCGGCGCTTATAGAACATACCCATATCAAGACCAAGTACATTTGCAAGGTATACAGCACGGTTCGTACCACCCTCATCTGGGCTGATGATCATCATGTGATCGGAATCAATGGTAAGATCAGGCACTTCCTTTAAGATACCCTTGATGAACTGGTATGCAGGCTGTACTGTCTCAAATCCCTTTAAAGGAATGGCGTTCTGTACACGAGGATCATGTGCATCAAAAGTGATGATGTTATCAACACCCATGGCAACCAGTTCCTGAAGTGCTAATGCACAGTCTAAGGACTCACGAGCAGTACGCTTGTGCTGACGGCCTTCGTACAGGAATGGGATAATAGCGGTGATACGCTTTGCTTTTCCTTCAGCAGCAGCGATGATACGCTTTAAGTCAGCGTAATGATCATCTGGGGACATATGATTCTCATGGCCGCATACATTGTAGGTCAGGCTGTAATTGGTAACATCTACCATAAGATATAAGTCATAACCACGGACAGACTCTTTGATGACACCCTTTGCTTCACCAGATCCAAAACGTGGAACTGCGGTGTTGATGATGTAAGAGTCACGGCGATAACCCTTGAAAGCAGGATCGTCCTGGTGCAGATGCTGTCTCTTCTCTCTCCAGCAAACTAAGTACTCGTCGACTTTCTGTCCGATTCCTTTGCAGCTCTCGAGGGGGATGAGACCAAGGGCTCCATCAGGAATTGTTTCTAAGTTTCTTTCATCGTTTGGCATGAATGGTTCCTCCATAAAAAATAGTTGACATTACATTTATTTCAATAGATTGCTCTAATTGAATACATTATTGTGGAAACTAACGGTGGCGCTTTAAGATACGGATATCAGCGCCAAATAGCTTGATTAAAGTATAATTACTGGAAATCCGTGATAATACTCGTTCTGAGTAGATATCTGCCAGTTGGTTCATCCCCAGATTAGTGGAGATAATCGTGGACTTCTTGCGCAGAATTCGCTCATTTAAGCATAGGAACAACTGTGAGGTCGTAAATGAATTGGTCAGTTCCGTGCCAAGATCATCGATAATCAATAGATCACAATCAAAAATGTTCTGGTGCGCCGCAATGGCTTCCTCGTCCTTTTTGAACACACCTTTGCTTAATATATCAAATAATTGGAATGCCGTAAAGTAAATTACGGAATATCCTTGATCCATTAATTCCTTTGCCACGCAGTTGGATAAAAAAGTCTTTCCAATACCAGTATCCCCATAAATATAGAGATTAGAAAAATTATCGCTAAAATGATCGATAAAATCATGGCATTTTGCTACGGCATCCTTGATCGTATCCAGAGAGGAGCGTCCGGTGGCAGGATTGACATCCGTGCCAGAGTAGTAGTCAAAGGAAAAGGTGTTAAAATTCTCCTTTTCTAGAATCTCCTTCAAATTGGACTGGGTGTAGACCAAATTGATGGCTGCCTGCTCAAAACAGTGGCAGCGCTTTCTGCCAATGTAACCAGTATCCTTACAATCTGGACAGGTGTACACCGGATCAAAGTAATTCTGGGGAAATCCATGTTCCTGTAACAGGGTTTCCTTCTGGGCGCGATATGCGGCAATCTGAGCCTTTAGCGAATCAAGGGCATCAGAGTCCCCATCCAGCAGGCGCTTTGCCTGAGCGACCGAACAGGAGGCAATGGCATCATCTATTTCCTTAAGCTTTGGAATCTGTTCATAGGCATCCTCAATTCGTGCCTCTAAAATATGTTGATTCCGAAGTTGTCTTGCATCA
Source organism: uncultured Roseburia sp. (assembly GCA_964491235.1). Lineage (GTDB taxonomy): Bacteria > Bacillota > Clostridia > Lachnospirales > Lachnospiraceae > Roseburia. The sequence goes on from CAZBFN010000006.1 coordinate 44,087, forward strand.
TATTCACGAATGATCTCGTCGTATTGTGCGTTGTTTAACGGCATGAGGCAACCTCCTGTACTATTGGACCGTAGTGGTTAGCAGCATTTTCTCTAACTGGTCATAGTCATAAGAACGCTGTGAAAAATTATTGAACTTATTCTTGGAAGCAGTGCTGGTGGTATTGCTTGTTGCGGTACTCTTCTTCTTGCTCTGATGCTCTGCATCAATCGCGGAGAGGTCACTTAAGCTTCGCACCTGCTTTTTGTGCCAGTTGGTCAGGATGGAATCGGCATAAGCAAAACTTGGCTGATGCACGGCCTGAACGGTACGCTGACAGGCTTCTGAAATCAATTCCTCGGAAAAGCCATACTCAGTGGTCCACTTCTTAAGGAGCTTGGTCTCGGATGGAATCAGATTCCGTCCGGAAATGCCAAAAGACTTCATAACAGTATAATATGTCTTAGTGTGGACGGAGTCAGCCAGCTTGGCTTCCTCAACGGTGGTGATGTTGTTCTCCTTCCAACTTAAGGCAACCTTCTCTATGTAACGAAGACTCTTGTGACCGCTGCTTACGCAAGTCTCAATCAGATACTCGATCAAATCTGTGGAGAAGCCAAGACCGTCATATAGATGAAGTATGATCTGTACATCAGTGTCATTCAGAGGATGTCCAAGGTAGCGCTCTGTGATAAAGAATAACTCTGCGATGGAGTCATTTTGTCGGAACTGCTTGATGTCATCCTTAGAATAGCTCTTCTTATCCATGGCAGCTTTAGCCTTGGTGGTCTTGGCCACAGTCTCTGCTTCGTTAGCCTTAGCACTGGCTTTATCGGAGACTGGGGCAGTAACAGCATCCATGGTCGGCGTTGTCACGATCACCTCTTCGAAAACGCTGACTGTTTCAGCAGTTGCTTCCGGTTCTGTGGCAGAGCCAGCAGAAGGCGGAGTCTTGCGGGAAACAGAATCTAACAGGCAGATGCCGGTAAGATTCTTCTTGTCATCGTATTCAAGGCGCAATAAGTGCATACGCTCCCAATAACAGAGAGCGCGCTTGATGTCCTTCTCTGTATGCTCGAACTTGTCCGCAATGGAGGAAATGGAAAAAGCTGCATCCGGCGCGTTCATAAGACGAAGCAGATACAGATAGATCTTAACGAACTCTCCATTGGCATCTGACATATATTCATCAATAAAAATATTGGAAACACTTGTGGCAGAAATCTGGTTGTCACTGTGAAGTGTAATTTTGGCCATAATGAATCATAACCTTCTTTCATGTCGATTGCGATTTTGCTAGTAGTCTAAGGTAGAAAAATGAGCATAGGCGCTCCTCTACCGTCATGAATTATAGCACAGGAATTCCGGAAAGAGAAGTACCATTTTTAGTACAAAGCCAGTAAAATCAAGGGTTTGGAGAAGTGTGGATAATGTGGATAAAATGTGGGTGTTTTTGTTATGGAAAATTATGGTAACCACAAGACCCTAAGAAAAAGATGGTGAGAAGAGGGTTTGGGCAAAAATGGAAACACAGCGTTATGTAAACAAAAAATCCACATTCAAAAGTTGAAGTTTTCCCCAATTTGAATGTGGATAATGTGGATAAGTTACTTGCCAAGAAGATGTTCGCCTACATTTACAATATCTCCGGCTCCCATAGTTATCAACAAGTCACCGTTCATACAATTTTTTAATAAAAATTTCTCAATTTCCTCAAAGGAAGGAAAATAATGACAGTCCGTTCCCTTTTCCTTCAACTTGGTGAGGATATCTTTGGAGCTGATGCCGTAAGTGTTCTTCTCACGGGCGGCATAGATGTCTGCAAGGACTACCATATCAGCCATGGAAAGCACTTCTGCGAAATCGTCTAAGAATGCCTTGGTTCTAGAATAGGTGTGTGGCTGGAATGCCAGAACCAGACGCTTGTGCGGATAGTTGGCAGCGGCAGTCAGTGTGGCACGGATCTCAGTTGGATGGTGCGCGTAATCATCGACAATAGTGACACCGTCCACAGAACCCTTGTACTGGAAACGACGGTTCGCGCCGCCAAATGCCAGAAGACCCTGTAAGATATCTTCCTTTGGAAGCTTAAGCTCCAGTGCCAGTGCGATGGCAGCCAGAGCATTGGAAACATTGTGCATGCCAGGAACACCGAGGGTAACTGTCATAACAGCTTCGCCGCGATGCATAGCGGTAAAGGAGGCACATGCCTTCTCATCAAAAGTGATATCTGCTGGATAGAAGTCGCAGTCTTCGGAGAGTCCGAAGGAAATTACCTTCGGAGCAAGACCTTCTGTAATCTCTTTCCAGTTAGGAATTTCACCATTGATAATGATGGCGCCGTCTTCTCTGGTATTGCCTGCAAATTGATGGAATGAACGTCTGATATCATGAATATCTTTAAAGAAGTCTAAGTGTTCTGCTTCTATATTTAATATGATACTGTACTTTGGATAGAAATGCAGGAAACTGTTGGTGTACTCACATGCCTCTGAAATAAAGACATCGGACTTGCCTACACGCAGATTGCCATCGATTGCCTTTAGGATACCACCGACTGTTATGGTAGGATCTGTCTGGGCTGCCAGAAGGATCTGGCTGATCATGGAAGTTGTGGTGGTCTTGCCGTGGGTTCCTGCCACTGCGATGGAGTCCTGATAATTATCCATAATCTGTCCAAGCAGTTCGGCACGGGACATCATAGGAATGCCTTTTTCGCGGGCACAGGCAAACTCTGGGTTATCCTCGTGGATGGCAGCTGTGTATACCACAAGGTCGATTCCTTCTATAATATTGGAAGCTTTCTGACCGTAGAAAACAGTGACTCCCATTTCTTCCAGATGTCTGGTGAGTTCAGATTCCTTAGAATCAGAACCGGAGACTGTGAACTGTTCAGCTAACAGTATTTCGGCAAGGCCGCTCATACTGATTCCGCCGATTCCTATAAAATGGATATGTATTGGTTCGTTAAAATTAATTTTATACATAATAGATACCTACCTATATTTATTTTTAGAATGTGGGTAGACTTATGCCTGCCAAAAATAATTATAACCTTATATTATTAATTTGCAAATTCTTTTGAAACAAAATCTTTTCGACAGTAAAAATAGTACAAAGGTAATAATTGGCAAACTTTGTATAAAATGTCAAAAAAAGAAAATTTGTGTAGATAAAATTGTGAAAAATGATGTACAGGGGATACAGGTTGTGTTATAATTTTAAGTGCTAAGAGGAATAGTTGACTAGTTAGAAAGAGACGAGAGGTGATGGACGTGATTCGAAAAGAAATGATAGCAATGCTATTAGCAGGGGGACAAGGCAGCCGTTTGGGCGTACTTACAGCCAAGGTTGCTAAGCCAGCAGTTGCTTTTGGTGGAAAGTATCGCATAATTGATTTCCCGCTCAGCAACTGCATCAATTCAGGTATTGATACAGTAGGTGTTTTGACTCAGTATCAGCCATTAAGATTGAATTCCCATATCGGAATTGGTATTCCGTGGGATTTGGATCGCAACAATGGTGGTGTTTCAATTTTGCCACCATATGAGAAGAGCGACAATAGTGAGTGGTATAGCGGTACTGCAAACGCTATATTCCAGAACATGACTTACATGGAGAGCTACAATCCAGAGTATGTGTTGATTTTATCCGGAGACCATATCTACAAGATGGATTATGAGGTAATGCTGGATTTCCACAAGGAGAATAATGCGGATGTGACAATTGCTACGATGCCAGTTCCTATCGAGGAGGCAAGCCGTTTTGGTATCGTGATTGCAGATGAGAATAAGAAGATTCAGGACTTTGAGGAGAAGCCGGCACAGCCACGAAGCAATCTGGCTTCCATGGGTATCTATATCTTTAGCTGGAAGGTTTTGAAGGAAGCTCTGTATGCGATGAAGGATCAGAGTGGATGTGACTTTGGTAAGCACATCATTCCATATTGCCATGAGCGTGGACAGCGCTTGTTCGCATATGAGTATAATGGCTACTGGAAGGATGTTGGTACACTTGGTTCCTATTGGGAGGCCAATATGGAACTGATCGATCTGATTCCAGAGTTCAATCTCTATGAGGAGTATTGGAAGATCTACACAAAGAGTGATATCATTGAGCCTCAGTATCTGTCAGCAGATTCTGTTGTAGAGAAGAGTATCATCGGTGAGGGATCAGAGATTCTAGGTGAGGTACATAATTCTGTCATTGGACCAGGAGTTACCATTGGCAAGGGAACTATCGTTAGAGATTCCATTATCATGAAGGACACGCAGGTGGGAGAGAACACCACCATAGATAAGTCTATCGTTGCTGAGAATTGTAGCATTGGAAGCAATGTAGTACTTGGCGTTGGAGAAGAGGCACCGAATAAGCTCAACGCAAGCATCTACTCATTTGGATTGGTAACAATCGGAGAGGATTCTGCTGTTCCAGATGGCGTATCCATCGGTAAGAACACAGCCATTTCTGGCGTTACAGAGAAGGAAGATTATCCGAATGGAGTTCTTGAGAGCGGTGAAGTAATTATTAAGGCAGGTGACTCAGTATGAAGGCAATAGGTATTATTTTAGCTGGCGGTAATAACAGCCGTATGCAGGAATTATCCAATAAGAGAGCGATTGCAGCGATGCCGGTAGGCGGAAGCTACCGCAGTATCGACTTTGCACTTAGCAATATGAGCAATTCTCACATTCAGACAGTGGCAGTTCTGACACAGTATAGTGCTAGATCACTGAATGAGCATTTGAGTTCTTCCAAGTGGTGGAACTTTGGTAGAAAGCAGGGAGGATTGTTCGTATTTAATCCGACTGTTACAGTGGACAACAGCTGGTGGTATCGTGGAACCGCAGATGCGATGTACCAGAACATCAACTTCCTTAAGAAGAGACATGAACCATACGTTATCATCACAAGTGGTGACTGCGTTTACAAGATCGATTTTAATAAGGTACTGGATTATCACATTGCGAAGAAGGCGGATATCACAGTGGTATGCAAGGACATGGAGCCAGGCATCGATGTCAGCCGATATGGTGTGGTACGGATGAATGAGGATTCGAGAATCATCGAGTTTGAGGAGAAGCCGATGGTTTCCCAGTCCAATACAATCTCCACAGGTATCTATATCGTGCGTAGAAGACAGCTCATCGAGATGTTAGAGCGAAGTGCAGCAGAGGATCGTTGGGACTTTGTAACGGATATCTTGATTCGCTATAAGAACATGAAGCAGATATACGGATATAAGATGAAGGAATACTGGAGCAATATTGCTACCGTAGAGTCTTATTATCAGACCAACATGGATTTCTTAAAGCCAGAGGTTCGGAAGTATTTCTTTCGGGATGAGCCTAAGATTTGCTCTAAGGTGGACGACCTTCCACCAGCGAAGTACAATAGCGGCTCCGATGTGCGTAACAGCTTAATCGCGAGCGGATGTATCATCAACAGTAAGGTTGAGAATTCTATCCTATTTAAGAAGGTATTTGTTGGAAAGAATTGTGTCATTAAGAATTCTATCATTCTGAATGATGTATATATTGGGGATAACACACATATTGAAAATTGTATCGTAGAGAGTAGAGATACCTTGAAGGCGAACACGTACTATTGTGGGGACAATGGTATCAAGATCGTATATGAGAACAATGAGCGATATGTGCTTTAATTAATGACCTAAAGGGGGACATAAGATATGCAGATTACGGACGTGAGAATCAGAAAAGTGGAAAAAGAAGGCAAGATGAAAGCGGTAGTATCTATTACCATTGACGAGGAATTTGTTGTTCATGACATTAAAGTCATTGAAGGGGAGAAGGGCTTATTCATCGCAATGCCAAGTAGAAAAGCTGCGGATGGAGAATACCGTGACATTGCACATCCGATCAATTCTGACACAAGAGACCGTATCCAGAGATTGATCCTGGAGCGTTATCAGGAGACACTTGCTGCGGAAGGGGAATAGCAGAACTATATGAGCATAACAAGGCAGGAACCATTACGGTTCCTGCCTTTTCAAATTTTCAAAAGACACGAATCATCGCAAATTTCAGAAGCGAGAGCATTAGAGGTTCCAGATTTGGCGCTCTGAATCCGAAGTGACCATTTCTAAGGAAATACGATATTTACTAACTTCATATAATGCAAATTATGCACCACATAAAACTCTTGTAAATTTTGAAAAGTCCTGTAAAATGTAACATAGACTGAAACAAGGAAATTCCATTAAGGACAAGATATATGCGTTACGAAGGATTACAGGAGGTTTAGGATGAGTCAGTTAAAGGCAGTAATACTTGCGGCAGGTAAGGGTACAAGAATGAAGTCCGATTTGCCAAAGGTGGTACACACGATAGAGGGAAAGTGTCTGGTAGATTATGCGATTGAGGCGGCAGTTGGCGCAGGAGCGGAGGATGTCTGCCTTGTGGTCGGTTATAAGCATGAGATGGTTCGTGAGTCTATCGAGCATAAGCATGTGAAGTTCGCTCTTCAGGAGGAGCAGCTTGGAACAGGACACGCAGTGAAGTGTGCCAAGGATTTCTTGCAGGAGGATGGTCAGACCATGATTCTCTTTGGAGATACTCCATTGATCACAGCTTCTACTTTGACAAAGTTAAAGGAATATCATGTGAAGAATGGCAATACCGTTACTGTATTGTCTGCCATGATCGAAGATCCAACAGGCTACGGAAGAATCATCAGAGATGCAGAGGGCAATTTTGTGAAGAGCGTAGAGCATAAGGATGCCACAGAGGAGGAGCGTGGCTCCCACGAGATCAATTCTGGTATGTATATTTTTGATACAAAGGAATTGAGGGAGGCATTAGAGAAGATTCAGCCAAACAATGCACAGGGTGAATATTATCTGCCGGATACGCTCACAATTATCAAGGATAAGGGACTTAAAGTAGATGCCTATGCGTTGGATGATCCAGAGGATATTACCGGAGTCAACGATCAGGAACAGCTTAAGTCAGCAGCAGTTGTGATTCGGAGGAGAAATCTATGTTCTTAATTATAGGACTTGGCAATCCGGGAAAGCAGTATGAGCATACCCGCCATAATATCGGATTTGATGTCATGGATGCCATTGCCGATAAATATAATATCAGTATCAGTGAGAAGAAGCACAAAGCTCTTTGCGGAAAGGGAGTCATTGAGGGACAGAAGGTGGTGCTGGCAAAGCCTCAGACCTTTATGAACCTGAGTGGAGAGAGCGTAGTGGAGCTTTTAAATTATTATAAGCTTGACCCGGAGGATGAGATGCTGGTGATTTTTGATGATATCAGCCTTGCACCGGGAGGATTGCGCATCCGCAAAAAGGGAAGTGCTGGTGGACACAACGGAATCAAGAATATCATTGCGTTGACTGGAACACAGAATTTTATGCGAATCAAAGTCGGTGTGGGAGAAAAGCCGAAGGGCTGGGATCTGGCGGATCACGTGTTAGGACATTTTAATGCTGAGGATCGTAAGAAGGTGGAGGAAGCTATCTTGGATGCGGTCACAGCAACGGAGATGATTCTGCAGGGTGAACTGGATCAGGCGATGAATGATTTTAACGGAAAAAAGCAGGAGGTCTAAGTGAAGACATTCACAGAACCCCTAAAGGGGCTAAAAGAGTTTGAAGATTTAAATGAAGCTCTGCCAAAGCTTGCGGGCGTGATACAGATATCCGGCTGCATTGATGCGGCAAAGCCACATATGATACACAGTATTAACAATGGTTCTGGCAACAGAATCATTGTTACTTTTCAGGAGCAAAAGGCGAAGGAATTGTGGGAGGAATACCGCTTTTTTGACAAGCGGGCTGCCTACTATCCAGCAAAGGATATTTTATTCTACCAATCGGATATCAGGGGAAATGTTCTGACGGCGGAGCGAATCAATGCCCTAAAGCTCATGGCGGAAGAGAAAGAGTGCACCATAATTACTACATTTGACGGGCTTATGAACCCGATGCCTAGTCCTGAGAAGTTCATTCAGGCGGTGCGAAAAGTGGCAGTGGGAGATTCTATTGACTTAGAGCAGTTCACGAAGCATCTGGCAGAGTTGGGCTACGAAAAGAATTATCAGGCAGAGATCAGAGGAGAGTTTTCAGTGCGTGGAGGCATCATCGATATCTTCCCTCTGACAGAGGATAATCCGTTCCGTATTGAGTTGTGGGGAGATGAGGTGGACTCCATCCGTTCCTTTGATGCGGAGAGTCAGCGTTCCATCGAGAATCTGGAGGAAGTTCATATATATCCTGCCTGTGAATTGGTGCTTACTGAGGAGGAGCGGAAGGCTGGAATCGACCGTATCTTAAAGGAGGCAGAGAAGGTATCTGCAAAGCTTAGAAAGGAAATGAAAACGGAGGAGGCTTACCGTGTGAAGTCTGCGGCGGAGCAGATCGCAGAGGAGGCGGGAGAGCTTGGAATCAGTGCAGGTCTGGACGCTTATCTTTCCTATTTCTGTGAGGAGAGAGCATCCCTGCTTGACTATTTTGATGTGGAGAACACCTTGATTTTTCTGGATGAGACACCACGAAGTATCGAGCGAGGTATGGCGACGGAGACAGAATTTTCAGAGAGTATGAAGCAGCGTCTGGAAAAGGGATATATCCTTCCGGGACAGATGAAGGAGCTTTTTACCTGTAAGGAGATTATAGCGAAGATTGCCAGACGCAAGTGCATTTCTTTGGTGGCACTGGATATGAAGAATCCTCATCTTGAAATTGAGACAAGAATGAGTATCCAGTCCAAGACGGTGAACCCATATAATAATAGTTTTGAACTTTTGCTGAAGGATCTTGCCAGATATAAGAAGAACGGTTATCGGGTCATTCTGCTGTCTAGCTCCCGGACAAGGGCGAAGCGTCTGGCGGAGGATCTGATGGCGGAGGGACTTAGTACCTTCTATTCCGAGGATTTTGACCATGAGGTGAAGCCGGGGGAGATCATGACTGGATACGGCAAGCTGAAAAAGGGCTATGAGTATCCGATGCTAAAGTTCGTAGTCATCTCCGAGAGTGATATTTTCGGAGGGGAGAAGAAGAAAAAGAAGCGTCACAGAGTCTACGAGGGCGAAAAGATTGCAAGCTTTACCGACCTGAATATCGGAGACTATGTGGTACATGAGAGCCATGGTCTGGGTATTTATCGCGGTATTGAAAAGATCGAGGTAGATAAGGTTGAGAAGGATTATATTAAGATCGAGTATGCTGGAGGTGGAAATCTCTATATTCTGGCTACCCAGTTGGAATTGATCCAAAAATATGCCGGAGCCGATGCCAAGAAGCCGAAGCTGAATAAGCTCGGAGGTCAGGAGTGGAATAAGACAAAGACCAAGGTCAGAGGTGCGGTGAAGGAGATCGCAGCTGATCTGGTGAAACTGTATGCGGTGCGTCAGAGCGAACAGGGTTTTGTTTACGGACCAGATACGGTATGGCAGAGAGAGTTCGAGGAGATGTTCCTATTTGAGGAGACGGAGGATCAGGATATTGCCATTGCAGCCACTAAGGCAGACATGGAGAGTAATAAGATCATGGATCGTCTGATTTGTGGTGACGTAGGTTACGGTAAAACGGAGATTGCCATAAGAGCAGCATTTAAGGCGGTGCAGGATGGTAAGCAGGTGGCATTTTTAGTGCCGACTACGATACTGGCGCAGCAGCATTACAATAATTTTGCACAGCGAATGAAGGATTTTCCGGTAAATGTGGATCTGCTCTGTCGTTTCCGAAGTGCGGCGGAACAAAAGAAGACCATCGAGAAGTTGAAAAAGGGTCAGGTAGATATCATTATTGGAACTCACAGACTGCTGTCTAAGGACGTGGTCTATAAGGATCTGGGACTTCTGATGATTGACGAGGAGCAGCGTTTTGGCGTAGCCCACAAGGAGAAGATCAAGCAGTTAAAGACCAATATAGATGTGCTTACACTGACAGCGACACCGATTCCTAGAACGCTTCACATGAGTCTGATCGGAATTCGTGATATGAGTGTTCTGGAGGAACCGCCGATGGATCGTATTCCAATCCAGACCTATGTTATGGAGTACAATGAAGAGCTGGTGCGGGAGGCAATATCCAGAGAGCTTGCAAGGGGCGGACAGGCGTATTATGTATACAACCGTGTGAAGGAAATCGCAGATGTGGCGACGAAGCTGGCAGAACTGATTCCAGAGGCGAATGTTGCCTATGCCCATGGTCAGATGAAGGAGACAGAGCTTGAGAATATCATGTACCGCTTCATCAACGGAGAGATTGATGTACTGGTGTCCACCACCATCATCGAGACAGGACTAGACATATCCAATGTCAATACCATGATTATTCATGATGCGGACAATATGGGCTTGTCCCAGCTCTATCAGCTACGTGGACGAGTGGGTAGATCGAACAGGACTTCCTATGCCTTCCTTATGTATAAGCGGGATAAGATGCTCAAAGAGATTGCGGAGAAGCGTCTGGCAGCTATCAAGGAGTACACGGAGCTGGGCAGTGGATTCAAGATCGCCATGCGTGACCTTGAGATTCGTGGCGCCGGAAACCTGCTGGGAGCCGAACAGCACGGACATATGGAAGCAGTGGGATATGACTTGTACTGCAAGATGTTAAATGAGGCAGTAAAAGAGGCGAAGGGAATTAAGGTGGAGGAGAGCTTTGACACCTCCATTGATATCAATATTGATGCTTATATACCGATGGGCTATATTCCAAACGAGTTCCAGAAGCTGGATATCTATAAGCGAATTGCGGGCATTGAGACCGAGGAGGAGACGGAGGAGATGCTTGAGGAGCTAATTGACCGATTTGGAGATCCGCCTAAGTCTGTGGAAAATCTCCTCTATATCGCTAAGATCAAGTCCATGGCACATCAGCTTTATTTTACAGAGGTGTCTGGAAAAGGCGACACCCTTCGCTTTACCTTGTATGAGAAGGCGCGCATCGATGTGACCAAGATTCCAGAATTCGTGGCAGGATTTGGGCAGGATGTGAAGTTTACGGCAGATGCCAAAGCCCCGTATTTTACCTATTTCTTGAAAAAGAATTCCAGAAGCAAAAATGTGGATGAAAAGGAAGTGCTAGAGCAGTTCCTTACCGCGGCGAAGGGGATGATTTTGACAGAGTCCTGAGTATGAAAAAAATATGAAATATATTGCGGGTTCGGTCAAAAAGCACTATAATAAGCAGGTGATTGACCTGTAACAAAAGACAGGCAGCGAAAGCATCCGCTTTCGGGTTTGGAGGATTAAGAATGAAGAGTAAGAGATTAGCCGCATTATTATTAAGCGGCGTTATGGCGGCATCCATGTTGACAGGATGCGGCGGCATGAATAAAGATGCAGTGGTTGCTACCTTTGATGAGACAGAGATCAAGCTTGGTATTGCGAATTTTGCAGCTCGTATGCAGCAGGCAAGTGCAGATGATTTCTATGTAGCATATTTTGGAGAGGACGTATGGAACTCTGATCTGTATGGCAATGGAACTACTATGGAGGACAGCATGAAGGATAGCGTAATGCAGAGCTTATTCGACATGTATACCTTACAGGCACATATGGTAGAGTATGATGTAGAACTTACAGATGCGGAGAGAGCAGCAATCACTCAGGCTGCCACAGATTTCATGGCTGCAAATGACAAAGAGGCATTGGATGCCCTCGGTGCAGAGCAGGAGATCGTGGAGGAGTATCTGACACTTCTGACCATTCAGGACAAGATGTATGATGCAATCATCGCAACAGTAGATACCAACGTTAGTGATGAGGAGGCAAATACTGGTGCGTATAGCTATGTAAGAGTGGCAAAGGATTCTTATACAGATGCTGAGGGCAATGTTCTCTACTACACAGAGGAAGAATTGACTGAGCTGGCAGAGACAGTAGAGACTTTCGCTACGGAGGCACAGGAAGATACCCTTGAGACAGCAGCAGAGACATACGGCTATACCGTGAGCACAGGCACTTTTACAGCTGATGATGTGAACGTAAATGAGACAGTTCTTACCACATTACAGGGCTTAGAAGAGGGCGAGGTGTCCGGTGTCATCGATACAGAGACCGGCTATTATATCGTGCGTCTGGATGCAAAAACAGATGCTGAGGCGACAGAGCTTACTAGACAGAGCATTATCAGCGAGCGCGAGAGTACATTATATACTGATACATTAAGTGGCTGGGAAGAGGAGCATGAGTGGGTTATAAAGGAAAAGGTATGGGACAAAGTAACCTTTGATAATCTGTTCACTACTATTCCAGAGACAGAAGCAGTTGAAGCAACAGAACAATAAGAATAAGAGAACCGCACTTTCTTAATAGAAGGTGCGGTTCTTTTGTATATAAAAATTATTCGTTCATTTCATTTTTACGGTACTTGTCCGGACTTATACCACAGTATTCACGGAAGCTCTGGCAAAAATAAGAGACGCTAGAAAAACCGAGGGTATCACATATTTCACCAAGTCTCATGTTGGTGGTTCTTAACAGTTCCTTTGCCTTTTCCATCCTGCATTTCTTGATATAGCGACTTATGGTCATTCCAGTTTTTCGCTTAAAGGAAAGACTGAGATAGCCTTCGGAGAGATAGACCTTTGAAGCCAGTTTATCAATGCCAAGATCTTCATCCAGATGATTGGAGATATACAGTAGGATCTGGTCGATGTCGTCCTGTACGCTATTTTCTGATTTATTACAACTCTGTTCAAAATCCTGAATGCAAGTTTCAACAATTTGATAGATGGTCTCCAGATTACTGGCCTGATAGATGGATTCAATCGTTTCGATCAGTTGGGCAGATATATCCTTTTGCGTATGCTCATAGATACACTTGACGATCTGAGAAAAAAGAAATTTGATATATAACTGGGAATCGATAAGACCGTTGCTTAGTTGAGCTTGAAGCCTTCGAAACATATCCCACAGCTGGGGAAAATCCTCCTGTTCGATGTAATCACAAATTAGCTTCTGGTAATTGGCGTTAAGTGTCTCTTTCATTTTGCCTCCCCATCCATATGCTGCTGTTTCAAGAGATTATAGCAAAGGGGAAAGGCCATTTCAATTCGTATGACCTAATTTTGAGGAAACCTGAACAATATATTGATTTTTCGACATTGGGACATCCGTTTTTCGGCTTGAGTTAAGGGGAGAAATAGGATAAAGTTGCAGCATGGTAAGGGGATAGCTTTAAGGTGGGAACTTGAGTTGGGGCATGAATATAAAATGCAGAGAAAGGAAGGGGGAAGTAAGCTTATTTTTGCTTTAACTCTACAAAGCAAATAATAAATAAAGGAGAGGGAATCATGGATCGCAAAGCGATAGGGAGTATTAAGAGAAGAGTTTTAGGCAATGTGCTTGCTGTGAGTATGGTGTTTTCGGGATTTGCATGGATGCCAAACGATGTACAGGTGCAGGCAGCAACGACTTCTACATATGATTATAATCTGGCAGACAGTATACAGGATGGTGTCATTTTACAGTGCTTTGACTGGACCTATAATGACATTAAGAATGAACTTCCTAATATTGCAGCAGCAGGATTTACATCCGTTCAGACATCTCCGGCACAGCCATCTGTGAAATCAGGAGTATGGTACTGGATGTATCAGCCATTGGGATTCTATGTGGGCAGCAATAGTGTGGGCAGCAAGGCAGAGCTTCAATCTCTTTGTACAGAAGCTGAAAAATATGGAATCAATGTAATTGTCGATGTGGTAGCGAATCATCTTGCGGGGGATCATTCCAATATCCAGAGCGATCTGAAGGATTCTAAGTACTGGCATACCTATGGTACGGTGTCTGATTGGAAAAATCGTTATGCGGTTACTCAGGGTGACATTGGTATGGCGGATATTAACAGTGAAAATTCCTATGTGCAGCAGGTCGTTAGCAATTATGTCGTCGAATTGAAGAACATAGGCGTAGATGGTATCCGATGGGATGCTGCAAAGCATATTGCATTGCCAAGTGAAGGGTGTAACTTCTGGCCGGCAGTGACGAATCAGGGGCTATATAATTATGGTGAAATCCTTGTAGGTCCAGATGATCGTGAATCTGGAAATGAATATTTGATGAAGGAATATACCAATTATATGTCAGTGACTGACAGCACCTACGGAAAAACGCTTCGTGATGCATTTGCATCAGGTACAGTGCCAACTGCATTTGGTAACTGGGCAGCAAGAGGTATTTCCAATAATAAGTTAGTCTACTGGGGTGAGAGCCATGATACATGGTCCAACAATCAGGATTGGGGATACTCCAATGGCATGAGCCAGAATGTAATTGACCGTGCATATGCAGTCGCAGCAAGTAGAAATGACATCACAGCAGTATACTTTTCACGTCCGGCATCAGCAGATAAGGAAAGCATTATTGCAGGACAGAAGGGAAGCACACATTTTACCAGTGCAGAGGTCGCAGAAATTAACAAGTTCCATAATGCAATGGATGGACAAGCAGATTACTATACAACAGGAAGCAATTGCGCAGCAGTTTGCCGTAAGACAGGAGCTGTCGTTGTAGCAGGAAGCGGATCGAATTTTAATGTGACTGTACCGAATGGTGGAAGCCTTACAGAAGTAGGTACTTATGTTGATGCGATTACAGGGGAAAAATGGACGGTTACCTCAGCTTCAATGACTGGCAAGATCGGTTCTTCAGGTATTGTAGTACTTTATAAAGAAGGAACCATCCCAACAGATCCAACAAATCCAACAGATCCAGTGGTAACAGAGGGAACTGTCTATTATCAGAACACAGGTAATTGGAGTACGGTATACGCTTATTATTGGAGTGATGACAATACAGCAATGACCACATGGCCAGGAGTGCAGATGACAAGTAAGGGGGATGGCGTTTATAGCGTTGATATACCGAAGGGTGCCAGCTATATTATTTTTAACAATGGAAGCGGAACTCAGACAGGGGATTTGACACTTGCGGGAGTGAACAAGATCTATAACAATGGCACTTGGTCAGATTATCAAAGTACTGGTATCAGCGAAAATTATATTTATTATCAGAACACGAACAACTGGAGTTCGGTATACGCTTATTATTGGAACGATGATGATACGACGATGACCACATGGCCGGGAGAAAAAATGACAAGCATTGGCGATGGATTATACCGGATAGAAATGAATGCCAATGCGAAATACATTATTTTTAGCAATGGAGAAGGCTCACAGACAGAGGATATAACCCTAAATGGTATGAACATGCTTTACAATAACGGAAGCTGGATCGCAGTACAGTAGCGTGAAAAGAGAAAATCATTCAATTTGCATTTTATGTAGATTGGATGATTTTTTGTGGTAAAGAGGGGGATGAATTCACATCGTAAAATGTTTCAACATGTGATAAAATATACCATAGGTGAGCAAAAGACAGATGAGGTGAAACTTTATGCAGATTGGAATGGATATATTCATTAGCCAAACGCAGAAATTGGTATTAACACCCCAGATGGAGCAGTCTTTGTCTATTTTGCAGATGGGGTTTGAAGAATTGAATCAATGTATTGAAGAAGAAGTTCTTTCCAATCCGATGTTAGAATATGCAAAAACAGAGGAGAAAAAAGAAATTCGCCAGTCTTACGGAGAAGGGATTGGATATTACAGCAGAAAAAAAAGCGCGGATGAGGATTATCAGTCCTACTTAAATGCCATTGCAGATGAGAAAAGCTATGACACAGGGTTAAAAGAATACTTAAAGGAACAGCTTTTTGTCAAAAAGATATCCGGGAAAAAGCAGCAAAGAGCTGAATTTTTGATTGAGTGTTTAGAAGAGAACGGTTATTTGAAAATGGAGACAGCCGATCTGGCGAAATATCTTCATATAAAGGAATCGGAACTGGAGCAGGAAATCCATTTTTTACAAGAATTTGAACCTGCCGGAGTCTTTGCAAGGAATTTAAAGGAATGTCTGCTGTTACAGCTAAAAGGAGTGGATGAGCGAACAGCGGATCTGCGTCTTTTGGTGCAGAATTATTTGAATGAGATCGCACAGAACAAGCTGCCCGAAATTAGCCAAAAAACAGGCTGGAGCATAGAAAAGACAGTGGATAATGTTTCTTATATAAAAGAGCATCTTGAGCCGATACCGGGAAGAGGATTCGGAAGAGAGAAAAATACCTTCATCTATCCGGATGTAACAGTAAAAGAGGGAGAAGAGGGTTATCGGATCGTTTATAATAAGGAACGGGTCCGTTCCGTAGAATTGAACAAAGAATATCTGCCTTTATTAAAAGAAAAACACAATGCACAGGAAAGCCATTATATAGAGGAACAGTATCAAAAAGCAAAGCTTCTAATCAAAAATATAGGAAAAAGAGAAGAGACACTGCGATTAGTGACCGAAGCCATTGTGGATTATCAAAGGGATTTTTTTGAAAGAGGAAAAGCATTTTTAAAACCTATGAATTTATTAGACATTGCACAGGAGCTTGCAGTGCATGAATCTACCGTCAGTCGGACCATCAAAGATAAATATTTAGAATGTCGCTTTGGTGTATTTGAAATGAAATACTTCTTTTCCAACAAGACCTCGGAGGGAAATAACTGTAACGTGCAAAGTTGTATTGAAGAAATGATTCAAAATGAGGATAAAAAAAAGCCACTTTCGGATGCAAAGATATCAAAGCTTCTGGAAGAAAGAGGAATCGTCATTTCCAGACGTACTGTGACAAAATACAGGGAGCAGCTTCAGATACCAAATACACAGATGAGAAAAGAATATGCGTAAAGATCAGATAGGGAGCAGGCATCTATGGGAAAAACACAGATAATTGAAGAAAAGATAACAATACATTACGAAAAAGGACTTCATGTCAGGGTTGCGGCAATGATCGTGCAAAAGGCAGATGAGCTGCAAGCAAAATATGGAGTGGTTTTTCATGTGCGTAGAGAAGGTATGCATGATGTTCCGTTGACGAGTATTCTTTTAGTGACGGCATTAAAAGTAAAAAAGGGAGAAGAAATCTCGCTTGTGACAGCAGGAGAGTCTCCGAAGGAAGCAGCACGGGAAATGAAGGAATATTTAGAAGGAGATTTCGATATCAGTCCTTTGGAATTAAATCAGGTAGATACGCTGTTACAGGATAATGCCATCACTTCGGAAAATATTTACAGTAACATTGAAAGTGGGCTAGTTGTTATTGATAATCGGTATACAATTATCGTTTACAATAAAGAAGCAGAAAAATTATTCGGAATACCGGAAGAGGAAGTATTGGGAAAAAGTGTAAAAGCGGTTTTCCCGGAATCGAAGCTGCCGGAAGTCGTAGATACCCAGAAATCTATTTTAGGCTACACCCGTACCATTGGACAGGCAACTGTCGTCATAAATACGACACCGATCATAGAAAATGATGAGATAAAAGGTGCTATCAGTACCTATGAGGATGTGTCGAAGCTGACACAGATTACTTGGGAATTTGAGGAGGTCAGGGAGCTAAAAGAACGATACCTTCAGATATTAGAAGCTGTGCAGGATGGTATTTGTGTCTTTGATAAGGATGGAACCATAACTTATGTAAACTGTGCATATAATGAGGTGACAGGAGAAGAGATTACAGAAGGTGATAACATTCATCAGATATCTCCCACTGGAAACCGTGTTAAAGTATTAGAAAAGGGACAGCGCATCATGGGGGTAATCTGCCCGAAAAAAAACGGAAATAGTGTTGTTGCCAATATTGTTCCGATTATTGTCAATCAGCAGATCGTAGGAGGAATTTCTGTTGTAAAAAATCTAAGTGAGATTCAAGAGCTTATGGAGCGTATTCATCAGCTCTCTGCAAAGACAAAATACTTAGAAGAGGAATTGAACCGACGACAAAAATTAGATCCGGCTTTTAATCGAATCGTAGGCATCAGCAGTAAGCTTTATGACGCCATGAAGTTAGCCGCGAAAACAGCAGACAATAATTTTAATGTTTTGATCAGAGGAGAGAGTGGAACAGGAAAGGAACTCATAGCAGAGGCGATTCACTATTCTAGTGGACGTGCCAAGCAGCCGTTTATCCGTGTTAACTGTGCTGCTATACCGGAAAATCTGTTGGAGAGCGAAATGTTTGGTCATGTAAAGGGAGCTTACACTGGAGCCATTAAGACGAAAATAGGAAAATTTGAACTAGCGGATAAGGGAACCATTTTCTTAGATGAAATCGGAGAATTAGATAAATCTATGCAGGCAAAAATGCTTCGCGTTATACAGAAAAAAGAATTTCAGCGTGTAGGCGATGACCGCACCATTACAGTAGATGCCAGAATCATAGCAGCAACCAATCAGAATTTGGAGGAGCTTGTAAAAAAAGGAGATTTTCGGGAAGACCTTTATTACAGATTAAATGTCATTTCAATCTGGCTTCCACCGTTGCGGGAGAGAAAGGAAGATATTCCTGTATTATCTGAGCATTTCTTAAGTAAAATTGCAGAGGAGTTAAAGCGCGAACCAAAGCATTTAAGCAGTGAAGCCATGCAGTCTCTTGTTAACTATTCATGGCCGGGCAACATTCGTGAACTGGAGAATGTGATGGAGAGAATTAACATTATAGCAGAGGGGGAAGAAGTACAAAAAGAAGATTTGCCTCATTATATTAGTGAGCAGAATTCAGTGGGCAGATTGCCCATGGAAGAGGAAACAGAAGAAATCATGCCATGGGAATTCTATGAGAGGGAAATCATCCGACGTGCCTTGAAAAAGTACGGAAGCTTCAATGCCGCAGGCAAGGCGTTGGGATTAACGCACAAGACGGTGGCAGCGAAGGCAAGAAAATACCATATTAGCGAGTAGTTGGTAAGAATTACCAGAGTCTGGTAATTCTTACCAATATTTTTTTATCCAAAACATGCAACCCTCCGGCAAAAAGTCATCTCACAGCCTAAAAAAGTTGGCACGCTTCTTGCTTAATAAATAATCAACAAAATAAAAACAGAAAAAGGAAGAGGAGGGCTACAACAATGGCTACAAAAATATACGATTGTATCAAAAGAATCGGTGACAACATCGTAGAGAACAAAGACTTTTTAACAGACCTAGACAGAGAAATTGGTGACGCTGACCACGGTGCCAATATGGCAAGAGGATTCACAGAGGTATTAGCTCAGCTTCCACAGGATGAAGAGGATATAAGTAAGGTACTTAAAAAAGTAGGTATGGTACTTCTTTCAAAAGTAGGAGGAGCATCCGGACCACTTTACGGAACCGCCTATATGAAAGCTGCTGCAGCAGCTTCGGGAAAGACTGCTATTACTTTAGAAGACGGAAAAGCGATGCTTGAAGCGGTAATCGATGGAATCAAGATGCGTGGTAAAGCAGAAAGAGGAGAAAAGACAATGCTTGATGCATTAGAGCCGGCATTAGAGGCTCTTACAAAAGGTATTGAGAACGGCGATGACATTGAGACGTGCTTAAATGCAATGTGCGATGCCGCAAAAGAGGGGGTTGAATATACAAAAACGATCCGTGCTACTAAGGGACGTGCAAGCTACTTAGGAGATAGAAGTATCGGACATCAGGATCCGGGTGCAACATCTTCTATGATTACTTTGGAATCTATCAGAGACTATTATGTAGAGAACATCAAATAGAAAGAAGAGAGAATATATGGTAGGAGTATTAATTGTATCACACAGTAAAAAAGCTGCGGAAGGAATCTATGAGCTGGCAGTTCAGATGGCAGGAAAAGACCATCGTGTATTAGCGGTCGGTGGAATGGAAGACGGCAGTATCGGAACGGATGCAATCCGCATCAAAGAAGGAATCGAGCAGGCAAATGACGGTGACGGTGTAGTTGTACTTGCGGATTTAGGAAGTGGGATCTTAAGCTCCCAGATGGCGATAGATCTTTTAGAAGAAGAGATCAATGTAGTGGTTGCAGATGCGCCGATTTTAGAGGGGGCTATTAGTGCGGCAGTACAGGCAGCAATTGGAGGAACTCTGAAAGAAGTGGTAGAAGCTGCAGAATTAGCAAAACAGGTATCGAAGTTAGACTAATAAAAGCTAAAGAGGTGAAAATATGAGATCAGCGACATACGTTGTAAATAATAAGATGGGTATCCATGCAAGACCGGCTGCTGATATAGCAAAATTAGTAGGAACGCACAAAAGCGAAGTTACTTTAGAAGTGGGAAGTAAAAAAGCAAATGGAAAGAGTGTCTTAATGCTTACTACATTAGGAGCTAAAAAGGGCACAGAAGTAAAAGTAACAGTATCCGGACCAGATGAAGAAGAAGTTTTTACACAGCTTTGCGATATGTTCGAAAACAGCTTTTATGAAGAATAGAGGTGAGGCGGATGCAGAAGAAGGGTAATGTTGTAGTAGAAGGCATAGTAATAGGCAAAATCCAGTTTATGAATGCGGACTATGAAGAAAGAATAAAGTCTTATACGGCAGGATCTAAGGAAGAGGAAAAAGAGAAATATCAAAAAGCCCATTCTTTCGCGAAAGCGGATTTGGATGAGATGTTAAGCCGCAGGGAAGAGCTTTCGGAGAGTGAAGTGGAGATTTTAGAGGTTCATCAGATGCTGCTAGATGACATTACTTTGGAGACTGCGGTTCTAGGCTATTTAGAAGAAGGAAACACAGCACCTTTGGCCGTCTTAAAGGCAGTTGCGGATTTTAAAGCAATGTTTGAAGAAATTGAGGATGACTACTTAAGGGAAAGACAAAAAGACATCATAGATATAGGCAACCGTCTTTTGAGAAAAATTCTGAACATGAAGGAATTTTCCGTAGAAGGGGAGAATGTAGTTCTTTGTGCAAAAGAGATTGAACCGTCCATTATGGCAGGTTTATCGGAAAGGCAGGTCAAGGCGATCCTACTTGAAAGCGGAAGCAGGACTTCACATTCCATTATCATTGCAAAGGCAAAGGGCTTTGTGACCATGGTAGGCGTGGAATTAAGTCAGGATGAAATTGACGATGGAGATGACATTATCGTTGATGCGGTAAAAGGAAAGATTCTATTAAAACCTGATACCAAGATGTTGGAAGAGTATAGACAGCTCCATGAAGAACAGGAAAAGGAAAGAGAGTATCTGATGGGCAGAGCGCAGATGCCGGCAAAGACACAGGATGGAAAAGAAATCTTAGTTGCTGCCAACATTAGTGGTGCAGATGATATGGAAAAAGCGGCTGCATTTGGATGTCGGGGTGTCGGACTGTTTCGTACAGAAATTCTCTTTATGGAATCATCCACACTTCCGAGTGAAGATAAACAGTTTGAAGCGTACAAAGCCGTGGTAGAGCAGGCAAATGGAGAGCTTTGTGTTATACGAACCTTAGACATTGGCGGAGACAAGCATTGTGACTGTCTTCAGTTAGAGGCAGAGGATAATCCGTTTTTGGGATTTCGTGCAATTCGTATATGTCAGGAAGATAAGGAAATGTATAAGACACAGCTTCGTGCAATACTTCGTGCAGGAGCTTATGGAAAGGTAGCCGTTATGGTTCCGATGGTAACCATGCTTTCAGAGATTCTTGAGACGAAAAGGCTCCTGGAGGAAGCAAAAGAGGAACTAAGAGCAGAAAATATTCCATTTGGAGAAGCTGTGCAGATGGGGATAATGGTAGAGACACCGGCATCTGCGGTGATGGCATCGCTTTTTGCGAAATATGTAGATTTCTTCAGCATTGGAACCAATGACTTGGTTCAGTATACACTTGCTGTGGACAGAGGAAATCAAAAAGTAAGTTATATATATGATTACTTTAATCCGGCAGTCATTCATTCCATTCACAATGTAATCACTTCGGCACACGAAGCGGGAATCTGGGTAGGAATGTGCGGAGAGATGGCGGGGGATCGGGTAGCACTTCCGTTTTTGCTGGCACTTAAGATTGATGAACTCAGCATGAGCGCTTCACAGGCACCGAAAGTAAAAGAGCAGATTCGTAATATGGAATGTGGATGCTGTGATTTAGAAAAAATACTTTCCTTAGAGAGTAAGGAAGAGGTTCGTTCCTATTTGGAAAGCCTGTTATAGTAGTTAATGCCATATACCAATCATTTATCAGAACCTTGGAGCGGAAAGGTGCGGAAATATCAAGTGAAAAGCTGGCACATTTCTTGCTCTATAAATAATCATAAGTAAAACGAACGAAGATGAAGGAGGAACGTGTCGTATGAAGAAAATGATTAACAACCCAGACAATATCGTAGACGAGATGTTAAACGGAATGGTAGCAGCCCATCCTGAGTATGTCAAAAGAGTGGACGGCTGTGAAGTATTAGTAAGAGCAAACGGCTCTGATGGAAAAGTTGTATTGATCAGTGGTGGTGGAAGCGGACATGAGCCGGCACACGGTGGTTTTGTCGGAAAGGGTATGTTAGACGGAGCAGTTGCAGGAGCTATGTTTACATCTCCTACACCGGATCAGGTTTACGAAGCAATTAAAGCTGCTGATGGTGGTAAAGGTGTTCTTTTGGTAGTTAAGAATTACACAGGTGACGTTATGAACTTCGATATGGCAGCAGAGATGGCGGCAGATGAAGGAATACAGGTAGAGCAGGTTGTTGTTAATGATGATGTTGCGGTAGAGAACAGTACATGGACAGCCGGTAGAAGAGGTATTGCAGGAACAATCTTCGTACATAAATGTGCAGGTGCTTGTGCAGAAGCAGGAAAGGATTTGGCAGACGTAAAGGCTGTTGCAGAAAAAGTTATCGCTAACGTACGAAGCATGGGCATGGCGCTTGCTCCTTGTACCGTACCGGCAGCAGGAAAGCCAAGCTTTGAATTAGCAGAGGATGAAGTTGAAATCGGAATGGGTATCCACGGAGAACCGGGAACACATAGAGAAAAAATCCGTACAGTTGCAGAGACAACAGATCATCTTTTAGGAAAGATTCTTGCAGAAGGAATCTACAATGCAGGTGATGAAGTAGCTGTTTTAGTTAATGGACTTGGCGGAACACCATTACAGGAACTTTACCTTGCTAACTTAAAAGTAGCTGAAGTATTAGCAGAGAAGAATATCAAGGTTGTCAAGACGATTGTGGGGAACTATATGACATCGATTGATATGGCTGGTTATTCCATATCCTTATTGAAATTAGATGATGAATTGAAGGAGTACTTAAATGCTCCTGCTGATACACCTGCATATGTACAGGTTTGATTGGGGAATAGGAAAAGCATAGAATTTTATTCAGAAATTGAATAGAGATAATAAGAGAGGACACCACCCTGTGATAAAGTATTAGTTGCTGAAACCAATACTTTATCACAGGGTGGTGTCCTCTCTCTTATTAATTACGAAGGTAAATTTACGCAATGCGCGGAACTTGTGCATCTTGCGATTTGGACGGACATATGATATTCTAAAATAATGGTAAGGAAGGTTTTATATGAAAAAGAATAATATCGTATTGATTGGAATGCCAGGTGTGGGAAAGAGCACAATCGGTGTTGTCCTTGCAAAGCTGCTGGGATATCAGTTTGTGGATGCCGATCTGGTAATACAGGAAAAAGAAGGCAAGCTATTGCGTGAGATTATAGAGGAAGTTGGTGCGGAGGGATTTATCCAGGTAGAGAATCGCATCAACAGCCAGATAGAAGCGGAACATTCTATTATTGCCACCGGCGGAAGTGTTGTGTACGGCGAGGAGGCAATGGCGCATTTAAAAGAGATAGGAACGGTTCTATATCTGAAGCTTCCATATGATGAGTTGGATCGCCGCCTGCATGATATCAAGGGCAGAGGGGTAGTATTAAAGGAAGGGCAGACGTTGCGTGACTTGTACGAGGAACGTGTGCCACTATATGAGAAGTATGCAGATATCACGGTGGATGAGTATCGGTTAAATGTGGAGCAGACAATTGAGAAAATCATGGAATTGAAGGAAAGATTTCAATGAAAAAGATTTCGATGGAAAAAATAGAATTTACTCAGAAGGCAATTGTGCAGGCGGTTGCAGTGGGCGTGGTTTTTGTTGCCATGCTACTTTTGTGTGTCTCAGAACGGGTCGGAATTGGACAGGCATATCAGTGCGTCAGCATTGACGGTGAGGTGCTGGGATATACAGCGGAGCAGCACGATATCAAGGAATTGATTCAGCAGGTGAGAAGAGAAGTATCCTTAGAGAGTGGAGAGCGCGTCTGTGCTGATATTGAATGGGAGACAGAGAGCTGTCGTACCCCATTTCAGAAGTTAATGACAGAGGCTGAATTAAAAGAGGCGTTAAGGGGAATTATAGTAGAAGCTTGTGAACAGGGAAAAGAGCGGGTCTATACAGTGGCAATTGAGGGATACCGTGCGAATTTCACCAGTCTGGATGAGGTAAAGAACTTTTTGGATCAGGTGAAGGCGGCGTCGGATGAGGCGAATCAGTATGAGACTGTGATCTATGCAGACGATTCCCATGTCAGCGGCATTTTGAATGCGGAATTGACGGAGCGGGAGCCAGAGGAATCCACCGAGGTGATTCCAGAGGAGACACTTGCTAATAGTCTTAGTTCTGGTGCCAGTGCCCAGCTTGTATATGCGATGGAGTACGCCATGGCGAATCCATTTGATGGCAATTATGAGACTGGAATTCTGGATATGGAATTTGTAGAGACGGTAAGAGTCTATGAGAATTATGTGGATGCCAGCCAGATATCAGATGTCGAAGAGCAGGTAATTGAAGTAACAAAAGAAAAAGAATCGAATAAAATATATGTAGTAGAGAGTGGAGACTGTCTTTCTATTATTGCGATGGATCATAACACGACAGTGGCATCTATTGTGGCGCTGAACGGGCTTGAGAGCGCGGATGTAATGATTCGGGATGGTCAGGAACTGATTGTTGCAGTGCCGGAGCCAGATCTTAAGATCCGACTTACCGTAGGAGAAGTGTACGAAGAAGATTACAACGCAGAGCCAATTATTATTAAGAATGATTCTTGGTATACGACGAAGGAAGTCGTACACGAAGAGGGAACCACTGGACACCGTGAGAGAAATGATATCGTTGTCTATGAGAATGGTATTGAGACCAGCAGAGAGATGCTTCATCAGAACATTTTAGTAGAGTCTGAGGCTGCGGTGATCGAACAGGGAACGATTATTCCGCCAACTTATATTAAGCCGTTGGCAGGAGGTAGATTTACATCTGGATTTGGTCGTCGTTGGGGACGTATGCACAAGGGAGTAGACTGGGCATGCCCAGTAGGTACGACAGTGTATGCATCCTGCGCAGGAACGGTTATTCAGGCATCCTATAATGGAGGCTATGGTAATAATGTCGTGATCCAGCATGCAGATGGACGTATGACACGTTATGCCCACAATAGCAGACTACTGGTGCAGGTGGGACAGTATGTAGAACAGGGAGAGCCGATTGCTCTGAGCGGAAATACGGGACGTTCTACGGGACCGCATGTGCATTTTGAATTGTACATTAATGGCGCGGCTGTGGACCCGTTGAAGTACATCAATTATTAAGTCGAGGATGTCCTGATTTGCAAATAATTGCTAAATGTGATATAATAGGACGATAGGGTTTGGAAGCAATCGGAACTAAGAAAACGCTAAGAACTGCTTGACAAAAGCACATAATAGTTACTATAATTACGTGTTTGTATGAAAGTGTTCATAGAGGTGTGATATGGAACAGTATGTGATTAAAGGTGGTAATCCGCTGGTTGGTGAAGTGGAAATTGGGGGCGCTAAGAATGCAGCTCTGGCAATTCTCTCTGCCGCAGTTATGACGGATGAGACCGTTACAATAGAAAATGTACCTAATGTCAGAGATATCAATGTATTGTTGAACGCGATACAGGAGATCGGAGCAAAGGTAGAGAGACTGGATGCTCATACCGTTAAGATTAACGGTTCATTTATCCGGGATTTGAATGTAGACAATGAGTTTATCCGCAAGATTCGCGCGTCTTATTATTTGATTGGCGCCCTTCTTGGAAAGTATAAGAGAGCAGAAGTGGCACTTCCGGGTGGTTGTGACATCGGAAGTCGTCCTATCGACCTTCATATGAAGGGATTCCGTGCACTTGGTGCTACGGTGGATATCAAGTATGGTCTTGTGATGGCATCCGCAGAGAAGCTTACAGGAACACATATTTATCTGGATAAGGTGTCTGTTGGTGCGACCATTAATATTATGATGGCAGCAGCTATGGCTGAGGGTAAAACGATCATCGAGAATGCAGCTAAGGAGCCACATGTCGTAGATGTTGCGAACTTCTTAAACAGCATGGGAGCTAATATCCGCGGAGCTGGTACGGATGTCATCCGTATCGTAGGCGTAGAGAAGCTTCATAAGACAGAGTATTCCATCATTCCGGATCAGATCGAGGCTGGAACCTTTATGCTTGCAGCAGCTGCGACCAAGGGTGATGTGACAGTAAAGAACGTAATTCCAAAGCATTTGGAGGCAATCAGTGCGAAGTTGTTAGAGGTAGGATGTGAGGTGGAAGAGTTTGACGATGCAGTACGTGTCGTAGCTTCTAAGCCATTGCGTCACACACAGGTGACCACACTTCCATATCCGGGATTCCCGACAGATATGCAGCCACAGATGGCAGTTGTACTTGGAATTGCTGAGGGAACCAGTACTGTGACGGAGAGTATTTTCGAGAACCGTTTTAAGTATGTGGATGAATTGACTCGCATGGGTGCAATTATTAAGGTCGAGAGCAATATCGCTATTATCAGTGGTGTGGATCAGTATACAGGAGCTAGGGTGAATGCGCCGGATCTCCGTGCGGGTGCAGCTCTCGTGATTGCAGGTCTTGCAGCAGAGGGAATCACAGTCGTGGACGATATTTATTATATTCAGCGTGGCTATGAGGAATTTGAGACAAAGTTGTCTTCTCTGGGGGCTATGATCGAGAAGGTCAGCACCGAGAAGGAGATTCAGAAGTTCTCACTCAAGGTATCATAGGAACATAAGATTTATAAGAGATATAAGAAGAGGGATACAATCGTATCCCTCTTTTGTTGTGCCGTAAAGAAAAAAGTGCCAGCATAACTGGCACTTTTGGTGAAAACCTATGTAAAAATTATAGCACTGCCTGTATGCCAAGATCACTCTGAGTAGAAAGATCGATACAGGTGCTATCGTCTAAGCGAACAATTGGCTTTGACAGATTCTGCTGATTGATCATAACGATGCTGGCGCTTCGACCGTCACTGAGCAATACTCTGCTGTTCTGGTAAGTTCCGGCAACCTGACTGAGGAAAGTAAGGATGTACTTTGGATTATACTTCTGTAATCCTTCCTTTTCGAACTTCTCGATTACCTGGAATGGACAAAGCGGAGCGCGATAGGAGCGTGCCGCAGTCATGGCATCATAGACATCTGCGATTGCCACGATCATAGCACAGCTATCGGTAACTGCCTTCGGTATTCCCATTGGATAACCAGAGCCATCACAGCGCTCGTGATGAGATAATGCAGCCTTCTTGACGTGATCGTCAATCGGAAGTGGCTCCAATAAATCATAACCATACTGGGTATGCATTCTAACCTTGGCAAATTCTTCGTCGGTATACTTGCCTGGCTTGTTGAGAATCTCTTCTGGTATCTTGAGCTTGCCAATATCATGTAAGATACCACACAAAGTATAGAGATCTAATGTGGCATCATCTACTTTGAGCCATTTAGCAATCTGGCGGCAAATCAATGCCACATTCAGAGAATGGCTGTAAATGCTGTCGTTAGAAGTATGCATGCTGTGAAGCATATTGAATAATTCCAGAGCGGTCTTACAGGAATCGAATAAATCCTTTACACGGGATACCAGTAACTGGGTATCTAAAGGTGCACCTGTATTTACATAGCCCTCCAGACTTGTCTTCATAGTGTTAAGAACGATTGAGTGGTCGATCTGGAAAGACTGAACCTTACGAGAAGTCTGCATTCGAAGGGTATTTACCTTCTGTGGCTTTTGAGCCTCTGCTGGTTTTTCTGTGACTGGTTCCACTGGCTTCTCTGCAACTGGCTCTGCTGGCTTCTCAGGAGCAGGCTGTGCAGGTGCAACTGGTTCTGCTGGTTTCTCTGCAACTGGAGCTTCCGGTGCAGATGTCTCGTCTTCAACTACTACGGATTTGATATTGTAGAAGGAAAGTCGCATGATAGACTGCTTGGTCAGTACTTTGCCCTTTTCGAGTACGCGCTGACCACCCCTAGTCATAACATCCTCTGCAACGATCATTCCCTCTTTCAGATTGTGTAAAGCTAGTTCGTTCATGTAAAAACCTCGCTGAAAAGTAAAATTTTACTACTATATTTTAAGTATAAAATCTTGCCAAAAGAAAGTCAATAAAAAGCTTGACATATAGTATAAATGGGTGTATCTTATCAGCGTAGATTTGAAAATTCAATATTGTACAAAATTTTCTTATTCAGAGTGATGGAGATACATAGGATCTGTGAAGTCACGGCAACCCCATTTGGAAGGTGCCAACCTGAGCGAGCAAATACTGTTATGGATACGTCAGTTTTTGAGAGGTATCCGAGATAGTTCGAACAATAAGAGGATTTGATTATCTATATTTGTCATGTCCGCTTGTTTTTCGCAAGTGGATTTTTTGTTACCAACTTATAAAAAAAGGAGAGAACGATGGAAAAGAGATTATTTACTTCTGAATCTGTAACCGAAGGACATCCAGACAAAGTATGTGATGCCATTTCTGATGCAATCTTAGATGCATGTCTGGCAGAGGATCCGATGAGCCGTGTAGCATGTGAGACTGCAAGCTGTACTGGATTTGTACTGGTAACTGGCGAGATTACCACCAAGGCAAAGCTTGATGTTCCTGCGATTGTTCGTAAGACAGTGAATGAGATTGGATATGATGATGCAAAGACTGGATTTGATGGAAATACCTGCGCAGTTATGGTGGCATTAGATCAGCAGTCCCCAGATATCGCAATGGGAGTGGACAAGGCTCTCGAGGCAAAGGAAGGCGCGCTTACGGACGAGCTTGATACCGGTGCTGGTGATCAGGGTATGATGTTCGGTTATGCGTCCAACGAGACACCAGAGCTTATGCCATATCCAATTTCCCTTGCACACAAGCTGGCATTACAGCTTACCAAGGTGCGTAAGGACGGAACACTTTCTTATCTGAGACCAGATGGTAAGACACAGGTATCTGTGGAGTATGATGAGGATGGCAAGCCAGTTCGTTTAGAGGCAGTTGTATTATCTACACAGCATGATGAGGATGTGACTCAGGAGCAGATTCATGCAGATATCAAGAAGTATGTATTTGATCCAATTCTTCCAGCAGAGATGGTGGATGACAAGACAAAGTTCTTCATCAACCCGACTGGACGTTTTGTAATCGGTGGACCACACGGAGATGCAGGTCTTACCGGACGTAAGATTATCGTAGACACCTACGGCGGATATGCTCGTCACGGCGGCGGTGCTTTCTCTGGAAAGGACTGCACTAAGGTAGACCGTTCCGCAGCATATGCGGCTCGTTACGTTGCGAAGAACATCGTAGCAGCAGGTCTGGCTGAGCGTTGTGAGATTCAGCTTTCCTATGCAATCGGCGTGGCACAGCCTACTTCTATCATGGTGGATACCTTTGGAACAGGTAAGATTTCTGACGAAAAGTTAGTTGCAATGATTCGTGAGAACTTCGACCTTCGTCCAGCAGGTATCATCAAGATGTTGGATTTAAGAAGACCAATCTACCGTGGAACAGCAGCATACGGACATTTTGGACGTACAGATCTGAACCTGCCATGGGAGGCAACCGATAAGGTAGAGGTCTTAAAGAAGTATTTATAAGAAGTTTGAAGCATTACTATTTATGAAAAGTTTAGATTATTTTACACAAAATAAATAGGATTTAAAGCTTTTCATGCTATAATAGGTCATAGATTATTAGTCTATGACCTATTTTTTGTGGGTATAATTTTGGAGTGAGAAGGGAAATAATATGAAGTTTAAAAATAAGATTATTATTTCATTCTGTATTATCATATTTGTTCCGATTTTGTTGGCATTGATCGTGCTTTTTAGTTTTCAGCAGATTCAGTTTAAAGCGATTGAACGGACTTATGGAGTAGAAGGCGCGGATTACAGCTATTTTTCGAATTCTACGCAGCTTTTGAGCCGTTTTACCCAGGATTCTTTTAATGAGATGGCGGATATTGCCCAGACGCATCCAGAACGATTTTTGGATCAGGAATATTTGGAGGGCTTGAATGCGCAATTGATGGAGAAGAGTTCCTATCTGGTGGTGCGCAAGATGGGAGAGCTTACCTATGTTGGAGAAAAGACCGAGGACAGCCTTTTGGGACGACTTCCAGAATATGGCGAGATGGATGGAGATGCCAACACAGGTATTTATGTGGATGGCGAGGAGCAGGTACTGATTAAGCAGATTGATTTTAGGTATCCGGATGACAGTGAAGGTAGTGCGTTTATTGTTACCACGCTGGAAGAGACTGTACCGGAGATTAAGAGTCTGATGGCGGATGTTCTGGTGTCTGTATTATTGATACTGGTGCTTACGGCTTGTATGCTGACGATCTGGATCTATACAAGTCTTATCAATCCGATCAAGAAGCTTCAGGTGGCGGCACAGAATATCAAGGACGGTAATCTGGACTTTACAGTGGATGTGGAGAGCAATGATGAGATTGGAGAACTCTGTAAGAACTTCGAGGAGATGCGGCAACGTCTGAAGGATAATGCCGAGGAGAAGATTGCCAGTGAGAAGGAGAATAAGGCTTTGATCAGCAATATTGCTCACGACTTAAAGACGCCTATCACAGCGGTAAAGGGATATGCGGAGGGTATCATTGATGGTGTTGCCGATACACCGGAGAAGCGGGATAAGTATATCCGCACCATTTACAACAAGGCAAATGAGATGGATACGCTGATCAATGAGCTTACGTTATATTCTAAGATTGATACGAACCGTATTCCTTATAATTTTGCAAGGCTGAATGTCTCTGAATATTTTAATGATTGTATTGAAGAGATAGGGCTTGATCTGGAAGCGAAGAATGTCGGACTGGCATATTTTAATTATGCGGACGAGGATATTCAGATCATTGCAGATCCAGAGCAGTTGAAGCGTGTCATCAATAATATTGTGGGCAATTCGGTGAAGTATCTGGACAAGAAGAAGGGAATTATTAATATTCGTATCAAGGATGTGGGAGATTTTATTCAGGTAGAGATCGAGGATAATGGACGCGGTATCGCAGCGAGAGATCTGCCATATATTTTTGATCGGTTCTACCGGGCGGATGCATCCCGTAATTCTGCCACAGGAGGAAGTGGCATCGGCTTGTCCATCGTAAAGAAGATCATTGAGGATCATAGCGGCAAGATATGGGCGACCAGCAAGGAGTCCATGGGAACCGTGATGTATTTTGTAATAAGAAAATATCAGGAGGTACCAAATGAGTAAGGTATTGATTATTGAAGATGAAGTGGCGATTGCAGACTTGGAGAAGGATTATCTGGAGCTGAGTGGCTTCGAGGTAGAGATAGAGAATGACGGAACCGTTGGATTAAAGCGTGCATTGACAGAAGATTTTGATATGTATATTTTGGATCTGATGTTGCCGGGCGTGGATGGCTTTGAGATCTGCAAGCAGATTCGTGAAGAGAAGAACACACCGATCCTGATGGTCTCTGCGAAAAAGGATGATATAGATAAAATCCGCGGATTGGGATTGGGAGCGGATGATTATATCACAAAGCCGTTTTCACCAAGTGAATTGGTAGCCCGTGTGAAGGCGCATCTTGCCAGATATGAGCGATTGATTGGAAGCAACACACCGGAGAATGATGTCATCGAGATTCGTGGCATCCGCATCGATAAGACTGCTAGACGTGTTTGGATCAATGGTGAGGAGAAGCAGTTTACCACCAAGGAGTTCGATCTGTTGACTTTCCTTGCAGAGAATCCGAACCATGTATTTACCAAGGAAGAGTTGTTCCGCGAGATCTGGGATATGGAATCTATCGGAGATATCGCAACAGTTACGGTGCATATCAAGAAGATTCGTGAGAAGGTGGAGATGAACACCAATAAGCCGCAGTACATCGAGACGATCTGGGGGGTAGGATACCGTTTCAAGATGTAGGATTGAGAACCCAGATCGTCGTCCATGCGCATACGCGCGCAGAATCGGCAAGCGATTCTGTGTCTGGGGAGTGGGATACCGGTTCAAGATGTAGGCAAAAAGAATTGATAAGAGGGAACTTATATGTTACACTTGATGAAGTAACATGTAAGTTCCTTTTTCTGTGGGAGAGATGTAGATTAGGAACGGTGAAAAGAAATATAAGTATTAAGCAAGATGAGAATGACAATAGAATAGTTGTCATACATGGCATTAGGTTTACCGGGAAGAGAAACATTGACTGGAAATGTGTAAAAGAATATATGAAGCAATATATTGGAGAAATATATGAAATAGCAGATTCACAGGATATTGTTTATATTGGAAATGATTTGCCGGATGAGTTCAGTGGGTCAGAGGATACGGCAAGGCTGAAGGGAGCACTGGCAAAGGCGAAAGCTAATATGGCACAAGGAATACCACAGATGATTGAGATAGCTCAAAATAGGAGATATCAAGAAAATCTTGCGCCTAAACACAGTACAGATGCAAGGTATGGATGGTATCGTTATACTTCAAGATTTGCGCTTCCAATTTATAGCGAAGGAGGAGAAGTAGAGCGTTATAACATTTTTCGTGGGGAAATGTTGATACGACATGATGCAGACGGGAAAAAGTATTTGTATGATGTTGTGAACATAAAAAAAGAAACGAGCACCCCGCTTGAGCATTAGCTGTACGGTAACAAACCCATTTCTTCTAGGAGTAGAATAATTAATTCTGAGCAAAAAGTCAAGATAAAAGCATGAGGTGGGAGAAAAATATGTCAGATTATATCATAGAAGATAATAATGAATTGGAATTACTGATAGAGACAAAGCAGCGCGAAGTGCGCGAGAATCTGGTGGAGCAATATATTGCCTGCCGCAAGGAATGTAAGATGACACAGGCAGATGTGGCGGATGCCCTTGGAGTCAAGCGCCCGAACATCACACGATTTGAGAATGGTACTTATAATCCGACACTGGATATGCTTGTGAAGATCGCAGAGTGCATGGGGAAGGATTTGGAGATACGGTTGGTGGATAGAGTGGAGAATGTGGATGAAGGAGGAAAGGGCAGTAAGTAATAAGGAGCAAATTATGAAACCATGGTTTACGGTTGAGAAAATAGATGAAGATACATATGTAATTAGTGAGTATGGTCACTGGGAAGAGACACACTGTTATCTACTGTGTGGGAGGGAGCGAGCGCTCCTGATAGATACAGGACTAGGTGTTGCCAATATAAAAAAGGTTATCGATGAATTGACAACATTGCCGATTTTAGTAGTTGCTACGCATGTGCATTGGGATCATATTGGTGGACATAAGTTTTTTGATAGCATTGCAGTTTTTGAGGAAGAAGAGCGTTGGTTATCGGGAGAATTTCCGATTTCATTGCAAGCGGTGAAGGATAATTTGTTGCGGGAACCTTGCGGTTTCCCGGAGAAATTTGAGATAGAAGATTACCAGATTTATCAGGGTGGAGCAAAACAGGTGCTTTGTGATGGAGAAGAAATTTGTCTTGGGAATCGTATGGTAAAAGTAATTCATACACCAGGACATTCGCCGGGGCATTGTTGCTTTTTTGAGGAGGATAAGGGATACTTATATGCTGGAGATTTGATTTACCAAGGATGTTTGGATGTTTTTTATCCGACGACAGACCCAAAGATGTTTTGGAAATCAATAAGGAAGGTTGAAAAACTTTCGATAAAAAAAATACTTCCGGGACACCATGCATTGGAGCTTCCGGCGGATATTATTGGACATATAGATAATGCTTTTGGTGAGATTGCGTCCATGGGAAAGTTAGAGCAGGGAAATGGTGTTTTTGAATTTGGAGATTTTCAGATACATATATAAGATACATTAAGAAGGGAAAACATATGCCTAGAAAAAAAGAGATAACAATACGTTCCGGCGCTGCCGAATATCTGACTTATGTTGCTTCTGTTGGAGATAGTGAAGATAGTATTGAGATGCGATACGAGGATGAGAATATCTGGCTTACGCAGAAGATGATGGCAACATTGTATGGGGTAGATGTGCGCACAATAAATGATCATATTAAGAAAATATATTTAGACGCTGAACTTCAAGAACAGGCAACTATCCGAAATTATCGGATAGTTCAAACTGAGGGAACCCGTCAAGTAAGTCGTGAAGTAAAACATTACAATCTTCAAATGATTATTGCGGTTGGATTCAAGGTGAATAATGAACGTGCAGTGCAGTTTAGAAAGTGGGCAAATTGGATTGTAAAGGATTATACGATTCAGGGTTGGGTCATGGATGATGAACGACTAAAAAATGGTGGCTCAATTCTGACTGAAAAGTATTTTGAAAAGCAATTAGAGAAGATTCGTGAAATCCGTATGTCGGAGCGCAAGTTCTACCAGAAAATTACGGATATTTATGCAACAGCGCTTGATTATGACCCTTCGGCGGCTGCGACAAAGAGATTTTTTGCCGCGGTTCAGAATAAAATGCATTTTTCGATTCATGGACAAACCGCAGCAGAGCTGATATATCATCGAGCAGATGCAAATAAGGAATATATGGGTTTGACATCATGGGATGGATCGCCGAACAGTAAAATCCATAGATATGATGTAGTGGTCGCAAAGAATTATCTTACAGAAGAAGAACTACAACAGTTAGAACGTATTGTATCTGCATATTTAGACATGGCGGAATTACAGGCGATGAGACATATTCCTATGACGATGGAGGATTGGGAAAAGCGATTAAATGGTTTTCTGGCGTTAATGGATAGAGAGATTTTGCAGGATGCAGGAAAGGTGTCGGCAGAATTGGCAAAAGCACATGCAGAAAGTGAATTTGAAAAGTACAGAATTGTGCAAGATCGATTGTATGAGAGTGATTTTGATCGGTTTCTCGCATTAGAAGATAGAGTGGGACATATTGATCATAAGTAAGAGAGGAGATCTATGAATCTGTCAATATTATATGAAGACGAAGATATTCTGGTCTGCCACAAGCCTGCTGGCGTGGCAGTACAGACAAAGCGGTTGGGACAGGCTGATATGGAGAGCCTGCTTAAGAATTACCGAGTTGGGAAGGGAGAGCAGCCGTATATCGGGGTAGTGCATCGGTTGGATCAGCCGGTGGAGGGCGTGATGGTGTTTGCTAAGACGAAGGAGGCAGCGGCATCATTGAGTCGCCAGATCGCAGCAAAGATAACGGACAAGTATTACTATGCCATGGTAGATGGTGTTCCGAAGGCACGGAAGGGAATGTTGGAGGATTATCTGTTGCGGGATGGCAGGACGAACACATCCTCCGTAGTGGATAAGGGCACACCGGAGGCGAAGAGGGCAGAGCTATCTTATGATGTATTAGAGCAAAAGGGAGAGCGTGCAATTTTGCGGATCAAGCTTGAGACAGGACGACATCACCAGATTCGGGTACAGCTCTCCCATGCAGGAATGCCTATCGTGGGAGATCGTAAGTATAATTTTAAGGAGAATATGACACCTTCTGGCATGCAGCTTGCATTGTGTTCCTATCAGATTGGCTTTAAACATCCAAAAACTCACAAGAATCTCACGTTTGAAATTGACAAGCCATTTGCATTAGCATAAAATAAGGAACGATTGAGAAAACCTGAAAGCTGCTTGCGATGGCAGTAAGGGCTATGAAAAAGGAGATAGATATGGCAAAGGATAACAAGAAGTTAGTAGAAGCAATCACATCCATGGAGGTGGATTTCGCGCAGTGGTACACAGACGTTGTAAAAAAGGCAGAGCTGATTGATTACTCTTCCGTTAAGGGATGTATGATTATCAAGCCAGCCGGATATGCTATCTGGGAGAATATTCAGAGCGAGTTAGACCGCAGATTTAAGGAGACAGGTGTTGAGAATGTTTACATGCCTATGTTCATTCCAGAGAGTCTTCTTGAGAAGGAGAAGGATCACGTAGAGGGATTCGCACCAGAGGTAGCTTGGGTAACACATGGTGGTTTGAACCCATTACAGGAGCGTCTTTGCGTAAGACCTACCTCAGAGACATTATTCTGTGATTTCTATAAGAATATCATTCAGTCTTATCGTGACCTTCCAAAGGTATATAATCAGTGGTGTTCCGTAGTACGTTGGGAGAAGGAGACAAGACCATTCCTTCGTTCTAGAGAGTTCTTATGGCAGGAGGGACACACAGCTCATGCAACAGCAGAGGAGGCAGAGGAGAGAACTATCCAGATGCTGAACCTGTATGCAGATTTCTGTGAGGAAGTGCTTGCAATGCCAGTTGTTCGCGGACGTAAGACAGAAAAGGAGAAGTTCGCAGGAGCAGAAGCTACTTATACAATCGAGGCGCTGATGCATGATGGTAAGGCGTTACAGTCTGGTACCAGCCATAACTTTGGTAACGGATTTGCACAGGCATTCGGCATTCAGTATACCGATAAGGAGAATAAGTTACAGTATGTACATCAGACTTCATGGGGTATGACCACACGTCTGATCGGTGCGATCATCATGGTACATGGTGATGATTCCGGTCTGGTATTACCACCAAGAGTAGCACCAGTACAGGCTATGGTGATTCCAATTCAGCAGCATAGGGATGGCGTACTGGATAAGGCAAATGAAGTATGCGAGCGTCTTGGCAAGGTATGTCGTGCGAAGTTAGATGATTCTGATAAGAGCCCAGGATGGAAGTTCTCTGAGCAGGAGATGCGTGGTATCCCAGTTCGTATCGAGTTAGGTCCTAAGGATATCGAGGCAGGAAAGTGCGTTGTAGTCCGCAGAGATACCAGGGAGAAGATCGAGGTTGCATTAGACGAAGTTGAGACCAAGATTCCAGAGCTGTTAGAGACTATCCAGAAGGATATGTTTGAACGTGCTAAGGCACATCGTGATGCACATATCTGGGATGCTCATAACTATGATGAGCTTAAGGACGTTGCAGCAAATAAGCCAGGATTTATCCGTGCTATGTGGTGTGAGGATCAGGCATGTGAGGATAAGATCAAGGAAGAACTTGCAGTGACATCACGTTGTATGCCGTTTAATGATCAGGAGCAGATCGCAGATACCTGCGTATGCTGTGGAAAGCCTGCTCATAAGCTGGTATATTGGGGAAAAGCATACTAAGATGCTAAGGAGCAGAAGCTTGAATAAGAGTGTACAGATCGTATTACCAAAGAAGGTAAAGTACATTATAGATACATTGATGGACAAGGGCTATGAAGCATATGCCGTAGGTGGATGTGTGAGAGATTCATTGCTGGGGCGGACGCCTCAGGATTGGGATATCACCACATCTGCCAAGCCGGAGCAGGTGAAGGAACTTTTTCGTCATACGATTGATACGGGAATTCAGCATGGTACTGTGACTGTGATGATCGACCATGAAGGATTTGAGGTAACTACCTATCGTATCGATGGAGAGTATGAGGATGCAAGACATCCGAAGGAGGTGCTATTTACAGCAAACCTTCTGGAGGATTTAAAGCGCAGGGACTTTACCATCAATGCCATGGCTTACAATGAGCAGAATGGAATTGTGGATGCCTTTGATGGCATTGGAGATTTGGATCGGGGAGTGATCCGATGCGTTGGCAAGGCGCAGGAGCGCTTTACGGAGGATGCGCTTCGTATGCTCCGGGCAATCCGATTTGCAGCTCAGCTCGGATTCAAGATTGAAGCTGAGACAAGAGATGCCATTGCAGAATTGGCGGAAAACATTGCTAAGGTCAGTGCAGAGCGTATTCAGGTAGAGTTGGTGAAGCTGCTTGTATCAAGTCATCCAGAGGAGCTTAAGGTGGCATATGAGACAGGACTTACGAGGGTATTTTTTCCAGAGTTCGATGTGATGATGGAGACTCCACAGCAAAATCCGCACCATAGCTATAATGTAGGAGAGCATACGATAGTGTCCTTGCAGGAGGTTACTGCGGATAAGGTGTTGCGCCTTACGATGCTACTTCACGATGTGGCAAAGCCAGTTTGCCGTAGCACGGATGAGAAGGGCATCGATCATTTTTATGGACATCAGGATAAGGGATGCGAGATGGCGAGAGCGATCCTGCGCCGCTTGAAGTTCGACAATGACACGACAGACCGGGTATGCCGATTGGTCAGATGGCATGATGATAATCCTGAGATTTCTGAGCGCAATATGCGGAGAGCCATAAGTAGAATCGGTGTAGAGCAGTATCCGGCATTGTTTGCAGTAAAGCGGGCAGATACCATGGCACAGAGTGCCTATGGACGAGATGAGAAGCTGGCATATATTGCAGAATATGAACGGATGTATCAGGAGATTTTGGACAAGCAGCAGTGTCTGACCATTAAGGATTTGGCGGTGGACGGCAAGGATCTGATTCAGGCGGGGATGAAGCCGGGCAAAGAGTTTGGTGAAGTCTTGAAGAAGTTTTTGGAGATTGTGCTGGAAGAGCCTGAGAAGAATACCAAGGAAGCACTGTTGCAGGAGCTAGATGCTGTACGAACAAAAAATTGATAACTGGTGGTTGTCATGAATTTTTGACCCCTCACATATGATGAATAGACACGGTGAATCGACCGTAGATGAATCATATGGAGGGGTTTTTGTGTATAATCGACCGGAACAGGTATTAGAACAATATGAGCTGGAAGTGAAATCTGTTTCTAAGGGGCGTGAGAGCTACATTTGTGACACGAATCAGGGACAGAAACTCTTAAAGGAATATAGAGGCTCCAAGGAGCGGGCAGAATTTTTGGCAGGAATGTTACAGTACCTGCGGGAACAGAACATGTCTGTGGAGACGGTCGTCCGCACCAAGGAGGGGGAACCGATTGCGGCGACAGAGGATGAGACAAAGTACATTCTTCTGGATTCATTTATGGGACCGGAGTGTGACACCAAGAATCGGGATGATATGCTGGCGGCGGTGCGTATGCTTGGATTGCTTCACAATCAGGCTAAGGCATACCAGGGTGAGGTGCCGGAATTTGTAAAAATGAATCAGAATGAACTGCTGTCCCTCTGCGAAAAACATAACCGTGAACTGAATAAGGTAAAAAATTATATACGCGCCAAAAAAAAGAAGAATGAATTCGAGATGCTATTTTGGGGACAGTATGCTAGATATATGGAAAAAGCGGAGCTGGTTACCAGACAGCTTAAGGAAATGCAGACGGAGCCGGAGATGCTTGGATTTTGTCATGGAGAGTATAATCAGCATAATGTAATTTTGACCCGCCAGGGCTGTGCCATGGTACACTTTGACAGCTTTTCTTATCAGATCATGGTGAGTGATCTGGCTAACTTTATGCGGAAAATGATGGAAAAAAATAACTGGAATACAGGACTTGGAATCGATCTAATCCGAGCCTATGATAAAGTGCGTAAGCTATCTGGACAGGAACTGAGATATCTCTATCTCTATATGGCTTACCCTGAAAAATTCTGGAAAATTGCCAACCATTATTATAATGCACATAAAGCATGGATCTCTGGACGGAATATAGAAAAACTGCAAAAATTCATTGGGCAGGAGGAGACAAGAGAACAATTTCTGCAGATGTTATTTAATTTTACATCCTGACCATCATAAGGTATAATGTGCGTAAAGGCAGAGCCAAGTGGAAAGAGTGCAGATGTCACGCTTGCGTGAACGGATGCGATTCTTCCCATTTGGCGAGCGAAGCGAGACGAGGAAAAGTAAAACTTTTCCTCGTCTCTGCCGGAAGCGAAATCGAAATCGTAAAGCCCGTGAGCGAGCAGCAATGCTGCGAGCGGCACTGCGAAAGAGGTAGGAAAGAAAAGTAAAACTTTTCCTCGTCTCTGCCAGAAGCGAAAGCGAGCGGCACTGCTCATGGAAGTGGCAAGAAAATGGGGGAATCCCCGCGTGAGGTGAATATACTTGAGGATAAGAAAATTTGGAATACTTATGGCTGCGTGTAGTTTACTTGGTCTTACTGCATGTGGAAGTAGCAACTCTAACAATTTTTCAACAGGACAATATTATCATCCCGCCCAGGAGACCGTTGGGGAGAATGAAAATAATATGGAAGCTGTGGAGTCAGTAGAGGGTACGGAAGTTGCCACAGGGACTGAGACGGCGGCGGATACAGGAATGAATACATATGCAACGGATCTCTTTTTGATTACCAGCAATGATATGCAGGGAGAGTGCCTTGTCTTAGAACAGTTAGCATCCGGTAAGCAGTACATGTATTACTATTCAGTTACCACGCGTTTTCTGGATAAGTATGGTAATCACACCAATGTATCTGCCTTTGAACCGGGAAGAATCATCAATGTGGGTGAGAAGGATGTGCAGGGACGACTTTTGGAAGCACAGATTTCCGATGAGGCATGGGAGTATCCAGATGTAACACGGTTTTCCGTTGATGAGGAACGTGGAGTTTTTAAGATAGCAGATACAAATTATGCAATTGATGATGATGTGTTCGTACATTCCGATGGCAATGCGCAGAAGTTGGCTGATCTGACCAATTTAGACACATTGCGGGTCGTTGGTATCGGAAAAGAGATTTTGTCGGTGTCGGTGACTACTGGACACGGAGAATTAAAGCTGGAGAATACAAGTCTGTTTGAAGGAAGCTTTATTCAGATTGGAAATAAAATATTTGCTGAGGTCACACCATTGATGTCCATGGAATTGCCAGAGGGAACTTATACCGTTGCCGTGGCAAATAATGGCTATGGTGGAAGTACCGAGATTCAAATACAGCGCGGTCAGGAGACTGTGTTGGATCTGGATACCTTAAAGGGCGAGGGACCGAAGTTTGGAAGTATCTTATTTGCAGTCGATGTGCAGGGGGCGATTGTCCAGATCGACGGAAAGACGGTTGATTATAGCCAGCCGGTATCTTTGCAGTACGGAGTACATGCACTGAGTGTTACAGCATCGGGATATGATGCATATAGCAAGAAGCTATTTGTGAATTCGGAGGAAGCGACTATTGTTATTGGGCTCTCCGGAGAGACAAGCACATCAACAGCGTCTAGCAGTACAGATTCTAATAGTACAGATTCTAGTAGCACAGATTCTACTTCTACGACAACGGATAGCAGCACAAGCAGTAGTTCACAGTCAGCGGGAGGTCTGGCAGGAAGCTTGGCAGGAAGCCATTCTTCTGGTACCACAACTTCTTCTGGTACCACAACTTCTTCTGGCACAGTAAGTTCTGCTACCAGTGAAGCAGAGCTTGACGCGATTGTGGATAGCTTATTGGAGGAGGACGATGCGGATAGTTCTACCTCGGATTATTTGTCTACAATTACAGAGCTGTTGTCTGCAATTACTGGCAGTGACTAAAAATGGAAAGAATTGTATTATTTTGCGCTGGAATAGTACTTGAAAAAAAGAAAAAGCAAAGATAAGATATAAATATTAAAATACAGGAGGAATTTATAGATGGAATATAGAGAGAATTATGAAGCATGGCTGAACAATCCTTATTTTGATGAGGCAACAAGAGCAGAGTTACAGAGCATTGCAGCAGATGAGAAGGAGATTGAAGAGCGCTTCTATATGGATCTTGAGTTCGGAACCGCTGGTCTTAGAGGTGTGATCGGCGCAGGAACGAACCGTATGAATATCTACACCGTGCGCAAGGCAACACAGGGACTGGCAAACTATATCAGTCAGGTCGATGCAAAGGAGCAGGGGGTTGCGATTGCATACGATTCCAGAAGAATGTCACCAGAGTTTGCAGATGAAGCAGCATTATGTCTTGCGGCAAATGGTATCAAGGCATATGTATTTGAGTCATTAAGACCAACACCAGAGTTATCCTACGCAGTGCGTAAGCTTGGATGTATCGCTGGTATCAACATCACAGCAAGCCACAATCCGCCAGAGTATAACGGATACAAGGTATACTGGGCAGATGGTGCGCAGATTACACCTCCACATGATACAGGAATTATGGCAGAGGTTCGCAAGGTAACAGATTATGCTACCGTTAAGACTATGTCTTTGGAGGATGCAAAGGCTGCAGGATTATATCAGGTAATCGGTGCTGACATCGACGATCCTTACATGGAAGAGTTAAAGAAGCTTGTATTACATCAGGACTGCATCGATAAAGTGGCTGCTGATATGAAGATTGTATACACACCACTTCACGGAACTGGTAATATCCCAGTTCGCCGTGTATTAAAGGAGCTTGGTTTCCAGAACGTATATGTTGTTCCAGAGCAGGAGCTTCCAGATGGAGAGTTCCCAACGGTAAGCTATCCGAACCCAGAGGCTGCAGAGGCATTTGAGCTTGGACTGGCACTTGGCAAGAAGGTAGATGCAGATTTGATCCTTGCAACAGACCCAGATGCAGACCGTCTTGGCGTATATGTAAAGGATTCTAAGACTGGCGAGTATCACAGCTTAACAGGAAATATGTCTGGATGTCTGATTGGAGACTATGTAATCGGACAGAGAAAGGAGCTCTTTGGTCTGCCAGAGGATGGTGCATTTATCCGTTCTATCGTATCTACCAACATGGCAGATGCTATCGCAGAGCACTATGGTATTGAGCTGATCGAGGTATTAACAGGATTTAAGTTCATTGGTCAGAAGATCTTAGAGTTTGAGAACACAGGAAAGGGTACATATCTGTTCGGTATGGAGGAGAGCTATGGATGCCTTACCGGAACCTATGCAAGAGACAAGGATGCAATCGTAGCATCTATGACTCTGTGTGAGGCAGCAGCTTACTATAAGACTAAGAACATGACCCTGTGGGATGCAATGCTTGCTATGTATGAGAAGTATGGCTATTACAAGGATGATGTGACTTCTATTACATTAAAGGGTATCGAGGGACTTGCGAAGATTCAGGAGATCATGAACACACTTCGTGAGAACGCTCCGGCTGAGATTGGTGCTTATAAGGTAACCGCAGTAAGAGATTACAAGAAGGACACCATTACTGATGTTGCAACAGGTAAGGTGACACCTACTGGCTTGCCTTCTTCTAACGTACTGTACTATGAGATGACAGATGATGCATGGGTATGCGTAAGACCTTCCGGAACAGAGCCAAAGGTGAAGTTCTATCTTGGCGTTAAGGGTTCTTCTTTAGAAGATGCAGATGCAAAATCCGAAGCATTGTCCAAAGCAGTACTTGCGATGATAGATAAAATGCTTTAAATATAGGGATTTTCCTTGACAAAGCTATGAAAAACAAGTATAAATATGAGGTAGGTATTCTGTAGAGAATTCGAATATCATTTATATTGAAAATCCAGAGGAGGAATTTTTAACATGAACAAAGCAGAATTAGTTGCAGCAATGGCTGAGAAGACTGAATTAAGCAAAAAAGATGCAGAGGCAGCATTAAAGGCATTTACAGATGTTGTTGCTGAGGAATTAAAGAAGGGCGAGAAGATCCAGTTAGTAGGATTTGGTACATTCGAGGTTTCTGAGAGAGCAGAGAGAACAGGTAGAAACCCACAGACTGGTGCTGAGATGGTTATCCCAGCTTCTAAGGCTCCTAAGTTCAAGGCTGGTAAGGCTTTAAAGGATATGATCAACGCCTAAGCCATATAGATGCTTACACAATGGATTCCCGTGGCAACACAGGAATCCATTTTTGAATCATGAAAGACATTGCTACACTAAGGATTCAAAGTTATGCTTCCCATGATTTGATTTACGCGAGTAGCAAGGAGAATGTTATGCGATTGGACAAGTTTTTAAAGGTATCACGTCTGATCAAGCGCCGCACAGTAGCCAACGAGGCATGTGACGCAGGACGTGTGATGGTAAATGGCAAGCCGGCGAAGGCTTCCTTGAATGTGAAGGTTGGCGATATCATTGAGATTGGTTTTGGAACCAAGACCGTAAAGGTTCGTGTGTTGGATTTACAGGATACGACCAAGAAGGATGAAGCCAAAGATTTGTTTGAATATGTATCATAAATTAGAACACCTCCCAATATATTTATAATACAAGGGCATACGCCACTGATTATAGATAGCGGGAGGTTTTTATATGGATGAGAGGAACAGCAATACGGCAAAAACGCATAAAGTCCTGCTGGCGAATCGTAAGAACGGGGCATTCAGCGGCGTCGTGGATGTTCTTTCCTTTGATGTGGCGGAGATATTACTTGAGACAGAACTGGGAATGCTTCTAATAAAGGGACATGACCTTCATGTAAATCGGCTAAGCCTGGAAAAAGGGGAAGTAGATATCGAAGGCAGAATTGATTCACTGGCATACTCGGATGTAAAGAATGCAGGAAAGCAGGCAGA
The DNA here is from genome assembly GCA_964491235.1 of uncultured Roseburia sp. GTDB lineage: Bacteria > Bacillota > Clostridia > Lachnospirales > Lachnospiraceae > Roseburia. The sequence goes on from CAZBFN010000006.1 coordinate 88,379, forward strand.
ATCCCTGCTGGGAAGGCTGTTCAAATAAATGATGGTCAGTGAGACGATTGGGCGGGAGGCCTTATTTCTGGGATGTGCGATCTTGGTGGGGGCGGGTTTATTTTTCCTGTATGATCTGCTGCGCATATTCCGAAGGATTATGCCCCATGGGAATATATGGATTGGAATAGAAGACTTCATCTACTGGCTTGTGTGTACGGGAGTTGTCTTTGTCATGCTGTATCAGGAAAATGATGGCATGGTAAGGGGTTTTGCTTTCGTTGGAATCGTGCTGGGAATGGGGATTTATTATCTGTTACTTAGCCGGTATGTGGTAAAGATCAATGTGTTGGTGATAAAGACAGTACTACATTTTTTGCGGAAAATACTGGGATTTTTCTTTGGTCCCATATGGCGCATTGCGAAAAAAGTAGGACGATTTTTTAGAAAACAATTGAAAAAGTTCATAAGAGCAGTTAAAATGAGCTTATGTAAACTATGATTAAAATGAGGAACGTGATATGGCAGCTACCAAGAAACGTAGAAAAAGATATAATAATAATCGTGCCGGTAAAATGTGTATCAGTTTGATTCTGGTTGCATTTGTGGCAGTTATGTCGATTCAGATCGTCAAGCTGTACCAGAAGGATCAGGAGTATATCCAGCAGGAGGAAGCACTGAGAGAGGAACTGGAAGCTGAGACGGAGAGACAGGCAGAACTGGAAGAGTATCAGGCATATACCGGTACACCAGAGTATGTGGAGGATGTTGCACATAGTAATCTGGGGCTGGTCTACGATAATGAGATTGTATTTAAGGAAGAAGAATAAGAGAACCGTGTGTAGTAATACACACGGTTCTTTTTATGAATCATAGGAAATTACGGCTTCTTATTCGTTCACAATCGCCTCAATTCGGGCAAGCTCCTCTGAACTAAAGGAAGTATGTCCCACGATCTTAATGTTATCTAATATCTGCTCCGGTTTGGAGGCTCCAATTAACACGCTGGTCACGACATCATCCTTAAGAACCCAGCTTAAAGCCATCTCGGCAAGACTCTGACCACGCTCATTGGCGAGATCATTTAGGGCACGAATCTGAGCAAGGCGCTCTGACGTTAAGGCAGATTCATTTAAGAAACGTCCGTCTGTGGCGATGCGGCTGTCAGCCGGAATACCATTAAGGTAACGGTTCGTAAGCATTCCCTGAGCAAGAGGAGAAAAGGCGATGATGCCCTTCTTTAACTCCTTGGCGGTGGTCTTTAGACCATTTTCTTCAATGCTTCGATCAAAAATAGAGTAGCGGTTCTGGTTGATGATAAATGGACACTTTAACTCCTTCAAAATCTTGCAGGCTTTTCTTAAAGTCTCACCATCATAATTTGAAAGTCCTGCATAAAGAGCCTTTCCACTTTGCACAATGGAGCTTAAGGCACCCATGGTCTCTTCCAGTGGTGTCTCTGGGTCCATGCGGTGATGGTAGAAGATATCTACATAATCAAGTCCCATTCTCATAAGACTTTGGTCGAGGCTAGCGATTAAGTACTTACGGCTGCCCCAGTTGCCGTAAGGTCCTGGCCACATATCATAACCGGCCTTGGTACTGATAAGCAGCTCATCCCGGTAAGGCAGAAAATCATCCTTTAAGATCTTGCCGAGATTACCTTCTGCACTGCCGTAGGCAGGTCCATAATTATTGGCGAGGTCAAAGTGGGTAATGCCGTTGTCAAAGGCGGTACGGCACATTGCCTTCATGTTCTCATAATTTCCAGTGTCCCCAAAGTTGTGCCAGAATCCAAGGGAAACCAGCGGAAGCTTTAGTCCGCTGTCCCCGCAGCGGTTATACTGCATCCCGTCATAGCGTGAATCCTTTGCCTGATACATAGTAAATCACCTGTTCCTTCCTGTGTTTCTTATAGAGATAGTATAGCATTGTCTGGATGAATATGAGGTATAAATATTTTAGATTTGGGGTGAAAATTTAAATGATATTCTTAAAAATCATCAAGCGCTTAGAACCCCTTGGAATAGACATGCGGATGTGGATTTTGGCGAAAAGTTTTAAAAAAGCAGTCCCCACTTTGACAAAGATTTTCATGGGACATCCCTATAATCAAATTCACTTGCCCCAAGAGGGCAGAAAGCAGCGGGATGACGCTGCATTCCAAAAGGAAGGGAAGAAAAGACATGAAAAAAATGGGTGCGAGACAAATGATGCTTAGCATGGTAGGAGGGGCGCTTTGTAGCGTCAGTGTGATGGGATGCTATCCCTTGGTTCCGGCGTATTTTGCTGCGCTGTATCTGGAACAGGTGAATACTGGCTTGCTGTTGGGCGTGATGTACATAGGAATGTTATTATTTATGCCTGCGACTGCGGTAGTAAAGTATGCGGTCGTGCTGTTGGTGACATGGGGAGCTATCCGGCTGATCGAATGGGCGAATGAAGGGTGCCCCTCTTATATGGCGGGAGTGATGGCGGCGATATCCACGGTGATACTGTCCTTTGCGGGAGGGCTCCTAGACTGGAAGGATCAACCCCAGATGTTGGCGATGATATTGGAGGGGGCTTTTGTATTTGGAGCAGTGATTCTAATGAACCGATTTTTGCACATTGCGGTGAATTGGACAGTGGAAAAGCCTCTTGTGGAACGGGTAGACGGTGGAAAAGAGGAGCGACTGCGAGGGTATGCGGAATCATTTCAGGGACTATCCCAGATATTCCATACGATGAGCACGAAGCGAAACGCCTACACGGCGGATGAGTTGGGGCAGATTCAAAATGAATTGACAGGAAAGATGTGTGCCTCCTGTGATTCCTGCGCAGTGTGCTGGGAGAGGGATTCCACTCCGTTGTATGGAATTTTATCACAGCTTATCACCAGCCTGTGGCAGGGCGGTGTGCCGGGGGAAGAGGCGCAGAGCCAGCTAGAACAATATTGTAAAAAGAGCAGAGATATGGTGGAGGAGGCAGTACATGTATTTGAGCGGGTGAATCTGAATCGGGCATGGTATAACCGTCTGTTGGAGAACAGGCAGGTCATAGCGGAACAGTTGGATGCCATGGCATACATCATGGAGGATTGTGCAAGGGAAGAACAACTATTGGATGCCAGCGATAAGCATGCATTGGCGGAGATTCGTTATAGGGCAAAGGAGCAGGGAATCGTTATAGAAGAATTGCATTTATTTGAAATGCTAGATGGGCGGTTTCGGGTGGAGGCAACACTAAAAAGCCGTCTGGGAGGCTGTATCGCGGTAAAAACTTTTCTGGCACTGGTGGGACATGTGCTGGAACGGAAGATGCGTGTGACAACGGATTCTAGAACTTTTATTTCAAAGGAAGCGGCGAAGTTCATTTTTTATGAAGATACGGTTTTTCGGAGCGTGCAGGGAATTGCCAGATTAAAAAAGGACGAGGCAAAAATATCCGGGGATAACTTTTCCTTTTTAGAACTGGAGCGGGGAGAAATGCTGCTGGGATTATCCGACGGTATGGGATCTGGCAGCACTGCATGCAAGGAAAGTGAGATGGTGCTGGATCTGGTAGAGCGGTTCATGGAGGCGGGATTTTCGGTGGAGACGGCAATCCGTATGATGAATTCAGCCATGGTCATGAAGGGGGAAAATGATCTGTACTCTACGATCGATCTGTGCAAGATCAATCTATACAGTGGCATGGCACATTTGTATAAGATTGGAGCAGCGACAACTTTTATCAAACGGGAAGGGGAGGTGGAATGTATCACATCGGGAAATTTGCCGGTGGGAGCGAAGACACAGATTGATATCGAATCCAGCCAGATACAGCTAAAAAGCGGGGATTTTGTTGTAATGGTGACGGATGGTGTGCTAGAATATCTACATGTTCCCAAGCCAGAAGAGACCATGCAGGAGGTCATTGAGAGTATACAGACCAATAATCCGGGGATTCTGGCAAAGAAGATTATGGATCGGGTGCTGCTATTTACCGGAGGAAAAGCGAAGGATGATATGACGGTGTTGGCAGCCTGCATTTGGGAAAAAGGATAGGAAATACCAAAAGACGGAGAGCAGGATGACGGACGAAGTACGCAGATGGTGTGATAAGGAAAACTTGATACAGACAGGCGACCATATTATGGTAGGCGTTTCCGGTGGGGCGGATTCTGTGTGCCTGTTGTTGGTGTTGCTGGAACTTCAAAAACGTATGGAGTTTACCCTTGAGGCGGTGCATGTGGAGCACGGTATTAGGGGAGAGGAGAGCCGGAAAGATGCACGTTTTGCGGAGGAATTGTGTGAGAGACTTGGGGTGGCGTGTCAGGTGTACTATGTGGATGTGCCGGAATATGCCGCCGCAAATTGCATAGGTATGGAAGAGGCGGCACGAATCCTGCGCTACGATTGTTATAAAAAGGCTGCGGAGCAGTCGCAAAGAACTCAGATTAAGATTGCGTTGGCGCATCATGCGGATGACAATGCGGAGACGGTGTTATTCCAGATGGCGCGGGGCAGTGGTATCAAGGGAATGTGCGGAATTCCATCCAAGCGTCAGCTGACGGAGCAGGTTGTTATTATACGTCCGTTGCTTGGGGTGACGAGAAGTGAGATAGAGGCATATTTAAAAGAGCAGGGGCAGGACTTTTGTATCGACAGTACGAATCTGGATACGGAGTATAGCAGAAACAGGATTCGTCATGGAGTGCTGCCGGAGCTTAAGAAGGTGAATGCCAAGGCGGTTGCCCATATTGCTCAGAGCGCAGGTATGCTGGTGGAGCTATCAGATTACCTAGATGGGGAAGTGACTCGGATCGTGGCAAAGTGTTGCGAAAAGTCGGGTAAAGGGATAAGGATCGATCATGAACTGTTTGAAATGTATCCTCCTATTCTGCAAAAGGAAGTAATACATCAGGTGTTAGGTGAGGTAGCAGGAAGCCGCAAGGATATTGGAAGTGCCCATGTGGAGACAGTCATAAGTCTTGGAGGGCTACAAGTGGGACGGAGAATATCCCTGCCCTATCAGATGATGGCGGAGCGCATTTATGAGGGAGTTCGCATTTTTTTGATGGAGGAGAAGGTAGAAGGGGAATCGGTAGAGGAGACCTATGAGATAAATGAGGAACAGCTCGAGGTGGCAAAGACACAAGAGGGGGTGCGTATTCCAGTTAGGAATGGCGAACTGAGGCTACGAATCTTTGATTTTGACGGAGAAATGGGGGGAATTCAGAAAAAGGCATATACGAAATGGTTGAATTATGATAAAATAAAGGATGGTCTGTTGTTTCGAAAGAGAGCAGACGGCGATTATCTGACGATTGATTCTGCGGGGCACAGGAAGAAGCTGAAGGAATATTTCATTGAGGAAAAGATTCCGCGGGAACAGAGAGAATATACATGGCTTTTGACAGAGGGAGCTCATGTTCTGTGGGTGGTCGGAGGTCGCATCAGTGCTGACTACAAGATTGACATAAATACGAAGAAAGTATTAGAGGTACAGATAGTAGGAGGAAATTATTATGAAGATTAAGAAGATTAATGTTCATCTGACAGAGGAACAGGTAGAGCAGCGTATCAAGGAGCTGGGGGCACAGATCAGTGCTGAGTATGGTGATGAGCCAGTGTGTCTGATCTGTATTCTGAAGGGTTCTGTATTTTTTACCTGTGAGCTGGCAAAGCGTATTACTTCACCTGTTGAGCTTGAGTTCATGTCGGTGTCAAGCTATGGTTCTGGAACATCTTCCAGCGGTGTAGTGCGTATCGTAAATGACCTTGGAACCAGTATCGAGGGCAAGAATGTATTGGTAATTGAGGATATCATCGATTCAGGAAGAACCTTGAGTTATCTGTTAGAGAATTTAAAGACAAGAAATCCGAAGACTTTAAAGCTGTGTACATTGCTTGATAAGCCGGACCGCAGAGTGGTAGATGTGGCAGTGGACTATGTGGGATTTGAGATTCCAGATGAGTTCGTGGTAGGATATGGACTGGATTATGACCAGAAGTACCGTAACCTCCCTTACATCGGATTTGTTGAGATAGAGGAATAAAGGAGAAGTAGATTGAATAGTAAGAGAAGTAGTTACAGAGGATTTGGAATCTATCTGTTGCTGATACTGGCAGTAATCGGTATCTGGTATTGGATGGATGGAAGCACGACGACAAATGGTTACACAAGGGCAGAGTTCGAGACTGCACTTGAGGGAGGACAGGTGGCAAGGCTGACGATTGTTCCGAATCGTGGCGAGGTGCCAACAGGTAATCTATATATTACCTTTAGTGATTCCTCCTCCAAGGTCTTAGCGGTAAATGATGTCACTGAAATCGAGAATTATTTGCGGGATCAGGGATTTGCAGCATATACGGTGGAGAATCCGCCACAGGAGAGCTGGATTCTTACCTTGTTGCCATATTTGATCATATTTGCAGCATTGTTCATATTCTTTATCATCATGACAAATCAGGCGGCAGCTAATTCTGGCGGTGGTAGCAAGATGATGAACTTTGGCAAGAGCCGTGCAAAGCTGATGGTGGATGACCCAGCAAAGCGTGTGACCTTTGCAAATGTGGCTGGCCTTAAGGAAGAGAAGGAAGAGTTAGAAGAAATCGTAGATTTCTTAAAGGCGCCACGCAAGTATACGAAGCTTGGTGCAAGAATTCCAAAGGGTGTGCTCTTAGTAGGACCTCCAGGAACTGGTAAGACATTGTTAGCAAAGGCAATTGCAGGAGAAGCAGGGGTACCGTTCTTTAGCATTTCCGGTTCTGACTTCGTAGAGATGTTCGTCGGTGTCGGAGCTTCCCGTGTAAGAGATTTATTTGAAGAGGCGAAGAAGAATGCTCCTTGTATCGTATTTATCGATGAGATCGATGCAGTTGCTAGACGTCGTGGAACTGGTATGGGCGGCGGACATGATGAGCGTGAGCAGACTTTGAACCAGATGTTGGTCGAGATGGATGGCTTTGGTGTCAATGAAGGAATTATCGTCATGGCAGCTACCAACCGTGTAGATATCTTAGACCCAGCGATCATGCGTCCGGGGCGTTTTGATAGAAAGGTGCATGTGGGACGCCCAGATGTGGGTGGCAGAGAAGAGATTCTCGGCGTACATGCTAAGAATAAGCCACTGGGTGATGATGTGGACTTAAAGCAGATTGCTCAGACCACAGCAGGATTTACTGGTGCTGATCTGGAGAATCTTCTGAATGAGGCAGCCATCGTGGCAGCGAGAGAGGATCGTGCTTTCATTAAGCAGGATGATATCAAGAAGTCCTTTGTGAAGGTGGGTATCGGTGCTGAGAAGAAGAGCCGTATCATTTCCGACAAGGAGAAGCGCATCACTGCATTCCATGAGGCAGGTCATGCATTATTGTTCCACTTGTTACCAGATGTGGGACCAGTATATTCCGTATCGATTATTCCGACTGGCGCAGGGGCAGCAGGTTATACGATGCCATTGCCAGAGCGTGATGATATGTTCAATACCAAGGGTAAGATGTTACAGGATATTATTGTTTCTCTGGGCGGACGTGTGGCAGAGGAGCTTGTCTTCGATGATATTACCACAGGAGCTTCCCAGGATATCAAGCAGGCGACCAGAATGGCAAAGGACATGGTGACCAAGTACGGTATGTCTGAGAACATTGGTCTCATCTGCTATGACAATGACGATGATGAGGTGTTCATTGGACGTGATCTGGCTCACACTAGAGGATATAGCGAGGGTGTTGCAAGCACCATCGATCAGGAAATCAAGCGTATCATTGACGAATGTTATGCCAAGGCGAGACAGATCATTACAGAAAACCGTGATGTTTTAGATGCCTGCGCTAATCTTTTGTTAGAGAAGGAAAAGATTGGTCAGAAGGAATTTGAGGCATTATTTGATCGTAATTGTGCATTATTTTAGTGAAAAAGAAAAATGGGGTACTTAGGTACTGTACAAAATGTATAATTTTGGGTAGCAAAAATTGTGAAGTTTGTGCACACTTATCCGGGGGACCATGGTATTATAATACCTGTAAAAACCCCCCAATACATTATATATAGTTTTTGCTATACCCCATAGTAAAAATACCTTCTCCTAAAAAGACAGCAGATCGACAGGCTGTCTTTTTTACTTTCTAATGTAAGGGCTTTCCTAAATGGAAAGTCCTTTTTAATACCTAAATACATTTTTAGACTTGCACATCCGCTAAGGGTATGCTATAATCTATTTTTGTCAGGGCTAACTTGACAAATGGGCAGATTCCCGAGTGGCCAAAGGGGACAGACTGTAAATCTGCTGCAAATTGCTTCGGTGGTTCGAATCCACCTCTGCCCATTCAATAATTCGCCGGCGTGGCGGAACTGGCAGACGCGCAGGACTTAAAATCCTGTTGTGGTGACACAGTACCGGTTCGATTCCGGTCGCCGGCATTATGTATTAAAAATAAGGAAATGTTGAATATTCAACATTTCCTTATTTTTAGTTTAATATAGTAAGAAGGTTGTTTTTATGATGCTAGGAATATATAGGAGAACTGAATTAAGAAATCGCAAGAAAAAACAAAAATTTGTAACCGTAGCAATTGAAGCGGAGTTGCTTGAAAAATTATATTTGGATACAGGATTGGAGAATTGCTATATATGAATCCAGATTATGATTAGATTTAAAATTTTAATGTTTTGGGTCTTGAAAAAGACAAAAATAGTTGGTAAGATATAATTAAGAATTATAATTAAAAATTTGGACCGGTACACAAGCGGAGTGTATCGCTGACTTGTAATAGCTAAAGGAGACGATTACATGAGATTTTATGAAGCGGAGGACAGAACAAGGTTACTAGGCAAGATGAATATAGAACCATTGGTGAAAGCCTTTGGAGAGATACAAACAGATGAAGTTATACTCACGGATGAACGAACTGAACATATAATGGAACGGCATCCGCAAGATTACGAATTGTTTTTGTTATATGGTGCGTTAGTAGTAACACAGCCGGATATTGTTATTAAGGATGAAAAGCATGTTGGGACAATTTTCATGATAAAGAAACTTGTAGATACCAATATTAGTGTAGTCGTAAGGGTTGCATTAAGTATAGACAAGAAGGGGTTGAAAAACTCGGTTATGACTTCGTATCGAGTAAGGAATAAAAATTTGAAAAAGATGCTAGAAAGAAATGAAGTGCTTTACAAGAATGAGTAATTCAAGTAAAATACGAGATGATAATAAGGCAGTTGCCAAAAAATTATTGAAGTAGAGATTGTGCTGCTACGCACCCTTTGGGTCAAAAGAAATGTGGGAAGGGGCACACCCACCTTTAATTTTTTGGTTTATGTAATATTTAGTTGAGAAGAGAGGGAGCTTAAGTTCCCTCTCTTTTTGCATTTTAGTCATAAAAATAAGCCCGTCCTCATAGAATGAGTTAGCAGTAAAAGACTGTGCAGACTTGAAGTGACGGGAGAAATGAACATGGCAGAACAATATCGGGCAGATGGGAAAGCGCGGGGAAATAACGTACTGGAGGATGAAGCGAAGGAATCGGTAATTGGGAAGCTGTTAGGACAACTGAATGATCCCCTAATATTCATTTTATTTGTGGCAGCGGCAATCTCTCTATTGCTGAGAGAATATGGAGATATGATTATCATACTGGCGGTGGTGGCAGTCAATGCAATCGTGGGCGTGATACAGGAAGGCCGTGCAGAGCGTGCCCTAGAGGCGCTAAAAGAGATGACAAGCCCCCATGCATATATTAGAGAGGGTGAGAGCGTAAGGGAGATTCTGGCGGCGGATCTGGTGCCGGGAGATGTGGTCATGCTGGAGGCGGGATGTCAGGTGCCGGCAGACTTAAAGCTTATCATCGCAGTAAATTTAAAAATCGAAGAGGCTGCCCTGACGGGAGAGTCCGTCCCCGTATCCAAAAATATTACAGACAAGAATGTGGCATATATGTCCACCAATGTGACCTATGGTAGAGGCGAGGGCGTGGTCACGGCAATCGGAATGGATACGGAAATAGGCAAGATTGCCCGCATGATTCAGGATGCCAAGACAGAGATGACACCGTTACAGAAACGGCTGGCAGATCTGGGGAAAATTCTCAGCACGGTATCTATTTTTTTATGTGTACTCCTATTTATTATCGCAGTGTTGCAGAAAAGAGATATTGGAGAAATGCTGATTACAGCCATCTCTCTGGCGGTGGCGGCGGTGCCGGAGGGATTGCCAGCTATCGTTACCATGGTGCTTGCCTTAAGCGTATCCCGTATGGTGAAGGTGAATACCATCGTAAAGCGATTGCCTAGTGTAGAAACCTTGGGATGTGTCAGCGTGGTATGCTCGGATAAGACGGGAACACTGACGCAGAACCGCATGACTGTGACAAAATGCTATGTGGACGGACAGATGAGAGATGTTATGGAATTGGATGCGGTGCAGAACCGACATTTTTTATATGGATTTGCTCTTTGTAATGATGCCTCCCTTGCAGAAGGAAAGCGTAGGGGCGATCCGACGGAGCTGGCACTCCTTGACATGACAGCGAGGTATGCCATCAGCCGCGAGGAGGTAGAACGTCACCTTCCCCGTATGGAAGAGATTGCATTTGATTCGGAGCGCAAGATGATGTCCACCCTGCATCGGGAAAGGGGGAAGGGAATATCCTACACCAAGGGCTCTCCAGATGAAATTCTGGAGCGTTGTAAGTACATACAGATCGATCGGGAAAAGAAGCCTATGAATCCCAGCTACAAAAAGCAGCTGCAAAAAGCCCTTGGGGAACTGACGGGGAAGGGACTTCGGGTATTGGCGCTAGGAATGCGGGAAAATGCCATCGGCTTAGAGGAAAATGGTCTTATCTTTTTAGGATTGGTGGGCATGGCAGATCCAGTGCGGCCGGAGGTGATAACGGCGGTGACGGAATTTGCAGAGGCGGGAGTTAAGACCATCATGATTACCGGAGATCGCATGGATACTGCATTTGCAATTGCAAAAGAGATTGGCATTGCAAGGGACATTTCAGAGTGCATTTCTGGGGAAGAATTAGAGCATATGGGGGAGGGGGAGCTGGAGCAAAAAATAGGAAGAACGAAGGTATTTGCCCATGTTTCCCCAGAGCATAAGGTACGAATCGTGGCAGCCTGTAAGAAAAATGGAAGCATCACAGCGATGACTGGGGATGGAGTCAACGATGCGCCATCGTTAAAGTCTGCGGATGTGGGAATTGCCATGGGGATGGCAGGAACGGATGTGGCGAAAAATGCGGCAGATATCGTGCTGACGGATGATAATTTTGCCACCATCGTAAAGGCAATTGCCCAGGGGAGAAGTATCTATGAAAATATCAGAAAGTCGGTGTTATTTTTGTTGTCCTCCAACTTTGGCGAGATTATCACGATGTTAGCAGCGGTGACCATGGGATTGGCTGCCCCACTAAAATCTAGCCACATCCTTTGGATCAACCTGATTACAGATTCCCTGCCCGCCTTGGCGCTTGGGATTGATGAGGAAGAAAATAAGAGCTATATGGATCGACTGCCTCGGAAAAAGGATGAGAGCTTGTTTGCGGGGGGCGGTTGGAGCTGTACTGTTTTTTATGGTGTTTTGATTGCTACGATCAGTATGGTGGCATTTTTGCAGATTCCGGTGGGGATGCTCATACAGCAGGGCGCGGGAATCACGCTGACAGGCATTAGAGAGCTGCTGATGGTTCCTGAACTGTTGAATCGATGTCAGACCTATGCCTTTACAGTTCTTGGCATGGCACAGCTTTTTCATGCCATTGGAATGCGAGATGTGGAAGTCTCCCTGTTTCGAATGAACCATCTGGAAAATCGTCTGATGATTCTTGCCTTTGTGGTGGGAATCGGGCTTCAGATGTTGGTGACAGAGGTTCCCTATCTGGTAACATTATTTGGAACCTGCAAGCTGACACTGCTAGAATGGGTGAAACTGCTGGTCTTGGCATCTATGCCCCTATTGGCGCATGAACTGCTGGTACTGCTGTCCTGCTTAGGGAAAAAGGATGAGCAGGGATATAGAGAAAAGAAAAGCGAAGGAAGTCAGATGGCACAGGTAGGTCTGGAGGGGCAGGGGGTAAATGGTGGCAGATGGCATTAGATTAAAAGTGTAAAAATTGTGTTAAAATATTTGAAAAGTGGTTGACGGGTAAAAAAAAAATCGTTATACTGCAAGCAATCCTTGACAATAGATAGCTAAGAGGGAGTAATAGTAAATGTAGCGTCAACATACGCGGTCGATTCGATCTGGCGGTACATACCATGAGATGATGGTTATGAGACTTTTAGCGCATGATACATAGTAAGTGTATCTGCGCTGAAAGTCTCTTTTTTTTCATAGGAAAGACCTTGTTGCATTAGCGTAAGAAAGTATTTGATTTTCCTATGGATTAAAAATGCGCTCCACGCGTGGAGGAATTGTTTTTGGGTAGAATAGAAATGGAGGAAAAAGGGATGAAAGATTGGTATCAGATTTCTACGGAGGATGTATTGAAGAATATGCAGGTCACCGAGCAGGGACTGGATGAAAAGGAAGTGTCGGAACGTCTTGCTGAGTATGGAGAAAATATTCTGGCAGAGGGAAAGAAAAAGACTGTGTTGCAGGTATTTCTGGGACAGTTTTTAGATCTGTTGGTCGCAATTTTGATTGTGGCGGCAGTGATATCCGCATTTTCTGGAAATTTGGAAAGTACGTTGGTCATTTTGGTGGTAATCGTGCTCAATGCCATCTTAGGAACGGTACAGTATGTAAAGGCTGAGAAGTCCTTGGACAGCTTAAAGAGCCTCTCTTCGCCGAATGCTAAGGTGTTAAGACGGGATGCATCAGGAGTGGCAAAGAAGATAGAGATTCCGGCAAAGAATGTAGTGCCGGGTGATATTCTGCTGTTAGAGGCGGGAGATCTCGTGGCGGCAGATGGAAGAATATTGAACAACTATTCTCTTCAGGTGAACGAAAGCTCTCTGACGGGAGAATCCACGAATGTGGACAAGGCAGAGGGTGTCATTGAGGGAGAAGTAGCATTAGGCGACCGTACCAATATGGTCTATTCTGGAAGCCTTGTGACCTACGGAAGAGCTGTTGTAGTGGTGACTGGCACGGGAATGGATACAGAGATTGGAAAAATTGCTGGTATGCTCAACGATACGAAGGAGAAGAAGACTCCCCTTCAGGTGTCTATGGATGATTTCAGTAAGAAGCTGGCAATTATCATTATGGCAATTTCGGCGCTGGTATTTGGACTTAGTCTGTACCGTGATATGCCGATGATTGATGCGCTGATGTTCGCAGTGGCGTTGGCAGTAGCAGCCATTCCAGAGGCGTTAAGCTCTATCGTGACAATTGTTCAGGCAATGGGAACCCAGAAGATGGCGAAGGAAAATGCCATTATTAAGGATTTGAAGGCAGTGGAAAGCCTTGGCTGTGTATCTGTGATCTGCTCCGATAAGACTGGAACATTGACCCAGAATAAAATGACGGTGCAGCAGATTTATATTGATCATAAGACCATTGAGCCGGAAGGACTTAATATTCAGGAACAGCTTCACAGATATCTGATGTATGATGCAATATTAAATAATGATTCCAGATGCGAGGATGGCAAGGTGATCGGTGATCCAACGGAGTCTGCTCTGCTTGAGATGGTGCGTAAGGTGAATGTAAACGATGACTTTTTCCGTGATGTGATGGCTCGTAGGGAGGAACTTCCATTTGACTCGGATCGTAAGCTGATGAGTACCAAGTATCTGCTCCACGGTGTACCGACGGTGTTGACCAAGGGAGCGCTGGATGTGCTTTTAGACCGCACGGTAAAAATATGGGATGGCGCTGGTGTCCGTAAGATGACGGATGCTGACCGAGAAGAAATTGAGCAGAAGAATCAGGAGTTCTCCGAAAATGGACTGCGTGTACTTGCATTTGCTTATAGAGAGACAGAGAAGGATGAGGTTCTTACCTTAGAGTGCGAATGTGACTTTACATTCCTTGGCCTGGTTGCCATGATCGATCCTCCTCGTGAGGAGTCCAAGGCAGCGGTAGCAGATGCCAAGCGTGCAGGAATTCGTCCGGTCATGATTACCGGAGACCACAAGATCACGGCGACAGCCATTGCCAAGGAAATTGGTATTTTTGAGGAAGGTGATATCGCAGTAGTGGGAACAGAACTGGATGCCATGACAGACAAAGAGCTAGACCAGTTGATCAAGCGCATCGCAGTTTTTGCAAGAGTATCACCAGAAAATAAGATTCGTATCGTACAGGCTTGGCAGAGAAAGGGACGTATTGTGTCCATGACGGGTGACGGCGTGAATGATGCTCCGGCATTAAAGGCGGCAGATATCGGCGTAGCAATGGGTATCACAGGAACAGAAGTGTCAAAGGACGCAGCTTCTATGATATTGACGGATGACAACTTTGCTACCATTATCAAGGCGGTTGCCAATGGTAGAAATGTATACAAGAATATCAAAAATGCGATTTTATTCCTGTTGTCAGGAAATATGGCGGGTATTATGGCGGTGCTTTATACCTCCATTATGGCGCTGCCAAATCCTTTTGAACCGGTACACCTGTTATTTATCAATTTGCTGACGGACTCCCTTCCGGCACTTGCCATCGGTATGGAGCCAATGGAGCAGGATGTGCTGTCTGATAAGCCAAGAGATCCAAAGACAGGTATTTTGACAAAAGACTTCATAACGAAGTTGTTTTTACAGGGTGGATTGATTGCCGTCAGTACTATGATCGCATTCCATATGGGGCTGCAGACCAATGCTGCATTGGCAAGTACAATGGCATTTGCAACACTGACCTTGGCGAGATTGTTCCATGGATTTAACTGCCGAAGCAGGCACTCCATCTTTAAGATAGGTTTCTCTGGCAACTGGTACAGCCTTGGAGCTTTTGTTCTTGGTGTATTATTGCTGGCAGCAGTTCTATTTATTGCACCATTGCAGCATCTGTTTGCGGTGGAGCCGATGAGTGGTGGTCAGCTTGGTATGGTGGCAATTCTTGCCGTACTTCCGACTGTTATGATACAGATTTACAAGGTGGTGTCAGACTTGTGTAAAAAGGAAAAATAAAAGACGAAACTTTACGAAAATAATGGCTTGTGAAATGAAATCCTTTTTAGTATCATAGAGATAGTATGATGCATGGAGAGGAGAAGGGGCATGAAAAAGAGAATGCAAAGAGCGATGGCATTGTTGCTTGGTGGAGTGTTGCTGTGTAGCAGCGCTGGTTGCGGAACTTCGGCAGGAACAAGCGATGTTGCCATAGGAACAGAAGAGGGTGTTGCATCACAGGATAATGCTGCAGAGAGTGTAGAAGATGCGGTGACAGCCTTATCTTTGATGGAGGAAGTCAATACGAAGGAAGTGCTTGTGTCGGAGGATAATTACCGCACATGGTATGAACTGTTCGTATACAGCTTTTATGACAGTGACGGGGATGGTATCGGAGACCTAAGGGGAGCGACGGAGAAGCTGGATTATCTTAATGATGGTGACCCTGCCACAGACACAGATCTGGGATGTGATGGAATCTGGCTGATGCCGATTATGCCATCTACGACTTATCATAAGTATGATGTGATTGATTATTATGATATTGATCCTGAGTACGGTACCATGGAGGATTTTGAAGTTTTTGTGGAGGAGTGCCACAACAGAGGGATCAACGTCATTATCGATATGGTCATCAACCATACATCATCACAGCATGAGTGGTTCCAGACGGCAGCAGATTATTTGAAGGGGCTGCCAGAGGGAGCAGAGCCAGATGCGGCAGAGTGTCCATATGTGGATTACTACTATTTTTCAAGAGAAAAGCTGGGAGGTTATTGTGAGCTTCCGGGAACAGATTGGTATTATGAGGCGCAGTTCTGGAGCGAGATGCCGGATCTTAATTTAGGAAATGAGGCAGTTCGGGAGGAGTACTCGCAGATTGTGGATTTCTGGCTGGAAAAGGGCGTGGATGGATTCCGTCTGGATGCTGCGAAGGAATATTACAGCGGAAATAACACTGCGAATGTGGAAGTGCTGACATGGTTCAACAGCATGGTAAAGGAAAAGAAGTCCGATGCCTATATTGTTGCCGAGGTATGGACAGATATGGATACATATGCTGAGTATTACGAGAGTGGTATTGATAGTTGCTTTAACTTTGCATTTGCAGAGCAGAGCGGCATCATCACCGGTGCGGTAAGAGGAAGTGCGATCAGCGGTGCAAAGTCCTACGGAAACTCGCTGGTAAAGTTACAGGAGGCATTGGATGCCCACAGTGACAGTTATATCGATGCACCGTTCTACACTAATCATGATACGGCAAGAGGTGCAGGCTACTATGCAGGTGATTATGCAGTGAATCAGATCAAGATGTCTCAGGCGATGAATCTGCTGATGACAGGAAGTGCATTCATCTATTATGGAGAGGAAATCGGTATGAAGGGCTCCGGTATAGACGAGAACAAGCGTGCTCCGATGTACTGGACGGCAGAGGAAAATGCGACTGGTATGTGTCAGGGACCTGCAGCGATGGAAGATATCAATATGATATACGGAAGCTTGGAAGAGCAGCAGGACGATGGCAACTCCATCTATAACTTTGTAAAAGAGACCATTCAGATCAGAAATAGTTACCCTGCAATCATGCGAGGCAGAGTTGCCTTGGAAGGTGATCTGTCAGGGGAGGATGTGTGTATCATCCGCAAGAGCTATGACGGACAGGAAGTGCTGCTAGCATTTAATATATCTGCGGAAGCACAGACCGTAGATCTGTCTGGAATCAGTTTGGAGGGTGCAGATGCAGAACTTCAGATTGGCAGTGTGCTGTTGACATCGGCAGATGCCACCGCCACATTAGAAGATGGAACGCTGACTATGCCAGCATATTCTGTCACAATTATAGAGTAATTAAAAAGAGGTATCGCAAGATACCTCTTTTTGTGTGTGCAGTTCTTACTGTATGAAGATACCGAATCATTGTCAGTCTTTGAAAGTGGCCACTGCATCGCCAGAGCGCAAAATTTGGGATTTCTAATGCTTCCGCTTCTGAAATTTACGATGAGCCATGTCTTTTGAAAATCAGAGCAATCCTAGGCATATGTTCGCACCTGATGGAAACTAGAAAGCGCGTTGTTTTGCTTTTCTCGGCGCGGACATATACCGTTGGATTGTCTGCTATTCAAAGAGACACGGCACTTAATTCCAGAAGCGGGAGCAAAGAAATTCTCAAATTTTGCTCCAAAGTCGCTGCAGTGTTCCACTTCAAAGGCTGACAATTTTTCTTAAGCTCTCGCAGTAAGAACTGCGCACAAAAAAATGGATGTCTTGCGACACCCATTTTATAATCTAGTAATTGAGCAGAAATTCTGCAAATTGCGTGCAGGCTTCTATATTCTGATTCTGATAGAAGATACCAAAGTAGCAGGTATCATAGTAATTATACTTCTGTACCCACTCGTTATCTGTCAGCTCGATAGCACAAGGATATGCTTCGACGGCACCATCGTCTGTGGAATAGATGATGTGGTCGGCGTATCTTTCTAGTACTTCCTCCGGCAATACGGTGGATAGATCCACAAGTGCACCGCTACTTGCATAATCTAAAAATGTGTTGCCTGTTCCAAAGAAGAGATCCTGATCTCCGGTAGCCACCATGGCGGTGAGCACCTGACTGTCGCTATAAGTTAAGGACGGGTCTTCATCTGAGAACTGAAGAGATGCATTCAGCGAGATCGGGTATTCCTTTGGGTCATAATCGTAGGCTTCTAAGAATTCGGAATATCCGGAATCATCTACGGTAAATGGGTCATTGCAGTTAATCATGATAACATTCAACAATGGGTCATGGTAAGTTGCGTAGTGATATATGAGATAGCCAATAAGGGCAATGACAGCGACGACACCGAAGATGTGCCACTTATAGTAATCCTTGATATAGTCAATCTTAGCTTTGGTCGAGAGTGCCTTAAAATCTGTTTTCTTTTCCATAGTAAAATACTCCAATCCGTTTCTATATACAAAAGGATAACATAGGGAAACCATGGAAAAAAGGGAAAAAGAATGAAAAAAGTATAAAATTTTTAGAATGTGGAAGAGACGTGGGGAAGCTCATGTTTCTTAAACATAAAAAAACGAGTTCTGTTAAGAACTCGTTTTAATACTTATATTAGAAGAGCGGGTGATGGGAATCGAACCCACGTATCCAGCTTGGAAGGCTGGTGTTCTACCATTGAACTACACCCGCACGTGCCCAGTTCCGGAATCGAACCAGAGACACGAGGATTTTCAGTCCTCTGCTCTACCAACTGAGCTAACTGGGCATCTCACAGGAATTTATTCTACATGAAGTGGCGAAAACTGTCAAGAAAAAACTTTTTAAAGAATCTAAAAATTTTGGAAAACATTGCAAAAAAGCTTTTCTATGGGAATTATACATGATAAAATAAAACACAGTGAGTACAGGCACAGGTAGAGTGCAGGTACAGAAGATAGCGATATGCGGAAATGAGGTTAATTATGCGCGAGAAGTTAGTGATTGTTCCTAAGAAAGTAACAGGGGGAAGAAAGGTTCTTAACATTGCATTGTTTGTAGTCACATGTTTATTGTTCATACTGGCAATGATGGCACCATTCATATTCTTGATTCCAGCAGTGTTGTGTGCAGTGTTATGGTATTTTTTGACCTTCTGGTCAGGCGTTGAATATGAATATACATATTATGATGGTGAGCTTCGTATGGCGAAGATTAAGGCAAAGCGTAAGCGTAAGGGAATTGCTATGGTTCAGATGGATGATGTTCTTGCAATTGCGCCAAAGGGTGATAGAAGCGTTTATAAGTATGAGAACGACAACAGCCTTACCTATAAGAACCTGACATCAGGTGATCGTGAGGCAAAGGTGTATGAGCTTGTATTTAAGGGTGAGAAGGGAATTCACCGTTACGAGATTGAGCCGGATGAGGATATGCTGGATGCAATCCTTGTAAAGTATCCACGAGTAGTGATCAAATAGTATAGCAGACATAAGAAAAGAGTCCGTTTATCGGACTCTTTATGTATATCTAATTATACTTCGCATCTTCAAGATAACGCATACGGCTTGGTTCTGATTCGCGAGGTGCGGAGTGACCAGAAGTACCCTTCTGGCGAAGACACTTCGTGCAGAGTGTGCCAAAGGAGATGGATGCACCGCAGATAGTACAGTGCATGGTGATGGTATTGAGCTTGTTATCCTTATACTCAATACGTCCCTCTCTGATCCACTTCTTTACACGATAAAGTGGAATCTCAAAATGCTCAGCAACATCGTATTCTGTCACATCATTGGATCGGATATACTCCTTGACTCTGCTAAAAAGTTCATTCTCAACACAGCCAGGGCAAAGCGTACCCTCATAGTCTAATGATAATGGTCTTCTACAAAATTCACAATATCTATAATTACCGAATAATCCTTGTTGTTGCATGCCAAGCCACCTCCAGTACTTATACTAAAATTATTATAACATGAATACCAATAGATGAAAACTTTTTTATTGTGTAGTAGAATTTATATAGACGCAAAATATAGGGGGAAAGCTGTGAAATTTTTTCATTTATCAGATCTTCACATAGGAAAACAATTACATCGCTATAATATGAGCGAAGAGCAGAGGCAGATATTTCGCCAGATTGTAGCCATGGCGCAGGAAGAACAGCCAGATGCAGTCATTTTGGCGGGAGATATTTATGATAGTCCAGTGCCATCTGCGGAGGCGGTGTCTATTTTTGATGATTTTTTGACGCAGTTATGTGAGCGGGTGCCACAGGCGGTCATATTGATAATTGCGGGGAACCACGACAGTGCCAAAAGGTTGGACTTTGCCAGCAGCATTTTGGCAAAGCATCAGATCCATATTGCGGGTATGCCACCTGTGACGCAGGAGGAAATGATACAGAAGGTCACACTGAGGGATGGCTATGGAGAGGTGGATTTTTATTTGCTTCCATTTGTGAAGCCGGGGTATGTGCGCCATGTCTTTGCGGAGGAGGTTCCGAGCTATGATGCCGCGGTGCGTATGCTTTTGGCTAGGGAGGAGATAGACGATGGGAAGCGTAACGTGTTGGTCAGCCATCAGTTCTACACGGCAGGCGGTAAGGAACCGGAGACCTGCGATTCTGAGGTGCGCTTTGTAGGTGGAATTGAAAATGTGGACGTGGCGGCGCTTGCGCCATTTGATTATGCGGCGCTAGGACATATACACAGACCGCAGAAGATGGGGAAGGCGTACTATCGCTACTGTGGCACACCGTTGCAGTACTCTGTCAGTGAGGTGGGGGAGGAAAAGAGCGTCACAGTGGTGGAGCTAAAAGAGAAGGGAAGCGAGCCTCTGATACGTCAGCTACCACTGACTCCACTGCGAAGGGTGAGAAAGTTGACTGGAACTTTAAAGGAGATACTTGAGGGCGTGACGGAGGAGAACTGCCATGATTTTGTCAGCATTACGTTGACGGATGAGGTGGAGGCGTATCAGCCGAAGGAGCGCCTAGAAGAACAGTTCGACCATATATTAGAGATAAGGATTGACAATGCCCGTACCAGAAAGCTGTTGGACTTGGAGGATGAGGAACTAGAGGAGCTAGATCCATATGAGGCCTTTCGCATGTTTTTTGCGGAGATGAATGGACGGGAAATGACGGAACAGGAGGATGTCATACTTCGTCAGGTCATTAATCAGGAGATAGAGGGGGCGGAGGAATGAAGCCAAGAAAGTTGATAATGTCTGCATTTGGCTCCTATGCGGGGCAGACAGAGATTGATTTTACAAGACAAAAGAGCGGACTGTTTTTGATCGGCGGCGATACTGGGGCAGGAAAGACAACAATCTTTGATGCCATTACCTATGCTCTTTACAATCAGACCAGTGGTGGAGAGCGCAATGGTGCCATGATGCGCAGCCAGTATGCTGCGGGAACTGCGATGACCTACGTGGAGTTCGAATTTGAATATGCGAAAGCTTGCTATCGAATCCGACGCAATCCTGAATATATGATTACGAAGGAATTGAAAAATGGCAAGATCAAGGAGCAGAAGGTTCCGGCAGCGGTGGAACTGATATTGCCGGATGGCAGTGTATTCCCAGAAAAGAGAAGTGGAACAGATGCCAAGATCGAGGAAATCATAGGTCTTACCGTAGAGCAGTTCACCCAGATCGTGATGATTGCTCAGGGAGATTTTCTGAAGCTACTGTATACAAAGTCCGATGACCGCAAGATTATTTTCTCAAAGCTATTTCGCACTGGGGATTACTGGCGGATTCAGGAGAACTTAAGACGGCGTTCTCTGGCGATGGATGAAGCGATAGCGGAAAATGGACGAGCTATGGCGCAGGAGCAGGGAAGAGTGATTCTGCCTAAGGAGGAACTGGAAGGAATGCCCCTTGAGGAGGCAGTGGCACAGATTCATCAATGGGAGAAGGAATTAGCCGCGGAGCAGGAAACAAAGCGGAAGGAAATAGAAAAAGTACGAGAAAAGCTGGTACAGGCAGAGGAAGTCAATCGCTTGTTTACAGAGCTTAGAAAGCGGGAAGCGCGAGGCAAGGAGCTGAAAGAGGAAGCCGATCGGGAACAACAGCGGCGGCAGCAGCTTGAGGCTGCGATCAAAGCCGACAAGGTGGCTGTGGAGGAGCAGCGGTTAAGGGAAAAGGAAAGCGAAAGGGTATGTTCCCAAAAGGCATGTAAGGAGCTGGAATTGTGGCTTGGGGATGCTAGAGAAAAATTTAAGCAGTGTGAACAACTGTTGAAGCAGAGGGAGCAGGAAAATGCGATTGCCACGGAACAGGCATCCAAGGAGCTGCATCGGATCGAAGAAGGAATTTCTGACTACGAGGCACTGGTACAGGCAGAACAGAGAGAGCATCAGGCAAAGATCGCTTATGAGATCGCCAAGGGAGAGTATGAGCAGGGGCTTAAGCGGATGGCGCAGAGTCTTTTGTGTCGGATCACGGAGGCATCCAAGGCAGAGCAGCAACGGGATAAGGCGGCAAAGACTTGGGAACTGGCAGCGGCAGAGGCAAGGGAAGCGTCCCATCAATATGAGGCTGTCTATCAGCGATTCTTGGAGGAGCAGGCAGGAATATTGGCACAGAATTTACGGGAAAATGAGCCTTGCCCCGTTTGTGGTTCACTAAATCATCCTACCCCAGCGATACTTTCTGAAGCTGCGGTGAGTGAAGCGGAGGTCAAGGGGGCAAAGGAAGCCCGTGCCAAGGCGGAGGAACGCAGCGAGGTGGCATATCAGAAGTTCGAGCAGTGGAAGACCAAGGCAGGAGAGGCGCAGGTTCTGCTGGAGCAGGAAAGACAGCGTTTTCTTGTGGAAGCGAAGGGTGTCTGTGAGGACAGTGAAGATGCGTTACGGACATACCTCGCAAAACAGGAGAATACTGCCACGGAAAATATCAGAATTTCCCAGTTATCGGATGATGAAACGAGTGTTGGGGAACAACTAGGAAGAGAAGTGACGTTGACTGTTGGCAGAGAACAGGTGGAGGGGCTGCACCGGGATTATCAGGAATGTGCTAAGGAGACTGGACGCATCAGGGATGGACTGCCTTATCCAACGGAAGAGGAGGCTCGGGGGGTAATCCAGCGGATTCGCAGGGACGAGGAAGGGCGTAAGCAGTCCTATCGCAGAATGCAGCAGGAAAATGAAGAACTGAAGGCAGAGCTGGATCGAAAGCAGGGACAGCGGATGCAGGAAGAGGAAAAGGTCAAACAGCTGCAGCAGGAATGTGAAAAAGCAGTCCGCACTTTTGAAAAAGCTCTGGAAAAGCAAGGCTTTGTATCCGAGGAGGCGTATCAGGAAGCGCTTTTGAATGAGCGAAGCAAAAAGAGCCTAGAGCGGGCATCGGAAGAATATAAAAAAGCCTGCCAGGAGAATCAAGGGCAGTTGGACGCGCTAAGAAAGACTGTGGCAGGAAAGGAAGAGCAGGATACGGCGGCGCTAAAGGAACAGACTGGAGCGCTTGAGACGGAGCGACGCAGATTGGAAAAGGAGCATCTTGCCATGCATACTGCCTATGTGACGGATGCGTCTGTGATGGAACATTGCAGTAGTTATCTTGAGAAAAAGCGGGAGCTTGAGGAAGAGGATTGGGTGGTCAAGAGCCTTTTCCGTACCGCGAATGGAAGACTTGCTGGCTCTGCAAAGATTGATTTTGAGACCTTTATTCAGAGGCAGTATTTTAAACAGATTATTCATGAGGCGAATAAGCGGCTATTGACGATGAGCGGACATCAGTTTATGCTAAAGTTAAAGGAGACGAGCAGTTCCGGACGTAAGTCCAATGAGGGACTGGATCTGTCAGTGTATAGTCTGGTGACGGACAGCGAGCGAGATATCAAGACCTTGTCGGGAGGAGAATCCTTTCTTGCTGCTCTGGCAATGGCACTGGGATTGTCCGATATTGCTACCAGAAAGGCAGGAGCGGTGCATCTGGATATGATGTTTATAGACGAGGGCTTTGGCTCTTTGGATGAGCAGTCCAGAAAGCAGGCGATTGAGGTGCTGGATGAACTGGCAGGAGGAGATCGTCTCGTGGGAATTATCTCACATGTGACAGAATTAAAGGAACAGATAGACCACAGATTGCTGGTTACGAGAACCGATAAGGGCAGTAAGGCAGTCTGGGAATACTGATAGTGGAGGCTTTTTTATGGATAAAATGCAACGCCCGATCGGCGTGTTCGATTCCGGAGTAGGAGGAATCAGCGTACTGAGGGAACTGGTGGCATTGATGCCGAATGAAAATTATATATTTTATGGAGATTCTAAGAACGCACCCTACGGTACAAAGTCATTGGAGGAAGTACAGAGGTTGACCTGTCAGGACGCAGAGTATCTCATAGATCAGGGAGTCAAGGCATTGGTGGTGGCATGCAATACCGCGACCAGCGCAGCGATTCAGATTCTGAGGGAGAGGTATCCAGATATGCCAGTCATCGGGATTGAACCGGCATTAAAGCCAGCGGTTCTAGCGAAGGAGAATCCGAGAGTGCTTGTCATGGCGACACCGATGACTCTGCGGGAGGAGAAGTTCAGATTGCTGATGGAAAAGTATGAGACCAAGGCGCAGATCCTACCGCTTCCTTGTCCGGGACTGGTGGAATTCGTGGAGCGGGGAGAATTGGAGAGCAAGGAGTTGGAAGCGTTCTTGCGAAGACTGTTTATAGAATATCAGGAGCAGCCAGTAGATTGTGTGGTGCTGGGCTGTACTCATTATCCTTTTGTAAAGGGCATGATACAGAAGGTATTAGGAGAGCAGGTGCAGTTATTTGACGGTGGAGCAGGAACGGCGAGGGAGACCCACCGCAGATTAGAAGAATGTGGACTATTAAATCCTTCCGCCAAGCGGGGCTATGTGACCTTACAGAGTAGCTTAGAAACGGAGGAAGCAAGAGAATTAGAGTTGCTTTTGCTGAATGCGTAGAGGAGAGACGAATTTTATAAATTAAAAGAAATCAATTCTTAAAAAAGTCTAAAAATAAAAAAGGGTTATTTTAGAAAGCTTTTTGAAAATTGACATACTTCGGACACATTTCTCTCGTATACTAACACTATCGAAAGAAGTTAATAACGACGTCGCACCAGGACGAAGCTATTGAGTTACGCAGAGGTATGGAATAAAGGTCGTATATCTGAAGAGTCTTTCGATAAAATTTCCTTTATATAGATTAACATTTTCATAACTAAACTCCTCGAAACAACCCCAGAAATCATGGATTTCTGGGGTTGCTTCATATTAAATCCGCACCGTGCGGATTTTTTGATTTGGACTTAGTAAAAAAGTAACAAAAAACCTTAATAATTTCTTAGTTTTTCACCAAAAACGCCACTTACAATTTGTAAAATAAAGGTATAAAATAGCAATGCTATAAGAATGTTTATAAAAATTTTACAATTAGAGAAAAGGAGTATGGATATGGAATCGTATGAATTTTTATTGTTTTTAGCGATAATTATGATTTCAACCAAGGTATTCGGCTTATTTTCAAGAAAGATACATATGCCGGCCGTAGTAGGAGCATTGGTAGCAGGTGTAATCTTAGGACCTTCTGGTTTGAACATGATTACATTGGATGGTAGTACAGGCGTTTTCTTGGAAGAGATGGCAGAAATTGGTGTTATTCTTCTTATGTTCAATGCTGGATTAGAGACAGATTTAAGTGAGCTTAAGAAGAATGGTGTTGCTTCTTTGGTAACTGCCGTTATAGGTGTTGTTGTCCCATTATTGGGAGGATTCTTAGGATATGCATTTTATTTTAAGACCGACTTTAACGATTATGCAGAAGTATTAAAGGCAGTTTTTGTCGGTGTAGTATTGACCGCGACATCAGTAAGTATCACAGTAGAGACTTTGCGTGAGATGGGCAAGCTCAAAGGAAAAGTTGGAACAACGATTCTTGGAGCAGCAGTTTTGGATGATATCATTGGTGTCATCGTGCTTACCGTAGTAACAAGTCTTAAGGATACCAGTGTAAGCCCAGTCAGCGTACTGCTTAAGATCGTTGCATACTTTATTTTGATTGGTATTCTTACTGTTGTATTGGTAAAGGGCAAGAAGGCTGTTGAGACACAGGATAGGAAGCGGCGAATCGTTATTGTCTGTGTTGCATTTTGTTTTGTATTGTCTTATATTTCCGAGGAGTTCTTCGGTATTGCAGATATCACTGGCGCATACTTCGCAGGACTTATGCTTTGCAGTATGAAGGTTGGACCATATGTAGCAAGACGTTGTGAGATTCCTTCCTACCTGATCTTTTCACCGGTGTTCTTTGCCAGTGTAGGTCTTAAGGTAACACTTGGAGGAATGGATGCAAGTATCTGGATATTCTCAATTGTATTGCTGCTTATCGCAATTCTTACCAAGGTGGTAGGATGTGGTCTGGGATCAAAGCTTTGCGGATGTAATGGTAAGGAAGCATTTCAGATCGGTATCGGTATGGTATCCCGTGGTGAAGTGGCACTGATCGTGGCACAGAAGGGATATGCAAGCGGTATGCTGGATAACGTATTGTTTGCCCCAATCGTTCTTGTGGTTATTGTCACAACATTGCTGACACCTATCCTGCTTAAGATCGTTATGAAGGATAAGGAGACTCAGACAGCATAAGCTTATAGATAAATATATATGACTAGAAGGAAGAATACTGGTGAGTTTACCAGTATTCTTCTTTTTTATCCAAAAACGAAAAACTGGACTGGTCAATTCTTGCAAAACTGGATATTTTGAAAAAGCCATTTTCGCGTATGATAGGTTTGTGGCCACTCAAAAAAGAAAGTGAGGCAAGGATCAATGGAAGAAAATAGATATGAATTAAATAAACAATTAGCACAGATGTTAAAGGGTGGCGTAATTATGGATGTTACCACACCAGAGCAGGCAAGAATCGCAGAGGAGGCAGGGGCTTGCGCGGTCATGGCATTGGAAAGGATTCCGGCAGATATTAGAGCTGTAGGCGGTGTGGCGCGTATGAGTGATCCTAAAATGATAAAGGGGATACAGAATGCAGTGTCTATACCGGTTATGGCAAAGTGCAGAATTGGACATTTTGTGGAGGCACAGATATTAGAGGCAATTGAGATTGATTACATTGACGAGAGCGAGGTACTTTCGCCAGCAGATGACTTGTATCATATTGATAAGCATGCATTTAAGGTACCATTTGTTTGTGGTGCAAGGGATCTGGGAGAAGCACTTAGACGGATTGCAGAGGGGGCTACTATGATACGTACCAAGGGGGAACCGGGAACAGGTGATGTGGTGCAGGCAACACGTCATATGCGTGCGATGAATGCAGAAATTCGAAGGATTGTGGGAATGAGAGCGGATGAATTGTATGAAGCTGCAAAGCAGTTGCAGGTGCCAGTAGAGTTGGTTAACTATGTGCATGAGAACGGAAAGCTTCCGGTAGTAAATTTTGCGGCAGGAGGTGTTGCAACACCAGCAGATGCAGCGCTTATGATGCAGCTTGGAGCAGAGGGGGTATTCGTAGGTTCAGGAATCTTCAAATCAGGTAATCCCAAAAAGAGAGCGGCAGCTATTGTGAAAGCAGTGACAAATTATACGGATGCGAAGCTCATGGCAGAACTGTCTGAGGATTTAGGAGAGGCGATGGTCGGTATCAACGAGCAGGAAATAGAATTGCTCATGGCAGAACGTGGCAGATAGTTGTATAAGAAAGGCTGATGAGTTATGGTAGTTGGAATCTTGGCGTTACAGGGGGCATTTGCGGAACATGGGCATATGCTCGATATGCTTGATGTAGAGCATTTTGAGATTCGCCAAAAAAGAGATCTGGAGAAAAAATTTGATGCGCTGATCTTGCCTGGTGGGGAGAGTACTGTGATAGGAAAACTGATGATAGAATCGGAACTGCTTGAACCAATTAGAAAGTGCATTGAATCAGGAATGCCGGTGATGGGAACTTGTGCAGGCTTAATTTTACTGGCAAAGGAAGTAGAGGCGAATAGAACTTATCTGGGAACTATGGACATTCAAGTAAAAAGAAATGCATATGGCAGACAACTCGGCAGTTTTTGCACAAAGCAGGAGGTAAAAGGACTTGGGGAGGTTCCGATGGTATTCATTCGGGCACCGTATATTATGAGCGTTGGTGAAAATATAGAGATATTAGCGGTAGTAGATGGAAGAATTGTAGCAGCCAGACAGGGAAAACAGTTGGCAGTAGCATTTCACCCGGAACTCACTGAGGATGTCCGGGTATATCGTTACTTTTTGAATATGATTGAAAAATCATAACTGCTCAGCACAGGTCAAAACACTTGCAGTTTTGACCGTAAGAAAGTGATTCGAGAGTGAGCAACCCCCATCAGCGAAGCTGATTTTATATGGGTTGCGAATCGTAATTATGAAGGTACTGAATAATTACGAAAAATCATAAAAACCAGATTTGTTCGTTGGTGGAAGAGATGCTGGTCACGCCTGCTTGTAGCAGAGACATGATGTCTTCCTTGTCGGAGACCAGCCCACCAGCGATGACTGGAGTGGATGACATTTTACAAATTTTAGAGACGATCTTTGGCATGAGAGCAGGAAGAACTTCGATTAGATCTGGTTTGGCGCTTTTTATTTGACGCTCAATGTTCTCATATGCCATGGAATCGATGATAAAAAGGCGCAGGATGGTATACAAGCCCAGCTCCCTTGCTCGCTTGATCAGAGGAGGCTTTGTGGTGATGATACCATCCGCTTTTGTATATTTCTTTAAAAAGTCTACGGCGATTTCCTTGGAGCTTAGTCCTGTGATAAGGTCTAAGTGAACCATGGCAATCTTGCCGGAGGACTTGACTGTTTCTACGATATCAGCGATGCTTACGATATCCCCATACAGGATAAAGATAACGCGGCTGTCGCTGTGCAAACATTTTTGTAAACCTTCATCGTCCTTGATTGCTGCGATGATAGGAGAATCTTCTAAGGCTTCTTTAAATTCCTTTTTCATGGGAACCTCCAAACTAATATAATGCGGGAAACAAACAGTTTTCCAAAAGAATAAACAGGGTATGGAATCGAATGGATTTCATACCCTGTTCATTATATAATAGATTCTATATGATTGCCAATTCTATTTTGTGGCTACATTTCTTGCAGCTACGATATCAACACCAGTTCCGGCAACATTTGCAAGAAGCACATCACCGATTTTTACTGGGGCGGTTGCGACCACGTCCTTTAATGCCTCTGTGCAGGCGAAGATCTTATCCTTTGGAATATCGGAAGCTGTCTTGACGTTGACCATAGGGCATACGCCACCATTGACGCGAACCGTAGATGTTACGATACGGGTCGGATTGGTAACTTCCTTTCTGGCGTAAGCATCACCTCTTGGGCATGTATTGCCGGTGACAGAAGATACTGTGTCACCATCCATAGTAACTGTGAGGGCGCATCCTAAAGGACAGCCGATACAGGTTAATTCTCTTGTACTCATAGTCTCCCTCCTTATGCTTCTTCAATGCGGATTGTGATCTTTCCAAGATCTGGATACTCACCAAGTTTCTTCTTGTCTAAGATGACCTGCTCCATCTCGCCCGGAGCCATGACTGGGCGCTTGCGCTTACTGATGAGCTCATCATCAAAATAAGTGGCAATGGAACAGTTCTTGTAGACATCACCGACACGGAAACGAACGGTCAGGGTGTCCTCCATCTCGCTAGGACGGATGTACTTAGGAACAGTATAGCGTACACCGTCTACTGGAAGGATCTCAACAGTCTTGACATCCTTTGCGGAGCCATTCTGGATATAAAGGGCTGCATTCTTGCCAGCAGTGGTTGCTTCCTGAGATACATAGTCAACCAGATCATGTACATGAAGGACATTACCACAGGCGAAGATACCATCGATACTGGTCTCTAAATTGTCACCTACAACAGGGCCAGAGGTAACAGGGTTAATGGTAACACCAGCGCTCTTGCTCAGCTCGTTTTCTGGAATCAGACCACAGGAGAGAAGCAAGGTGTCACAGGTGTAACGCTCCTCTGTGCCAGGGATTGGCTTGCGGTCAGGACCTACTTCTGCGATGGTGACAGCTTCCACACGTTCCTTGCCCTCGATATCAACTACTGTGTGACTTAACTTCAATGGAATACCAAAGTCGTCAAGACACTGTACAATATTACGCTTCAGACCACCGGAGTAAGGCATCAGCTCTGCTACTACCTTTACCTTTGCTCCCTCTAAGGTCATACGTCTTGCCATGATAAGACCGATATCACCGGAACCTAAGATAACTACTTCACGTCCTGGCATATAGCCTTCCATATTGACCAGACGCTGTGCTGTTCCGGCAGAGAAGATACCTGCTGGACGATAGCCCGGAATATTAAGAGCTCCTCTGGAACGCTCTCTACAACCCATCGCAAGGATGACAGCCTTTGCCTGAATCTCGAACAGGCCATCTTCCCGGTTCATAGCAGTAACCACCTTCTCATCAGAAATATCCATGACCATGGTGTTGAGCTTATATTCAATACCGCGCTCTAAGACCTGATCGATAAAGCGGGAAGCGTATTCTGGTCCTGTCAGCTCTTCCTTAAAGGTGTGGAGTCCGAAACCATTGTGAATACACTGATTTAAGATACCGCCAAGCTCTTTATCTCTTTCGATGATTAAAATACTCTCAATGCCGTGATCTCTTGCAGAGACAGCCGCAGCAAGACCTGCTGGACCTCCGCCGACAATGACTAAATCATAATTCTTCATAGCATACCCCTCCTAAATCTCTTTGTTCGTGCCGATGACGATTGCACCGCCGACACCGTTCTTTGTGATATCAAACATGCTCATTGGCACTTCACGTTCTAAGATCTCCATGGTACGTGGAGAACAGAAGCCAGCCTGACAGCGTCCCATACCTGCGCGGGTACGTCTCTTGACACCGTCTAAGGAGCGGGCGCCTAATGGACGATGGATGGCATCCATGATCTCACCCTCAGTAATCATCTCACAGCGGCAGATAATGTTGCCGTATTCTGGGTGTTCCGCAATCAGCTGGTTGCGCTCTTCCATGGAAAGGGTCTCTGGACGAAGAATGCCCTTTCTGGTGGAGATGAAGTCTGACTTTTCTGTCAGAGAGAGCATATCCCGTGCGATACCTGCTACCATCTCGCCGATGGCTGGTGCAGAGGAAAGTCCCGGAGACTCGATACCAGCTGCATTGATAAAGCCCTTAGCGTCCTCAGCTTCGCCAATCACGAAGTCGTTACCATCCTCATGGGCACGAAGACCTGCGAAGGAGGTGATGACCTGACGCATTGGAACATTCTTTACGCTTAAGGAAGCGGTCTTACTGAGGGAATCAAGACCAGCCTGTGTGGTATTTACAGCTTCCTTGTCCTCTACATCTAATGCAGTAGGACCAACTAAAAGGTTGCCGTGTACGGTAGGGGAGACTAAGACACCCTTGCCCATCTTGGATGGAAGCTGGAAAATCGTGTGTGTTACATGATTTCCTGCATCCTTATCTAATAGACAATACTCGCCCTTTCTGGCAGTGATGTGAAGCTTTTTCTCGCTTACCATATTATTCAGTTCATCAGAGTAGACACCAGCAGCGTTGATGACGACCTTTGCGTTAAAGGTCTCGGTGGTATTGGTGTCTGTGTGAAGTGTCTCGATGGTGTAACCCTCTTTTGCCTTCTTAATAGAAGTGACCTGAGTATTCAGGAAGAAAGCAACTCCATTGGTACATGCATTCTCAGCAAATGCCATTGTCATATGGAATGGACATACGATACCGCCGGTCGGAGCGTAAAGAGCGCAGGTAACATCATCACTTAAGTTTGGCTCTAGCTTAATCAGTTCATCCCTTTCTAGAATTCTAAGGTCAGGTACCCCATTTTTCTGACCTTTCTCTAAAAGGGTGTCAAGACCAGCGCGATCCTGATCTTTGGTGCAGACAACGAGAGAACCATTTCTGGTAAATGGAATGTCGAGGTCTTCGGAAAGCTGGGTCATCATGGTGTTACCACGGACATTAAGCTTTGCCTTTAAGGAACCAGGAGTGGCATCGAATCCTGCGTGGATGATGGCACTGTTTGCTTTGGAGGTGCCGTTGCAGACATCCTCTTCCCGCTCGAGGACACAGATCTTTGCCTCGTACTTGGATAACTCCCTTGCAATTGCGCTGCCGATGACTCCGGCTCCAATAATTGCTACATCATACATAATACATTCTCCTTTCCGTTTATACAAAATGAGCAAGGAAAACAAAACGATGATTATCGCCTATGTTCTACCTTGCTCACGTCTCTCGGTAATCATATTATTAAGTTAATTTCATTATAGCATGAAACAATTGTTGTGCAAGCGAGAAAAGGTGGAATTCTGACAAAAGAGAAAATGTGTAAAAATCTATGGATGATTGCATTCTTATGAAAAAATAGATATAGTAAAATAAGACATATTACAGTAGCTAACTGGACGGAAAGGAGCTACCTATGGCAAGGTCAGAGAATCAAAAATTAAAGCTATTATATATCGTGCAGTTGCTGCAGGAGCGGACGGATGAGGAGCATCCGGTGACTACGCAGGAGATTATTGAATATCTGCGGACGCAGGGAATTGCTGCGGAGCGAAAAAGTATCTATTCCGATATTGAATTGCTGACGGACTATGGACTTGATATTATCCGCATCAAGGAGCGGCCGGGAGGCTGTTATCTGGCAAGTCGTCCCTTTGAATTGGCGGAGCTTAAGCTCTTAGTGGATGCAGTGCAGGCATCCAAGTTCATCACCACCAAGAAGTCTAGGGAATTGATAGGAAAGCTGGAGGATCTGTGCAGCAAATCTCAGGCGAGACAGCTACATAGACAGGTGGTGGTCACCAACCGGAATAAGGCTGTGAATGAGAATATTTATTATAATGTAGATATGATCTATAATGCCATCGCGGAGAATGTGAAGATACAGTTCCAGTACTTTGAGTGGAGCGTGAATAAGGAGATGAGGCTGCGCCGGGACGGTTCTTTTTATGTGGTAAGCCCGTGGCTGTTGTCATGGGATGATGAGAATTATTATCTTATCGCTTATGACGATAGAAGTGGCGAGATCAGACATTATCGTGTGGACAAGATGTTGAAGATAGGTCTTCGTCAGGAGGAGAGAGATGGCAAGGAGAAGTTCGAGGACTTTGACGTTGCAGGATATTCCAGAAAGACCTTTGGCATGTTTGCGGGCGAGGAGGAGACAGTGACGCTGCACTGCGACAGCAACCTTACCGGTGTTATGATTGACCGCTTTGGCAAGGATGTGGCGATGCGTAAGGTGGATGACGACCATATTAAGGCGAGAGTCAACGTGGCGGTGAGCCGTCAGTTCTTTGGATGGGTGGCTGGACTTGGAGCGGCAGTGAAGATCGAAGCGCCAGATCGGGTCGTGGTTGATTATAAGAACTATCTGAGAGAGATTTTGGCGCAGTATGACGGAGTATAGCAGTTTTTAGAGCGTAAGCGCAAGGCTGACAGGAAGGAATGACATGAAAGAAAAGACGTATCAGATCTGCATTGATGGGGTAACGATTACCGTTACGAAAAAGCGCATGAAAAATATGTATCTTCGTATTAAAAAGGAGGATGGATCGGTGCTGATCTCGGCACCCCATCAGATGAGTGATGCCCGAATTCGGGCATTTGCCACAGAGCGTATTGAGTGGATCAAGAAGTATCAGCAGAAATATGCCAGCGCAAAGGAGCATCGTCGTGAGAATGCCACAGTAAGCCGCGCTGAGTTAAATCAGCAAAAGAGGGAATTAAAGCAGCGGGTAGAGCTATTGGTAGCGAAATGGGAGCCCATCATGGGAGTAAAGGTGTCAGGGATTACCATAAGGCAGATGAAGACTAGATGGGGTTCCTGTAATGTAAAGACTCATCACATCAATATCAATTTGGCATTGCTACGTAAGCCACCAGAGTGCTTAGAGTATGTCGTGGTTCACGAGATGACGCATATTTTGGAGGCGAGTCATAATCAGGTGTTCTGGGGATATATGACGGAGTTTTATCCGAATTGGAAGCCTGTGAGAAAGTATCTAAATGATGAGGTGGTAGAGTAACTAGGAGAAACACGCTTTGTGAGTTGCTCATGGATGCTGCGGCACTCGAATAAAAAGCCCAAGCTAAAGGCTTGGGCGCAAGGTATTATATAAATTGGTTCACTGCCGGATCATATTCATAGTCGATGGACTTCATCGTGGCGATGGTGGCATCGGCATCTACCTGATAGGCAATGGCGAATGCTTCAAAGGATTCGTAGGTGTCCCGAAGCTGTGTGTTGATAAAGCTAAGGAGCATGACTGGATCCTTAGGGAGTTTTTCGTACATAGTCATGGTAAAAGATTCCTTTCTGGGCGCGTCCGATCGACACGCAAGTAATAATAGAAACATGGCTTCCCAGATATGGGCATTGCCAAGTAAGATTTCTCATGATAAAATAGCACAGCATCTACAAAAATGCAAGGGAGAAAAGAATGGAACAGCAGATTGATAAGGAAGTATTTGATAAATTTTTTGAAGAGAGTTACTGCGTGGTGGAGTACGAGAATGTCAAGGAAGAGTTCGAGGAGGTCGCCAGCGCGGGCAATGATATTTTTACAGGAAGCTATGAAGCACGGAATCTGAACCGGGACAATTTTATATTGTATCTGACCAGCGAGAGCTATTGTGACTTTGAGGCGATCGTACAGGAGGCAATGGATGACTTGAATCCAGAGATCTTGGATGCAGTCATGGATGTGACAGAGGCACAGCCAGATGGCGATGAGATTACAGAGAAGTACTGGGAGACACAGCGGGAATTGCTGCATGACTTTTTGTTGAGACTTTATGATGACGTGATTTCTCAGTGGAAATAGAGACGGGGATTACCGATGGCGGAAAAGGAGGTAGCCGATGGCAGCGAATTGTGATTCATGCGTGTACAACGTATATGATGAGGATGACGAGCAGTATTACTGTGAAGTAGATATGGATGAGGATGATGCAGCGCGAATGATGCAGGGACATTACAAGGAATGTCCATACTATCAGCTAGATGATGAATATGCGGTGGTACGTCATCAGATGTAGCATATAGAAGAAAGGGACTGCCTTAGAATGGCAGTCCCTTTCTTCTATATCATGTTCTCTACCTGTTGAATCAGCTTTTTAAGTAGCGTAATATATTTCTCATATTCTGCTACAATAAACGCTTCATCCTCACTCTTGGCTGCAAGCTCATGCTGTAACGATAATTTTGAAAAATTAGCTGCACCAATATTTAATGCATTTCCCTTTAGACTGTGTACTATGATTGCATACTGCTTCCAATCACGATTTTCAAAATGTATATCTAACTGTGGCAGATATGCTTGAGCCTGAGTGTAGAAAGACGATAATATCTTTATATACAAATCCGCTGAATCCAGACAGTAGGATATACCAGCCTCTGTGTTAATATATAGCAAATCGATTTCTGGACTTTGCTGTTCTGGGATGGATTGCGCTGTTGGTGCGGTCTCCATTGGCGATTGTTCTGCCGGCTGTTTTACAAGCTCCTTCGGTAGATACTGAACAAGCATTGCATTCAGCTTATCAACTTGAATCGGCTTTGAAAAGTAATCATTAAATCCATATTCCAGATATTCCTCGTGACTTCCAGCGGTTGCATTTGCGGTCAAAGCAATGACAATGGCATCTTTGTTTGGATTCGAACTGTCGGCTCGTAGCATTTGTAATGTTTCAACGCCATCTAACTCCGGCATCATGTGATCCATCAAAATAATGTGATATTGCTTTTCTTTTGTAAGCTTCAGACATTCTTTGCCGCTTTCTGCAAGGTCGACTTTGATCTCTGTACGTTTTAATAATTCCTTCATTAATGAAAGATTCATAATATTATCATCTACGACTAGCACAGATGCGTCCGGTGCTGTAAAGTGCTCTGTGGAAGCGGCTTTTTCCTTTTTCTTCTCTTGGAACGCATCCGTCAGATTTCCCATCGGCTTCTTATCCATTACTTTTTGCGGAATGGAAATCGTAAAGTTAGAGCCTTTTCCATATTCGCTTGTTACTGTGATTGTTCCGTTCATCAGTTCTACAAGCTGTTTGGCAATATTTAATCCGAGACCAGTTCCTTCTATATTACGATTTTTGCTTAATTCTAGACGCTTGAAGCTGTCGAACAGCTTGGATAAATCATCTTTTTTAATTCCAATACCGGTATCAATTACAGAAAAAGTAAGTAAAATCGTATCCGCATTTTCCGGCGTATAGCTACCCTTTAAAGTGATGGTTCCTTCCTTTGTGTACTTTACGGCATTTGATAATAAATTTGTAAGAATCTGTTTGATTCGAAGCTCGTCACCATAGAGCATCGAAGGAATATCAGAATCTATTTCTATCTGTGTTGTTAGCGGTTTTCCTGCAACTCTGGCATTTAAAAGTACTAATTCGTCCTGCAATAAAGTTGCCAGATGATAGGTATCCTCAATCAGTTCGAACTGCCCCGACTCAATTTTTGAGAAATCTAATATGTCGTTTACCAGTCCCGACAACATGTTGCTCGCACTTTTGATATTATATGCATACTCCTGTATCTTTTCATCCTCACACTCGCGAAGTATCATCTCATTCATACCAATGACTGCATTAATTGGCGTTCGGATCTCGTGAGACATATTTGCAAGAAACTTTGCCTGTGCTTCTCTAGAAGCAATTGCCTTCTGTTTGTTCTTTTCCTGAGCTAGGAATTCCTGTCCGGTTCTGATAATCGCCGTAATCAGTAAGAATACCAGTCCCAATGCCAGAAATGTACCGAGGGACATATTTGTGCCAATATAATACAGTATGATCTCCATGATAGCAGTCACCAGCATACCATAAATTCCAATAGCTACTGCAAAATAATTGTGAATCCTCTTTTTTACAGTATCAATTGAAATCGTTATAATAATACAAAGAATAGAATATAAAAGGCCTACATGAATGAATGGTAGCTCTTGCACGAACTGCATAATGTCAAATACTTGTAATATTGTTCCGACCACGAATGTGATGGAGGAATATATAAGACCTATTATAAAAAACTTCTGGTAATGCCCCTCTTGTATATCGTTGACATAAATAAGCATCGGTATTGCAATCAACATCAGACTCCAATAGGTATAGCTTGTCAATATAGATACATTATTAAATATCGTTTGTCTGAATTCGATCTCTGACAACATCCATGTTGCACACAGAAAAATAGCCCACGCGAGATAGCTCAATGAAATTCTCTTTTTGTATGTCACCTTAAGGAAAAAGCAAATCATAATACAGCATGTGGACATAAGCATTAAAAATACGGCTATAAGTGCTCGTGTTCCGGACTGCTTCACCAGATATCCCCAGATACCAGCGTCATCCCCCAGATAGCAGGCAAGCAAGCGTCCGGCATACTTTGACTGACTTGAGAACTGATAGATGACTTCTTTTCCTGCATCCTCTTCTCCCAATTCTACAAAAACATAGCGAAACGCGCTGTTGGTACCAAATGGTCTTGTTTCTTCCGTGGTATAGCTTTTTCTAAGTTCTCCATCAATATAAATCTCTGCATCTTGCCACACAGTACGGAAGCACAAGTTTTGACCATTATAAATATCATCTGGCAGCGTAGCTGTTAATGTCACGACCTCTCCGTATTCTGCCTGTACCTTTCCCGGAAAGCTTACTGGAACTTTTTCACCATTTTCTAGAACCTGACTCCATCCATCTCCAAAGAGCTGAAAATCGGTCTGCATCATGTCCCGTTCCGATGGCATTACAATCTGTCCGATGATAAGAAAAGCAAAAACGCAAAAAATTGCCATGCCAAAAAAAATCTGGCTTATTTTTATAAGTAACGAAACTTTTTCAACACTATCTTTTTTGTTCATAGGCCATTTCTCCTATAAAAATTGTTCTTGCGTTTATCATATCACAGAAGAAATTGTCGCACAATAAATGGAAACATCTTTTTTTATCTTTTTTTGTAAAAATAATAATGCTATTTGTTTCGCAACTTTTCGGTGCAAAATAGGCATACAAAAAGGACTGCCTTAGATGGCAGTCCCGTTCTATATATATTATTTCTGGCTCTCTGCGATAGCCGCCTCTACAAATCCCTTGAATAATGGGTGTGGTCTGTTTGGTCTGGACTTGAGCTCTGGATGAGCCTGTGTCGCAATATACCAAGGATGATCTGGAATCTCGATCATCTCTACGATTCTTCCGTCAGGAGAAGTTCCGCAAAGCTTCATGCCCTTCTCGGTCAGAGCGGCACGGAAGTCGTTGTTGACCTCGTAACGATGTCTGTGTCTCTCATGGATCTCCTCGGAGCCATATACCTCATAAGCCTTGGAGGTCTTGTCCAGAATACATGGATAAGAACCAAGTCTTAAAGTACCACCGATATCTTCTACACCATTCTGATCTGGCATCAGGGCGATGACTGGATGAGTGGTGTTTGGATCTAACTCGATACTGTGGGCATCGTTGTAACCGCAGACATGTCTTGCGTACTCGATGATAGCGACCTGCATACCGAGGCAAAGTCCGAGATAAGGAATCTTGTGCTCTCTTGCATACTGAGCAGCTAAGATCTTACCCTCTACACCACGGGAACCGAATCCACCTGGAACAAGGATACCGGATACATCGGAGAAAATCTCATCTACATTGTCTGCGTTGACATCCTCTGAATCAACCCACTTGATATTGACGGTCGCACGCTCTGCGATACCGCCGTGCTTTAATGCTTCCACAACAGATATGTAAGCGTCGTGAAGTGCAATATACTTTCCAACTAATGCAATGGTCACTTCCTTGTTTGGATGACGAAGTGCGTCTACCATTGTTTCCCAATCCTTTAAGTCTGGTTCTGGACAATCTAAATGAAGAGACTCACAGGCAACCTTTGCCAGATTTTCCTTCTCCATGGCAAGTGGTGCTTCGTACAGGTACTCTACATCCAAGTTCTGAAGTACGTGACCATTTGGTACGTTACAGAACAGTGCGATCTTATCCTTAAGGCTCTGTTCAAGTGGCTGCTCGGAACGGCAAACGATGATATCTGGCTGGATACCCATTCCCTGAAGTTCCTTAACGCTCGCCTGAGTAGGCTTGGTCTTAAGCTCGCCGGAAGCCTTGATGTATGGAATCAAGGTTACATGAATGAGGATAGCGTTCTCACGTCCGACTTCGTGCTGGAACTGACGGATTGCCTCTAAGAATGGCTGGCTCTCGATATCACCCACGGTTCCACCGACCTCGATGATAGCAATATGTGTATCTTCAGAAGTAAAATTACGATAAAAACGGCTCTTAATCTCATTGGTGATGTGTGGAATTACCTGAACAGTACCTCCGCCGAAATCACCACGGCGCTCCTTCTGTAATACAGACCAGTATACCTTACCAGTAGTCACGTTGGAGTTCTTGGTCAGGCTCTCGTCGATAAAACGCTCATAATGTCCTAAGTCCAAATCAGTTTCTGCACCGTCATCTGTTACGAATACCTCACCATGCTGAATTGGGTTCATGGTTCCAGGATCGATGTTGATATATGGGTCGAACTTCTGCATGGTCACTTTGTATCCACGGGCTTTTAACAGTCTTCCAAGGGAAGCAGCCGTGATACCTTTACCAAGACCGGAAACGACACCACCGGTGACAAAGACATATTTTACAGGCATAGGGTTTTCCTCCTCATAGATAATGTATAATAATGAAATAATAAAAACAAAATTCTCATAGTACGCCATCATAAGACGCTCTATAACCCATACAGTATACAACTAAGTTTCGCTAAAATCCAGCAAAATTTAAAAAACTTGCAAATTATTTACCAGTATCGGCTAAAGGTACAGCCTGTGGATGGGTCGGATACTAAGATCTGAACCTCCCAGTCGGGACTTTCCGGTGCATCCCAGCTGTTACCCGGTGCATCCCAGATAGTTTCCGGTGCATTGGAGAGCTGATTGATGACAGGCGTACTTCCGGTGACATCAGTGGCTGGTTCCACATCGGCTCCAGCGTTGGCAAGTAGATTCCAGAAAGTCTCATCTCCATAGAGGGAAGAATCCTCCCTTACGGTAATGCAGTAATCGAAGGTGTCGTCCTGCAACAGCATTAAAAATGCGTTGAGAGATTCGGCGTTCTGTAACTGATGAACCTCGTACATGCGGTAGTTCGCATAGTCGGTGTTCCATTTTGCGTAGGCTTCATCAGTACGCTTATCTGAAATATCATAATTTTCCGTAATATAGTTTCCAATATAAGCTGTCCATTTTCTAGCACCGGAGGAGTTCAAATGTCCCTCATCCCACAGATCGCACTGCATGTCGATGACATCCTCCTGCAAGCCATTGATAAATGGTACATCATAGGCTTCTGCAATGCCATAGACACTATTGACCCATTCCTGAAGCTCCTCGGAAGCATGGAACGGTGTCACGGTAAGAAGCACTGGGATGCCGCGTTCCTGACACAGTTCAATGGAGCGGCGCAGATAAGTCTTACTGATGGTCTCGGTCTCGTTGGACTGTGAGATTGGAATAAGCTCATTCTCGTCATAAGGAAGCACAAAAGGCAGTTCCGTAGAAGCATTTTCATAGGCGCCCTTCTGGTAGGAAGGGGTGCGCTCAAAGTAGGAAGAATCAATATACTCCCAACGGTTGTGATAGGTCGTAAATGGGAAGATGAACTCTGCCTGATTCTCCTCGGCGAAGGTATCACGAATCGCCTCTAACTTGGTGAGGGAGAAGGGAATCGGATCAAAGGATTCATGAAGATAATCCATATGTCCCTCCGCATGCTTCTCATCTGCAAAGACGGCATAGGCATCCAGCACCACGAGCTGAGGTGTCCGCTCGTCTAATGCATTTCTTAACACCCAGTAATCTCCGGCACACCACTGTCCATTATTGGCAAGATTATAGGAAGTAATACCATATTCATTCCACAGTTCCATTGGCAGAACACCCATTACGGTATGGCTGCTACCAAGGAAGAATACGTCGCAGTCTGTCTCGTCCGAATAAAAATCGTGATTCTTGGCATAGCTTTCGTTGCGTCGTAACACAAAGGCTGTCGCCCATACCAACAGGCAGAGCAGACACAAAATGATAATAGGTTGAATAACTTTAACAATTGATTTGCGCATGTTGAACCTCAAAATTGAAAATAGATAAAACCAGCTTCATTGTAACCAGTGCCCCAGATTCCAAATACCATAATGAACCAGATGGACAATACCACCACAAGGCAGCGGAACCAGAAATCCTGCTTTAAAATGACCTCGCGTACACAGATGTGCTTGTACTTTAGCAGATCGGAGACCATAAGAAGAATCAAGCCAAATATCATAATATGGAAGCTCTTCTGGCTGATGCCGGTGATATATAAGGAGTTATCAAATAAAATCCAAGGATTATATACCGTCAGCATGGATTTTATGATTGAAAATGCCTGTCCTACATCAGATGCGCGGAAGAAAATCCATGAAAAATCAACCAATAGGAATGTAAATAATACCTTGGCGATCTTAGCGGAAAGGGATTCGGTCTGCAAGGAGAATACCTTACTGAACTTTTCCCGGACACCCTTTAGCATGCTGCCGATGATCTGGAAAACAGCATTTAGTGCACCCCAGATGACATAGGTCCAATTTGCACCGTGCCAGAGACCGCTGACGGAAAATACCACGAATAGGTTGAAGTATTTGCGGACTGTGCCCTTGCGGTTTCCTCCTAGCGGGATATAGAGATAATCCCTGAACCAGCTAGAGAGGGAAATATGCCAACGGCGCCAGAACTCTGCCACACTCTGGGAGAGATATGGGGCGTTGAAGTTGTCCATCAATTGAAAGCCCATGACCTTGGCAGCACCCATGGCAATGGTGGAGTATCCAGCAAAATCACAGTAGATCTGGAACGCAAACAGCACCGTGGCAACAATCAGATACATACCACCATACTGGGCAGGATCACCGTAGATCGTATCCACAAAAAGTGCGATGCGGTCAGCAAGTACCAGCTTCAGGAAATATCCCCATATCATAAGATAGACACCGTCCTGACAATTGGCATAGCTGAACTTATGCTCCTCGTTAAGCTGCTTTAACAGGTTCTTGGAACACTCGATCGGTCCAGCCACAAGCTGTGGGAAGAAGGACACGAACAGAGCGTATTTTAAGAAATTCTTCTCCGCCTTGATATCGCCACGGTACACATCCATGGTGTAACTCAACGCCTGGAAGGTGTAGAAGGATATTCCCACCGGCAGGATGATATCAAAGGAAGGATCAAGTGCCGTTATGTTCAGATGCGACAGGATACGGTTGATGTTTTCCAGCGCAAAATAAAAGTATTTAAATAGGAAAAGAATGGATAAATTAAGGAAGAAACTCAGTCCGACACAGAGATTCATCCGCTTCTTTTTCTTCGCTTCCTCTAGGTCGGTATCCTTGATCTTTTGCAAAAAATAACCGCTCATATATGTAACAAAGGTTGAGAAGAATAGTAAGGCGGCATACTTCGCATTCCAGCACATATAGAAGAAATAGCTGGTAATCAAAAGCCATATATGCTTATACTTTTGAGGAATCAAAAAATATATGAAAATTACAATCGGAAAAAAGAATAAAAAATGTATAGAATTGAATAACATGTTTCGTCCCCGCTAAAAAAATGATAAATACATGTCGATATGTATCGGATTACAAGCTCTTTCAATATAGCAAATTATGTCGATAAAGTCAACGAAAGCAGGAAACACGGGGGTTTTGGATTTTATAAAATCTTTAGAAAGGTCAAGAAAAGTTCACGAAGTTCGTATTGCTTTTAAATAGCAATTTCAATATAATAAAGAAGATATACGAATAGAATCCAGTAACAGCGCTGGCTGTCACTGTTTAGGAAAGGATAAATACTTTATGGATAATCAAGGACCAAATAATAGTTACAACAACGGAGGAAATAACAGCGGAGACAACGGAGGTAACGGAGGCAACGGGGGAAAGGGCAATCATAATGGACAACTTGTGATGGCATTTATCCTTGTTTCACTGATCGTACTTTTTATTATGACTATGGTATCGAATCAGTTTGATGAGATGAGTACGCAGGAAGTTTCCTATACAGAATTTCTGGATATGGTAAATGGTACTGGACAGTGGGAAGGCAGAAGTGTCAAGTCTGTGGAGATTGGCTCTTATCAGATTGATATTACTCTCAATTCCGACGAGAAGATGCCATATGAGATCACTTATTACTGTGGACGTGTGACGGATGATGATCTGATTCCGTTGTTGAAGGAAAAGGGCGTAGAGATCAACGGAGTTATTCCGGATAATACTTCTACATGGATTTATAGTATACTCAGTTATTTGATTCCACTTGTGTTGATATGGGCTGTGCTGGGCGTAGTGATGCGGAAGATGGGCGGTGGCGCCATGGGCGTTGGCAAGAGTACCGCCAAGGTATATGTGGAGCGACAGACTGGTGTTACCTTTAAGGATGTAGCAGGACAGGATGAGGCGAAGGAGTCATTGCAGGAGGTCGTAGACTTCCTTCACAACCCGAAGCGATATCGGGATATCGGTGCAAAGTTGCCAAAGGGAGCTCTTCTTGTAGGACCTCCTGGTACAGGTAAGACATTGTTGGCAAAGGCTGTTGCAGGAGAGGCGAAGGTGCCATTTTTCTCACTGGCAGGATCTGACTTTGTAGAGATGTTCGTAGGTGTGGGTGCTTCCCGTGTGCGTGACCTTTTCAAGGAGGCACAGAAGCAGGCGCCATGTATTATTTTTATTGATGAGATCGATGCCATCGGTAAGAGCCGTGATACGAGATACGGCGGCAACGATGAGC
The DNA here is from genome assembly GCA_964491235.1 of uncultured Roseburia sp. GTDB lineage: Bacteria > Bacillota > Clostridia > Lachnospirales > Lachnospiraceae > Roseburia. The sequence continues at coordinate 131,757 of CAZBFN010000006.1, forward strand.
GTGAGCAGACATTGAATCAGTTGCTTGCAGAGATGGATGGATTTGATACATCCAAGGGACTTTTGATATTAGCAGCGACGAACCGTCCGGAGGTATTGGACAAGGCTTTGCTTCGTCCGGGACGTTTTGACCGTAGAATTATTGTAGATAAGCCGGATCTTAAGGGACGTCTTGAGACTCTTAAGGTACATTCCAAGGATGTTATGATGGACGACACCGTAGACTTGGATGCATTGGCACTTGCCACAGCAGGTCTGGTGGGATCTGATCTTGCCAATATGATTAACGAGGCAGCGATCAATGCAGTTAAGAATGGCAGAAAGTTCGTAAACCAGTCCGATTTATTTGATGCCTTTGAGCTTGTTGCAGTGGGTGGCAAGGAGAAGAAGGATCGTATCATGAGTGATAAGGAGCGCAAGATCGTTGCCTACCACGAGGTGGGGCATGCGATGGTAACTGCGTTACAGAAGAACACTGAGCCGGTACAGAAGATCACGATCGTGCCTCGTACCATGGGTGCGCTGGGATATACATTACAGACTCCAGAGGAGGAGAAGTACTTACAGACCAAGGATGAGCTTCTTGCCAAGATCACGACTTACATGGCAGGACGTGCTGCGGAGGTGCTGGTATTTAATTCAGCTACCAGCGGTGCAGCGAATGACATCGAGCATGCGACGGCAATTGCCAGAGCTATGGTAACACAGTATGGTATGTCAGAGAAGTTTGGTATGATGTGTCTTGCTTCTGTGGAGAATCAGTATCTGGATAACCGTGCAGGACTGATCTGTGGTGAGGATACCGCAGCCCAGATTGATAAGGAAGTATTGGATATCATCAACAACGCATACAATGAGGCTATGAACATGCTTGTTGAGAATCGTGAAGTGCTGGATAAGATAGCAGATTATCTGTATGAGCACGAGACGATTACTGGTAAGGAGTTCATGAAGATCTTTCGTGAGCTTAAGGGTATTCCTGAGCCGGAGGATGAGCAGGATAAGAAGACATTCTTCGAGCAGGCAGAGGAAGCGCGTCAGAACCTGGAAGGACATTCTCAGGCAGGACAGAATCAGACCAATCCGCATCAGGAAGGTCAGTCGGTCTACGAGGATTCACTGCTTCGCAATGCATCTGCATCGGCGGATGAGCGGTTTGAAGATGACGTAAAGATTGGAACATATGTAGATCACACAGTGGACGATGGTTCACAATCAAACAATCATGGAGACAATGTTTAATATAGCAGAAGAACTCAAGAAACTCCCGGATCAACCGGGAGTTTACATTATGCACGATAGCCGCGATGCGATTATCTATATCGGAAAGGCTGTCAGCTTAAGAAAGCGTGTACATCAGTATTTTCAGCCGAGCCATGATGAGGGCATCAAGAAGGCGCAGATGGTCAAGCAGATCGCCCGGTTTGAATATATCATCACAGATTCCGAGCTGGAAGCGCTGGTGTTAGAGTGTAATTTAATTAAGGAGCATCGTCCTAAGTACAATACGATGCTGCGGGATGATAAGACGTATCCATATATTAGGGTGACTCTTGGAGAGGATTTTCCGAGGGTCCTCTTTTCACGTCAGCAAAAAAAGGATAAGTCCAGATATTTTGGCCCTTATACCAGTGCGGGAGCGGTAAAGGATACCATAGAGCTGGTGAATAAGATATACCAGCTTCGTACCTGTAACCGGAATTTGCCGAGGGACACTGGCAAGGAGCGCCCTTGCCTGAACTATCACATTCATCAATGTATGGGTCCTTGTCAGGCATATATCAGCAAGGAGGAATACAGGGAGCGCATTGATGCGGTGATCGAGTTCTTAAATGGCAACTATGCGCCGGTGATTCGATCCTTGGAGGAGAAGATGCAGCAGGCATCTGATAATCTGGAATTTGAGAAGGCGATAGAATATAGAGAGCTGCTCGGCAGTGTCAAGCAGATTGCCCAGAAGCAGAAGATTACCTATACCGATGGTGAGGATAAGGATATTATCGCTCTTGCAGCAGACGATAGGGATGCAGTGGTGCAGGTATTTTTTGTCCGGGATGGCAAGCTGATCGGAAGAGATCATTTTTATGTGAAGATCGGTACAGAGGACACCAAGGGGCAGATTCTTGGAACCTTTATCAAGCAGTTTTATTCTGGAACGCCATTTATTCCAAGGGAAATCATGCTGCCACAGGAAGTGGAAGAGCAGGATGTCTTAGCAGACTGGCTGGCGGAACGAAGAGGCGGCAAGGTATATATCCGGGTGCCACAGAAGGGTATGAAGGAGAAGCTGGTGGAGCTGGCGCAGAAGAATGCACAGCTAGTACTTTCACAGGATAAGGAGAAGATCAAGCGGGAAGAGGGACGTACCATTGGTGCGTTAAAAGAGATAGAGAAGCTTCTTGATATGGAGGACTTGCAGAGAGTCGAGGCGTTTGATATTTCCAATACCAATGGTTTTGAGACGGTAGGTTCCATGATCGTCTATGAGAAGGGCAAGCCGAAGCGCAGCGATTATCGTAAGTTCAAGTTAAAGACGGTGACGGGGCCAGACGATTACGCTTCTATGTACGAAGTGCTGACACGAAGATTTACCCATGGTATGCGTGAAATGGCAGAGATGGAGGAAAAGGAACTGTCTGAGGAGTACGGAAGCTTTACGAGATTCCCGGATCTTATCATGATGGATGGTGGTCGCGGGCAGGTAAATATTGCGCTTAAGGTTCTAGAGGAACTGCGGTTAAATATTCCAGTCTGTGGTATGGTAAAGGATGATAATCACCGCACCCGTGGTCTATACTATAATAATGTAGAGATTCCGATTGATAGAAATAGCGAAGGCTTCAAACTGATTACCAGAATTCAGGATGAGGCGCACCGATTTGCCATTGAGTATCATCGTTCCCTGCGAAGCAAGGAACAGGTACACTCTGTACTGGATGATATTCCAGGCATTGGTTCGGCTCGCAGAAAGGCATTGATGAAGAAGTATCAGTCGTTGGATGCGATTAAAGAGGCTACCGAGGAGGATCTTGCAGCGACAGAGTCTATGAATGAGCAGTCAGCTCGGGCGGTGTATCAGTTTTTTAGGGAGAAGGAAGCACAAAACGGATCGTCGGATTAGTTGAAGATTCCATCTGACTGTGGTATATTGAGGATAATGAAAATGGACTTTCTGTTGTCAGACGAAACGCAAAGGAGAGTAAAGTATGAACGGAGTTAGTGTAGCAAAAGTAGTGCAGTTGATGGATTTGTACAATTTCATGCCGGATATGGAATTGAAGGGACATCGAATCATGATCAGTGATGTCAATCGTCCGGCGTTGCAGTTGAGTGGATATTTTGAGCATTTTGAGCAGTCTCGTGTTCAGATTATCGGTACCGTAGAGTATACCTATCTTCAGAAGTTGGATGAGGAGAAGAAGGAAAAGATTTATCGTGAATTCATGGCATATGATATCCCATGTGTGATCTTCTGTCGTGATCTTCAGCCAGATGAGATGTTCTTAAAGCTGGCGATGGAGAATAATCTTCCTGTATTTGGAACAAAGCGCAGTACATCAGAGTTCATGGCGGAGTTGATCTACTGTCTGAGTGAGCAGTTAGCACCTTGTATCACCATCCATGGTGTATTGGTAGACGTTTATGGTGAAGGTCTTTTGATCATGGGCGAGAGTGGTATCGGTAAGAGTGAGGCTGCCCTTGAGTTAGTAAAGCGTGGTCACCGTCTGGTTACCGATGATGTGGTCGAGATTCGTAAGATCAATGAGCATATGTTGATCGGAACTTCACCGGATATCACCAGATATTTTATCGAGCTTCGAGGCATCGGTATCATCGATGTAAAGACCCTGTTCGGTGTTGAGTGTGTTAAGGAAAAGCAGCAGATCGACCTTGTTATTAAACTGGAAGACTGGAAGAAGGATAATGAATATGACCGTCTGGGTCTGGAGGAGCAGTACACAGAGTTCCTTGGCAATAAGGTAGTGTGTCATTCCCTGCCAATCCGTCCAGGACGTAACCTTGCAGTTATCTGTGAGGCAGCAGCAGTCAACCACAGACAGAAGAAGATGGGTTACAATGCTGCACAGGAGCTGTACCGTCGTGTACAGGCGAACCTGACAAAGAAGTCTGAGGACGAAGAGTAAGTGATGGGCAGTGCTATGTGAGATGGAATCTGGCAAGCACTGCGAAAGAATAAAACAGATAATGGAGTATAACAACATGGAAAGAATGAATGCGTGGGAAAAGTACCCAGAAGGCAAGAAGAGAGATAAGGTATTTCATTTTGCAGAGGAATATCGTAAGTTCATCTCTGACTGTAAGACAGAAAGAGAATGTGTGACGGCACTTGAGGCAGAGGCGAAGGAGGCTGGCTTTAAGAATTTAGAGCGCATTATAGAGAAGGGAAGCAAGTTAAAGGCCGGCGATAAGGTATATGCCAATAATATGGGTAAGGGATTAGCGCTGTTCGTAATCGGTAAGAAGAGCTTAGAGCACGGTATGAATATTCTTGGTGCTCATATTGATTCCCCAAGAATGGATTTAAAGCAGGATCCTCTGTATGAGGATACTGATTTTGCTATGCTGGATACCCATTATTATGGTGGTATCAAGAAGTATCAGTGGGTAACTCTTCCATTGGCACTTCACGGAGTCATCGTAAAGAAGGATGGCACTGTGGTACAGGTCAATGTGGGCGATAAGCCGGGCGATCCAGTATTCGGTGTCAGCGATCTGCTGATTCATTTATCTGGTGAGCAGTTGGAGAAAAAGGCGGCTAAGGTCATCGAGGGTGAGAACTTAGACCTTATCATTGGAAGCATTCCGCTGGAGAAGGATAAGAAGGATGACAAGGAAGCTGCCAAGGAAAAAGTAAAAGCTAATATCATGAAAATCCTTGAGAAGGAATATGGTATAGAAGAAGAGGATTTTCTTTCTGCGGAGATCGAGGTCGTACCAGCGGGCGAGGCGAGAGATTATGGATTTGACCGCAGTATGATCATGGGATATGGTCACGATGACAGAGTGTGTGCATACCCATCCTTTAAGGCGGTGCTTAAGATGGAGGAACCGGAGCTTACCAGCGTATGCCTGTTAGTAGATAAGGAAGAGATCGGAAGCGTGGGAGCCAGCGGTATGCAGTCACGTTTCTTTGAGAATACAGTGGCAGAGGTGATGAATGCGACAGGAGATTATTCTGAACTGGCATTAAGACGCGCCCTTAAGAATTCCAGCGTATTATCCTCTGATGTATCAGCGGCATTCGATCCAAACTTCCCGTCCGTGATGACAAAGCGCAACTCCGCTTATTTTGGAAGAGGTCTTGTGTTCAACAAGTATACAGGTGCAAGAGGAAAGTCTGGCTCTAATGATGCCAATGCAGAGTATGTAGGTGCTCTTCGTGCAATCATGGATAAGAACGAGGTGGCATTCCAGACCGCAGAGCTTGGTAAGGTAGATCAGGGGGGCGGTGGAACCATCGCTTATATTCTTGCCAACTATGGTATGAGAGTAATCGACAGTGGTGTGGCTGTGTTGAACATGCATGCACCGTGGGAGATTATCAGCAAGGTAGACTTATATGAGGCATATCGTGGATATGTAGCTTTTTTGAAGGAGCAAAAGTAAAGAGGAAGGGAATTATGAACCAGAAGTTTATTGAGACATTACAGCAGATAGTAGGGGAAGAGAATATACGAAAGAATGAGCCAATGAGCGCCCATACCACATTTCGTGTGGGAGGACCAGCAGATATTATGGTATGGCCAAAGGGCGAGGCACTGGCAGAAGTGATTCGTATTTGTAAGGAGCAGGAAGTACCTTACTATATTGTGGGAAATGGCAGTAATCTTCTGGTGGGAGATGGCGGAATCCGTGGTCTTGTGATTGTAATTGGCAAGGGACAGGATGACATCTTAGTAGATGGTGAATATGTAGTGGCAGGAGCGGGAGCGCTCCTGTCTAAGACTGCAAATGTGGCAGCGGAACATGGACTTGGCGGCATGGAGTTCGCGGCAGGAATACCGGGAACCATCGGTGGCGCTGTGGTGATGAATGCCGGAGCCTACGGTGGAGAGATGAAGGATATCATTGAGCGGGTCACAGTGGTAGATAAGTCTGGTAATGAGAAGGAGCTTACTTTGGAGGAGTTGGAGCTTGGATATCGCACAAGCTGTATTCCAAAGAATGGTTATGTTGTGGAGAAGGCAGTGCTTCGTCTGGCAGCCGCAGATAAGGCGGCGATCAAGGCGCGGATGGATGAACTAAAGGAGATGCGTGTGTCGAAGCAGCCATTAGAGTATCCAAGTGCGGGAAGTACTTTTAAGCGCCCAGAGGGGTATTTTGCAGGAAAGCTGATCATGGATGCCGGACTTCGGGGATATCAGGTAGGCGGAGCACAGGTATCAGAGAAGCATTGTGGTTTTGTTATTAATCGTGGTGGGGCGACAGCAGCGGATATCTGCAAGCTGATGGCTGATGTTAATGCGGAAGTGGAAAAGCAGTTTGGCGTGACATTGGAGCCAGAGGTTAAGCGGATAGGTGAATTCTAAGAGATAGATAGGAATGGAGACCAGCAAGCATGAAGTTCGTGATATTGACCGGAATGTCCGGAGCAGGAAAAAGTACAGCGATTAAGATGATGGAGGATATCGGATTTTATTGTGTCGATAATCTTCCGATTGCACTGTTGGAGAAGTTCGTGGAGCTTTCAGATCTGCAACAGAACGCAGAGTTGCAGAAGGTGGCAGTGGGAATTGATATCCGAAGCGGACAGGCTTTGGAGGAGCTTCGAACGGTCTTGGATCAGATCAAGGCAAATGGAGCGACATATGAGATTCTTTTTCTGGATGCGGAGGATAGCGTTCTTGTAAAGCGCTACAAGGAGACCAGAAGGAATCATCCTTTGGCTGGCGGTGAACGCGTGGACAAGGGAATTGATGAGGAGAGAAAGCGTCTGGCATTTCTTAAGGAACGTGCAGACTATATTATAGATACAAGCCAGCTTTTGACCAGAGAGCTTAAGGCGGAGCTGGACAAGATTTTTGTGCAGAATCAGGATTATAAGAATCTGTTTATTACGATTCTGTCCTTTGGATTTAAGTACGGAATCCCGGCGGATTCGGATCTGGTATTTGATGTGAGATTTTTACCGAATCCTTATTATGTGGAGGGACTTCGTGCCAAGACAGGCAATGACAGGGAGATACAGAATTATGTACTTCAGTTTTCGGAAGCCCATGAGTTCTTGAAGAAGCTGGAGGATATGCTGAACTTTTTGATTCCGAATTATATTGCAGAGGGAAAGAATCAGCTAGTAATATCCATCGGTTGTACCGGAGGAAAGCATCGTTCTGTGACTTTGGCAAATGAGATCTATCGCCGTCTTTCCGTAAAAAAGGAATACGGTATTAAGATAGAGCATCGTGATATCACAAAGGATGCATTGCGAGGAAAATAGCGTAGTGGGAGAGGATTATGTCTTTTTCAAGTGAAGTAAAAGAGGAACTGGCAGGTCATCTGGGGAAAAGCAGACACTGTCAGATTGCAGAGCTGGCGGCACTGATCGCATTCGAGGGAAAGAGTAGTGCGGCAGAGTCAGAGAACCAGTTGCTGCGGGATAAGTACCGACTGTTGTTGGGAAAGCTATTTCAAATAGAAGAAATGGAATCCATAGAGGACAAGAAGCGTGTCTTTTCTTCTATTAAAATGTGGGATGATACCGCAGGAGAGCCGAAGCTATCGGAGACGGTGAACGGTATCCTGTTGCAGCAGAATTGTTGCAGACGTGCCTTTGTCCGGGGAGCATTTTTGGCGGGAGGATCGATCAGTGATCCGAACAAGTCCTATCATTTTGAGATTGTGTGCAGGACATTGGAGCAGGCGACCCAGTTGCAGGAGGTAATCAACAGCTTTGATGTGGAAGCCAAGATCGTGGCTAGAAAGAAGTATCAGGTAGTATACTTAAAAGAGGGCTCTCAGATCGTTGACATCTTAAATGTCATGGAGGCTCATGTGGCATTGATGAATCTGGAAAATGTCCGGATTCTGAAGGAAATGAGGAATTCTGTGAACCGTAAGGTGAACTGTGAGACGGCAAATATCAGCAAGACAGTAAATGCCGCGGTACAGCAGCTTCGGGACATTGAATATATTAAAGAGACAGCAGGACTTGCCAGTCTGCCCGATAATCTGAGGGAGATGGCGCTGCTTCGACTGGAATATCCTGACGCACCCCTTAAGGAGTTGGGAACTTACCTGAATCCGCCAGTGGGAAAGTCTGGAGTGAATCATAGACTTCGCAAGATCAGTGAGATTGCAGAGAGTTTAAGATAATAGAGGGTAGAGATTCGCTTGGTAAAGAGCGGCATGAGATAGCACAGGACATCTATGAGTGATTTGTGCAGGAAGGTGGGGAAGATGAAAAAGAATGTAGTGGTTCAGATGCAGGAAGATTTTGAGGCAAGACCAATTGCCAATCTGGTACAGATTGCCAACAAGTACAGCAGCCAGATTTATCTGGAGGTGGAAGAGAAGCGTGTGAATGCCAAGAGCATCATGGGAATGATGAGCCTCGCATTGTTAAATGGAGAGAAGATCGTACTGGATGTAGAGGGCGAGGACGAGGAAGAAGCGGCAGCCGCTTTGGAGAAGTTTCTCACAGAGTAAAGAAAGAAAAGGTGTATTGAATTTATATGGATAGTAAGAAGAAGTTATTATTTGTATTTAATCCACATTCAGGGAAGGCACAGATCAAGGGTCAGTTACTTGATATCGTAGACACGATGGTAAAGGCTGATTATGAGGTGACGATTTACCCGACTCAGGCGCAGGGAGATGCGATACATAAGGTGGAGCAGGAAGCTGGGGATTACGATATGGTAGTTTGCAGCGGTGGAGATGGAACTTTGGATGAGGTAGTGACCGGTATGATGAACCGGGAAGAGAAGGTTCCACTGGGATATATTCCGGCGGGAAGTACCAATGATTTTGCAACTTCCCTTGGGATTCCGAAGGATATGGTCAAGGCAGCGGAGGCCGCAGTGTCAGGAAGAGAGTTCCCTTGCGATATCGGAGCATTCAATGAGGATTTTTTCGTGTATGTGGCCGCTTTTGGTCTGTTTACAGATGTTTCTTATAAGACCAGTCAGGAGTGGAAGAATGTGCTGGGGCATGCAGCTTATATTTTGGAGGGTATGCGAAGCCTTCATGATATTCCATCTTATCTAATGCAGGTGGAGTGTAACAATACCCGAATTCAGGATGAATTCATTTATGGTATGATCAGTAATTCGACCTCTGTTGGAGGATTTAAGGGAATGACGGGAAAGGATGTCCTTTTGGACGATGGAGTCTTTGAGGTGACCTTGATCAAGAAACCTAAGAATCCAATCGAGCTGAATGAGATCATTGCATCCTTGATTAATCTGGTGGATGACACGGATATGGTATATTCCTTTAAGACGGATCAGATTCGTATTACAGCTAAGACGGAGGTGCCTTGGACGCTGGATGGAGAGTTCGGTGGAGACCATACGGAGGTGGAAGTTAAGAATCTCTGTCAGTCGGTTACCATCATGATTCCGGATGAGGAAGGGTGACCTGTACAGTTTTTCGGGAAAATAAAGGGTAAAGATTGTTATATTTTTAACTTTATTTTTTATATAAAGTAATATATAATACCGTTAGGTAATTATTGCCGCATGTGGCAAATTATTAAGTATATGGAGGAATTCATTATGTTAGTATCTGCAAAAGAAATGTTAGACAAGGCAAAGGCTGGCCATTATGCAGTAGGTCAGTTCAACATCAACAACCTCGAGTGGACAAAGTCCATCCTTTTAACTGCTGAGGAGTGCAAGTCTCCAGTTATCTTAGGTGTTTCTGAGGGCGCTGGTAAGTACATGACAGGTTACAAGACCGTAGCTGCTATGGTTAAGGCTATGATCGAGGAGCTTAACATCACTGTTCCAGTAGCATTACACTTAGATCACGGTTCATACGAAGGATGTTTAAAGTGTGTTGAGGCTGGATTCTCATCTATCATGTTTGATGGTTCTCACTATGCAATCGACGAGAACGTTGCTAAGACAACTGAGTTAGTTGAGTTAGCTCACAAGAACGGAATGTCTATCGAGGCAGAAGTTGGTTCTATCGGTGGTGAGGAAGACGGCGTTATCGGTAAGGGTGAGTGCGCTGATCCAGAAGAGTGTAAGAGAATCGCTGATCTTGGCGTAGATATGCTTGCAGCTGGTATCGGTAACATCCACGGTAAGTACCCAGAGAACTGGGAAGGACTTAGCTTCGAGACATTAGATGCTATCCAGAAGCTTACAGGTACTATGCCATTAGTACTTCACGGTGGTACAGGTATTCCAGAGGAGATGATCAAGAAGGCTATCTCTCTTGGTGTAGCTAAGATCAACGTTAACACAGAGTGCCAGTTATCTTTCGCAGATGCAACACGTAAATACATCGAGGCTGGTAAGGACTTAGAGGGTAAGGGATTTGACCCACGTAAGTTATTAGCGCCAGGTGCAGATGCTATCAAGGCTACTGTTAAGGAGAAGATGGAGCTGTTCGGTTCTGTTGGAAAAGCTAACTAATTAGTTACAGACAATCGATAAAAAAGCCAGCGTATGCTGGCTTTTTTATTCTCTAGGAAAGACCTTGTTACGTTAATGCACAAAAGTTATAATTTTCTAGAGAATAAAAAGCACTACCGTGCATAGCCAACAAGTTGGCATTAGATGCGCACCTCGCGGAAGGGAAGAAAGTCGCAAGCGACACCGCTCGGGCGCGCAAGTGCCAGTCAAGCTGGCACTTTATTTTACAGAATCGGATTTTGCGATTTTAACAAAAAATATGAGGTTCCGTTGGAATTATTGTTAATTTCGTAAAAGTTAAAAAAATATAATATTTTTGCTTGCAATTTGTTTTGAAAAGTATTATCTTAATACCAACGAAACAATGTGAGCGATGAACAAGGGTGTTCCAATAGACTTGGAATGCCCTTTTTTCTTTATCAGAGCAGGGACATGAACTTCTGGTTGAAATCCGAGCGAAAATCGCTTACATTAGAATAAGCGAATCTAGTCTCAGGGGATTAGAATTGTGGAAAAGAAAGGATGTTGAAAATGAGCGAAACAGGATACCTTAATGTAGCAGAGATCTTTGGTGAGAACGTATTCAATGATGCAGTAATGCTGGAGCGTCTTCCAAAGAAGGTTTATAAGAAGTTAAAGGAAGTTATTAATGAGGGCAAGGAACTGGATCTTGAGACAGCAGATGTTGTTGCACATGAGATGAAGGAATGGGCAATCGAAAAGGGCGCAACACATTATACACATTGGTTCCAGCCACTGACTGGAGTAACTGCTGAGAAGCATGATTCTTTCATCACTGCACCGATGGAGAACGGAAAAGTGCTGATGAGCTTTTCTGGTAAGGAGTTGATCAAGGGTGAGCCGGATGCTTCTTCATTTCCATCTGGTGGACTGAGAGCAACATTCGAGGCAAGAGGATATACAGCATGGGATTGTACTTCCCCAGCATTCGTTAGACAGGATGCCGCAGGCGCAACACTTTGCATTCCTACCGCTTTCTGTTCTTACACAGGTGAAGCACTTGACCAGAAGACACCGCTTCTTCGTTCCATGGAAGCAATCAATGAGCAGTCACTTCGTCTGCTTCGTTTATTCGGAAATACAACATCTAAGAAGGTAACTCCTTCCGTAGGACCAGAGCAGGAGTACTTCATTGTAGATAGAGAGAAGTACTTGCAGAGAAAGGATCTTATCTTCACAGGACGTACCTTGTTTGGAGCAATGCCTCCAAAGGGACAGGAGATGGATGATCATTACTTTGGAATTATCCGCGAGAGAATTGCAGCATTCATGAAGGACGTGAATGAAGAGCTTTGGAAGCTTGGCGTAACTGCAAAGACACAGCATAATGAGGTTGCTCCAGCACAGCACGAGTTAGCACCAATCTATGCAGAGGCAAACGTTGCAGTTGACCACAACCAGTTGGCAATGGAGACCTTAAAGAAGGTAGCTGGACGTCATGGTTTACAGTGTCTGCTTCATGAGAAGCCATTTGCAGGCGTAAATGGTTCTGGTAAGCATAACAACTGGTCTATCACCACAGATGATGGTATCAATTTGTTGGAGCCAGGTAAGACACCACATGATAACATCCAGTTCTTATTAGTATTGACCTGTGTATTGAAGGCAGTAGATAGACACGCAGATCTTTTAAGAGAGTCCGCAGCAGATGTAGGAAATGATCACAGACTTGGTGCAAATGAGGCGCCACCAGCAATCATTTCTGTATATCTTGGAGAGCAGTTGCAGGATGTACTTACACAGTTGATCAGCACGGGTGAGGCAACTCACAGTATTGCTGGTAAGAAGTTAGAGACAGGTGTTAAGACACTTCCAGACTTCATGAAGGATGCAACAGATAGAAATAGAACTTCACCATTTGCATTTACTGGTAATAAGTTCGAGTTCCGTATGGTAGGTTCTCAGGATTCCGTTGCACAGCCAAACGTTGTACTTAATACTATCGTTGCAGAGGCATTTGCAGAGGCATGTGATGTACTTGAGAAGGCAGATGACTTCGATATGGCTGTACATGATCTGATTAAGCAGTATGCTACTGAGCATCAGAGAATCGTATTCAATGGTAATGGTTACTCTGATGAGTGGGTTGCGGAAGCCGAGAGACGTGGACTTCCAAATATCACCTCTATGGTAGATGCAATTCCAGCTCTTAATACAGAGAAGGCTGTTGCTTTATTTGAGAAGTTCAAGGTATTTACTAAGGCTGAGTTAGATTCCCGTGTAGAGATCGAGTATGAGACCTACGCAAAGGAGATCAACATTGAGGCAAGAGCGATGATTGATATCGCAACCAAGCAGATCATCCCAGCAGTTATCAAGTACACAACTGTATTAGCTGAATCTATCAATGCAGTGAAGGCAGCTTGTGGTGCAGATGTCAGCGTACAGACAGAGATTCTTACAGAGGTATCCGATCTTCTTGCAGATTCCAAGAAGGCACTTGCTACACTTCAGGATGTAACTGACAAGGCGGCTACTATGGAAGAGGGTAGAGAGCAGGCTGTATATTATAGAGACGTTGTTAAGACTGCAATGGATGAACTCAGAGCTCCAGTTGATAAGCTTGAGATGTTAGTAGATAAGTCTATGTGGCCAATGCCATCCTACGGAGATTTGATTTTCGAAGTATAAGAATAAACATAAAAACTTCCCCTAAACGGGAGGATTGCCAGGTGACAAGGTCACCTGGCAGATTATGAAAAAGTTTTTGTGGGTAGTAACAAATACTGATAACTATCGTTTGTATGGTTATAGTATATGTAATAGAAATGAAGTTTTCGTGTTTGCGGGATGAAAGATTTTTTAATCTTAAATGAATAAACTGTGAACGACCAAAGATAAGGAGGAAAATCCTCTGCTCCTGTAAAGACAGTCGTATTTTCCTGCGGAAAACAAGGAGGATATTGGTATGAAAAAGTTGGAAATTATTATCAAACCAGAAAAACTGGAAGATTTGAAGACCGTGCTTGATACAGAGGACGTAAATGGTCTGAATATTGTAAATAGCATGGGATACGGTAATCAGAAGGGTGTTATCAAGAATTACCGTGGTGCAGAGTATTCCGTAAATCTGTTGCCTAAGATCAAGGTGGAGACAGTTGTTGCAGATGAAGTTGCACCGGCATTGATTGACAAGATTGTAGATGAGATCAACACGGGACATTTTGGCGATGGTAAGATTTTTGTGTATGATGTTCAGGACGCAATCAGAATCCGTACTGGCGAGCATGGTACAGAGGCATTATAAGGAGTAAGAAATACATATTATGAAAAAATTGAATCAGGTAAGATATTATCAATGGGGATAATAACGGTCATAGTACATATGTGACTGATATTATCTTCATTTTTTTTATCGAATAGGAAGTTCCTATTCAATAAAAAGTACAAAAGAGAGAGACGCTCGCAAAGCGTGTGGCTCGTTGTAGACAGGAGGATAAGATTATGGATATGAGTGTATGGTTCCTTATGGGAGCAGCGTTAGTATTTTTCATGCAGTGTGGATTTGCAATGGTAGAGGCAGGTTTTACCAGAGCCAAGAACGTAGGTAATATTACAATGAAGAACCTGATGGATTTTTGTATCGGTACAGTAGCATTTTATCTGTTAGGCTACAATCTTCTCTGTGGAGAAGGTAAGTTCTTCGGATGGGGCTTAAATCCATTCACAAATTTCGGAGAAACAGATTGGTCTTCTTTCGTATTTAACTTAGTATTCTGTGCAACAGCAGCAACTATCGTTTCCGGAGCTATGGCTGAGCGTACCAAGTTCATTACTTACTGTGTATACAGCTTTATCATCAGCTTGGTCGTATATCCAATCGAAGCACACTGGGTATGGGGTGCAACACCATGGTTAACAGAAATGGGATTCACAGATTTCGCTGGTTCTGCATGTATCCATATGGTAGGTGGTATCACAGCCTTCATTGGAGCAGCAATGCTTGGACCTCGTATTGGTAAGTATGACAAAGATGGCAAACCAAAGCCAATTCTTGGACATAACCTTTTAATTGGAGCACTCGGTGTATTTATTCTCTGGTTTGGATGGTACGGATTTAACGGTGCAGCAGCATCCGACACAACACAGTTATCTCAGATTTTTGCAACAACAACAGTTGCACCAGCAGTAGCAACCGTTACAGCAATGATCTATACATGGATTAGAAATGGTAAGCCAGATGTATCAATGTCCTTAAACGGTGCGTTGGCAGGACTTGTAGGTGTTACCGCAGGATGTGCAAATGTAGATGTAATTGGTTCCTTCATCATTGGTGCAGTATCAGGTGTGCTTGTCTGCGTGGCTGTATACTTTATTGAGGATAAGTTAAAAGTAGATGATCCTGTTGGTGCAGTTGCAGTTCATGCATGCAACGGAATCTGGGGTACATTAGCAGTTGGATTATTTGATTATAACGACGGTTTATTCTATGGCGGTGGCTTACATCACCTTGGAATCCAGTGTCTTGGAATTCTCTGTATCGCAGGTTGGACAATCGTTACAATGAGTATTGTATTCTTCGCATTAAAGAAGACAATTGGCCTTAGAGTATCCGTAGAGGAGGAAATTGAAGGATTGGATTCTACGGAGCATGGTCTAGAGTCTGGATATCCAGATTTCATGTCAAGAGAGTTACATTAATTAGCACTAATCTAATCTGATTAGATTGGTGAATCTAATCCCCTTAGTTAGTATATACATCACCAGTGAGAGCCTTGGGCATTTGCCCAAGGCTCTTGCTGGTCTTTCTATTGTTGCTTTTTCTGTACAAGATGGAAAAAGGTGTGATACAATGGATATAGGAAAAAAGTAACAGGACGGAGGGTGTATATGGGCAGACGACTTTTGTTTATCAGTAAATATCCAGAGATTGTTCGAGAGTTCTTAGATGCCATGGGGGAAAAGGACATCCAGATTGATACGGCTTCCAATGGAATTGAGGCGGCAGCCAGAATCAAAAAGATAGAGTATGAGGTGGTGGTGACAGGATTGTCTTTGGACGGCTATAATGGGGAGCAGATCATTACATATCTGAATAAGAGCCATCCGAATACAGTATGTATCATTTATACCACGACGATCAGCCCGGCGCAGCTTCATTTTTTCATGAATGAGAGAGATGTGTTCCGCGTATTTTTGCGGCCTGTGGATTTTCATAAGGAGTTTTTCAGTGCCTTAGAAGAGGCATTTGAGTACTATGATGTCAGGGTAAAGAATGCTGAAGAAGAAGAATTGCAGGAAGAGGAAGTGGAACGGAAGAAGAAGGAGGCAGTTCAGTTTGAACAGCGTCTTGATCTGCAAAGACGGGTACAGCCTAGTATGGTAGAATACCTAAAGCGTTTATGTGGCTTGACCTTGATGGAGTATGGAGGGGCTGTAGATGCGGCACAGATAGAAGAGATTAAGAAGTTGGAATGGGAGACTGTGCAGCTATGTTGCGAAGGGGAAGAAGATAGCTACGAGAAGCTACTTAGAGCAGAGCAGAATGTACAAAGGATTCAACAGATCAGATAAAACAATGAGCGTTGCACAATGTGCAACGCTCATTTATTGTGGCGGCTTATCTGCTATGGTGTAGCAACCGCATTTGGATCTGTTGTAACGCCCGGAACTGCGTTATAAGTGGTGTCCTGATAAGGCACACTCGCATTATGGTAGGTACAAGTGTTAGCCAATGCCTGCTCTGTTAACAGATAAGGCGCGTCCTCAGTGGTAGGAGTACCACCTGTAATATAAACGCCAGATGCGTAGGTGTATGGGCAGTTAGGACCAGCAAGCTGTCCAGATTCAGAACACATATTAGCAAGAATGTGATGATCACAATATTCAGTAGGTTCTGTGCCCTTTGCAAAATATTCAGTATACACGGTGCTGCCACGTGGATCATTGGTACATACGCCCTCAATGGCGAGCTTTCCGGATTCTCGGCAGACCGTAGCTGTTACAATGCCCTCTGGCATCTCAAAATCTCTGTATTCCAGATCTGCGTGAATACGCTCCATGACCGCTCTCCAGATCTTCTTTGGATAGGAAGTCTGTCCACTGCTCTGTGGAGAGTTATCATCGTAGCCACCCCATACCACACAGGTATAATAAGGTGTATAACCTGCGAAGAGACAGTCACGATTCTTAGTGGTCGTACCGGACTTTCCGGCCTGTGCCATGCTGCTTCCAAAGTATGCTGGTGTACCAGTACCCTGTGTCATAACATCCTTCATGGCGTCTGTCAGAAGCCATGCAGTGGTCTCCTTCAATACCGTGTGGGTCTCAGAAGAAGTATTATCTAACAATACGTTACCATCGTGATCTAACACTCTGGTATAGAACTTTGGCTTAATATAGGTACCGCCATTTGCAATGGTCGCATAAGCGGCTGTCAATTCTAGATTGGTAACACCTCTGCTCAATCCGCCGAGAGCAAGTGTCTCATTACCACTCTCATCAATGCCTACGGTGGTGAAACCGAAGTTGCGGATATAGTCATAACCAAGGGAAGGACCAATCTCTGCAAGCGTCTTAACTGTTACAATATTAATGGAATCCGTAATCGCTTCACGCAATGTGGTGAAACCGCGGTAACGGTTGTCATAGTTGTTTACGGAAGCACCTTCACCAGTTGAATAATTATAAGGTGCATCGTCCTGTACAGTGGCAAGTGTTAAACCACCAGCATCTAACGCAGGTGCATAAGCGGCAATGATCTTAAAGGTAGAACCAGGCTGACGTGGGGTATCAGTAGCACGGTTCAGTGTCTTATTTGCGATCTTATCACCACGACCTCCGACTAAGGCCTTGACCTCTCCGGTAGACTGATCGATGATGGTCAGTGCTGCCTGTGGCTGTATCGTGTAGGTCAAAGTCTCACTACCTTCCACAACGATATCGCCTTCCTCCATGATATCTGCCTTGTAGCCTTCGATAGCAGCTAAGGCATCCTCTTCGCTGGCAAAGTTGATACTGTAATTCTTATTTGCTGCCTGATAGTAGGAA
Organism: uncultured Roseburia sp.; assembly: GCA_964491235.1. Classification (GTDB taxonomy): domain Bacteria; phylum Bacillota; class Clostridia; order Lachnospirales; family Lachnospiraceae; genus Roseburia. The sequence goes on from CAZBFN010000006.1 coordinate 149,371, forward strand.
AGCATCGTCTGCTCACTATAATTTGAAATCGTTCCGTCCGGTGATTCGATGGAAATCCGGTAAGAGAAGGATACCTTAGGATCGCTAGGATAGTTATCGAGGTTGTTGACCTCCTCATCACAGATTGCCTGAATCGTAGGATCCTGTGTGGACTCGATGGTAAGACCGCCCTGATAGAGTGCCTTGTATGCCTGAGTCTCGGTATAACCAAGTCGATCGATCATATCCTGAATTACCTGATTCGTCAACTCATCTACGAAGTAGGAATTGACATTGTCGTTGTCCTCGGATTCGGAATTGACGAGCTGAATACGCTCGTATACGTTATCGGCAAGTGCCTCGTCGAATTCGTCCTGTGTGATATAGCCCTGTTCTAGCATATAAGTCAAAACAGTAAGTCGACGTTCTGCATTATTTTCCGGGTTCGTAATAGGATTATACTTGGTAGGACTCTTGGTAATGGCAGCAAGTACAGCACATTCAGAAAGAGTCAGTTCTGATACATCCTTTCCAAAGTAGCGCTCAGAAGCGACACCTACACCTAAGGTGTTCTGTCCAAGGTTGATGGCATTGAGGTAATTCTCTAAGATCCAATCCTTATCTACCACCTTTTCCAACTGAAGCGCAAGATACTGCTCCTGGAACTTTCGCTCGAACTTATCTGCGAGTGATTCTTCGCTTGTCCATTCAGTAAATACCGTATTCTTTAGCAACTGCTGTGTAATGGTACTAGCACCCTCGCTAAATTTAAAACCAGAAGCAACGCCCTTAATGCCGGCTCGCATGATACCTTGAACATCGATACCATTGTGCTCATAAAAACGTTCGTCCTCAATTGCAACAAAGGCGTGCTGCAGATCCAACGGAATCTCGTCAATTGTCACATACTTACGGTTTGAACCGGAAGCGACCAGAGTAGCAATCTGATTCCCCTCGCTATCCAAGACCGTAGTCAGATAACCTGTCGGAGTAGCGTCAATATCCTCTATGGTCGGTGCTGAGGCAATGATGCCGGAAACTACACCAAATACAGAACTACCGCCAACGATAACGACTGCAAAAAAGCATATAAGCAACGCCTTGCAAAAAATCACGCTGAATTTCTTGCGAATCATGGTACTTTTGGAAGCTAATTCATGCTCGCGCTTCCGCGTACGTTTCTTTCCATAATTCATAATAGGCCTCCTTTTCCAATTTAACCATCTATGTATTATACCAAAGAAATGTGTCAGAATAAAGGAAAAACTGAAAATACTATGGTTCTTTATAGATTCTTAAGGAATTATATTGCCAAAAAAGAAGTAGCCGTGATAATATCTTCTATTATAGAAGATTGATGACAGAAGGAGCGAGAATGCCATGAAGACCGTATATTCCGGCGGTGAAGGGGAAATTATAGAGAAAAAGTCCAGATTTATTGCAACGGTGCGCCCGATTTCCTCAGAGGAAGAGGCAGTAGCCTTTATCGCAGAGATGAAGAAGAAGTATTGGGATGCAAAGCATAATTGCTCCGCTTTTGTACTTGGTGATAGGCAGGAAATCAGCCGATGCTCGGATGATGGGGAACCAGCCCAGACAGCGGGACGCCCAATGCTAGACGTATTGCTGCGGGAGGATATCCACAATGTGGCTGTGGTGGTGACTCGTTATTTTGGTGGAGTGTTGCTTGGCACAGGTGGATTGGTGCGGGCATACCAGAAGGCGACTCAGGAAGGATTGGCTGCCAGCATCATTATAGATAAGAAGGAAGGCAGAAAGCTTTCTGTGGGAACGGATTATACAGGACTGGGCAAATTACAGTATTTGATCGCCCAGAAGAATCTCACCATGATCGATACGATTTATACGGATCAGGTGGAGCTATTATTGATGGTTCCGGTGGAAACACAGGAAGAAGTAGAAAAAGAAATCATCGAGACCACCAGCGGAAATGCCCGTATTTCCTGGGGTGAGACGGTGTTATATGCAATGGTCGAAAAAAACTTAGAAATTTTTGAAAAAAGTACTTGATTTTTTCTTTGTATCTGCTATAATATCTTTTGTTGACAGCGCTAAGCGCTAAAACATAGGGCTATCGCCAAACGGTAAGGCAACGGACTCTGACTCCGTCATTTCA
>CAZBFN010000007.1:0-38353 GCA_964491235.1 uncultured Roseburia sp.
TTCTGTCCCATGCAATCAACAACTATCCCTGGCTCCTTAATTAACATCTCTATGGCAGCACCTGTTCCTAAAGCTCTCTCAGTTATGCAATCTGGCAGAAACGCAAGATCACCATTCGCAGAACATCCGGCTGGAACCGATTCATAAATAGCGAATGCTCCCAAAGATGCTATTCCATCCAGCATATCTACCGTAGCATCCCCTAATCCACGGCATATATCTCCACTCGACCTCAGAAAATCTGTCCAATTATCCCCTGTTGTTGCCCACATGTCATAATAGAACTCTGCTAAACTGGCATAGTCATCGTCCGTATTTTCAAATGGAATGATAGCATTTTTATAGATTGCATTTATATCGCCTATATTTTCTAGGAAGTAGTTCAATGCATTATTTACGCTACCCTGACGGAAGCTCACTAGCTTCTGATAATTTCGTTCTCTTCTCTCCCTTTCTCTTTCCTCCTGTTCACGCATCAACAGTTCTTCTTCTGCCGATAAACCAATAGCAAAGTGACGATAATCTGGATACGAGCTCCCTGCATCTCCCTGAATAGTCAGAAATTGTTCGTACTGCTGTGCTATTTGCTGAATATTGTACCATATGTCATTGCGATCCACACGCATCATGACATCTTTACTTTCAGGACTAATATAGCCCTTCATATCTTCAATATAATTAGAAAGCGATGACTCTAATAAATCTAATCGTCCCTGAATTTCATCTATGTAACCTATGATACCGCATTCCCATTCCTCTGACAAGGTCGCATAAGATACGCTATCCTGATTCTTTAGGACGTTTAAAAAAGTAGTGCTGGCACTCTTTAAATTCTCCAGCTTATCCCCATACTCCTGTATATTTGATACTGCTTCCGACAGATGCTGCATATTCAGCCTTATCTCTCTTTTCATCCCGTCTCCTGTTATTAAAATGTAATACTCACAAATTCACCTACAATCGTTTTTATTTTCCTCGTATCAACGTCACTTGTCAATCGTCTTATAGTACCATATTCAAAGCACAAGCCCCACCATGAACATCTTCCCATGGTGGGGCTTGTCTTGTAATTTCAGATGGCAAACCTCTAGCCTCTTACACCTTTCGCACAGGCCTAATATATTTCCAGAACCGCGCACAGTCATGATAGAAATAAAATACTCTGCCGGGTGTGGTATCAAGGCAATAGCCCGTAGTGGAATAATCGAATTCCTTCATTGCCTTTTCGATTTTCGCCTCCACACTGCTGTTTTCCGTCTCAAAATCGAAAGGGCCATGCTCAAAAACAATATATTCCCCTTCCGGAACATCCATCATAAGCATTTGCGAAGGTACTTCACCGTCATAATCAATCGGCAGGCGAACGCCATAGCATTCCGCTAGCGGAATTCCCCAACTGCAAATTCTACCCGTAGGTTCATTTATAAATGCCATGATCTGACCACTTCCGCTATTCGCTTCATTTCCACCTTCATCATCCAATTTCCCTTTGATACTATCCAGCAAGCCGCAGATTGTCTCACAATCCTGCCCCGGAATGAGACTCTGCTTTTGCCAGAAGTCCCAATATCCAACACTCTCATAGTTTTTAATGTGTAAAAACTTATGTGCTGGAATCGTAACAAAATAAGTCTTTACATCCTCTGCTGATTTTAACATACCAGTCCCTCCAATTCCTAAAAGATAGCAGTCAAAGGGTCTAATTACGGTACGAAGTACGACTGGTATCGGATGCAAACGATATTCGCTTGGAGTAACACCGTATGCCTCCTTGAACGCACGAGTAAAAGCTTCATGTGAAGAAAAACCATAATTCAATGCAATGTCTAAAATACCTTTTTCGGTATCCCGAACTTCTTTCAGCGCAAATGCCAACCTTCTGTAACGCAGATAATCTCTAAATTGCATACCTGAAATCTCTTTAAATTTCCTCGAAATATAGAATTCAGAATAGCCCAGATTATCAGCAAGATATTCTAGCGTCAAAGCTTCGTCATTTTGATTTTTGATGCAAACATCTATCTCATCAACAATTTTTTGAACATTCTTATGCCACTCGTACATCGTTTCCCTTCCTTTCAACTGCCTTATAGTCATTGTAAAGAACTAGAACATAGATTGCTTGATTTTACTTGCGAAAATATTTTAAAAACCCTCTTGACTCTTACGTTACGTCATAGTGCACGATATAGAAAAACAAGAAGAAAGAGGAGGAAATATTATGAACATAACTACCATTCGTTCAGACGCTGTCTACTCAAAAATTGCGCAGGCACCGCTTGAACAAAAAAATGATATCTATCGAAACGAACTGATGATGCCCTTTGAGGAAAAGTGGGCTTGCTATCGAATACCGATAAAAGCCGCCACTCCAAATGGTTTTGACGTTGTAACCGCCAGTGGAATGTATGGGCATATCCATCCTTCCAATGTGGACGAAACACAGCTTTCCAATATCAAGTGCATTTCGTCAGACGAACCGTGGTCTGCCTGTGAACAATCCATCAGACGATCTCTAGCGTGCTTCGCAGAAAGTGGTGTCGACCTGCCAGTAGAAGAATACAAGTTTACCATTTTATTGGCAGATGCCAAAAGTCCATATATTACAATGAATGAGGGATATTGCGGAGATGGCGGTATTCCGGGATATATTCTCTGTTGGCTGTTGCCAAATGATTACACCTTAGGAAATCTTCCCGTTGCCCTTGCCCACGAGACCAATCACAATGTACGCTTTCAGTTTATCCAGTGGAGAGCTGACATTACGCTCGGAGATATGATCGTAAGCGAGGGACTTGCCGAAAACTTTGCCACCCATTTGTATGGAGAAGAAAAAGCTGGTCCTTGGGTCACCAAAACAGATATGGAGACGCTGAATGCCTGCATCAAACCTATCATTCATGCTAATCTGAATGTACAGGGAATGCAGAATCTCAATGCATATCTGTACGGAGATGAGCTTGCCGCCCTACAAAACTGCCCACCTGTCGGCTTACCTTATTGCGCCGGCTATGCCTGTGGCTATCATCTGGTAAAGCATTATCTGAACAAAACAGGAAAAAGTATTGCAGAGGCTACACTTCTTCCTGCAAAAGAAATCCTAGAAGCCGTGAATGATTTCTGGAATATAAAATAAAGTGCCAGCTTGACTGGCACTTGCGTCCGAGCGGTGTCGCTTGCGACTCTATTCCCGAATGGATACCTGGATATCACAGCGCTCTTTTACATTCATGATGTCAAAATACCGTCGCTCCATCGGTATCCATTCGGAGAAAAATCGCTCCGTCAGCTCTGGCGAATTACGTTTTCGGATTCGCTTTTCCTGCTGCGCGGGCGATACGTCCAAGAATACGGAAAGGTCATAATATTCCGCAAGATCTGGATGCATACTGTATGCCCCCTCGACCACATTCAAGCTTGTCGGCATTACGGCAGTCGCTGGCAGTAACGTGAAGGTACTGCAATCAAATCTACTGTATCTTATCTGCTCATTTTTACTCAGCGGAAGAAGGACTTCCGTCAAAAAGCGCTCTCTGTCCGCATTACCACCCGGCTCTGCAAAACGCTCCGGGGTACGCTGTTCTGGACGCAAGAAGAAATCATCCATATGAAAAACCGCGCAACCATAGACCTGTTCTAACAGTTTTCCAAGTGTTGTTTTACCACTTGCGCTTCCACCCTCAATCGCCAAAGTCACCCTGCCCTGCTCTAGCATAGGATCAATTCTGGCAAGCAACGGCAAAAACGGCGCGTATTCTTTTTTTATCACTCGGTAGGCAGGGAAATAGGTATCACGAAATCGTTCGGAATGATGGCACGCCGGATAACCATTTTTACGCCACTTTTCCACCGCATCTCTTGCTTCCTCCTCCGAAAATGGCAATGCACCTTCTCTGGAAAGCTCCAGCATTACGGAGATTTTTTCCTCTAAAAGTTCCCTACCATTTGCATTATGCTCCGCGGAAAGGAAGAACAACTTTCCGAAAGTTTTTGCACTCAGCCCATCTCCCAAATAGTCGAGATGCACGCGACAATATTCCCCGTCCAAGGGTTCGATCCATTCTCCTACATGGGGATGACATCTTGCCGCCTCCTCACGAATATAGTCAATCGCTGCCGACGGATCAGAAAGCAGATGCTCGCACCCAAAGGAGCTCTGATATAAGAACTTCAATATATCCCCAATTTGTAACTTAGGATAAGTCCGATAATGCTCTATCAGCGACTGTCTGGTCTCCTCTCTTTTATCCATTGCACTTTCTCTCCCAAAATAAACTTAATGGTTCCTCTGTCAAAAGATTTGCTTTATCCAACATCATGACTAGAATTGGTATCAATATAATCTGAACAATAATGCCCGGAAGCGCATTGATGACTGCTCCTGCCAGAAATGCGGAGAACCCAAAACTTCCACCCTGAATTCCCATGCATATGAACATTGCAACGCCCCACACCAGTCGTCCGCTAACCATGGCAATCAGAAGCGAACCGTAAACAGAACTCTTTTTCTTCGGTAATACTCTATACAAAAATCCCGCCACTGCTCCGTATGTAGCCAGCTCAAATGCCATGCAAATACCTGTCGGGAATAGGGGTGGCATACCGAGGGTTATAGACCGAAGCAACGGAGCGATAAATCCAACGGCAAGTCCCCAAGGCCATCCGCAGACAAATCCGCAAAGCAGCACCGGAATATGCATCGGGCAAAGCATTGAGCCGATTTGTGGCACCTGCCCTGTAACGAATGGCAATACATAGGCTAACGCTAAAAACATGGCAGCAAGAATCATTGTACGGGTATTGATCTGTTTTTTCATAAGAAGTTCCTCTCTCTTATACATATAAAAAGGCGCTATTCTCCCTGCTGGGAAAACAACACCTTCATAGCGCCGTATCATCAAAAAAAATTACAAAATCATAGTTATAACAGAACTTCTGTCCCTAAAATCGCCCTTCTGAACGACCAAGTCATTATAACATATATTCTCTCTTTTTCACAAGGCATTACACATAATTATCATTACACGTAATTATCATTACACGTAATTATCATTACGCGCAATTGCCTGTAATAATTTTCTCAAGCCTTGTTACAACATCTTCGATCATCCCGGTCATTGTAAAATCATGAACACCTGCCACTAAATTTTCGCATTTGTTCATCGGAATCAAAATGCGAGTAGCATCTGCCTGTCCCACGGCAACCGCCATCTGCGGAGTAACTTCGCCATACAACGAGTCTGCTATCACAATTCCAATTGGTCCGATAATGACATCTGCTTTTCGGCAAGCCACAATAACGGGATTTTCTCCGGTCGCAGCCTGCTTTGCTCCTGCCTTGATCATAGACGCGGTTGCCGTGGCATTTGTGCCTACGGCTGTTATCGTGATGTCTGCAAAGCGTGCTGTAATTGCCTTTATTAGTTGAGCACCCAGCTGACCACCCTGTCCATCAATAATTAGTATATTCATAAAATCTGCTCCTATATGCTTATATTTCTATCTCTACAATAAGCCTGCATAACTGCTCTTGTATGAGCAGTTCTATCAATATCACCTTTATATACCGTTGTATGTGTTTTCCCTCGTATCGTTATTTCATGCACACAATCTTCCTGCGGAATGAAATCATCCAGATAACGCACTTTGTTCTGCTCGCCCGGATGCGGTTCTGGAAAATGTCCACGCAATGCCCATCCCTTAAAATCTGCTCCATTCTCAATTAATATATCAAGAAGTCTGACCAACTGTCTTTCTGCCTCTTCCTGTGCATCTGGGTACGCACCCTGAGAATCTAAAACCCTTTCTGCCTCTGACACGCAGACATTTAATGCATCAAAGCCATTGGATGCACATTTATTCGGATCAGCTCCACGAAGCAACAATTCACGAACCAGTTCGACTCCCTTCTCTGACGTTTCGAACTGTCTGTAACACAAACTCTGCAACGCCGTCCGAATGGCATCCTGCAATATCGGACATCTCAACTGTGTGCCCTCTATCTCCTCTTCCATAAAGTTTACATCTGCATCTTTTTCCATCAGATAATATGCTATATCAAACGCACCAATCTTGGTCGCGACCTGTAAAGGCGACTGTCCAATATCCTTTTTCGGTGGTGGAGTTGCTACCGATGAGATGGCATCAGGCTTTTTTTCTATGATAGCTTTTACTTCTTCTAAATCTTCATGTCTTATCGCTTTGAATAATTTTTTCATTTGATTCTCCTCCAGTGATTCAAATTAGGCAATCTGCTCCAAATCCTAAAATCACATAACAAATATAACATATTCAGAATGGGCTGTGGGGATTGATTGAAATACTTCTTACCTAATCTTTGCATAAATTTGACCCAAGCATGATTACTTTCCTTGAACTACTTCGATAGAATAATATTGTAAGTGATAAGATGAGATTCATGCAGATATGCTTCACATTGTCGAAGAGAAAGGAATTATCGTGAAAAGATTAAAAGAAGAATTTAATGACATTTTAGAAAAACAGAGAATAACACCAGTATTTCAGCCTATCGTTTCTTTGAGAAATGGAGAGATTATTGGTTATGAGGCACTTAGCAGAATCATTGAGCCTAAGGAAATTAGCTGTTCAGAGGAACTTTTTCATTTGGCAGGTATTTATGGAAAAGTATGGGAATTAGAGCAAGTATCTAGAGGTAAAATTTTAGAAAGATATCACGTCATCAAAGATCAAGAGGACAGAAAACTTTTTCTGAATGTAAATCCTATGGTCATTCATGATAAAGAATTTCGTACAGGCTTTACCAGTGAATATTTAAAGCAGTACGGACTAGATATGAAAAATATCGTATTTGAAGTGACAGAGCGAATTTCGGTCGATGATATCAAAGGATTTAAGGATACCATCCGGCATTACAAGTCACAGGGATATCACATTGCCGTAGACGACGCTGGATCATGTTATTCCGGATTAAATCTTATCTGCGATGTAGTCCCTCACTATTTAAAGTTGGATATGCAATTGATTCGTGATATCCACAAAGATACCATTAAATTTGCAATGGTAAAATCCATGGTAGAGTTTGCAAATCTGACCAATATTCAATTAGTTGCAGAAGGCATCGAATGTGAAGAGGAATTAAAAGCTTTATTGAAACTTGGAGTACATAACGGGCAGGGATATTTTCTCAGAAGACCGAATGCAGAATTAAAGGGCATAGAAAAAAATGCGATTGATGTAATCAACAAGTTCAATGACAAGAGAACTGCCAAAATAAAGAAATACAGTACAAAGACCAAGGAATTCCGTGCCGTTTTGTTCAAAATAGAAAATTACAAAGCCTATGATGCCTATTGCCAAAAATATGGTGACGAGCAGGGCGATAAGATTCTTGAAGTTATGAAGGATGTTATAGAACAGAATTTGTCCGAAGCGGAAACTGCCATTATATTAGGCGAAGACAACATATTAACTGTTTTGGAAAAAGAGAATTGTAAGATCAAGCGTGAAATTATTGCAAATATGTTCAGAAACAAGAGTCAGGCATACTATCAGAAGGAAGATGTGGAAAAGGGATATATGCAAGGGAAAAATAAGCATGGAGAAATCAAAAAATTCCCACTGATTAATATCTGCTCTGAGAGAGTCGTATAAGCGACTCCCTCAGATTAATTTACAACTCGCGGGTTTTCTCTTTAATCATTTTCACTTTAGCATCTCTTCCCATCAACTCATAGTACTTGCACCAAAGCTCAACGGATTGCAATGGTATTTTCTCCCCTTGCAAATCTTGGAATTCCACTATCTGCTCCTTTTTTAATGAACAGTCAAAATCTTTTCCTTGATTCACGATAATAAAACCAGCCATTACATCTACATCCACTTCGTCAATCACAAATTCCAAAAAAAACTTTGTTTTGTATTTGGAACTTGGATTTGACGGCTGAAGCGTTCCCATCTGCATAAGAATTTCTTTTGCTAACGCTACATCTTCATTGGTTACCATAATATCGATATCATGAAATTCTGACGTGATGCCCTTAAAATATAACAGCATGGAAGCTCCTAATGCCCATGTTATATTTGCCTTATTAAATTCGCATGCAATTCTCTTTAATACGCTAAGCTTCTTGTCCATATTTATTCTATGCTTTTAGCTCTAATCGCAACTCCTCACATCTAAAACTATCTACTTGTAATCGGAGAAATAACCGGCTTACCTTCTCTATCCAACAATGGTGTCATTCCTCCTGCATAGCCACTGGCATGAAACAGATAGTTTACGCCTGTTTCTTTATCTACCCAAATTTCTGTCTGGTTTACTGCCCCCTGTGAATACACTTTCTCAAATCTTTCATTCTCCTTAAACATTTTCTTACTCCTCCTGCGAATTCAAAATTATTGAAATAAGTATAGCATATTTATGCATTAACTCATACCTTTTTAATATTGGAACAAAGTGTGCGGCAAGCGCACACTTTCGCGCCCGAGCGGTGTCGCTTGCGACTCTCTTCCTCTCCGCGAAATGACACCCTTTATCCCTTCAGACGATTTTCTATATCTGAAGCACTATACAAAACATCTGTTACAATCACAGAATCCCCTTTCACAACATAGAACACCGAATAATTGTCTACCATCATTCGCCTAATCCCCTTGGAATGTTCCGGCTCTGAATCCATAATCCGAAAACGTTCTGGAAATGTATCTAGCTTTAGTATTTCATTCGCAATTCGGTTGTACTGCCCTAATGCATTTCTGGTGAAAGCAATATATACGCAATGTAATTGTATAGCTGTTCCATATCCGCCAGTGCTTCGTTTGTTATTTCAACAGTATACAACTTCATGTTAATGGCTCTCCCTAAATTTTGCAAATGCACTTGCTGCATTCTGCACATTTCCTGCTTCTATATCATCATAGCCCTTCTCTAACTTCGCATGAATCTCTGCCTTTGTCATCAAATCCATATTAATTATGTCAGGCGCTTTCGGCAACGTCACAGGAAAAGGAATCCCACCCGTCAGAGAAATCTGATTCAAATACATATCTATTGCCGTAGACACAGGGATACCTAGCCGCGATAAAACTTCCTCTGCTCGTTCCTTTACAGTAGGATTTACTCTTAAATTTAATGTTGCTGTCTTCTCCATAATATGACACCTCCTATCAACATAATTGTAACGCTCATGTCGTTACATATCAAGCGATTTTATTGATACTCTATTTGTTTCCATTGGTACATTTATCCTTTTTTATTTGGCGAATTGATAGAATGTGGAACATCATAGTATGCCTGATCTGAAAAAATATATATTGATAAAGACTTTTCGGATGAATATGCTAACTCGCAAAGCCGAATTGTACTGAAAGGAGCAAAAAAAAAGCAAAAGCTGAAGCTGTTCAAGGAATTCCTGAGCTGATAAAAATTTATATTTTCCGCTACCATGCTTATAAGGCATGCTGATGACGGAAACAAATATTTATATGATTTAACAACAAAAAAAAAAGAAACGAGCAGCCCGCTTAAGTCATAGACCGTACGCTGAAAACCCATTTCTTAATTTTATCCCACAAAAAGCATTATAAATTGTCAATGCCGAATTATACTATTATAATCTTCTTATTGATTTCCGTATTTTCACTTTTTCCAAATATATCTTACAAACTTTCTCCGACCAATCTCATATTGTGCTTTACTTAATAAGCCACAATCTAACAGCAAATCAAAATCCTCGTCTTGTATAATATCATCTGCTTTTATATTGGGATTATCCTCTGGCACACTTGCAAAACCATTTACCCACAGCACTCCATTATCACATAGCAATGAGCTTAATACCGGATACACCTCCGGCAATGGTCTATAATGATTTACAATAATTGCATCCACTTTACAATCTAATTGGGAAAGTTCCCAAGGCGAAGTGACATCCACCATTTTTGTTGTAATCATCACTCCCGCTTCTTGGGAAAAATATTTCAATCGATTAATTGCTTCGCTACTAAAATCAACCGCATATACCTCATAGCCCTTCTTAGCAAGGTAGATTGAATTTCTTCCATCCCCACACGCCAAATCTAGTACACGGTTCATTCCCTTAAAATGCTCTGCATCTAGTTCTAGCCGCCACTCATGCTGCAAAATCTCTAATTTTCTGCTTTTAAAACGTTCATTCCACCAAGCGGAATTTCCCATGTATTCCATTCATTTATCCTCAATTCTAAAATTATCTACTGCGTTTTATTTTCTTTCCAATCCCAAACATCATAAGCATATAAATGATACATACAATTGCTCCAGATATTACCATCTTCAAGAGTCCAATGTGCCATGCAACCTGAAGTCTTGCCAAATAATATTCTGAAATCGCACCATTCAAAAGCACAGGAACACCGACTCTTAAGACAGGTATACTAGCTCCAAGCAGAAAACTAATGATTGCTCCAAGGATAAAATTTGTCTTTTGATATAAATTGATTTTTTTCAAATAATCGACCTCTTGTATTTTGGTATCATCCTTTTTATTTACTGATTGACCCAATTCCGCTTCCAATGCCAGATAGTCTTTCTGGCAATCGGGACACTCTTCCAAATGTTTTTTGATAAAGGAATTTGTATCCTCGGATGTCAAATCATCTACATATAAAGGTAATAAATCACTAACTATATTGCACTGAACTTCATTATTCATTCTTCTCCATCTCCTCAATTAATCTTTTCTTACCTCGATAAAAATTTACACGCGCCCAATTTTCACTTCTTCCCATGATCTCGCCTATTTGCGCAAAGGAAATCTCGCCTATCAGTCGCAAATACTTCAGCCATAGGTTTTGAGCTATTCCACAAAGCCACGTTAATATACTGCTATTTCCCTTGAATTTACCGATATTACTCACCGCACAAAAGAAAGTTTCCTGCGTCAATTCTTCTGCAAGGTCATGGTCACATGTTTTACTTAACAGAAACATATATACCTTTTTAGAATGATTTCGGTATATTTCTTCTATTGATTCCATTGTATTTCCTCCTTTCTGTTAAGTTAGTACCATAAATGAGTGATTCGTTACACTTGCAAAAAAAAGATTGCTTACCTGCAATCTTTTCTGCAAATCCTAATTTTCAAAAATCAATCCAATATCGGCAAATTATTTAAGCATGGTGGCAAATGCAAATTATATTACTTTCCAAGTGTAGCATGTTATCGCTCAAAAGGTCTATTAAACGAACCAATTTCGATTAGATTTCCTTCCGGATCAGCGATATAGCAAGTACGCTGTCCCCAAGGCTCTGTTGTCGGCTCTAACACCGAGACAGCACCTTTATTAATGGCTTTCGCATATTCCTCGTCGACTTCCTCAAATGTATCAACGTACAGAGCGATTTCGAAATGACCATTTAGACCTTTTAAATATTCATATTTCCTATCTGTCATTTTTTCAAAGTTCTTTCTCTCATAAAGCATGAACAGCGTTCCATCTTTGATTAAATAGACATTTACCGCATCTTCGCCTTCTTGAATCTCAAATCCTAATACATCTCTATAAAAGCGAATCATTGTCGCCATATCATTTACAAATAATCCAAATCCGTCAAGTCTCATATTATTTCCTCTCCTCGCAAATTGAGATTCGTCACCTACTCAAATATATTGATAATATATCCATCAATCGTAGTCAGACTACATGTTTTTCCTCCCCACGGCTGAGTCTCCACCTTGGTAATTTTGTCCCAGCCCTTTGACGTAATGTAATCATACATTTTCTCAATTCCCTTAACCTGCATAAATGAGATTAATCTTTCCTCAGGCTGTCCATAGAACATCTGCATACCTGTAAATGGTGCCAAATGGACGAGCTCTACTTCTGGTAGCATGTCAAAAACGACTCCATAACAGCCTTTTCCATCACCATCTCTTTCAACGATGTTGCTATACCAGCCTAATGTCTCCTCGAACCACTTAGCGGTTCTATCCATATCTAGTGTCAGGTATATAGGTGCATTTTCCTTTACAAAATATCCCTTTTCACTAAATCGACTCATATCAAATCCCTCCATACATTTGCATTTAAAATATTGATAGATTTATAATATCAGACTGCTTTGAATTGTTCTTGTAAAAATGCGACAAGAATGACAATCTGTAACGAATAAAAATCCGCTCCCACGAAATACTAATGACATATCCAACAAGAACAACGGAGGTAATTAGCATATGGCAAAAGCTGGTATGAGACGCCCAGATCCCAAAGAACCACACGGTACGGAAAGCAACCATAAGATGCACATTCCAAAGAACGACACCACCCCAGTACCCGAGATTCAAGGCAAGGCAAAAGCGGGGCATAACAAAGTGGAGAAGCCTACTTAGGGCGCTCCTCTCCCTCCTTCATGAGGGACTCCACTATTGAACCACCATTGATGCATCTTTTAATCTACAATAGAGATATGAGTCCCCCGGTTCTCGATATGTCTCAAATATACCTGTCACTTCCACTATGGCATCATCCGCGGGATATTCCTCTGGATATGCGTGACTCCCATCCTCCCAAACAAACTCAATCCCCTGTGCACAACATGCCATTGCATCCTGTACTAATACATAATGGTAATACTTCTGTGTCGGCTCATACCACATCGCATAATAGTTTCCTCTGATACGAATGGTACTTCCTACGTAGGAATCTGGCTCCACCATTAACTGATATATTGTAGCATACACCATATCACTATTCATCTGCGTCAAATCATAGTCTATCCCGATATCACCTTCTTCAACGGTCTGCATATCTGTGGACGGTTCTATTGGCACATCTTGCTCTGTCTCTACCACATTTTCTTCGGTTTCTGTCACGTTTTGGGAATCTGCCGTTGCAATTTGCTCATTAATTGTATCTGAAACATTGTTCTGATTCGATGTCCTTCCTTGGTTATCCCCACAACCAGCTAACACTATAATGCACAGGAACAATGCAACATATTTTATTCCTTTTCTCATCACTATCTACCCTCTGTCAGCTTTCCAATTATGCTAAAGACCAAAAAAGCTACCATGTCTGCTGCAACTATTGTAGAGCCCACAGGCGTGGAAAATAAAATTGATAACAATAGACCTGCAACTGCACAGAAAACAGATATCATTGCAGAGCAAATCACTACCCCTTTAAAATTTTTGATCACTCGCATTGCTGATAGTGCCGGAAAAATCACAAGCGCCGATATCAGAAGCGAACCCACCAGATTCATTCCTAATACAATAATAACTGCGATTATCACAGCAATTAATAAATTATAACGATCCGCTGCAATTCCAGTCGCCATTGCGAAGTTTTCATCAAATGTAACTGCAAAAATGCGATGATAAAATAATAGAAATAGTAAGATTACCAATATCGATAGTGCAATACATAATGACACTTCTTCCCCTGTAAGTGTCAGAATCGATGTCGATCCAAACAAGGTACTACATACATCTCCTGTAATGTTTGCCGATGCAGAAAATATATTAAGCACAAGATAGCCAAGTGCCAAGGAACCTACCGACAGCATTGCAATTGCTGCATCTCCCTGTATTTTAGCATTTTGCCCTGTCTTTAACAATAATGTTGCCGCTAAGATCGTAACTGGCATAACTAGCAATGTATCACTTGAAAGATTAAGAATCGTTGCCACTGCCATTGCCCCAAATGCAACATGTGATAACCCATCTCCGATGAACGAGTATCTTTTCATAACCAAGGTAACACCCAAAAGGGATGAACATAGCGCAATCAGCACTCCAACAATTAAGGCGTAACGCACAAATGGGTATCCCATATAAAATTGGAGCTGTCCTATTAATTCTCTCATCTATATTTCCTCCATATGTCCGAACATTTTCCATGCATCACTAACTACATAATCCTCTTTTTTTCCAAAGAAAAGCTGTGTCTTACCTACATGAAGAATATGACTGGCGTATTTTATAGCTGCCTGCATATCATGAGATATCATAATAATGGTAATGCCACTCTGATTTAATTCCTGAATCAACTGATAAAACTCCGCCGTTACTCTAGGATCTAGCCCAGTCACTGGTTCATCTAAAAGTAGTACTTTTGAAGTTGCACACAAAGCTCTTGCAAGCAAAACTCGCTGTTGCTGTCCTCCTGACAGATCACGATAGCATTTGTTGCGCAAATCCCAGACCTCCATCCTCCGCATATTTTTCTCGGTCTCCTGCTTTTCCTTTTTACCGTAAAAAGGTCTCCATCCACATTTCGAAAGATTTCCAGACAATACAATCTCCCAAACTGACGCAGGGAAATCACGTTGCACCGTTGTCTGCTGCGGAAGATAGCCAATCTCATTTGCACACATTCCATCTCCATATAGGATCTGTCCAGCTATCGGTGGCAACAAATGAAGTAACGTCTTCATAAGCGTACTTTTACCAGCCCCATTTTCTCCTACAATGCACAGGTAGTCCCCTTTATCTACTTCAAATTCAATATGTTCTGTAACTCTCGCTCCTCCATAGCCTAGAGACAGATCCTTACATGTGATGTATGCCATATTACACTCCTTTTAGTCTAATGCTTCTGTGAGCACTTCCAGATTATCCTGCATGATGGATAGATAAGTCACTCCCTGCTCTATTTCTTCGCTTGTAACAGCCTGCAATGAATTCAACACTAAAATATCCTGATTTTTATTTTGAGTATTGCCAATTACTGTCTGGGCGATTTTTTGATCTGAACTCTCAATCACCAACACATGATTCAAATTCAACTCGTCCATCTTGCCCGCCAAAAATACAACTGTTTCAAAGCTTGCCTCCGTCTCCGCACTGCATCCTACGAACGCTGCATAATAATCTAAGTTGTAGTCATCTACCATATAACGGAATGGGAATCGGTCTGCAAATACCAACGTACTTTGCGAAGCCTGTGCTACTACGCCCTCATATTCTGCATCTAATGCTGCTAATTCGGCATTATAAGCATCGCAATTTGCCTGATACACATCTGCATTCTCACTATCGATCACCTTCAATGCATCCGAAATAGCGCTTACCAGCGTCTGTGCATTTCGTAAAGACAACCAAACATGTTCATCATATTCTGGTTCCTCTTCCCCATGTTCTTCTTCGTGTGCCGCTTCGTCATGTTCTTCTCCATGATCTCCTTCATGTGCCGCTTCATCGTGCTCATGTTCATGGTCACTTTCCTGCATTCCTTCTACAAGTTCTTCCTCTTTTATCGTGTCTCCCAACACATCCAACAGATTGATTACCTGCATGTTTTCGTTTGTTGCCTCTTTTAACGCATCTTCTACCCAACCATCTGACTCTCCGCCTACGTAAATAAACAAATCACACTCCGCAATCTTTGCTATATCATCGGCAGTAGGCTGATAGTTATGCAAATCAACACCATTATCAAGAAGCAAGGTCATTTCGTAATTCTCAGAAAGATCACCAATTACCTCTCTTGCCCAATCGTATTCTGGAAAAATGGTACACACCACACTGTACGTAGTGTCATTTGCAACACTTACTGTATTTATTTCATCACGTCCAACACTTGCTACCGCCTCTGTTTCGCCTTGATTCTCAACAGCCGCTGTGCTTTCATGATCACTTCCACAACCAGCAAATAATCCTGTACACATTGTCAAGACCAGTACGCTACTCAATATTCTATTTTTACTAAACATAATAAAACCTCCGTCATTTCATAAAATAAAGTACACAAATAAGACCAAGCTTCGCTTGGCAACGCTCATTATTTTATAAATTTAATCCAGAAGTTCCACTTTAAGAGTTATCAGGGTATTTTTTGTGCGATTTGACTTTATAGCGTCTGCACATATCTGCGTGAATACGCAAAGAATCGCCACGATTAATGGCAACGTTAATAATGTTTTGTAACTGGAAATCGTCTGTACTGCCATCTTGATTTCCAAACAAATAGAGCATTCTTCTCCCGGACAATCATGGTGCATATTCTCTGCCAAAAATCCATAGGAAAACAGAATGGTAGCAAGTATAAGTACTGTTAATATCATCGCACTGGTTCTATTACTCCTTTTCATAATGCACACCTTCTGTCCGTCAAAATTTGCAACCTATTTGCATTTTGCGATTATATCCTTTTCCTATGTATTTGTCAATAGAATTTGCAAGTTATTTGCAAATTCGCAAATTTCGATTCTTATATATCCAACAGCCAAAGTAATACATAAAAATCCGCTTCCACGAAATACTGCGGGGCATAACAAAGCGGAGAAGCCTACTTAGGACTCTCTTCTCCCTCCTTCATGAGGGACTCCACTACTTTATCTAACTCAAAAAACTCATATTCTTGTTCTGCCTCATCCTTTGAAGAAAAGAATGTGATCTCATCATATGGAACCAATGACTTTTTCCAACCATCAACCTTCTCTAAAAAGGTTTTTAAATTCTCCGCAATAAAAAATGCTTTCTTGTTCTTGTCAATATAACATATTGGCGCTTCACTATCCAAATCACTCATTTCACCAACTGTACATATGTATCCGCCTTCACTGTCCGTCGCCAGAATATCCACATAGGGAATCGTATAGAAATCCACAAAAACATCGTCATCATCAAATATATAGTGTATATCATAGTCATCCGCAAATTTCTGATATTCACTGTTCCGATCCGTAACTGGCATGGAATAAATAGTGACACCAGCCCGAATAATCTCAGTGTCTTTCATAAAAATACTGCTGCAACTATTATTTTTTGTCATATCTACATATAGTTTTTTCATAATCATCCATCTATTGAAAAATATTGTAATTCATTAAAGTTATCATCCATAACTTCAAAACTAAAAATATGTTCATTGTCCAAAGTCTGTTCCAGATAATCTACTGTCCCATTATCAAAATCGATTGTCGGTCTCCCCAGACTAGCCTTCACAATTTCAACATCTATATTGGGATAGATTTCTTGCAAATCTGGCATCATAAACTCAACTTCTAACCTTATGACATCTTAGCCCCCGTTACAAAAGACTCCAAAAGCAAGTTCACTTGCTCTGCTGCATCAAAATAATAATTATGACCCACGTTTTCAATCATAAGCAATTGCGAATTCGGAAGACATTTTTCCCATAGATGCATGGACTTCTGTATGGTCTTAATATCATATTGGGCACACAATAACAGGCATGGCAATTCTGAGAATTTTTCTGCATCAGTAAGCTGGAACTGCTGCCAAGCATCTTTTTGTGTATCACACACCAGTATCCATGAGATGTTATCCCTTTTATAGCGTTTTCTGTTCTGAATCCACAAATAAAGGCATCCTAATTTACTTGTGTAAACACGGAATAGTAATGTCCTTTGGATGTTCGTACTTCCAATAACAGCTCTTTCAATTTTTTCTGGAATCTTTGACATGATTATTTTAGCCGTCAAGCCTCCATAGGAATGACTGATTAAAACGACTTTTTCCTCCGGTGAAAGCTTGTCAATCAATTCAACCACTGCATCAACCGCATTCTCAAAGCTGAAGTGATATTTCTTACCATAATCACTTTTTCCATGTCCCGGCAAATCCACAAAGACACAATGATATGCTTCTAGTATCTCATATTGCTTCATATAGGATTCGCAAGTAGTAAATCCCCCATGAATAAATACTACGAGTTTGCCATCAGGATTTCCGAATTCTTTATAATATAACATGCTCTGTCCTCTATACACTCCACAAATTTCTTCTATTTTTAGCTTTGCTGATAGAAAGTTGCTGCTATTTTGCACTCTTTACATACCTGAACATATATATTTCCATATCCGGTATATTCGCTTCCGAGCTGTGCCAGATGTTTCATTCGCTTTCCACATTCTGGGCAGACCGTATAATTCGCATCATCCACATATTCTGGTACTCCGCCAACGGCGCTGCCTTCCCATCTTGAGCAATAGTGCTTTGCAACTGGTTTCTCTGACATCACAAAATACTTTTCATTATCCCAGTCCTCATCCTCTATCAAATCACCAGAACCGCTCTCCTGATAAACAACCTTACTTTCTCCATCCTCTTCATATTTGCAAAATATATTTGTTTCCCATGGGAGACAGGCTTTACAGGTCTTTATCTTAATCTTTCCTTCTATTCCGAGAAATGCTAACCTTGGGTCTTTTCCGTCCAATACCAAAAGATCCACATATTTGGAACCACAATGGGGACATCTATCCTCTGCTGTTCCACCAAATACATTCCTCTCCTTTTCACAGCTTTCACTTTTCTGTATTGCAAAGCATATATCCTCTGTCAGTTCCTTTTTTCTTCCATCCTCTATACACCAGCCACCTTCCAACGCATAGTGCGCTGGACCAACATATATTTTTTCACGCCAAGGACGTGGATTCTCCTCCCATTTCTGGAAAGTATCTAGTACCACTTCATCTCCGATGACTGCCAGTGCAAGCAGAATTTTATTTATCTTTAATGTATCATTCTCCTCTTCCTCCAACAGCGCGATCAGCCGATCCCGTACTTCGGAAGATGCATCCTTATACAAGATAGCCGGATGAAACATTCCCTGCTCCAAAGCCGCCTCAGCAAAGGCTGGCTCCTTTATATCCTGCTCATGAATCAACTCCTCATATAACTCTGCATCCTGATCTTCTATCAAGGCTTCTAATGCTTCTTTTACTTCTTCTGTCATAGTATGTTCCCCCTTGCTCTTACTTAGCTATTTCCTCTCGTTAATTTTGTGTCGTTGCTGCTAATTCCTTTTTCTTGCATTCAGAATCTTGCGCAGTTCCTTTTTCTTGCCCTCTAGTGCTTCATCCTTAATATACCGTAGCGCACTCTGAATCAACTTAATAGATTCTTCATTATCTACGTTTGAATAAACTTCCTTCAACACATGGTACAAATTCTCATCCGACATAATGCAGGAAAGCATATCATATTGATTCATGAGTCTGACCTGATATATTGTTTGATGAATAAGCTCCTTCACATATGCTTCATCATCAGCAAAAATTTCTTTTTCCTTACTCAACCAATAAAGCAACATCGTTTTTTCATTATGCCCCGCCGCCATAATAGCAGGATTCACAAATGGCTCTCTCCTATATAAATTCTTTTCTATTTCAATGCCAAGCCCCAGCAGATAATCTGCCTGTTCAGGAGAACACGCAACATTTAACGCATTACCACAAATCAAGCTTGGCTCACATTTCAAATGAATATCCGATCCCATCTCAACAAGTACCTTTGTGACCTCAAATCGATTTGACATCACAGCCTCGATAAAAAGATTTGTTGTGGCAGGAAGCTTTACATGTATCACCTCCGGCGTTTCCTTGATCTGGCAAATAATTTCTTCGTCCGTTACTTCTTCTCTAAATAATTTCTTGATTGCAATCGCTTTTTGTCTCAATTCCTGTTCTGTCATTTTACCAGTCCCCTTTATCTTTTGCTAACCCTGAACATACACTCCCCATCGTCACAGTGGATGATAAGCCATCACACGAACTGACTCACAGAAACAGCACCACACGCTTTCATTCGATCGACCTGCTCCTTGATTTCCCGAATCAAATCATCAATATCAATATCTTCATCTTTTGTCAGTCTGAATTCCTGTGTCTGTGGATTCAGATAATGTGGCATGACCAGTTCAGTCCACGTTATCGGTATCTCTTTCTTTCCATTCACCACAGTAGTATAAATTTGTCTTTCTTTTTCATCATTGATGCAAAGCTTTTCTCCGTTGCGACAAACATAAAAATATATCACAACATGATATGCTGACGCATTGGTATCTACCATCAGCTCGTATTCTTCCCCAAGCGTCTGCTTTATGTAGGCATTCGTCTCGTTCTTGATCCTTTCCTGTGCCTGTTCAGAATAAAACTTTACATCTGATACGGGAATCTCATCGTAGAACCATTCCTTACCCTCATAAATCAATCCGTTTTCTATAACTAAATTTAACATATCTATCAACATATCTGCCTTAAGGTAAAAATGCTTATCTTGCAATACGCATTGCTCCCCCATATAAACATAAAGTCCCTCTTTCACAGATATTTTTGTCAGCTCCCGAAAGGCGTATCTTTTCTCGCCAAATAATTTTTTTATTACCAAGTCGTTGCCATCTAACCAATAGTTCATTTTTTCCTCTTTTCTCTAGTGCCTCTCATTATTAGTCAAACATTGTCTTCCAGTTTTCTGCATAATGTGCCTCAAAGCACATGACAATCTGTTCTTCCGTATTCTTTTCTGTTGCAAGACTCGGTAACTCCTCTAATCCGAAGTACCGGCTCTCCACTGTCTCGATATTTTCCTCGAAATCTCCCCCTATGGCAGAGCACATCACAAAAATCTTGCACACTTTATAAGCATAGACTGGCAGATTATGCTTTTCACGATCTTGCACTGCAATGACCATATCCGCTGTCACATCCAGCCCCGCCTCCTCTTTTACTTCCTTAATAGTATTTTCCTTTACCGAAGTATCCACATCGACCCAACCTCCCGGCAAAGACCATGTGCCGTTGTTCTCCTTTACCAGCAGTATCTTATCCTCCTTAAAGATTGCCGCCCGGGTGTCCAGCTTCGGCGTCTGATACCCGATCTCATCACAAAATAAATCCTTGACCTTATCAATTGGAATATCAGACTTGTAACTGACCATTTCCGCTGCAATTTCTCGGATTCGCTCATAACGCTCTATATCAAAGTTATCTTTTCCATAAAATAAGCCTGCCTGTGCAAGACTCTGTAATTCAACTGCCCACTGTAACCATTTTTCATTCTGCTCCAATA
The DNA here is from genome assembly GCA_964491235.1 of uncultured Roseburia sp. GTDB lineage: Bacteria > Bacillota > Clostridia > Lachnospirales > Lachnospiraceae > Roseburia. The sequence continues at coordinate 20,781 of CAZBFN010000007.1, forward strand.
CAGTCACCCCCTGAAAAAATATACATTAACTATATCACATTTCGCGTCCACGTGAATCACTTTATGAGACAAGCCCCCTTCTGGCATCCTTCTGCCATTCTGGGGGCTTGTTTTCATCTACTTATTTTCTTTTTATAGGTAACCATATGCCACTCTCATAATCCGCGGAAGCGGTATCTCCTTTGGCATACCATTCAATATTTACGCCCATAGCAATCTCGTAATCCGGATTTTCCGGCAACCATTCCCGGAACACCTTGGTATTTACTGCCTGCAACGCTCCTGGCAGCGAACCAATACATCGGAACTTTGCCCACTCCATATCTGGTAATTCATAGACCGTCATGCCCTCTGGCACTTCTCCGCCCTTATAAATGCCTGCAATCAAATACCGAAACTTACCATCCTCTCCCAAATCGTCAATGCAGACTCCATATTCTCCTATCTTACAATCGCAAACTACCTGCTCTGCTTCATTACCCGGCTTGCCTAACTGAGACAATGACTTGCAATACTTATCACAAAATTCATCCCAGAACTTTGGTATCTCCTGATAGCTAGACTCAAAAGAAAACTCCCGCTCAAATCCAATCACCTTAAAGCCACTCATTTTTTCGATTACATAATCCATGTCATGCCCTCCTTGAATCACAATATTGATTTTTAGAGGTAAAAAAGTCCTGATTCTGCTAGTATCTCCCTTCATTTGCTGCGGGGAAATACCGTGGAATCTGGTAAATGCCTTGGTAAAACTCTCCGGAGTCTCATAACCATACTTGAATGCTAGATCGATCACTTTTTCTTTATCAGAAATCACATCCAAGGCAGCCAGATACAATCTGCGATATCGGATGTACTCACTAATGGAATACCCTGTCATGATCTTGAATCCCTTTTGCAGATAAAAGGATGACATATTTACTTCATATGCCACGTCCTCTGCACTGATATTCTCTAGCAGATTCTTCTCCATATATGCAATTGCTCCCCGAAGGCTCCTCATCCATTCCATCTTCTCACCTCTTGCTCCTATCATACTGCGTCATGAAATAGTAATCCTGTCATTTCTTGCCCTGATTTGTCTTGCCATATCTTTTAAAGTATAACATATCTTGGGAGAAACACATTATTTTCTACTTGCACATGAAGCAAAAATGAAATATACTATATCTACATTTATAGGACTCTCTTGTCCTTATATAGAGACAACCGTCGAGAATGTGACTAACCAGAATATTGATTCCATTCACCACATAGTAGAACGGGTGAAACACCGAAGGGAGGTTGGCATCAATTATATGAAATCATGGGAAATTGAAAGAATGCATCACGAAGAGGGGCGTGAAGAAGGCTTAGCAGAAGGTATCATCGCATTTATAAAAACCGCACAGGATTGGCATGCCTCCAAAGAGGACACTCTCGCCAAAATCTTACAGAATTTTAAGTTAGATCAGAACGTTGCAGAATCTTATATCGAAAAATATTGGACAGAATAACACCAAGTCCCATCTGACACCACTTGTCAGACGGGACTTTTTTATTTGTAAAGCATCCTTAACATCCATGTATGCCACACTTGATAGACAATTGGTCTATTTGCAAGTAAAATAAGAAAAACGGGAGGTAAGAAAAGTATGATAAATCAGATTTTAATTTCCCTCAGAAAACGGGCAGGACTCACCCAGGAACAGCTTGCCGAAAAGATCGGGGTATCCAGACAGGCAATTGCCAACTGGGAAAAGGGAGAGAGCATGCCAGACATCACCAAGTGTATCGCACTGGCAGATCTGTACGAAGTCTCCGTGGATGATCTAGTGGGACATTCCGATAATTCTGCTAACATGATACCTCCAAAAGGAAAGTATTTCTTTGGTTCCTTAACGGTTGGATCAAAGGGGCAAATTGTTATTCCCAAGAAAGCTCGTGACACATTTCATATTCAAGAGGGGGATCAGCTTCTCTTGCTAGGGGACGAAGATCGCGGTCTAGCTCTTCTACCAGCAAATGCCATGAGAGATTTCTGGCAAGCCATTGAATCTAACACTTTTTCGAAAAAGGAGGACTGGTAAATGACTACTGCTATCTCAAAAAGAAAGGTTAAAAAAATGATACTTCTTATTCTTTTATCAATTCTACTCATATTAATCGCTGCCGCTTGCATCTACTGCTATCGCTGCAGCCACTACTGGCAATCCGATTTACGCAAAACAATGGATGCCGGTTTTGAGGAAAAGCAGGTGACCTTGCCTGATGGTTCTATCATCAATTATGCAGAGGGTCCAGACAATGGAGATGCACTCCTATTGATTCACGGACAGACCGCTGCATGGGATGATTATTCTTCTGTATTACCTGAGCTCAGCAAAAATTGGCATGTCTTTGCAGTTGATTGCTACGGACATGGCGAATCCTCTCACGATGAGAGCAAATACTACTTAAAGGAAAATGGTGATGACCTTATCTGGTTCGTCAATTGCGTCATTGGCGAAAAGACAGTTGTTTCCGGACATTCTTCCGGTGGTCTACTCGCCTCATATGTTGCCGCTTACGGTGGCGATTATATTGTGGGTGCGGTTTTAGAAGACCCTCCTGTTTTCTCAACAGAGCCAGACTACTTTGAGCAGTCCTTCGCATATCAGGATACCTATAAAAACATGCACGACTACATCACAGGTGAACAAACTGAGTGTTGGGAAGCATACTATATGCGCCACTGTCTGTGGGGACAGTTATATATGGCTTCCTCCATGGACGGACTTGCCAACTATGCACAGCAGTACCATGAAAAAAATCCAGATGAACCTGTACAATACTTCTTTATGCCGGAAAGTATTAATTTTACCTTCTTGCACGTAAAGGAATATGACTTCTTATTCGGCGAACATTTTTACGATTATACCTGGCACAGTGGCATTTCCCATGAAACATTGATGTCGGATATCAAAGTTCCTACTATTTTTATCCACGCCAAAGATTCCTACTCAGAGACTGGCATCTTACAGGCAGCTTCCTCTGACGAGCAGGCGAGACAGGCGGTTTTTCTCATTGCCGACTGTGAATTAATTGAGTTGACCAGCAATCACGACATTCACAGATTCCATCCAGAAGTATTTATTGATGCAGTAAATTCATTGGAATATTAATAAGCTATAAATGACACAAGGGAGCAGAATACTGCTCCCTTGTACTTTCTATAAACAACTCACCATAATGTACTCTTCTTCATTTTCGTCTACGATCTCAAAACCAACCCTTTGATACATTTTTACTGCGTAATTCGCCTTTTGTACTGACAACGAAACCCTCTTGTATCCCCTTTCCTGCAGATCAGAGAGCATCCTCTTCATCATTTCCGTTCCAATTCCACATCCTCGATACTCTTTGTATAGCGAAATTGCAAATGAAGGCGTGTCATCATCTATGTGTCCATAATCATTCATAATACGAACCCACACAGCGCCCGCCACGGCTCCATCCACCTCTGCCACTAGGCAATAGTCATCCTTTCGTCTTCCAAAATCTGCGACATACACTTGCAGCTCAGGCACATTAATGATAGATTTCGGTGGCATTTCTTCCCCTTCTGGAATAAAAATGGCTTCATATAAAAAATCATTTAATAGAGCGTATTCTGATTCTCGCATCTTTCGTATGTTTATATTCATGTTTATCTCTCCGTTTTTATAATCTCCTGAGGCGCTTTATCCTCGCAATCCACAAAATGCACACCACACACGAAGCAATGCGTATCATTTTCCTTAACGGCACGATTTCCGCATTCCCCACATTCATAAATACCTGTTTTTGTCATAATCTTGATATTTCGATGCGTACTATAATATTGATCTATTTTTCGATCCTGATGGAGCTCTACTGCAAGATGTATGAAAAATCCAAGCAATATCAATGCACCAAGTGCAATGGACGCCTTAATAGCAATTATAACAATTGAACTTTTAATTGCCCTATTAAGTAACCACAGCAAAATTGGAACTGCAAACGCAAATATCAGTCCTACCCCTATTATTTTTCCGCCATAATCAATGGAATTGATTTTTTTCATATTTTCTCACTTCTTCTTTCCATTATCGTGGTATTTTGCCAGTTTCCAAATCGATCCTTTGCGATTCGCTCACGATATCCGATTTCACGGAACCCGCATTTTTTGTGCAGCGCAATGCTAGACTTGTTATTGGAAAGAATCGCAGAATATAGACTCCAATATCCAGCCTTTTCACTTTCCTCGCATAACGTCTCTAAAAGTGCTGTACCTATTCCTTTTCCCTGATATGCCTCATCTATATAAATGCTGACTTCCACAACACCACGATATGCCTCCCGCGAAGAGGTAGCACCAACTGCTGCCCATCCCACGACTTGTCCCGCTTCTTCTGCCACAAATCTGCATTCTGCTATATGTCCCACGTCCCATGCCTCGTAGGTCGGACATTGCGTATTAAACGTCGACTTTCCATGCAAAAGTCCCTGCTCGTAAATCGCCGCTACCCTTGTCCAATCCTCTGCTCTCATTTCTCGAATCATTCTCGTTTCCTCTAGCCCGCTACATTTTCGCTATAGCATAACACATTTATGGGACAACTATCAATCTTAGTCGCAAAACATTCCTCACTTGGCGTTTGCCAATCGACCTTTTTCTACAACCATTTTTAAGAAATGTCCATGTTTTTAAGAAAAATCCATTTTCATAGCGGTACAATATTTATATAATAACCAAAGTTAGTGGCGACTAACGCGAGAAAGCAGGTGATTTCCATGAAAAAAGAAAAATCAAAATATATCATTGTATGCTTGATACTATGTACCGTTCTCATATTTTCGCTCTTGTTAAGCTTATGCTTTGGCGCAATGAAAATATCCTTTTCTAACGTATATCAGATTATATGGGAGCATATTTGCGGCATTGACCCTAGTCAAAGTAATATTCCTCTTTCCGAATTTAATATCGTTTGGAAAATGAGAATGCCACGTGTCATTATGGGACTGACCGTCGGCGCCGGATTATCCCTATGTGGAACAGTAATGCAAGCTACCGTGCAAAATCCAATGGCGGAACCTTACATATTAGGTATCTCTTCTGGTGCATCATTGGGGGCTACTTTTTCCATCTCATTGGGAATGATAATGCTCACACCATTTTGTGCATTTGCGGGCTCTATCCTTGCAACCGCAGTCGTATTGCTGCTTGCTTCTTATGGCAGCAAAGCAACTTCAGCCAAATTGGTATTATCCGGAACTATTGTCAATGCTCTTTTTAGTGCACTCTCCAACTTTATCATTTCTATGTCTGGTGATTCGGAGGGAGTAATGACTATCAAGTTCTGGACAATGGGCTCCTTAACAAAATCCGATTGGGATAATGTCGCAATACCCTTTTTTATTGTTATGGCATGTACCATATTTTTTCTAACACAGTATCGCATATTAAACAGTATGTTGCTGGGTGATGAAACAGCCATCACGCTAGGAATTTCCCTACCAAAATATCGCATGTTATATATGGGAATCTGTGCATTACTAACAGGCGTTTTGGTCGCTTATTGCGGAATTATTGGTTTTGTAGGACTAATGATTCCTCATATCTTTAGAGCTATCGTTGGTTCCGATCACAGGTATTTAATACCAGTAACGACACTATCTGGCTCCATATTTATGGTCTGGGCAGATGCCTTTGCCCGATCTGCAGTTGAAAACTCTGAGCTTCCAATCGGAATTATAACAGCTTTAGTCGGTGCACCATTTTTTGCCTATATTCTCATTCGCAAAAATTACCGATTTGGTACAGATTAGGAGGCACACATGAAGTTAGAAATTAAAGATTTATCCGTTGATATCTCTAACAAACAAATTTTAGAAAATGTTTCTCTTGTGGTCGATAAATATCCTTTTGTCGCATTATTAGGACCTAACGGAAGCGGTAAATCGACACTACTGAAATCAATTTATCGGGTACTTAAACCCACACATGGAAATATATTTTTTGATGGAATAGCTTCAAATGATATATCAAACAAGGAACTATTTAAAAAAACAGCTGTTGTTGGTCAGTTCAACACTGTGAACTTTGACTTTTCTGTTATGGAAATGGTCTTAATGGGGCGAACGCCTCATTTAAAAATGTTGCAAGCTGAGGGAAAACATGATCTAGAAATTGCAGAGGAAGCTCTTGAAAAAGTAGGAATGAAAGATTATCGCCACCGGAAATATGCAAGCTTATCTGGTGGTGAGAAACAGCGAATCGTCTTAGCACGGGCGATTGCCCAAGAGCCAGAATTGTTAATTCTAGACGAGCCCACCAATCACCTAGATATTCATTATCAGTTACAATTGCTTGAAATTATAAAAGAATTAAATATTCATACAATCGCTGCGCTTCACGATCTAGCCTTAGCATCCCAGTTCTGTGATTATTTTTACATATTAAAGAAGGGGAATATCTGCTATCAAGGCAGACCAGAAGACGTACTAACTAAGGAAATGGTTAAGGAAGTATATGGTTTGGACTGTCAAATATTTAAAGTTCCTGAAAAGGACTGCCATATGATTCATTATGAGCTTCCTATCATAACTAAATAAATATATAAAAAGAAAAGAGGATTTCATCATGAGAAAGAACAAAAAAAGATTTATTTCACTCGCTTGTATGCTCACATTAGCCTTAAGTGGCTGTGGGAAAACTGCTGACACTGCAACGGTATCCACTGCCGAGGACAATTCCGCAGTCGCAACAGAAGCTCTTGTATCCGCAAATGAATTGCCAGACAGCCAGAGCAGTGAAGAAGCCTTAAGAACAGAATATCCGTTGACACTTGAGGTATACGGACCAGACGGAACCGTATATGAGCAGACCTATGAAGCTGCACCAACCTCCGTTATCACTAATATTCCTTCTGCTACAAATATGCTGTTAGAATTAGGTTTACAAGATTCCATCTCCGGCATTTTAGAACCTGACAATGCACCAGAAGAAAAATGGGCGGCAGCTTACGAGGAGCTAACAGTATTAGCTGACAAAAAAAATATTTCCAAGGAAGTAGTCATCGGTTCCGAACCAGATCTTGTATTTGGACGTGCCATGACTTTCACGGACGAGAGTATGGGAAGTATAGAAACTCTAAATGAAATGGGCATTCCTGTGTACGTCTTAAAAGCAAGTAATTTTGAAATCGAACAGAGTCTTACCAATGTTATAGAAGATGTACGAAATATCGGCATGATTTTTGATGTTCAAGATGCCGCAAATGCATATGCCGCTGAATTAGAATCACGCTTAGCCGAAGTAAACTCCAAGGTTGCTGCATTAGAATCTGATACGCCATTAAGAGTAATGTACATGACTGCTTATGCGGATGGCACATTCAATACATTCGGTGCAAATTCCGCACTTCAGGAATGCATGCTGAATGAATTAAATGCTGAAAATGTATTAGAAAAGGGCGAAAGCTCCTTAACCTATGAGAATTTAATGGCATTAAATCCTGATGTCATTATTTATGTAACATCTGACAGAAACGCCCAGACGGATTCCACTGCTGTTGAAACATTATTAGCAGATGAAACCATTGCCGGTGTAAATGCAATTAAAAATGGAAAAGTAATAGAGATTCCTTATGATGCATTGATGGATTATGGTCCAAGAATTTTTGACACAATGGAAGAATTATATGATTTCTTCTATGCAGAATAAGGAGCTCGATAATGAAAATACAATCACTTTCCGGGAGAGAATACGTCGTATTCTCTCCCGAAACCCTATCCGCAGAGTGCGAATGTCCCCTTGCGATACTTCACGGGGATTTGACAATGTATCAATTGTTGACAGAAAATAATTTACTGCCTATGAAACATTGTTTTGCCGTCATGATCTTATCTACAAATAGACTTGATGATTTCTCCCCTTGGCCAGCTAGCGCTCTGCATGAAAAATTTCCCGATTTTAAAGGAAATGCCAACATGTATCTAAAATGGATTCAGCAGGAATTGCTTCCAAAAATAAGAGATACCTATCCCATAACGATCTCACCCGATCACGTTGGAATGTTAGGGCAATCATTGGGCGGGCTACTGAATATGTATGCATACTTATCGCCATACTCTGATTTCTGGTCTCATGCCGCCTGTGTCTCCCCATCTAGCTGGTATCCTAGCTTTATAGACAAATTGCAGACAGAACTATCCCCTGATTTCCGAAAGATCTGGTACATATCCTCTGGTACACAAGAGGGTCAGGGGCATAATGATATAAAAAAAGATACCGTATCCTTGACCCGTAAAATACTACATCTTTTCGACGAAAACAAGCATGAAGTAGATCAATATTGGGATAACGGTCGCCATCATGAATTGCTTGTTGATAGATATGAAAGAGCACTATCATGGCTGGATAAACGTCTTCTGTGATCATTGCCATAGACAGCCCGAAATTGCTTCGGAGAACATCCCATATGTCGCTTAAATAATCGACTAAAAAACAAAGCATCCTCATATCCTACCCGATGCGCAATTTCCTGAATTGGCAATGAAGTATCCACTAATAAATCACAGGATATTGACAATCGGCAGGATATTAAGTATTGAATTGGTCGAATATTTTTATAGGTATAAAATAAATAACTAAATTGATTACTTGTCTTGCCGAATGTGTGTGCCAGAAAATCAAGGCTTAAATCTAACATATAATGCTCCTTTATATAAGCAGCAGCCTCGTTTACCAATTCATAGTTATTTCTAGCTTCTGGTGTTATATAATCCTTATATAGCGAATCAAATACAGTAGATAGCAAATAATTTCTCTGTATCATATTGATCTGGTTATTTGATGGAAATTGCTCTATCAATTTATCAAGTACCTTACAAATTGCTTCTGCATCATCTAATGAATGCTGAAATGTAAATTGATTGACCGTGTTATAATATAGATTAATGTAAACAAATGGTTCCTCACTAAGCACATGGAAACGCAATGTTTTATCCGGGCATCCGTGAATTACGGTTCCAGCAGAGGCTACATACATTTTCTCATCAAAATATATTTCACATTTTCCGCTGAGCGGAAAAATAAATGCTCCTTTTGTGGTTCGATAAGATTCATTAGGGGCATTTTTATATTTTGTAAATTTATTGATGTTAGATATTTCTATCTTTCCTCTTAAATACTCCTCCACTGATTGTTCCATTGGGCTTTTCGCTCGCATAATATCCTCACCTCTTGCCATGACCTTAACGCTGCAAGATTCATTTTATCCATCCCTCCTTACACCGTCAAGTTCATTTAAATTGCCTTCTTTTATAGCCTTCCATTTCATTACCACGAAAAATTCTATTATAAATTCTAGCAAAATTACCAAATTTATATAAATTCTTTTTATATCTACATTTTCAAAATCTATGTTATTATAGTGTATATATTTTCAGGAGGCTGTGTTTTGGGAGTCAAATTAGCAGAAATGGAAGAGGGCTGTGATCTTGTGTTACGCATTCGTAATCAGGATCGGCATATGGATCTAGGAGCTACACTTATAAAGCAATTAAACGCCGACATTATTCTGATAGAGATAGATTTTGAAGGTACACAGCGCCTTGTCTTTGATAATGTTCAGGTCGATTTAGAATGTCCACAGGAGGACGATCAGCCTATTGTGTGGCGTAATGTAAAGGTAGTAAGCTATAAAGAGGCTTATGCGCTACAAGTTCATTCCGATGGGGTACGGAACAACCGACGTGGTGCCTTCCGTGTATCGGTGGCACAGATGGGTTCCTTCCGTCTGGAGGGTGGTTCATCACAGCAGATCATGATTAAGGACATCAGTTTGACCGGATTTGCTATTTCGGATCGCAAAAAGGAATTAAAGCTATCCCCGGGCGATCAAGGTACCATATCCTTTGAGGATTGGGGCTATCAGATTCGTGTCGCTGGACGTATGGTCAGAGTAGAAGAACGCGAAGACATGATTGTTTATGGCTTCCAGATTTGTAGCCAGTGTAACGAGTTAGCTTCCTACATCAACGTGAGACAGCGACGTAATTTAAAGCAATCATAAGCAGGACGCACAGCAAGAACGCCCGGAGACGTATGTCTCTGGGCGTTTGTATTACCTATATCCAGCAATTGATTTTTCTCTTAGCCTGCAACCGCTTCCTGTCCCTTTGTAACCGATTCTTGTCCCTTTGTAACTTCTTCCTGTCCCTTTAGACTCTGCATCCAGTTCTTGCGCCGGAATACGACCAGTGAGACCAACAGACGATAGCATTCCTCCATGGATAGTATGAAATATACATATGGAATTGAGAGATTCAGAACAAATGCTGCCAAAAGTCCCAATGGAACACCAAATCCCCAAGTTCCGCTCGTATCGATCCACATCACATATTTTGTCTTTCCACCGCTGCGGATAATACCGCCTCCTAAGATCATATTTAAGACCTTTACCGGGGCAACAATGGCAAATACCGTCAGCAACTGGACACCAATCTCACGGACGTTGTCCTCTACCTGATAGATTCCCACATAATAACGGCTTAACAATACTAACAGCGCGGATAAGATCAGCGATCCCACCAGACCGTATACCATCAGCTTCTTTGCCTTCCAGTATGCACGATCATACTCCTTCTTGCCCAAATCCTTGCCAATCAAAATACCTGCCGCCTGAGCCAAGCCACTGAGAGCGCCAATCAGTAATCCCTGAATCGGTCCTGTCAAAGTCATGGCTGCACACTCTGCCGTTCCCATATGTCCGTAAATTGCCGCATATACATTTTCACCCAGACTCCACAGAAACTCTGTCACCAAAATCGGCAACAGCATTCCTAGATACTGTCTACCTCTGACGGCATCCAGCTTGATAGAAAATTCAAATTTCTTTCCCTGCTTTGCATAAACCCAGATAAATGCCACCAGCATAAAGATAAAATTCGCCATCTGTGCAATTGCTGTGGCGATCGCCGCACCCTTTACTCCCAGTGACGCAAAGCCAAACTTTCCAAAGATCAATACGTAGTTCAGACCTGTATTTACCAGCAATGCTATGATACTGGCATATAACGGCAAGGATGCCTTCTCCATACACCGCAGCATCGTGGATAACAATGTTGCTCCCGCAATCGGCAGAAAGGTAAACGCCATGATCTGAAGATATTCTGCTGCCACCAGCTTCGTATCTATATCTGTTGTATATAGTCCCATGACAGGCGTTGCGAACACTGCACAGATCAATGTGAATAGAACCGCCAGTCCCAGTGCCACCGCTAGATTAATGGAAAAGCTGCGGTTCACTTCCTTCTCATCCTTCTTTCCCATGTACTGGGCAATCATAATTCCTGCCACTGCTGCCACTGCCGATACTACCACCGAAAAAATCGATGAGAACTTTCCAGCCAATCCAATTGCTGCTATGCTAGTACTTCCAAGCTGTCCAATCATAATCTGATCTACCACAGAAAAGGATGACTGAAGCATGGACTGCAACGTCACTGGCAATGCGATATTACATACTGTTTTCAAAAAATTTGTGTCTCTTTCCATAGGTCTCTCCTTTTGGCAGTTTTTTCACTGCCTCTCTTCCTTAATTTCACCTAAATTGTAAGACACAAATCTGATATCCACAATGGATTAAGCGCGTAACCCACCACAAAAATAACATTTCAATTTTGTGCATATTGCTGGGCTATCTCATTTCAGATCTATTCCAGACCCGGACTGGTCAGTACTGAGATATAATCTCCACCTAGTGCGTGAATTTCCTTTAATGCCTTTTTCACCAAACCGGCTGTTCTTACCTGAAAGGATACCTTATCCGCTACGACGATTTCATAATCGCCCTTCTTTATCTCGCTATGAAGCTCCTCTACGGTCTTTACGGTCTTAGTGAACTTTGTATAGATGCAGCCATACTGAGCTGCCTGATGTGTATCACTTCCGCTGACCATTGGGATATTCACTTTCTTCGCCAACGTGCTAGTCGCCTCTTCATAATATGCTCGATCAAATGCTACATCTTTTCCATTCAAGTCAAAGAAATGTAATCTCTTTAACTGCTCTATCGGCAATTCCGCGGTATGTACACCCTCACGATACGGATGTGCTCCACCCACAATTACCGGATATTCGTCGAACAGATCCATTAATTTCTCAAATGGAAGATAGTTTTCTTCCTCCTTGTATGGCTCTAAACGGGCATTTAATTCTAAAATGTCCTCAGGTGTTCCAATGGACAATATGTGTCCTCCCTCTGCAATATCGGTCTCCATTCCAGTAAAAATGCGAAGTCCGTCCTTGGTGACAAGGGTGTCTCCCTCTCTCGTACAAGTCTTTATCAAATAGCCATACAATTCATCAAATTGCAAGGTATTAAAATGCTCGGTCAGGCAAATCGCGTCCAATCCTGCCTGATAAGCTTCTCTTACCATCCAGTCTGTGTATTCTGTGGATAACGGAAATTTCTTGGTCAGTTTTCCGTGTGTATGAAAATCAATAATCATATTTCGTTTCCTTTCTTATCTATATGACATGACCACTGCGACAATCATCATCCAAAGGAAGGAAATTGCCAAAAACAACATGTCGTCATATGTTACTTTCAAAGATGATAGCTTCATCTTTTTTACTTCTTTGTTAGTTGCTGCGTAACGATACCCTCTCATCTCCAATGCCTCCACCGTGGTACGTGATCTTTTTGCGGTGTTCAGCATGAGTGGGTAAAATGCATGCATAATTACTTTTACCTGATAAATCAGATATTTTACTTTTCCTAGCAGACTCTTACTCTCCGGTGCTTTTCCTCTCAGACGGTAGGATAACAACACATTTTGAAATTCTTCCATCAGCATTGGCAACATGCGGTAGGCATAGGAAATGGAAAAGGACAAGCGTTCCGGGCAGCCGAACCACATCAGACCATTCGACAAACGATCTGGATCTAAGCCTGAGAACACAGTAATGGATGCAAGGGAAACCGTTGCGACCTTAAGTGTTAATACGAGTAATGGAAGGATGGTTTCTGCATTTCCACCAAAAAACAGGGATACGATGAACAGGTATCCGGTCTGGGAAAATACGCCAATCAAAAATAAGAACAGCACCAATCCAGCCACTCTTGCTAAGATGGTGGTCGCCACCACTAGCAGAAAGCATCCCGCCAGAAATACCACATCATTTGAAAACCAAGGCACTAGGCCAAAAAATAAATACCATGCGATCAGGACTCTTGGATCCAGCTTTGCAATGACGGTGTCATCATTGCCATAAGCATTTTTTAACACCTGATTGCGCAAAAAATCCAACGAGAACTTATCTAATATGTTTTCTGAAAGTTTTTTCATCGTTTTTTCCATTGTAAAACTCCATTTCTATCGCTACGCGAAGCTCTGCAAAAACTCGTCTACCGTATAGCAAAATGCATCCTCATGCAATTCTTTTCCCATGGAAAAGATTTCTGGTGGGCGAATTCCTACTTTTTCCACTACCTCTTTGTTGCCAAAGATCTCGTTTCGGCTTCCATCTGCAATGACCTGACCTTGATACAGAACAATGATTCGTTCTGCCCATTCTGATACCAACTGCATATCGTGTGTCGCGATCATGACCGTATCTGTGACATCCTCCATGACCTTTAAGGTGCGCATGATTTCTTTTCTTGTGGCAATATCAAGGTTGGCGGTCGGTTCATCCAGCAGTAAAATCTCTGGGCGAAGCGCCACACCGATGGCTAGGCTGGCTCTGCGCATCTGACCACCGGATAGTAATCTTCCGTCACGTTCCTTTAATTCTGTCAAACGGAAACGCTCCAACAGCGCAGCCGTCTTTTCCTGCCAGTTCTCCACATCCCGCACCTGCATGGCATATGCGATGTCAGCTTCGATAGAATCCTTGATAAACATATCCTCTGGATTCTGATAGACCATGGACACGTGCTTGGACAACTGCTCTGGCTTCGTCTCATGGGCTGGCATATCCTTTAAGAAAATCTGTCCTTCGTTTGGTCGGATCAGACCCGTCATCAGCTTCATCATGGTAGACTTTCCTGCACCATTTGAGCCGATCAGCGCAATTTTTTCTCCCTTATGAAGTTCTAGGTTCATATGCTCATATATTTTCTTTGGCTCACCCTTTACCGAGCGATAAGAAACAGATATATCCTGAAATGACACGGATACTTCCTCACCCTGTGACTTATTCTCTTTGATTTCCGGGTGCATAAAGGACAATTTCTGAAAGGCATCCTTTCCAGCATCAATGGTAGACGGAAGTATCCATTCCTGTGGGAGCTTTCCCTGCTGCTTTAAGCTGTACGCCGCTAGGGTGACCTGCGGTGGGAAGATATTGCTTGCCTGTAAATCCTCCACTCTGTCTAAAGCTTCTTTGGTCGGAAGCATCCATTCTACATGACCTTCCTTTAATAGCACCACATGCTTACAATAATCGGCGATATATTCGGTATGATGTTCGATTACAATAATTGTTTTTCCTAAACGCTCATTTAAGTCCTTCAATATACCATATATTAGGTCGGCATGTCGTGGATCGAGCTGGGCAATCGGCTCGTCCAAAATCAATATTTCCGGCTCTAGTGAGACCGCTCCTGCCAATGCCAGCAAATGAGTCTGTCCTCCCGATAGCTGCCAGATATATTCCTCGTCCTTTCCTTCCAGACCACAGTCCTTTAATGCCTGTCTGCCTTTTTCTAAATAGTCAGGCATTGCATAATTCATACATGCATAGGAAGCGTCGTCCAATACGGTAGGACGGACGATCTGATTTTCAAAATCCTGATATACATAGCCGACGGTTTTTGCCAGATCCCCGATTTCCACTGTTTTCGTATCGATTCCATCTGCCAAAACTGTTCCGTCAAATTCTCCGGTGATAAAATGCGGAATTAAACCATTCATCACCTTGCATAACGTAGATTTACCGCAACCGTTGTTGCCAACAATTGCGATAAAATCACCCTTTTCTATCTTAAGTTCCACATGGTTCAAAGTCGGTGCCTCTGCCCCCGGATATATAAATGTTAAATCTTTAATCTCTAAAATACTCATATTTCCCAAATCCTAAGCCTGCACTTTTTCTGCATTTTTCTTCATTACCATAATTACAATGACTGCTGCTACTGCTGCGACCAACATACCGATTGCCAGTGAACCTGTGCTTTCAGCCCAGCTCGCTTCCCAGTCAATCAGTTCAAATCCGCTCTCTGCTAAGAACTCTGCTGCTACCGCGCCAATAAATGCCACCACGCATCCAAGGATCATTTTCGCGCCAATACCCGGCAGTGCTGTGGCTTCTGTTCGTGGCTGCATACCAAGAAGTGGCTCAATTTTTCCATAAAGCTTAGGCACTAGGAAAAGTGTTGGAAGTAAACAGAACAGGATTCCTGAGAACAATAAATCATTCAAAAATGCAAATCCCTCTGTGAAAAATACAGATTCCGGCAGACCTGCTATCGCTTCGAAATCTTCAATGGCGAACTGCACCTTCAACACATCTACCATCATTCCCATAAATAACTGGGCTGCTGTACCCACCATGGCAGCAACTCCCACCATCTTCTGATTCTTTGGATTTCTGACAAGACGACCTGCAATATATACACCGATTGTTACGGTGATGAACTTCTCAACTTCTCCAAGACCACCAAACTGTCCCAGCATGATCTCACTGAATACTAATTCGCCAGTTGCTGCGCCAAGGGCTGCTGATAACGGGTCAAAAAGCATTGCAAGTACAAGTGGAATAAATAAGAAATATTCTACGGAAAATTCTACAAGACCTACTTGAAATTTCGGAATTAATTCTGTAAATAGAGTTGCTAATCCATAAAGTGACATGGTAAGTACAAATACCATCAGTTTCTGTGATTGTGTTCCTTGCTCCTTTTTCATAATAAAACTCTCCTTGAGATTTTTGATAGATCCATCATAATACGTGAATGTAAAAAGAAATCACAAGGAGAGGTAAAATAAAAGTAAATTTTCAATTTGTAATTAGAACGAAAATAATTTTTCAATTCTTAGTTGTTGCACAACACGAACTGCAGTCTTTCCTCATCACAATTAATCACAAGTTCCTCTGGAAAGTCCGCTTCCTCCAGCATTTTTAGTGCCTCATCAAAATTTCCCACCTGATAGCAGATGTGACTGTCTGTTCCAAGAATAATATGTGCTCTGTGCTTTTTCGCAAGCTGTAACAAAAGTGCAATATTCTCGCGTCCGCCCTGTCGTGATGACTTCGGATTCAGCGAAGAATTGTTGACTTCCAATGCCACATTCTTCTCTGCCGCCGCCTTTACCACCGCCTCAAGATCCAATGGGAATCTGGAGTCGTCTGGATGTCCGATAATCTTCACATAAGGATTATCCATTACCTTAATGACTGCCTGTGTATTCTGCTCCTTCGTTCCCGGCTCAATACACACCGGATGCAGACTTGCAATTACATACTCCATTCTCTTAAGCAGAGCTTCATCCATGTCGATGTTTCCATCATAATCCATGATATTTGCCTCCGCACCACAGAGAATTCTTAAGCCATTTAACTCTCTTGGCACGACCTTATAATTCTCAAGCAAAAATCGGTGTGATGCTCCCGGCATCGCCATAGAATGATCACTTGTTCCAAATACCTTAAGCCCGACCGTCTGCGCCTGTTCGATGTTCTCCTTTAGCGTGCTAAATGCATGTCCACTTGCAACTGTGTGTGTATGTAAATCCATTAATATCTTCATGTTCTTCTCCTTATCATGTGTTAATTCGCTTCATACCCTAACAGAGAAATGTAAATTCTAAAGCAAACTTTTATGTAATTTGTGTAATATTAGAGTATAAAAAGTTCCTATTGAGAAAAAAAACGCATATGCTCCCATTTCTGGTCGCATACGCGGTCTTTATTTTCCTCATCTATACTGCACATATAATTATGCCAAAACTCATTTATTCCACTATTCCAAAACCAATGTAACTGTCAGTATTCCACCCTCTGCGGATGCCTGAATCATCACTGGTTGTGAAAATGTATTGTCGAACTTCAAGTCCAGATAATCTCCTGCAATCGTCGCGTCCAGATCCTGTGGCACATAGTCCACTGGCATAGAATGAGCATGGCGCTCCGTTGCTGGAAGTCCTGCTGCTACCATGGCAGCATATAATGTGGAGGATACCTGACATACGCCACCTCCAATTCCAATTACTTCCTCTCCTCTGACAAAAATCGGACCATCTGCGTAACCATTCGCCTCTGTTCGCTCTAATATGGTATCACTAAAGGAAAATCCACCGCCCGGCTGCACGACTACACCATTGATTCGCTGTGCTGCCAGCTCTACGTTAATGGCTCTTGAAACATTATCCTCATACATCGTGGTGTAAGTTCCGATTACCTGACTCACTCCGGTCTGTATCTCTTCTGGTGCTGTACCTACCATATCTACATCAGATTCGATCACGGATGCCTGTGCCACCACCTGCGCACCGCTGTTTGCGGACTGCTTCTGGGTCTGGCTTGCAGCATCTGTTACCTGCTCTGACTTCTTATTCATGTTATCTGCCACCTGCTCTGG
>CAZBFN010000007.1:38453-144819 GCA_964491235.1 uncultured Roseburia sp.
CTCGTTGTCTGTCTCTTCTACTGCCACCTGCTCTGGCTCGTTGTCTGTCTCTTCTACTGCCACCTGCTCTGGCTCGTTGTCTGTCTCTTCTGCTACTGACTTCTTCGCTGTATTATCTGCTACCTGCTCTGGCTCTTCTACTTCTAATTTCTTCGCTACGTTACTTGCTATCTGCTCTACATCCTGGGTCTGCTCTTCCTTGGAGGTTGTCTCTACCACCTGCTCGGTTTCCTGAGTCTGATTTTTCTCAGAAGCTGTCGCAACTTCCTGGGTCTGCTTTTCCTCGGAGGTTGTCTCTGCCACTGGGGTAGTCTCCCGTGACACGGTCACATAATTGGTCGGTACCACGACCTGACCATTTGCACTACCACATCTGCCCTCTGCTCTACCAAAGGATACATAGTGGCGACAATAAGCTGCCATATCTCCTCCGAAAGCTTCCTGCAAATCTGTATAGCACTGTCTATATGCCTGCGGGTTAAACTCTGCGCTGGCACTACGTCCTTCATATACACCAAAGGTAACAAAGTGATTGAACAGTGCCTCCTCATCCATACCACAAGCTGCTGCCACATCTGGATTCGTGTTATAGTAATAGGATGCATCAAATACTGCACGATATGCATCACGGTCTGACTGGCTTGCTGCCTTTGCCTGTACTGGATATAACATCACGACCATCGCGCAAAACAGTATACTCAATATTCCACGCATCCACTGTTTCTTCATAACACTTCCTCCAACGTAAAAATCACATATTGCTTTTATCTTTTTCACATTGTAGCAAAGACATTTCTCAGAATCAACGTTTTTTTTCAAACAACAAGCGGAATTTTTAGAAAAATTGCTTTTGTCTAAAAATTCCGCTCTGAATCGCGCCAAGTGGTTGTTTTTATTTTGAGGCTTTAGCCCTCCGGATTGCAAACCGCAAATTTCAGCTCTACCTTAAAAAGATCTCCATCCACATACAATTCAAATTTGCCATCCATCAGCTCCATTAAACTTTGTGCAATGGAGAGTCCAAGACCACTGCCTTCCGTATTTCTGGAACTGTCTCCCCGCACGAATCGCTCCATCAGTTCCTCACTGGTGATATTAAGTGGATACTTGGAGGTATTGCGGAAGGTCATGACCGCGGTCTGATCCACCTGCTCCAGATTGATGTAGACTCTTGTGCCCGGCTGTGCATACTTACAGATATTGTTCATCAGATTATCGATGACACGCCAGAAATGTCTGCTGTCCGCCATGATGTAGACAGGATTCTCCGGCTTTGTAATCATCAGCTCTAGCCCACTCGCCTGAGTCTTTTCCTCGAACTCTCCCACGGTCTGAACCATGGATACTCCTGCCTCTAACTTTTCAAGGTTTACCGCCAGATTACCGGTGGATGCCTTGGACGCCTCCATCAGGTCTTCAATCAGCTTTTTCAGCCGTCCTGATTGACGCTCCAATACTTCTAGGTACTCTACTGCCTGTTCATTGTTCAGCTCTTCCTTTTCCAACAGATCCACATAGTTGATAATAGAGGTCAATGGTGTCTTAATATCGTGGGAAACGTTGGTGATAAGCTCGGTCTTAAAGCGCTCGCTCTTCATCCGTTCCTCCACTGCCCGGGACATACCAGCACTGATGCTATTTAAGCTCTCTCCATGCTGCTTGAATTCCCAGAACATCTTTTCCGTATCGATCGGGTGCTCCAAATCACCCTCCGCAAGCTGTCTGCCGCCCTCCTTTAGCTTCTGCATCTGAAGAACTGCCGCCAATACAACTCCCGTCAGAACCAGCTTTTCCAGAAACCACAGCAGAAGGAATCCGCTTGTTAAGTAGCCCACCAGACTATAAATCCCTATAAACTCGAAGAATGCCAGACCACCCATGATAAGCATTGCCTTCCAGAGCAAGGATATGTTCTGCACAAAGCTTCTCATCATGTTACGAAACCCCTTAAAGATACGCCAGATGATGGTATTCCGCCACCATTTTCCAAGCTTTACCCGCACTGCAAAGGTCAATAAACTGAACAAAGCTACCAGACACATACAGATAAATACTACCGCAAATCCAAAAAATGCTGGCATGTATTCCATGTCATAACTTACCGCTACAAGGACTTCTAATAGGAAAATCTCTACAAAAAAGGCAATTATCAGGTAAATATCGAATGGAATCCTGTCAATCCAGGTCGCCACGATCCCCTCTACCTCTTTTCTGTGTCCTGCTGCATTAAGTAAGAATACCAACAACGCTATTGTCACTGCAAAGACAAGCACCATAATCAAATAGATGCTGTATCGCAGACTATAACCTATGGTAGCCAATGCATTTGCCTGTACAAAGAGATCACTGCTCCATCCAAATTCCACTTCCTCTGGAAGAAGCACTACGACCCAATAAGTCTCTGGAGTATTCTCTTCTTCCCCGTCAGGAATCCAGACCGCGTTATCTTCTGTCAACTCATAATCTCTGATGCTAGTAATCTCTTTATCTGTCATGGAACTATTTTCTACCCAATAGACATGAGGTGCACTATTGATGTATTGCTTTCCATCAAGAATCAGGTATTCCCAGTTCATATAATTCCAGTCGCTACGATCCAGCATATCGAGGGTCACATACTCCCGCTGAAGGATATGATCCGCTTCCTCATAGTAAAGCAGGTCTCCTAGATCCGTTGCCTCGGTGATCTCATCGGCTACTTCTGCCACGGTCGTATCCTCTGCCACAGCATCATCGATTGGCTCTGCCACGGTCTCATTCTCTGCCGCGACATCATCGGCTGGCTCTGCCACGGTCTCATCCTCTGCCACGACATCATCAGCTGCCTCCGCCACAGTCGCATCCACAGTCTCAGCGTATGACTGGGTCACAGTTCCATCCATTCCCAGCAGAGCAGCGCCGTGGGTACGATACATATCTACATCATAGTCATAGGACAGGGTATAGACCACTCTTCCCGAATTCGTTGTATAGCCAAGCTTGACTTCCTGCACTGGAAAATAGCCTTCACTCGTCTCATAGTAAAAGACTCCCATTTCTATATTATAGAGAACCGCATCAACATACATATCATACTGATCGCCATTCCCCACATCATGGCTTACAATGAACAGGTCCTCCTGTGATACCTTTTCAGTAAAGTTCCGCTCCACATAGATACTCTCATCATTGAAATTCATGCCATCAATATCTTCCGCTTGAACGATTCCGTAGCGGAAATATGTATCGCTTAGCTCATGATTTTCCAAATATACCATGTTATTTAGTGCGCGGGCTGCATATTGGTTTGCCGCTGATTCCATCGCATCTCTTTGATATTCCTCCGCAGTCATTTCATAAGCGCCTGTATCCCAGATGGCAACAGCCCCTATCACACTTCCCACAAACAGCGAACCGCTGATGGTAATTCCGACCCATGCGCCAAGCTTCGCCAGCCACGAGCCCTTCCATTTATTTTTCATAATATCTCATCACACCTTTCTAGCCTTCCATCTTATATCCGCGCCCCCACACTACCTTTAAATATCTTGGCTCTGCCGGATTATACTCTACCTTCTCCCGCAAGTGTCTGATATGTACTGCCACCGTATTCTCCGTACCGTATGGATTATCCTTCCACACCATTTCGTAAATCTCATTTGGCGAATACACCTTGCCCGGGTTGGACATTAATAACTTTAAAATCTCGTATTCTGTTCTTGTCAAGGATACCACATCTCCATCCAGAGTCACTTCCTTGGTACGGTCGTTCAATTCAATGCCGCCAATGGTCAGAACATCCTTTTCCTCCTTGACCGCTCCACCGCCAAGCTGCATGTAGCGTCTGAGCTGTGACTTGACCCTCGCCTGTAATTCCACCGGATTAAAAGGCTTTGTGATATAATCGTCCGCCCCTACCGTCAGACCTAGAATCTTGTCCGTGTCCTCACTTTTTGCAGTCAGCAGGATCACAGGCACATTGCTATTCTCCCGAATCTTTACCATAGCAGAGATTCCATCCATCTCCGGCATCATGATATCCATGAGAACCAGATGGATTTCTTCCTTATTTAATATGTCAACAGCCTCTCTGCCGTTATATGCCTCATATACCTGATAGCCATCCGCTGTCAGATAAATTTTTAATGCAGATACAATATCCTTTTCATCGTCACATACCAGTATGTTATACATTTTCGTCCCCTTTTCCTCGTGAGTTATGATCATGGTCTTATTGTAACGGAATGTTTATGAAGTTAAAAGGAGTTAATTGATTAAGATTTGATGAAGTTATTCATTGACTTTTTTAATATTTGCCACTAATATCGGGATTATCAGAAGGCCTTCCGGCAAGGCTGTACAAAAGGAGTATTATAATATGAAGGTATTGATCACAGGATTTGATCCATTTGGCGGCGAAACAGTCAATCCAGCCTACGAAGCGGTAAAGCTTCTGCCTGATGTAATCGCAGGAGCCAATGTCATAAAAGTGGAAGTTCCCACCGTTTTTGGAAAAGCAGCAGAAATGCTGGAAGAAAAATTAAATGAGCATCGACCAGATATCGTCCTGTGTATCGGACAGGCTGGCGGACGCCCGGATGTCACCATTGAAAAAGTAGCCATCAACTATGCAGACGCAAGAATCTGTGACAATGAGGGCAGTCAGCCTCTAGATGCCACACTGCGGGAGGATGGTGATACCGCTTATTTTGCAACGGTTCCGGTAAAAGCCATGGTAGCCCACATCAGAGAGGCTGGCATCCCTGCATCTGTGTCCTATACCGCAGGAACTTTTGTCTGCAATGAGCTATTTTATTCCCTGATGTATCTCATTCATCAGAAATACCCTCATATCAAGGGCGGTTTTATCCATGTTCCTTATTCCCCCGAACAGACGGCGAGTAAGCCACAGGGTACGCCTAGTATGTCCATACAAACAATAACAGCGGCACTTACGGCCGCTGTCGAATCCACGATTTTAGATAAGGATGTCTCATCGGAACCGATGGGAACCCTACACTAACGCAATTATTTTATTTCTGGTTGGCAGGCTCCATATTGACGGAACGTCCCTTGATCTTGGCATTCTTCATGCCTTCAAGGACTTCCCTGCCATACTCTCTTGGCACTTCCACGAAAGTGTACTTATCGTACATATCGATAGCTCCCACCAGCTTGCCCGGCATACCGGACTCTCCTGCAACTGCACCTAAGATATCTCCCGGCTTGAGGCGATCCTTCTTACCTACATTGATGAAGAGACGTACCATGCCCTCCTCAGCTCCAGTGTTGCCAAAGTCGTAATCCTCGTCCTTGTCGTTCTCCAAAGTCACCTGACCCAGCGCCTGCTTCAAAAATGCCGCTGCAATATCCATTGCGGTGTAATCTGATGCATTAATCTGACGCTCGATAATATCGATCATATCCTTCAAATTCTCTTCATCGATGATTCTTCCAATCTCGTCCATGACCTTCTCAGCCTTGATCTGTGCCACATCATCGGTGGAAGGAATCGGCATTGCTACGATCTTGGTCTTACAGTAGCGCATGATATCCTTCAGCTTGTAGACTTCCTTGCCCTTTACAAAGGTGAAGGCACGTCCAGTACGTCCAGCTCGTCCAGTACGTCCAATACGATGTACATAATACTCGTCGTCCTGTGGAATGTCGAAGTTAAATACTGCCTCCACATCATCAACATCGATTCCTCTCGCTGCCACATCCGTTGCAATCAGAATCTCTGTCTTGCCGCTGCGGAAGCCCTTCATGACACGGTCACGCTGAGTCTGCTTCATATCTCCATGCAGTCCTTCTGCAAAATATCCACGTCCCTTTAAGTTTTCCGTCAGCTCATCCACCATACGCTTGGTGTTACAGAACACAAGGGAAAGCTTTGGATTATAGTAATCCAGCAGTCTTGTCAATACCTCCACCTTGTCATTGCGCTTTACATCATAGTAATACTGCTCAATGCTTGGCACGGTCAGTTCCTTTTTTACCACCTTGATAGTCACGGCATCATGCTGATACTTTTTCGTGATCTCTAGGATCGGCTTTGGCATTGTGGCAGAGAAAAGTACGGTCTGGCGATCCTCCTCTGGAATATACTCAAGGATAGTCTCGATATCCTCACGGAATCCCATATTTAGCATCTCATCCGCCTCATCCAAGACGATGGTGTTCACATGATCGCAACGAATCGTCTTTCTGCGAAGATGATCCATAACACGTCCCGGTGTTCCGATGATAATCTGGGCACCGCCCTTTAACGCCTTAATCTGGCGGTTGATCTCCTGTCCTCCGTATACTGGAAGTATCTTTACGCCATGCATGTACTTCGCCAGCTTACGAATCTCCTCTGACACCTGAATGGCAAGCTCTCTCGTCGGTGAGAGGATAATTACCTGTGTCTTCTTATTATTAGGGTCTACCTTATGCAATACCGGAATACCAAAAGACGCTGTCTTTCCTGTTCCCGTCTGTGCCTGTCCAATTACATCCACACCTGACATTACCACTGGAATTGCCTGACTCTGAATCGGAGTCGCCTCCTCAAATCCCATCTCGGCAATCGCACGCAGTACCTGCGGATATAAATCTAGTTCATCAAATCTTACTGTTTCCATTCTGTTTCCTTTCTATCTGTTACACAAATCTGCCCCGCTTCGGGCCATTTTATCGAAAAAGTTCTTCTGACGTTTGAATATTTCCCGCTCTTCTTATTAAAAACTCGCCCAAGCAGTGCCACTATTCACGTAAAAATAGGACGCATTTTATCATGCGCCCCATCAAAACACATCATTTTTATCTTTACCGCACCACACAACACCGTTTCGTGGCACGCGCAGTAGGTTAAACCATAGCACGACCACTTAAATTTGTCAAGAAAATTCTGGTACAAGCACCAGAAACCTACTCTATCTATGTAACCCCGAACCCTCCGGGTCTAGGGCAATACTTATAAAAAGCAATCGATAGAAAGGTATCTTTCCCAAACTGTAACATCCATCCTGCTGCGCTTTTGTAAAAATGTATATACTCGATTGCGGATTTTTTTCGTTACAGTATATTCTATGCACCTGCCTTAAAAAGTTTCCTAAAATTAATATCCAGTTCGAATCTCTGTCTCATCCAGCCGTCCCATGGAAATATTGTTACGGCTACGCTTTTTCACATGGTAAAGCATCTTATCCGCTGCATGTAAAAAGTCCCAGCTACGATTCTTCTCACTCGGTGTATCATAGCAGATTCCCTGAGAGATCGTGACCACTGGCAGAGCCTTGGAATAAGCATGCTCTATCCGGCGATCTAAAATGCGCTGTCGCAGCATTTCTGCGGATGCAAATACCTGTTCCTCCGTCATTCCTTCGTAGATTACGATGAACTCATCCCCTCCATACCGAGCACAGAAGGTACGGCCATCCTGCATCTTATCCAACTCTTCCGCTATCATGACAATACATTCATCTCCTGCCTGATGACCATAATTATCATTGTATTCCTTAAAGTAATCGATATCCAAGATCTCCACCGCAAAGGATCTTCCGCTGGCAAGCACTCGGTCAAATGCCTCATCCGAATAGTCGCTAAGGCGGAAACGGTTCGCCAGATGGGTCAGAGCATCGGTCTCCGACTTCTCCACCAACTGCTCGTTGACCTGCTCCACCTCTCTGCGCTTCTCGTTTGCCTGCTCCAAGGAGCTACGCACTGAAAGCATATTGTTGATCGTATATTGATTCTCCTGCTCCATGCGCTCTGTCAATTCGTAGAAGATTCCAGTCTCCCGAAGGTAGCTTTCGCTGTTCTGATGGTTGCGATAGTACTTGATTTTCAGCGAAACTATTTTCCGCTGCATGTTAACAATCTCGGCATTTTGAGTCAATTTTTCCAGAATATTCACGATATCCCAGAATATTTCCTCCTGATTCAGCTCCAACAGTAATTCACACAGATCATAGAAGTCATCGAAGATATCCATGACCGCCATGTCCACATCCACATTTTTGTGAATCTGCTGGATACACTCATCCCGCAGGGATATCCTTCCGATCTGATGATAATAATGTGCCTTAAAGCACAGGACATAGAGCTTTTCCGTCTTTTGCAGATGCGCCCAGCACTCTTTTTCCACATAGTCGAGATGTTCCTGCACCCGTTCCGTCGCATTACGCTGCAAATAACATCTTGCAAGATTGATGGAGATACAGCTCATAAGGCTGTGATACACCTCGGACTGGCTATCCTTCCGGACGAATCTAGCAGCCTTCTCAAAATATTTCTGCGCCTCCATGTGCTGCCCGTTGGCAAGATACAGATTTCCCAGATTCAGATTGATAATGCTTTCCTCCCAAGGGAGTTCATACTTCTTACAGTAATTAAGTCCCGTCAGGTAATAGTCCATGGCAATAGGCGCATTTCCTCGGTTCAAGGAAGTAATCGCCAGAATATTATACGCCTTTGCGATCATATCCCACTGCCCGGACTGATCCAGATAGGTAATCGCCTTGGTAATGCAGCGGAACAGATTCTCCCCATCATTGAGCATATAATAAGTCTCTCCGCTATAAAAATAGGCAAATCCTAGCAGCTTGACGTCATTCTGCGCCATGGCGTATTGTTCAATGTCCATACAATATTTTAATGTAAGTTCTGCATTGACGCCCCGGTTCTTTTGCACTTCCTTCATCCAAGCCCGGATAGCCTCATTATATTCCCCATAATCCATGGATTCTTCCTCCTTGCAATCTATCCTTCTATTATAGATAAGAAGCTTATCAGATTCAAGAAAAGAAACATCACTCGGAGGATCTATCCTTTTTTATTCAAAAAATTCGATTGGATCGATCGGCTCTCCATCCTTCTCCAATGCAAAGTACAGATTACTTCCCTCCACAGAGAAATATTTGGTCGGCTCAGCCACAAATCCAAGCACATGTCCGGATTCCACATAATCACCCACCTCAAAATTCGGCTCCTTGAGCTGTCCGTATACCACCTGATAGCCGTCTCCCAAGTCCACTGTCATGGTGCATCCTGTGACTTCATTGCTGGAAATGTCTGTCACCTGTCCCTTGGCAACAGAATATACCTTATCGTTTACTTCTCCCTCGATAATGACTGCCGGATTGTACTTGTACTGATCTAGCGTTGCAAAATACACGGTGGAATCCATACTATAATTTAGGATAACATTTCCCTCCATCGGACAGAGCATGCCATCCTCCGGTGAAAAATGAAGCGTCTTGCCGTGTGATCCCGTCTGCTGTGTCACATCTGAATTCGCTGGCACATCTGCCACCTGAGTCGTATCCTCTAAGGATGCCTCCGGCACATCTAGGCCCGACAGATCCTCCAGTTCCACTGCATTTTCTGCGTTATCCGTCTTAGGTGGAATCACCGCAGCAGCCTCCGCCGACTCTTTTGTGTCCTCCTCCGCTGCGACTGCCTCCTGCTCCTGTTGCTCTTCGGCAAGCTCCGCTTCTAGCTGCTGACGCTCTTCTTCCTGTTTGTTACTATAAAGTACAGTTGTACCAATTGCTGCGATCACTACGACTGCTCCTGCAATCACGTATTGTTTCCGCCGTAAAAATGCGGCAAATCCTTGTTTTTTCATAGCATTTCACCATCCATTGTTTATTTTTAAATATAGTGTTTCCCTATTTGAATGGTTTATGCAAAATTACTTTTATTTTGGCGAAGCTGCCTCTTCTAACTTAGTTCCCGGATAAAAATATGCCAAGATCTCCTCAAAGCTTTGCCCTTCCTCCGCCATGTAATTCGCCATGTTCTGGCTGAGACCAAAGCCATGTCCCAGTCCCTTCGTCACAATTCGCACCTGATCCTCCAACTCAGCAATAGAAAAACAGGAAGAATTTAACTCAAGACGGTTCCGAAATTCCTCTCCCGTATAGCTTTGTCCCCCAACAGAAATCTCCTCCACGTACCCAGTCTCGTCCCGACTGATAATCTGGATATCTGCCATGCTCTGGGGCATGCTCTCCGGGAACAAGTCGGCACACTTTTCTATGAACTCCTCCTGACTCCAATAGTTGACCGCAAGATATCCCTCCGCCACCGCGTCTTCCTTACATAGCTGCTCCTTTAAGTAGGGCATCTTCGCATCCCCATACAGCTTTGCCATATCTCTCGTTCTTCCCGCACTTATGGCATGATATGCTGCATAGATATAATCTCCATCCCAAGTGAGCACCTGATTTTTGGTATCCGCTACACATTCCTGAAGTTTTTGATAGAGTGTGTCGAAATTATCTCCCCATAGACTCTGCATCTCCTTCTGGCTCAATGCCTCCGGCTCAGCCGTCCCCTTTTCCCTCGCATCATAGAGATTCGTCCGGGCAATCACACATTGGGCACAGATCGCATCCCGGTCGGCATCCACGGATATTTCCTTTGCGACAATTCCGATGACCTGTTCTTCTATCGCTTCTCTCTCTTCTGTCCCTTCTGCCATGTTTTCCTTGGGCTGCACCTCCCCGTAAATCACCTGTTCTAGTTGCATACGTTGACAGATTATCGTTATAAAAAGCGGCAATAATATACCGATTATTACCAGAGATAGCAGTCGGTCTATTTTTTTTGTAATTTTTTTCATATTCAAAGTGGGCAAGCCCACTCTTACCTCCCTTTCCCCCTCACTCTTAAGGGGCTTGCACACTTTGCGCGCCCGAGCGGTGCCGCTTGCGGCTTACCACCGCTCCGCGAGGTGCGCATCGTGCACGAAGTGCTTTTTTGAATCATAGAAAACATTATTTTGCATTTTATGTCAGAATCTCATTTTCTATGATTCAAAAAAATCTCCTTGTCCATAATAATCATTATATGAACCAAGGAGATTTTTCATTCTATTATTGCATTGGCAACGCCGTGATCATATCCATCATCCAATTAAAGGCATAATAAAACGTCACAACATAATTTGCAACCATGATAAGGCTATAAATCACGGTATAAATGATCGGGAACTTCTTATCCCTCTTGAGCACATGTGCTCTCCAAATATAGTAACCCGGATTTAAAAAGATAGCGAATAAGATCAATCCGGTAATCTTATAATTGCCCTTATGTACATTCATAATATCAAGTATCACAAGGATAATGTATGCCACCGTAAGTAAATTGCTGATATTAGATAACAACATATATGGTCCATTGAGCAGTTCATTCATATAGGAACCATTGATGACACTGTTATAATCTCCCATAGCCGAAAACGCCATCACATTAATTACAATTGCCAAAATCATACGAAGTGGCATCAGCACGATCAAAATGTTGCAGAAAATATCCTTCACCGGTGTCTGCTGCTGATAACCATAGCCGTTCATATATGGCTGCTGATATGGCATTCCGTTTGGCTGTCCGTACTGCTGGTTCGGCATTCCGTTTGGCTGGCCGTAGCTCTGTCCTGTGTACTGTGGATTTGGCTGGCCGTACTGCTGGTTCGGCATTCCGTTTGGCTGGCCATAGGTCTGCTGAGCAGCTCCTCCATTTGCCTGATTCTCGTACATCTTCGTGTCCTCGCCATACGTACGTGGCGCGTCCCCGCCGTACATTCCATTCTGATTTTCTTCCATAATAAAGCTCCTTCCTCTTTACCGCACAACCTCTACTGCGCGTCCCCTTCTAGTTTCCCTTTATCTTTCTTCCTATAATATTGGAAAAGTCCGCGAACTGTTCCAATGTTAAAGCCTCTCCACGGATCGTAACTGGAACTCCAAGCTCCTCGATACTCTCCTGAATAATCTCTTTTGGCAGATGAATCTCGGGAGAATTGTTCAGTCCATTTGCAAGCGTCTTTCTTCTCTGGTTAAAGGACGCCCGGATAATCTTGAACATCAGCTTTTCATCATCCACCTGCACTGGCACTTCTGGATGTCTGGTCAATCGAATAACAGCACTACCCACATTCGGTCTTGGCATAAAGCAGTTTGGTGGAACATTTGCAATGATCTCCGGCTTGGCATAATACTGCACCGCCAGTGAAAGCGCTCCATAATCCTTGGTTCCCGGTCCTACCTGCATACGATCCGCCACTTCCTTTTGCACCATGATCGTAATACTGTCGATTGGCACATGGCTCTCAAACAGTCCCATAATAATCGGTGTCGTGATGTAATACGGCAGGTTGGCAACCACCTTAATTGGCTTACCACCGTTATGTTCCTCGGCAAGCTTGTTGATATCCAGCTTCAAAATATCCTCGTTGATGACCGTCACATTATCATATGCACTCAAGGTATCTCCAAGAATCGGAATCAGATTCTTATCAATCTCCACCGCTACCACTTCTCTGGCATTCTCGCACAGATACTGGGTCATCGTTCCGATACCCGGTCCGATCTCCAACACGAAATCCTCCTTGGTAATTCCAGAAGCCTCGATGATCTTCTCAAGGACATGGGTATCAATCAAAAAATTCTGACCGAACTTCTTCTGAAAATTGAAATTGTACTTTTGCAGCACCGCAATGGTATTCTGCGGAATTCCAAGTGTTGCCATTATGCTAATACCTCATCAAATAATCTATCTAAAAACTCTGCATACAACTGACGGAATGTGTCATGAAAAATCTGTGCTACGCTGGCATCGCCCTTGCCGGACATCTGCGCCTCCTCATAAAGGGCAAATGCTGTCTCATAAAGCTCTGGGTTCTTATCATAAAAAACTTCCGTTAGTCCATCCTCAAAAGTAAACTGTGCCTCCTGAGACAGATTATCCTTAAAATCTGTCTTAGAAATACATCCCTTCTCCTCATAATCGGAGATGTAGATATGTCCGTCCGCTGACTTTACAAAATCTGTATAAGCTTCACGCACATCCTCGTATGTCACTGGCACATAATTCTCCGCCCAATATTTATTAAATGTCTCCTGATCTGGAAACTGCTCAAAAATATCTAATTCCATATTATTAACCTTTCCTTTCATCACCTGCAATACATTATATACAAAAACCCATAGCATAGCAAAATATTTTTGTAACAGTTCAGCCATGCCCTATCAAACAGGATAATCATGCTCGCATGAATTAGACTGTTTGATAGGGCATGAGCGAAACGCCATCTTATGAGCAAAGTTAGCTGCATCGCAGCGAGAAAGCATCGCAGATGCGACTTTGCGAATGGCGTGGTCTGAACTGTTACCGTTTTCCGAACAAATATTCGTTTTTTGTTGCATCGTCCGAACATATGTGCTAATATATCAAAAAGAACAAATGTTTGGCAGAAAGAAGGTGTACACCCTGTGAATATCACGCAGAACCAATCTCTGATGGAAAAGCTGGCTATCCTAACGGATGCAGCTAAGTACGATGTTGCCTGTACCTCCAGCGGTGTAGACCGCAAGGGAGACGGCAAGCACATGGGCAACTCCGTCGCCGCAGGGCTGTGTCACGCCTTTGCCGCTGATGGCAGATGCGTATCATTGCTTAAGATACTTTTTACCAATGAGTGTATTTTTAACTGCGCTTATTGTCAGAATAACTGTAACTCCGATGTCCCCCGCGCTGCTTTTACCCCCGATGAAGTCTGCGAACTTACGATGGAGTTCTATCGAAGAAATTATATCGAAGGACTTTTCTTAAGCTCAGGCATTATGATTAGTCCGAATTATACCATGGATCTCATCTATCAGACCCTATATAAGCTGCGGAATGTACACCACTTTAACGGCTACATCCATGTAAAGGCGATTCCGGGCGCTGATCCCATGCTGATAGAGAAGGCTGGATTTCTTGCAGATCGTATGAGTATCAACTTAGAGCTTCCCACTGCGGATGGTCTGAAGAAGCTTGCGCCATACAAGTCCCGTAATACCATTTTAAAGCCGATGCGCCAGATTCAGAATGGTATCACCGAGAATAAGAATGAGCTGATGCTCTACCGCAAGGCTCCGAAGTTCGTCCCTGCGGGTCAGAGTACCCAGATGATTATTGGTGCCACACCGGAGAATGATTTTCAGATCATGAGCGTTGCCGAAGCTCTCTACCAGAACTTTGACCTAAAGCGGGTCTTCTACTCCGCCTTTATCAATGTGAACCAGGATTCCAATCTGCCTGTTTTACCGGGCGGGCCACCCTTACTGCGGGAGCACCGGCTATATCAAGCCGACTGGCTGCTACGCTTTTATGGTTTTACGGTGGATGAGCTGTTGTCCGAGGATAGACCAGACTTTAACATCTATCTTGATCCCAAGTGCGACTGGGCGCTACGGCACTTAGAATGTTTCCCTGTTGAGATCAACCGCGCCAGTTACCATACCCTCCTTCGTGTGCCGGGCATCGGGTATAAGTCTGCAGAGCGTATCGTCAAAGCGAGACGCAATGCTAAGCTGGATTTTGCAGACCTTAAGAAGATTGGCGTAGTCCTAAAGCGAGCGCTCTACTTTATCACCTGCTCCGGCAGGATGATGTACAACACGAAGTTGGAGGAGAATTATATCTGCTCCAATCTGATGGCAGACCGCACACAAATTCCACGGGATATACGAGAGAGCGGCTATCAACAGATATCTTTATTCGATTCTGGCATGTTAGACACCAGCTCTGTATCCCAGACCCAGATAATTGCCAGCGAGCTGGCAGCTACACGCTGATTTATATTTATTACATTTTCAAAATCTTATCCGTACATTGGAGACTTAGAAGCATTTTATTATGATTTGTGCCGCCAACTTAGCGGCAGAGTGGAGATTATTATGTATGTATTTGTATGTGAAGACAGTCTAGAAGGCATTTTTACTGGTGTTTATGACGCCTGCGCCAGCAAGCTCGGACATCGAAATATTCGGTTGATTACCGGTGAACCAGAGAATTATGAGCTTTTTTCTGAATATATTCCTGTCACTCCATCGGAGGAAAAGGCCAAGAAAGTCATTCGCACCATCACCTCCCGTTTCGGGATGCAGTTCTACGAATCCATCTATCAGGCTGCCATGTCCGGCGAATCCCGTTCTGGCAAGAAGATGGATAAGGCAGATGCCATCTACGAGACCATTTTACTTGCACTGGCAAGCGGAGACGGTCAGAAGGTTCTTCTCTCATTGGGAGAGCCCTGTGTATACCGCATCTTTGAGCTGTGCCGCGCCACCAATCGGGAGGCATGCCATCATTTAGAGTTCCTTCGTTTCAGTGAATTGGAGAATGGTGTCCTCTTTGCCACGATTCACCCGAAGGATCATGTACTCCCGTATCTGGCAGAACACTTTACCGACCGCCTTCCAACGGAGAACTTCATGATATACGACGAGACCCATCAGTCCGTAGCCGTCCACAAGGCATCCAAGAAGTATATGCTGGTGGACGCCGATGATCTGGATCTGGACAAACTAAAACGGTACTCCAGTGACGAACTGGAATACCGTAGATTATGGTTGACTTTCTTTGA
Source organism: uncultured Roseburia sp. (assembly GCA_964491235.1). Lineage (GTDB taxonomy): Bacteria > Bacillota > Clostridia > Lachnospirales > Lachnospiraceae > Roseburia. The sequence continues at coordinate 53,836 of CAZBFN010000007.1, forward strand.
TCACATTGCAATCGAATCCCGCAAGAACCCGAAGTTGCAGATGCAGCTTATGCCAAAGCGCTACTGGGCAGATACCCCGGAATTATCACGCTACGCATAATAACGCCTCCCCGTTTACAGAGGTGCGACATCAGAACATTTTATTAAGGCTGCACCTTTGTAAATAGGCGCATTGCATTATCCCACGTGATTCGCTCCACTTCCTCAGCGCTGATGCCCTTTAGCTCTGCGATCTTCTCTACCACATATGGAATATAGCCGGAGTAGTTCCGCTTTCCACGATTCGGTTCCGGTGCCATGTATGGGCAGTCAGTCTCTAGAAGGATACGCTCCAATGGAATCTCCTGCACTGTTTCTTTTAGCTTCTTGGCATTTTTAAAGGTAACGACTCCACCAACGCCGATATAGTAGCCCATCTTGACGAATTCTCTCGCCATCTCTGGGGAGTAGGAATAGCAGTGGATCACTCCACACACCTGCTGCCCCTCCTGCTGGGCTGTATCTGCTTCATGCCCGGCAATCTGCCATGTTCCATGCTCTTTTAAGATGCGCAGGGTATCCTCTGCGGCATCTCTGGAATGTATGATAACTGGAAGCTGGCACTCTACCGCCAGATCAAGCTGGCGCTTGAACCAGTCTCGCTGACGTTCCTGTACGTCTGCTTCCTTATCCCAGTAATAATCCAGACCAATTTCTCCAATCGCTACTGTCTTGGGATTCTTAGCCTGCTCCCTAAGCCATGCATAAGTCTCCTCATTCAAGCCCTCAATATCGCTTGGATGTACCCCAACTGCTGCATATACATTTTCGTGGGTCTCTGCTAGGGCGAGGGTCGTCCTTGTAGATTCTATGGACGCTCCTACGTTAATAACACGCCGAACTCCCTTATCGGACAGGGATGCAAGCAGTGCCTCCCTATCCTCATCAAATGCTTCATCATCATAATGCGCATGTGTTTCAAATATCATACTTACTATTCTTCCTTACTTACTGGCTTTGTAGCCTTTTTTCGACGACGCCATAAGATATAGCATACAACCACGACAAGGATGCCAGCTCCACCACCAATCATCAGATATCCATTATCCTCCGCTGGCAGGGTAACCACTGCAAAATCTGCTCCAAATGGAAGATCTACTACCAGATAACTGCCATCCGTCCGTGCTTCTACTTCCATCCAACCATTCTCACCCTTGATCCATACACCGATGCGCTCTGCATCCTCTGGGATAACTAAGTGAGCCTCCATTGTCTCATATGCTTTTTCTCTATCACATGACAATTGCCATGCATAAGCATACGCTATATTTGCCTCAGTGTCCAGCGTTTCCGGTCCACTTATCTCCTGAAGATCAAGCTCGGTTCCTTCATAGAATTCTCCTGCCACAAGAAGAACTGGCTTTCCAGCTTCTGTTGTCTCGTTGCTTGCAACACTCTCCGTCCAAGGAACATATTCTGCCTCCACGGTAAGATTTTCACAGATATCGGTCAATGACTCTAGACCCGGCCACTCCACATAATAACCTTCCTTCTCTGGCACCGTTGGAAGATCTGCCTCTGAAAGCTGACCGCCATAGGCAATTTCTTCTTTGGCTAGAATTCCATCCTCGGTCTGGAAGATAATGTTCACACGGGAAAATCCCTCTGGTATCTCCTCCATCGCCATAACTTCCTCGTAAGACACCTTATCTGCAGCTCCAGCATAGCTGATATTATCAATACCATGCATATTGTCACTGACAAAATAATTTCCCGCTACTGTGCCCTCCTTTTCCAGAAGACCAGCAATGCTGCCCAAGCATTCTCCATCACTTTCAATCTCTGAAATACTGATACAATCCTTAATCGTATATCCCTTTCCACAGATACCACCCACATAGTCTGTACCAGAGAGATTGCACTGACTATAACTCTTTTCCACGGTACCAGCGCTCTTTCCTACGATACCACCAAGGTAGCTTCCCGTATCAGCGGTAACCTGACCATATCCTTCACAATCATAGATAAAGCCCAACTCCTGTAATCCCGTGATACCTCCCGCGCAATTCTTCTTCGCTGTGACTGTACCATAATTAATGCAATGTATCATGACATCATTCACCGTAGAGCGCAAGGTCACATTGGAGGACTCTGTCATATCCAGATCATATTCTGGATCACCGTCATATTCAATATTCATAGTACCAGCGATACCGCCCACATTTAGGTCTCCCTGTATCTCTCCATAGTTCTTGCATCCAGATATGACTCCATCCATGTTCTCTGCCGTTGCAAGAGATGAAATATCCTCCACCAGCTCCTCATCTCCACTCAAGATGGCAAGATCATCACTGATAGAATCCGTAATCTGGTTTGCCTGATTAATAGCACTGTTCATGCTATTCGTCATAGACTGCAATCCACTATCCACAGTATTGGCAATTTCCCTGATATTCTCTGTACGGTTCTGGCTTTGCAGCTGAGCAGCCACATTATTGCCCAATGCCTCTGCCGACTGCTCCGTTCCAGCATATGCGCCCTGCATATTTCCAAGGTTATCCTGTATCGTTCCCAGATTATCCTGTATCTGCTGTATCTGCTCATCCGTAAGATTCTCCCCACCGGACTGAATGTTTTGAATCTCCTGTAATGCAGCATTGATATCTCCAGCATATCCCTGCGCCTGTGCATTAGACTGACTCACAGAACTTGTCAGAGTACCGATATTTCCTGAAATATCGCTCATAGCCGCTGCATACTGTTCATTTAAAATCTGTGTCTGCTGCTTTACTGCTGCCGAGGTAGAGCTTAAGGTAGAAGAGATATTATTCAAGGTATTGCTAAGTCGCTTTACATCATCCTGTGTCTGGCGCAGCTTGTCCTCCAAATACTCGGACTCCACATATGGCTCCGCCTGTCCCGCGATGCCGCCCACATCCTTTCTACCATATACCTTTCCCTCATTGGTAGAATTAAGGACAATACCATTCTGACTTCCTACGATGCCGCCCACATTGTAGCCAGTATGCTTGTAACCAATGGTTCCTTCATTCTTACAATCCGTAATCACACCAGAAGAATATCCAGCAATTCCTCCACTGTCATTGCGGTTAATTACATTTTGTGTCACATTAAAGGAGCTCACATCCATACCTGCTAGATCCAATGTCGGTTCTAATTCTTCAATATTGACACTGCTCTTGCTCTGGCAACCTGACACAAGACCTTCATTCGTTCCTACGATGCCGCCTGTATAATTTGTCGCCATCACTACTGCATCTGCGCTACAATCTAGAATCTCTCCTGCACTCTTATTGCTTCCTGCGATACCACCAACAGAGTCAATTCCACTTACCGCTCCCGAAAAAGAGCAATGATTGACGGTTCCATAATTCACACCCACGAGTCCACCAATATTTTCCTGTGTGCCAGTAGGGGCAATCGAACCGGACAGATTCAGATTCTTTACTTCTCCCGTCTCTCCAATATAGCGGAAAAATCCATAATCCGATCCCTTCGGCTTGAGATTCATATTTGTGATCTCATGACTATTTCCCTCAAACACGCCATTAAAATATGCGATGCCATCAAAGTCAACACCACTAAGATCCAAATCCACCGTTAGGCTAATGGTCTTTCCAATACTCCAGCTATCATACTTACAATTTTCTACAAAGGCGAGAAAATCCTCTGTACTTTTAATCTCGATAAAATTCTCCGATAACTCGTCTCCTGCCTCTTGATTGCTCTCGCTAGTCGGTTCTCCATAGACTGCCGACACAGAGGTTGACACAAGCGATAGACTTAAGCACAATGCCAGTAGACTTTTTTTCATTAGTTCTTTTCTCTTCATGCCTGTGTACCTCCTTCCTCAATCACTTCTGTGGCAGATGTTTCCTCCGTCACTTCTGTGACAGATAATTCCTCCATCACTTCCGCGACATTCTCCTTTTGTTCTAGGCAATCCTGTTCCAAGTGGGTGACCTGTCCCTGACGTCCTGGAATCACAGTATCCATAGATACCTGCATCTGTCCCTGAAATACACCCTGTATATCTGCGTCAATCTCACCCTGTACATAGCCCCGAACATGACCACTTACACGCACGCGGCCTGCAATATCCTTCTGCTCCCTTGAGAGGTTAATGGTAAGAGCACTCTTCTCGATAATGAAATCTCCAAACAATAAAATCTGCGGCAACACGAAAAGTACAATAATAATAGAAGTCAACGTACCTCGTCCCAATGCCGTTCCAACAGATGAAATCGTAGCATCCGTTGATATATTACCAATCAAAAATCCCGCACAGGTCATAATGGTTCCCGATGTAAATATAGTCGGGAATGCCTGATTTAAGGTATCAATCATCGCCTGCTCTAATGGTTCTTCGTACTTTAACTGCATATAACGGCTGGAAATAACGATCGCGTAGTCGATGGTCGCTCCCATCTGAATGGAAGATACCACAAGGTACGCAAGGAAGTATATTCCCTGATTCTGTAATGCTGGTATCGTAAAGTTGATCCAGATACTTCCCTGAATCGCCAATACCAACAGAACTGGCAATCCTGCCGACTGGAAGGTAAAGAACAGGATAATCATAACGAATAACGCCGTCATTACACTGATGATAATATTATCAGTCGCAAAGGAGCTCTCCAAATCGTGGGCGCTGGTAGAATTTCCTGCCAACACTACCGTTCCCTCACCATAATATTTCTCCGCAATATCCCGGATCTCCTCCATGGCATCATAAGTCTCCTGTCCCTCCACAGGCTTATCGAGGCTTATAACAAATCGAGTATAATTCTCGCCCTGAAGCTGCAACTGCGCATCGTGAAGAGTATCATAAAGTTCATTGACCATCTCATCCATGTCTGCATCCAGCTTGACATACCCCTCCTGATACTGATCGTATAAGAACAGGATCATATCAATAATCGGCACCTCGTACTCGTCAATTCCCGTCACCACAGGTCCATAGGTCTCCTGATCGTAGGCGTAGGCTGCATACAGCATCTCTACGATCTCAATATCCAGCTCTGTGAACTCTGCGAACTGCCGCGGTGTGATCTTATCCGTCAGAGTATAATCATCATTGATACTCTGATTCGCCAATCCCAACGCTGAGGTAACATAAGGCAGCTCCTCCAGCTTTGCAAGAGTCTTTGCCTCTGCTTCATAACTTCCACTTGGAACCATTACCACTAGCTGATTATTCTTACCAAAGACCTCTTCCACCTTTTCCGTGGCAACTCTGGACTCGCTCTTCTTAGAATTCTCTACGGAATTTACGTCATATAAGTATTTACAATTGCTGGATAAGAAAAATGCAATCACGATTATCACGATAAATACTGGTGGTATGACATACTTTGTCTTCGCCGCAAGCTTTCCCACAAAGGGAATGTTTGGCACGAAGCTTCTATGGTGTGTCCTGTCGATTCCCTTGGCAAACATAAGTAATAGTCCCGGTGTAAAAAAGAATACCGTTATCAAGCTCAGTAAAATTGCCTTCACCAACACGATACCCAGATCGTAGCCCAGCTTGAACTGCATCAGCATCAACGCCACCATACCAGAAATAGTGGTAAGGGAGGACGCACTGATCTCTGGAATCGCCTTAGACAATGCCACCTTCATGGCTTCTTCCACCTCCAAGGTCTCATGCTCCTCCATGAATCGATCACATAAAATAATGGCATAATCAATTCCCATCGCCAACTGCAACACTACCGCGATGGAATTCGTCACAAAGGATATCTCGCCAAACCAGTAGTTGGTTCCCATATTCAGAATCGCCGCCACTCCAAAGGTAAGGAGCAGGACTGGAATCTCCATATATGCCTTTGTAGAGATAAACAGTACGATTATAATAATGATGACAGCCATTACCAGAATGACGCTCATCTCCTGATTCAGGCTCTCCACGCTTTCTTCTACTGATCCAATGGTGGTAGCTACATAGAGATCATAATCCGACAATTCCTCCTTCACGTTCTTAATTGCCGCGATACTGATTGCATCCTCATCCGTTCCATCCACAGTGACATCAAACAGGGCATTCGTTCCCGTATAATGATCTTCTGTGTCATCAAAAGTAACAGATTTGATACCTTCTACATTTTCGATCCGCTCCACCAGCTCTTCGGCATCTTCATAAGTAATATTCGCCACCATCACTCTAGCCGAACCGTAGGTGATAAATTCATCCTCCATAATGGTGAGTCCCCGTCTCGTCTCACTCTCCGCTGGAAGATAGGAGGTAATATCCTGATTTACCGACACCTTATTCACTGACAACACGCTGTAAATAATCGCAAAAACAAATAAAATCACGATCGCCTTTCGCTTATTTACAACAAAAGTCGCCACATCAAGCCAGAAATTACGCTTCTCTTTTTCCTGCTTTTGTTCCATCCGTATCCCTCTTTCGTTTCTTAACATTGTGTTGATTTATTCATTTGTTCTCATTATAATAAATCTAAAAAATCTGCTCAATCATCATGTGATTTCATTGCGTCTAATAATGAACAGATTCTGTTTTTGTGTTGATTGTTTTGAAAAATTTAAGAATTAAAGGAGATTGCTTATGCCAGAATTGGAAAATAAAACCTCTGACTCCAACGCTCTGCCGACAGATAAGACAGACCGTCGTGTACGGCGCACAAAAGCTCTACTTATCGACGCTTTCATAACACTGCTGGAATCTAAGCCAATAAAAGATATTACAGTAAAAGAATTGTGTGATACCGCAGACCTAAACCGCGGCACCTTTTATCTCCATTACAAAGATATATACGATATGATTGAGCAGCTAGAAACGGATATTCTGAATGAATTTCAAGGTCTGATCCAGCATTATGATATTGCTGATTCAGACCCTACCCGCCCGTACATGCTTCTTCATAATATTTTTCGATTTGCCGCCGACAATGCCGCTCTATGCCGGGTACTCTTAAGTGCGAACGGTGATATTTCCTTTTTAATCAATATCAAGTCGCTGTTCCGAGACTTCTACCTAAGACTCTGCATTGTCACCTTCGGGGAAAATGATTATAGCCGTTATGAATATTCCTACGACTTCATCGCCTCCGGCTGTGTCGGCTTGATTGAAAGCTGGCTTTCCTCCGAGCATCCCAAGCCACCGGAAGAGATCGCAGCCCTTGCCAGCAACATCATCGGCACTGGTATCAACTCGCTGAACGCCATGGATTTCTAATCCATGGCTAACAGTTCTTATAATAGAACACTGCTAGCTGAGTTCGATCCCGCAGCTGCAATTTTTCTAAAATCGTGCTGATATAATTCCGCACGGTTCCCTCGCTCAAATATAGCTTCTCCGCGATTTCCCGGTTGCTAAGCCCCTCTGCCACCAGCTCAATAATTCCCTGCTCCTTCTCGCTGATATCATACTGGGCATAATCCACTTCGCCCTTTCCCTGCATTAGTACTGGAATCTTACCTACGATCTCACCACCAAATACGCTCTGTCCGCCGTTGACCGCCTTAAGTGCTGGCACGATTCCTTCAAAATCCTGCTTCAGCAGATATCCCTTCGCTCCGATATTTAAAGCCTTTACAATATATTCATCATCTGAAAAGGTGGTCAAAAACAGAATTTTTGCCGCTCCAAATTCTTTCAAAATGCACTCTGCTGCTTCTAGTCCCGTCATTCCTTCCATACGAATATCCATCAAAAGCACATCTGGCTGATGCTCACGGTACAGCCCAATTGCTTCTTCTCCGCTGTGTCCCATACCAACAACAGTTATCGTTCCATCTGCCTCCAATATTGTCTTTAATGATATTGCGACCAGTTTATCATCATCCACCACTAATACTCTCATACTCACGTCCTCTCTCCATTCTGCTGTTTTGGAATGGATATAAATATCTGAAACCCTTTCTCTCTATGAATACGGAAGGTTCCATGCAGTGCCTCGACCCGCTCTCTCATATTTCCAAGTCCAATTCCTTCGCTGCCCATAGAGCCGGTTCCTGCGTCTCCCTGCTTTCCCGCCTTGGTTCCTCCGTTATCCTCCACCGTCAATTGATAGAAGCCCGGATGCTCCCGCAGAATCAATCCGATCTGATCTGCGTCGGAATGCTTTACGATATTAGACATTGCTTCCTTAATCGTGGTAATAAAGCAATACTTTACATTGCGCGGAACTTCCGGTGACATATCGTAATCTATTGACACTCGATACCGCTCCCGCATCTCACGCGTGGCATCCATAATCGCCTGTCGCAGGTCAATCGAGTCGTCGTGCAGATCGTGTACACTTTCCCGAATGCTGTTCATCGCCTGATTCAAGGTCTCATTCACACTTCCTAACTGCTCATGAAGTGGCTCTTCCTTATGTATCGTAGTAAGTGCTCCAATCTGCAAAATACTTCGAGACAGCATATGTCCCACGTTATCGTGAATCTCCCTTGCAATTCGGTTACGCTCCCGCAAGGTCGCCAGATAGATCTCATAGTCCTGCTTTTCCATCAGGTTCTTATTTTTTTCCCGAAGCACCATGTTCAGCTCTGTACTGGTGTCCCGCAACCGTATCATTTCCGCTTCCAGATGTTCCATTCGCCCCGTTCTTCTTCCCAGCACAATGCCTATCCCAAGAAGCACGATCCATATCATCAATTCCGCCGCGCTCATCCACTGGTTATTTACATAGTACACCGCATATACTGGGGCTGTACCATAACAGATCCATAGCCTACGCTCCATGGCACAGTCATAATATATAATAGGTAAAAAGTAGATCAGCTCTGGCAGAGCAAAACATGCCACTAGAAAAAGTATCATATAGACGCTTCTACTCTTAATATCCGTCACACAGCTTCCCAGTGACGCTGCAATGATTCCCAGTAATGCCGCCACTACCGGAGCTGCCGAATCGGAATATCCCACCAAAAGCACTCCCAGCAAAAGGAGGACTCCTTTATCCACAATCTTTGTCATAATTCTCCTTGTTTTCCCACAATCAGTCTCTTTTTTCTATACTATAACGATAACATTTCCCCCCGCTAGTTGCCAGATTTTTTTCTTTTAGATAAATTTTCGTGACATTTGTCACATCACATGCTGACGCTCCTCACTTACACCAAAAGTCTCTCTTCGCTATACTATAATCATAAAGTAAGGTATGCATATTTTGACAGAAATCATAAGGAGGATATGTTATGAATACACCTGTTGTAAAAATTGAGAATCTTGTAAAACGCTATCAGGAATTGGTAGCTTTAGACCATTTCAACCTGACCATTGAGGAAGGTGAGATCTTCGGTCTGCTGGGTCCAAACGGTTCTGGTAAGACGACCACCATCAACTGTATCTTGTCCCTGCTGGCTTTTGACAAGGGAACCATCGAGGTCTTCGGCAAGGAGATGCGCCCAGACAGCTACGATTTAAAACGCCAGATCGGCGTGGTCATGCAGAATGTAGCCGTTTTCGACGAACTGACCGTATATGAGAACATCGATTACTTCTGCGGTCTTTATATTCGGGATAAGGCACTCCGCAGACAGTATGTAGAGGACGCCATTGACTTTGTAGGCTTACAGGAGTTCCGAAAATTCTATCCACGAAAGCTCTCTGGCGGTCTGTTAAGACGACTGAACATCGCCTGCGGTATTGCCCATAAGCCAAAGCTTATCATCTTAGATGAGCCGACCGTGGCAGTTGACCCACAGAGCCGTAATAAAATTCTGGAAGGAATTCAGGAGCTGAATCGTCAGGGTGCCACCATCATCTACACCTCCCATTATATGGAGGAAGTGGAGCAGATCTGTACCCGCATCGCCATCATGGATAAGGGTAAGAATCTCGCCATCGGCACCAATGAAGAGTTAAAGCGAATGATTAAAAAGAGCGAGATCATCTCCATCGATATCTTAGACCTGCTGCCAGAACAAATCACTGCCATCCGCGAATTGAAGCATGTCTATGAAGTGACCTTTGAAAATCATTGCCTTAAGGTACTATGCAGCGGCGGTAAGCACAATCTGCCACGAATCTTAGAATATTTGCAGTCCCAGGACATCTCCTTCGGAAGAGTATATTCTGAACTGCCGACCTTAAATGATGTATTTCTGGAAATTACTGGAAAAGAATTAAGAGATTAGGAGGTAGCCCCATGTTTTTTCATTCTATGAAATATACGTTTCTTGAATTGATTCGTGATAAGAGCTCTGTCTTCTGGTGCTTCGCCTTTCCACTGATACTGGGAACCCTGTTTTCCTTCGCCTTTGGAGGATTAGGCACAGAGGAAAGCTTCTCCCCGATTGCTGTGGCTGTGGTAATCGATGAGTCCACAGAGGAAGCGCTTCCGCCAGAAATGCTCCAAATGGTAGGTATCTCAGAAGAATCTATCACAGCTTTTGACCAGTCCGAGAGCATCCGTGCCATGTTCGATGGCATGTCCGAGCCTGGTGAAGACCAGTTTTTGATCGTGACCTACGCAGACGAAGAGGAAGCCCTTGATCTCCTTGAGAAAAAAGAGGTTTACGGCATCATCAACGTTGATATGCCACAAATTTCTGATTATATCTTGGCAGAGAGCAAGGATGACCTTAATACCGCACCATTACAGCTTACTATCTCTGCAGAAATGAATTCCGATCCGCTGTTTCAGAGTATTCTTAGCTGTTTTGTGGAGCAGTTCAATATGCAGTACGATACTATCAGCACCATTGCAATGGAAAATCCACAGAAGTTGCCAGAATTGATGGAATCTATCAACATTGAGACAGATTATCTGGTGGAAGAATCCTTAGGCGCAGACTCTCTTGACGAAGCCTCCACCTATTTTTTCAATCTGATTGCAATGACCTGTATGTTCGCCGCCATGGCAGGCAATGCTGTTGCCATTCACAATCAGGCAAACCTTTCCAGTCTTGGAGCCCGCAGGAACGTATCTCCAATGCACCGCCTAGTCGCCATCCTTGGAGACCTTTCCGCGTCACTGGCATATGAGTTCATGACACTGGTGGTAGCATTACTCTATTTTACCTTTGTTCTTGATATAGACTTTGGAAATCAGTTCGGCTTTGTTCTGCTCACCGCATTTATCGGTTGCGTGACCGGAATCAGTTTTGGCTTTTTTATTGGCAGTATCGGACGTTTTAACGAGAATACCAAATTCGGTATCCTGATGGCGGTCAGCATGATTGGCTGTTTCTTAAGCGGTCTTATGATTGGAAACATGCGTATGCTGGTAGATAAGGTATGCCCACTGATCAACCACATCAATCCATCCGCACTGATTGCTGATGCGCTATATTCCTTGGCGATTTATCCGTCACATGAACGATTTTTCACAAATATTGCAAGCCTGCTTGTTATTTCCGCACTGTTTTGTCTCGGCGGCTTCGCAATGGTAAGGAGGAGAAAATATGCAAGTCTTTAAAGCATTTTTTACCATAGCAAAAAAGCGGGCTGTCTCCGCAATCATGTACTTTATCATATACGCAATCATTTGCGTATTGATAACATCTACCGCACAGGACACGTATGCGGATCATTTTCAATCGACCGCGTTACAGGTGTCCGTTGCCGACGAAGATGACTCCACCGCAAGCCATGCATTGACCAGTTATCTCGCCTCCATCCATAATGTAAGCGAATTTGATGGCGATAAGGAACATCTGTTAGATAAAATCTATTACCGTACCTTAAACTATTCCTTGACAATTCCTGCAGGATTTGAGGAAAAGCTGCTTGCTGGAGAGACAGAGGAACTGCTTTCCACTATGGCTATTCCGGGAAGTAACAGCAGCTACTATGTAAATCAGCAGATTACACAGTACTTACAGACCTTGCAGCTTTATCTTGCCAATGGGTATGATATGAACAGCGCCATTGAAAAGACAGATGCGGCGGTGGCAAGTGTTCCAGAAGTAGAAGTTGTCAGCTTCCAAGGAGAAGAGTCTGATGCTAACAGCAGCGTTTTCTATTTCTTCCAGTATCTCCCATACGTTTTTATCTGCTTACTGTTTGCAGGTATGACACCAATTTTGGTCACCATGAATGGAGGTGGCATGAAGGAGCGAACCTCCTGCTCAGCTCTCCCTTCCAGAAAGCGCACAGCACAACTCTCCTTAGGTTGTACACTTTACAGTTTTATTGCATGGGCATTATTCATGGTATTGTACCTGATCCTGTACGGAGGAGAAGGATTTTCGGTAAATATTCTATATGCAGTACTTAACAGCTTCGTGTTCCTGCTGTTTGCTGCAGCCATGGCACTGTTAATCAGCTGTTTCTCACCGAATGATAATACGGTAAATATGCTGGCTAACATTATCGGACTTGGTATGGCATTTCTCTGTGGTATCTTCGTTCCGCAGTCCATGCTACCAGACTCCGTGCTTAGTGTGGCAAAGTTCCTGCCAGCTTACTGGTATGTACGTGCCAACAATATGCTAGGCGGCTTTGGAAAGGAAGTCTTTGATTTGGATTTCTACTGGCTCTGCATCGGAATACAGCTCCTATTTACGGTTGCTATCTTTACAGTAACTATGGTATTTTCCAAGCAGCGACGCACCCAGCATAGCTAATATGGCGTACTTTCCGCTTTAAAATACCCTTTGCTATCTGACAAAACCCCCGCGCATCACACCAATGCGCGGGGTTTTATTACATTATTTTCTTTTATAAAGGTTAAATGGACACATCTACACTTGCTGTTTCCGTAGAAGCTGCTCCTTCACTGCCAGTTGCAACTCCCCAAGCTGCCCCATCATAGGATGCTCCACTGGCTTCAAGCGCCATCTCCGCCTCGATCTGTGCTTCCACTTCCGCTTCGATCTCCGCTTCGATCTGCTGCCCTGCCATCATCTCCAACATCTGCACTTCTGCCATTGCTGCCGCTTCCATGCTAAGGTCTAAGACTGCACCAGATCCTACCGATGAATAGCTTCCTACTCCCGTGCCATTCTCCGTCTGTCCCTTGATATACTTCATATTCGCTTCGTTGATCTTGCTCTGCTCCTGATTGCGGTGCATACGACGCTTTTGTACCATCTCATTACGCTTACGCTTTTCCTTGGTGACCTGCTGTATCTCCTCGCTCATCACCTTGCTCTTTAGTGCCCGCTCCTTCTGGCCTACACGGCGCTTTACTTCATTTTGCTTCTGCTGCTCCTGCCCTGTACTTTCCCTCTTATGTGTTGCCTGCTCCCGCTCTTCTTCCTTCAGGTTGCGCACCTTTAACTGCGCACAACGCACCATACGTCTTGCATGGGCAATCGCATTGGCAACTTCCTTGGAATCGTACTGCCCAGAGCCTGCTGCAGTCTGTAAATTTGCCAGTCTACGCTTCGCACGGCTAAGCACGTTTCCCGCGCTCTGGGACTTTTTCGCACGCATGAGCTGTCCAGAGATCTCTCTGTGATTATAATTGAGAGACTTTTTTACTTTGTTCTGTGTCTTACCCACGCCCAGCATACTTCCGCTTACAGAATTCCTATTATTAACAGAAAGCATCCCCGTCAGCATGGACTGACTCTGGTTGCTTCCCGTTCCATTTATCGTGGTTCCCATTACTCATTCCTCCCTGAATCAACGTGTGTCATCATCGAAAACACACAAAAGGCTTGCCTGAACGGAAAATTCCATTCAAACAAGCCCCTAAATACATGAATCCGTTCATATATCTTACATCGGACGATGCAAGGCTAATTTTTAGCCCATTTTCTCAAAATATCGCATCTGTCGCACGTTTGCTTATTTCTTAGCAGATCTCTGCTCCTGCTGGCATTGGCTTTTCTGGTGTCATCAGTGCAAGGTTGCCCTCTGCATCCTCAGCGCAGAGTAACATACCCTCAGAGAGAACGCCTGCAAGCTTAGCTGGCTTTAAGTTCACAAGAACCATGACCTTCTTGCCTACCATCTCTTCTGGTGTGTAATACTTACGGATACCGGATACGATCTGCTTTACTTCGCTTCCGACTCTTACCTGTGAACAAAGCAGCTTCTTGGACTTCTCCACTGCCTCACAAGCGATGATCTCGCCCACCTGGAACTGCATCTTCATAAAGTCATCGTACTCGATCTCAGCCTTTTTCTCGATATCGATGACATCCTCTGATGCACCTTCCTCTGCTGGAACTTCCTCGCCAAGTGCTCTCTGCTCTGCCTCGAATTCTTTCTTCTGAGCCTCCTGAATCGCCTCTACCTTTGGCATGATATCCTTTGGATCAAGACGTGCAAACAGGATTTCTGGCTTCTCGACTACCTTCTTGCCGCTTTCATACAGACCGAACTTATCTAAGTCATCAAAGCTTCTTAATGTGGTATTGAGCTGTGCTGCAATCTTAGCTGCTGTCTCTGGAAGGAAGCTCTCTAACAGAGATGCACCGATGTTGATAGACTCTACTAAGTTGTAGAGAACCTCACTCAGACGATCCTTCTGTGCCTCATCCTTCGCTAATACCCAAGGAACTGTCTCGTCAATATACTTGTTGCAACGGCGGAATACAGCAAACACTTCAGAAATCGCATCTGCAACACGAAGGTCTTCCATCTTCTTTGCGACCTTATCTCTTGCTCCAGTTACAACTTCCTTTAAATCAGCATCTACTTCATCCGTCACACCTGTGCTTGCCACCACACCATCAAAATACTTGTTACTCATGGAAACAGTACGGTTTACAAGGTTTCCAAGGATATTTGCAAGGTCAGAGTTGAAGCGCTCCACTACGAGCTCCCATGTGATGATTCCATCATTTTCAAATGGCATCTCGTGAAGTACGAAGTAACGTGTCGCATCCACGCCAAATAAATCTACCATATCGTCAGCGTAAATTACATTTCCCTTGGACTTACTCATCTTGTCGCCGCCCTGTAAGAGCCATGGGTGTCCAAATACCTGCTTTGGCAATGGAAGATCTAATGCCATCAAAAGAATTGGCCAATAAATCGTATGGAAACGGATAATATCCTTACCAATCAGGTGTAAGTCTGCTGGCCAGTTCTTATTAAATAACTCGGATGAGTTGCCATCTGCATCATAACCAATCTTGGTAATATAGTTGCTTAATGCATCAATCCATACATAGATAACATGCTTTGGATCAAAGTCTACTGGCACGCCCCATGAGAAAGAACTTCTAGTCACACACAAATCCTGTAATCCCGGAAGCAAGAAGTTGTTCATCATCTCATTCTTACGGGATACTGGCTGAATGAACTCTGGGTGTGTGTTGATATGCTCGATCAGACGATCTGCATACTTGCTCATTTTAAAGAAGTAAGCCTCTTCCTTTGCTGGCTGTACCTCACGTCCACAGTCTGGACACTTGCCATCCACAAGCTGAGACTCTGTCCAGAAGGACTCACATGGTGTACAGTAAAGTCCCTCATAGGAACTCTTATAGATATCTCCCTTATCGTATAACTTCTTGAAGATCTTCTTGACCTGAGTCTCATGATCCTCGTCTGTGGTACGGACAAAGTTATCATAGGAGGTGTTCATCATATCCCAGATATTCTTTACATCTCCTGCTACCTTATCTACATATTCCTTTGGAGTAATGCCAGCCTTCTCTGCCTTCTCCTGAATCTTCTGACCATGCTCATCTGTTCCTGTCTGGAAGTATACGTCATAGCCCTCTGCTCTCTTGTATCTTGCGATTGCATCTGCAAGTACGATCTCGTAGGTGTTACCGATGTGCGGCTTGCCTGATGTGTAGGCAATCGCGGTTGTCATGTAAAATTTTCCTTTATTGCTCATAATAAGCTCCTTTCTGTTTCTGTCCAATGATATTTGCGCTTGATAATGCAGACCTGAAAATGCTGCGCATTTCCAGGTTCGCGTTGCTCGTCAGATATACGCAAGGCTGCTTCTGTAAGCAAGCTTCCATACAGCCTTACGCATATCTTCCTCTGCATTATCGCGCAAAAAATCCCCGCCTTCCGATGCGATTTGCCTTACGCAAATACACCTCAGAAGACGGGGCGTTATCCCGTGGTACCACTTCTATTCATCCGGTTCTCACAAACCAGACCTCTGTGAATATCTCGACAGTCCTTCGCACTCTGCGCAATTCCCATCTCTAATATCCCCCGCTATAACAGGCGGTCCCGTCAGAACTTATCCCCTCTCATCCATGCATATCTGCCTCTGATCTGGGGTTCATCCCTGCCACTCCAAAGCCATATTCCACCTGCCTTTGCTCATTCCCTCTCAGCAACCTGATTCCATCTAGCAGAATCGACTGGGAATCTCTCTGTAAAGTTCCAACCGGTGTACTCTCTTTTTCATCGTGTTTCTCTATTGACTTTCCTAAGAGTAGCATGGAAAACGGGGAAAGTCAAGGGGCGTGCTAATCCAACAGCTTAATTTTCTACCGTCTGTCCATCCACAATATAGCATTCTGTCACAATTGCTGCCCATATTACCGCCATAATTAGGATTCCCAAAATAAGATAAACGAATCCTATACAAAAGGGATGTGGACGAGATTCATAGACCTCTCTTGTAGTTGCAAGTTTAATTTATTTCTTTTATAATCGCAATAGACATGTGCTATTCGGCAACCAAACCGTGCTATTTGACATATTTTTCCCAGTACTTAAGAATAAGAAGATTATTTTGAAAGGACTAAATATCATGTATCTTCAAAATTTTTTATTAGATTTACTATCTAATTTTTTTGATTTCTTCACTATGGAATTGTTTACCTTGACCTTTTTCCACTATACACATGTTCATCAGAAAACTTACTACCGCTATCTTTTTTTAGGTATAAATCTGATTATATCTGCCATTCCTTATATTCCATATATGTTGCTTATATCTATCATTCTGTCTTTTATTTATTTTTTCCTTGTGTCTTCTTTTCGCTTCAAGGACAGTATTCTATTTTGTATCAAATATCAACTGATTACCAATATCCTCTATTTTGTTACTGGTTTTTTTGTGCATTTGCAAATTTTAATGCATATGGCATATACCAAGACCTTGATGATATCTTTTTTGATTATCAAACACTTATTAGTCTAATATTGACTTATATTTTATTGAACCTATACGTCAACACCAAGCGCCTTCACTCTCTCCATATTAAAACAGTCTATCCGATGACCTTTTCTCTTTTATCCGTCGGAATCGTCTTTCTCATGCTCTTTTTTAACAATATGCTCTCAAAATACGACGAACTGACGAACCTCCTGCCATGGCTCTATGTTGCCATTGTTAGCATCCTTGTTCTCAGTCTGAATTCCTACCGTAAAATTATTGAGACACTAGAAGAACAGATGAAGCAGCATATTCTCGTGGAAAAATATGAAATGGAACTGTCTTACTTTACCAACATTCAAGACTCTCTGGATACCCTTTCCCGTATCCGCCATGACTTCAAGAACCATTTGATTGTTTTAGACAGCTATGCCTCCCAGAACCGCATTTCAGATCTGCGGAATTATATCAATCAAGTCCACTCCAAACTGACGGACACAAAAATAATTTCCACTCCAAATGACCTTATTTTTTCTATCTTAAATACAAAAAATGCAGCCTGTCAGACTCGTGGCATCACATTTCTGACCGACTGCAATTTTGAACATATATATATTTCTGATTTTGCTATTATTACCATTCTTGGAAATATTCTAGACAACGCAATTACCGCTGCGTCTCAGATTCCAAACGGCAAAGTAGAATTGACACTTTTCCAGATAGATAACTATCTGGAAATTTCCTGCCGCAATAATCACAATGGCAACATCATAGAGAAAAACGGTTTCTTCTCGAGTACCAAGGAAGATAATTACAATCTACATGGTCTCGGTATCAGCAATGTACGGGACTGCGTTAATAATCTGCATGGCACCACAGAGATTTCTTATGATGCCACAAACTTTACAGTAGATATCCTAATCCCAAATCGCTCAGACCGCTGATATAAACTGTTCGTTTGCCTCTTCCCCAACGGAAAGTTTTTTTATCCACACAATTGCACCTACCATGACTACCAACGCAACGATATCCAGTATCCACATTGCAATATCTGATACCTCTGGCACCAAAGATAACACCTGACCTGTTAGATTAAATACCCCATGAAGCAAAATATTTGCGGCAAGTGAATGAAACCTTTCAAAGCACCACACTAATATCAGCCCTAAGGCAAATGCATAAAGAAACCAGATCATCGTTCCATGCATTGCCCCAAAGAGAAGCGAAGAAAGTACCGCCGCCAACAGTACTGGCATTCCCTTCTTCATTCGTGTATACACCAGTCCTCGGAATACGATTTCCTCCAAAACTGGTGCCATAAACACTACAGAAAGCCAATTCACAATTACATTTCCCTCTCCCAAGGAACTTGAATTCATCGTATAAGAATCTATCCAACTCTGAGGAAATGGTAGCATATCTAGCACTAACGCAATCACGATGTTAAGTGCCATTCCCAAAAGAATAATTGGAAGAATGCCTCTAATATTGATCTTTTCTGCAATCACTTCCTTTCGGAACTTCTTCTTCCTAACCAGGAAAATAATCCAATAAATCACAATCGTCACGATCCCAGATATAAGAACCATGAGGGTAGAAAGTTCCATTACCCTTGCATAGACCTGCTGATACAATGCCTGACTGTCTAATTCCTGTCCCAGCGCAATTGTCTCCATCGTCATCTGAGCAGACACCACAATGCTCAGCACAAAACCCGTTATAAATTGTACCGCCAAATATACCCCAAAGTATAGACTGGCTTTTCCAATTGATTTTAGAGCCTTTTTCATTCCCTTTCCTCCTTATGTGCAAATACCTCTGCTCTTCGCTCTGATAACAAACGCTTCATTTTATTCATATGCATCTCACGCAACTGCGGATAATACCGACGACTAACTGGTATCTCAAGATCCCCTGCCAGATATATCCGATCTGTTTCTACTTCCTTAATATGATCAAAGTTCACGATATAACCTTGATGCGTATAATAGAACTGCTGTGGATTCAATCGTTCATATACCTTAGAAAGTGTATCGTAACTGGTCACTTCTCTGTCCGTCAAATGAAATACACATTTATTTCTCTTTTTTTCAATATAGAGAATGCTTTGTAATGGAATAATTCTTTCACTTCGCTCTGTCTTGATACAGAAAAACCTCTCTTCCGCCGCCTCTCTATCCCTTATATATTGAAGCTGTACGATGCAACGGTTTGCCATATGTCTAAAATCTGCATATGCCACAGGCTTTACCAGATACCCTATCGCATCCACCTTAAACGCCTGATACGCATAATTTTCATAGCTGGTAATAAAGCAGATCTGTGTCTCCTTATCAAAATTGCGAATTTCTATCGCCGCATCCGTTCCCTGCATATCCGGCATATCCACATCTAAGAATAAAATATCATACTGCTTCTCCCCGGATCTTAGCTCCTCCAACAGGACTCTGGCAGAAGAATAGCGCTCCACCAAAAGCTTATTGCCAGACTCACTCTCATATGCCGCCAGATACTGACAAATACGATCGATATGTACTTCCTCATCATCACAGATTGCTAATCGGAATTCATGCATAACCTTTACTCCCTCTGCTGTCCTTTGCAAGCTAAATATACTATTTCTCTTTGACCGATGCAATGGACATGTGCTATTTGGTATTAATAATCCACTTTTTTATTTTATCCCAAGGATCACGATATTTCCCAACCGCATAGCCTCCAAAAAAGCCTTCTAGTAAAAGAAAAACATATAGCGGAATAACAACTAATGCTTTACAGATTTTCTTGAACATTTTGTCAATTCTCCATGATTTATTTGCGAATTTCTATATTTCAACAAACTTTCGCAATGTTTTACGCCAATCTTGTACCAGAAGTAGTTAACGTTCCTCCACCATTTTCCCAAGTTAGCTTAGCATTGGTCCATATGATTCTATTGGTCAAGAAGCTTTCCGCTGCACCTAAAAAACCTCCCCAACCACCATCAATCTCCTGCATTTCCATCTCATCCAATTTATAAAATCCTTTAAAAATCTCCTGCTTCAAACTTAATATCTCCTTTTCATCATATTTTCACTTGTCAAAAATGTATATTTGACTTAAGTATTTTTGACAAGTACTGTGTGCTTAACTTCAACTGACTTTGCGCATTATAATCGAAGTCCTTTCGATACGGTATCTATGTCCTACAGTATACTATTTCTTTTAAAAATTCCATAAACATGTGCTATTTGGTATCTAATCCGTGCTAATCGGCAAAAATTAGTCTTCGGCTATTCAACTCCTCTACGCCTCATTAGGTAGTAAGAACTGATTCCGCAAATAAATACCCATACTTTCTCGCCTGATTGCGCAATACTTCCTTCACACGAGCCTGTTCCTGTCGTGACTCCTCGTCCTCTTCCTGCATAAAAGCTTCATCTTCCAGCCGCTTCACAATATCTTCCGCGGCAAAATTGAACTTCAAATAATACCCATACAACTCATTTGCCGCATCCAACTGTTCATCGAAATCTCTACTAAAAGGCTTCGCTAATATCCCGTTCCGGCACTCTGTAAAGCTCTTAGAGAAGGGATACGCCTCTCTGGTATAGGAAAACAGGGACAAGCCCATATCAAAAAATGGGCAAAGTCGATACTCCTTCGTCTTAGCATGATACAGAAGCGCAATATTATTCGTATGACGATCTTCATTTAAGAAAAAAGCATCCATCTCCAACATCTTGGTAAGATAGATTCCAAAATCCTCGATTCCAGTTACATTCCGTACCAGTTCCTCCGTATATCGGATACGCTCCTTCACATCTGTCATGTGTGCCAACTGCTTTGCCAGCCCAAATCCTGTGTAGCTGCGTGCTAACCGCTCCAAGGGAATCAATTCCTCCCCCTCATTGCGAAAGTTCCTGCTACGGCATCCCCGAAATTCTCTGCCCTTATAACGAATTATCACCGGCTCATAGGTGACAAAATCCTCTATATTAGAATCTGCAAGTAGGCGGGACACTACCACCTCAGCCAGACCTTCATAGCCAAATGCATCCGCCTTGTACCACCAGCCATCCTGTTCCCACTTAAGCTGATTCCCCTTGGAGGAATGCTCCGCCCCAGTCTCTATTGTGTCTGTAATCAATTCTACTGTCTGCATTCTGCCCCCTCCTTTCTCGCATAAAAGCGTTCTCTCTTAATATCCTGTCACAGCATGGGCTTACTACACTGCCTGTGGTGATAGATAAGAAATCTTAATCCACTGTAAATCCTCTGCCATCCGCCCCTTAGTCTTTTCCACGATAGCCAGCGGGTCGTAGGAATCCACTCCCACATCCTCTAATACCAGCCGCAGATGGTCTCTGGTTCGCGGAAAACAACGGCTCTCCAAGAACTCCTCAAAATCCTCCCAAGTCGGTTTTGCCTTAATACCAAATGCCCGATGAATGATATCCTCCGTTTCATTCTGCACCGCAATTCTGTGCCTCTGGAAATCAATCAGAATCGTCGTACAAAGCTCATCCTCGCACATAAAATCCATACGCATGCTATAATCAGCCACATCTATTCCTCGGAAGCGATGATTCAACTCTGCCCACTTACGAATGGTACGATATATCTGCTCTGCCTCCGTATTCTTACCGTTCACATACCCGGACAATGTCTGACGGGAAACGTGATACTCCCCTGCCAGTGCAGTCAAGGTCTCTCCCGCCTCATGACGTGCCCGTATCTGGTCAATCTGCTCCTTCGTCAGCGCCTGCTTTCTACCTGCGCCACGCTTGTTGGTTCCTGCCATACCATCACCCTCTCTCTTCATGATATCTTTCTACTTTCAGAGTACCTACATACGCCATATTTGTCAAGAATTTAATTTCTTGACGACATTGTTTTTAACCAATGCAAATATTTTACACAAGGTTTTCCAAATGCAGAGCAACGTGTGCGCTTGTCACACACTTACGCGCCCGAGTGGTGTCGCTTGCGACTTTCTTCCTCTCCGCGAGGTGCGCATCCTGCGCGGAGCGCTTTTTTCTCTAGGAAAGTCACAACTTTTACGCATTAACGCAACAAGGTCTTTCCTAGAGAACAAAAAAAGAGGCGCATATGTCTTCACATATACGCCCCTTCAATCTCATCATTCTAAATATGGAACTGCTCCACAATCGTCCGCAATGCTTCAATGGTTTGTCTGCTCTCCTGCAGCTTCGAATAGCCATCCATGGTCGTACTCACAGTCTCCGATGACTTTTCCGCGATTGTATTGACTCCGATAGACGCCTGACCTACCGTTTCATTGATATCTTCCACCGCAGTCGCAATCTGAGTAATATAACGATCTAATGCCTCGATCGCTCCCTTGACCTGTCCCATGACCATAATAAATGTATCCGCATCCATTCGGTACTGGCTTCCCGACTCCTGGAACACATCATAATCCGCAAGAACCGTCGTCTCTAGGAACTGCATCATTGTCGTGATACATTCTGTCATATTAGCAACTGCCGTATTAACCTCGTCCACAATCGTGTTGATGTTATCTACTGTTTTAAGTGTCTCCGTTGCTAATGTTCCAATCTCCGTTGCAACAACTGCAAATCCTCTTCCTGCCTCTCCTGCACGGGCTGCCTCAATACTTGCATTCAGCGCCAGCAGATTCGTCTGGGACGAAATATTCTTGATATCCTCTGTCAGCTCATTGATTCGCTGCACCGCCTTGGACTGTACAATCGCAAGATCCGTCTTGTCCTTCATCACTTGGTACATGCGGTTCGTCTTCTCACTGGACTCCCGGCTGACGCGCTCCATATCTCCTGCACGATGTAAGATTTCCTTCGAATTCTCTTCGCCATTCTGGGCAAGCTGATAAATCTCTTCGGAGTTGCGCTTTACCTCTTCTATGTTCTGCACGATCTGCGTGGTACTGGAGGATGCCTCCTGTATACCGGCTGCCATCTGCTGTGTCGCTGCAGAGTTATTTTCTGCACGCACACTATTCTCCTTCATAATAGCATCCAGATTATCCACATTTCCAAGAATCGCGTACTCAGTCTCATTCATCTGCTCTACCATGCCGCGGAGAATGTTCCTCATCTGATGGATTTCCCTCGCCATGATTCCGATCTCATCCTTATGCTTACGCAGCTGTTTTCCCTCCGCAGTCGGTTTAAAATCCAACTGAGCAGTCTGTGTGATAACATTGGTAAGCTGACGAATCGGCTTGGATATACCACCTGCAACAAAAATACCCACTCCACCTGATATCAGAATCGCACCGATTACAGCAATCATCATCATCCATACAAGCTGATTTGCTTCGGAATAGACTTCCATATTTGGCGCTGTCAATACTAGTCGCATACCATTTTCCATCGTATAATACAACATCTGCCGATTAACGCCCTCATAAGAGTAACTCTGCAAAATACCTTGCTTTGTATCATCAGAAAGCACTGGCACAATACCTGCAACAGAACCATCCAGATCTGTAATATTTGTGCCCGTCTCTAACTCTTTATGATGCATGATAACGCCCGTCTCATTTGTTAAAAATGCATATCCCGTGTCATAAATAGCGGTCTCATCCACAAGTCCTGTAATCTGTGAGAAATCAATATCCATACCCACAATACCAATCGATTCCCCACTCTCACTATAAAGCGGCACCACATAAGATATCATATACACATTGATATTCTCATTCAGATATGGCTCCATCCACATCGGAGCACCATTCTTGACTGGTGTATAGTACCAACCCACATGTGCCACATCATCCTCGTCATACATAGAAAAATCGGTTGGCTCCACCGACACAAAGTCCTGCTCAATCGAGTCTCTCGTCAAAAAGCAGCCCGATGTCGGATTCGAGTACTCCGGATTATAACGAACATATGCCGTTATGGCACCTTCCGTACGTGAAGCAAACTGAAAAACCGTCTCTAAAATCTGCTCTGTATAATCGTCTGCATACTGCTTATTCTGTGTAAACTTCTTTGAATCAAAATCTATCATAACGATATCACTTAATGAATCCACTGACTGTTCGATTCTAAGAATCAAAGAATTCAATTCCTCTGCCTGAAGCTGACAAGTCATCTGCATTCGCTCATGCGTATCCTTGCGCGCCATCATTGCAGAATTAACAATTGCAATCGTACCCATCAGCACTGCTGTCAAAACACAACATAGGAAAATTGCCGCAATAATCTTCTTTCGTATTGATTTCATACCCTTCTCCCCTTTCGTATCATGGTACTATTTTATAATTTTTTGTATGATTTGTGAATACCCGTGCACATATTGCTTGTTTTTCGTCATGTTGCACAAAAAGAGGCGCATACGCTTCCGCGCACACGCCTGTTATAGTACATTTGTATTATCTTGCCTTATTCCTCATAAATATCATTCAGCTTCGCGCCACAATTGCTACAAAATGTAGCATTCTCTGGCATCCTGCTGCCACACTGTGCGCACTCTTCCGCACCCTGAATCCGAAGAACTTCTGCCTTCATGCGATCAATCGCTTCCTGTGCTTCCTTAATCAGGAAGAACTGCTCAGCTTCCTCAATGCCTTCTTCCTCTTTGTGCTTCTCAAAGTATGCCTTACCCAGCTCGACAAACTGCTTCTCCACATAATCTTCCTTAGACTTAATGTCCAGCTTTAGCTTGGCGATTTCAGACATATCCTTCGCTTTCTGGCTGACATCCTTGCCAGCAGCCGTTAATGATTCTCCTAACTTGTCAAAAAAATCCATCCCTATCTACCTCCCCAAACGTTTGGTATATTCACACTTTGCATCCACACTGTCCGGATGCTTCTACTGATATTATACTCTCCTTTATAAGTTTCGGCAATGCGAGATTATCTCAGACAGATGTATACCAGATATACTGCATACATCACAAGCATAATGATACCCTCTGTCTTTGTGAGCTTCTGCTTTGTCCAGCCGAATACCCATACAATGGCACTCATCACGATCAAGATCACAATATCGATCACGTTCTCCATGATAAAAGCAATTGGGCTGATGGCCGCTGCCACACCCAGTACGAACAAGATATTAAAGATGTTAGAACCGATTACATTTCCAAGTGCCATATCAAGCTCGTTCTTCTTCGCTGCCACAACAGAGGTCACAAGCTCTGGAAGGCTGGTTCCACATGCAACGATAGTCAGACCGATTAAGTTCTGGCTCAATCCCATCTTGGCTGCGATGGTAGAAGCACCATCTACTACGAAGTCACCACCGAACTTGATTGCCACGATACCGCCAATGATAAAGAGGATACATTTCCAAACTGGAAGCACCTCATACTCTTCATCGCTGGCATTGGCACGAGCCTTCAGTGCAGACTTTACCATCCACACCAAAAAGGCAACGAACACTACTAAAAGAATGACACCGTCTAATCTGCCAAGCTCCATTGCCAGATATCCGCATACTAAAAGTAAAATCGCGCAAATCATGGAAAATGGAAATTCCTTCTTCAAGGTGTCCTTACTTACTACAAGTGGATTGAACAACGCGCAAAATCCACAGACTACCATAAGGTTAAAAATATTAGAACCTACTGCATTGCTGACTGCAAGCGCATTGTTGTTCGTCATGGACGCTGTGATACTGACCGCACACTCTGGAAGACTGGTTCCCATGGCGACGATCGTAAGTCCGATAATAATAGATGGAACCTTTAACATCTTTGCCACAGAAGAACTTCCCTCTACGAAAAAATCTGCCCCCTTGATTAACAGCACAAAACCGATTACGAGTAACACTACTGACCAAATCATTTCTGTCATAACAATTTCTCCTCTGTATGTTATTGATTCAATGCCGTCGTAACATAGAAAAAAGAGACTAATGTATACCTCCGCTTCTTGGCCTCATCAGCCTAAAAGCGAAAAATATACATGAGTCTCATTCTTTAAGATTTGCCAGGTCATATGCAACTGCTACGCTCTACGACCGGGTCTGTTGACAAATCACGCTCCCGCGCGAATTACTCCCTCACGGCTTCCTTCTATATCACGGTTTTCACCGACATCGTTTCTTAACTATATAGCAGCCGTATTTTTTTGTCAATTAAATTTTCGTAAAATCTTAACACTTTATTAGCGCTTTATAGTGTTTCATTAGCGTTTTCCTTTCGTAAACAGCGGTTATCCTAACAATTCCATAAGTTCTTCCTTGGTAAAGGTAGCAGAATCCATGCCTTCACCCTCAAGCACCTGCTCCGCCAACATCTTTTTGCGCTCCTGAATGGCAATAATCTTCTCCTCAATGGTTCCCTCGGAGACCAGTCGGTATACCGTCACCACATTCTTCTGTCCGATACGGTGGGCTCGGTCTGTCGCCTGATTCTGCACCGCCACATTCCACCATGGATCGTAGTGGATGACGATATCTGCCGCTGTCAGGTTCAATCCCGTACCGCCAGCCTTTAAAGAAATACAGAATACCGAAACATCATCCTCATTGAAGCTCTCTACCATTTGCATACGCTTTTCCTTGCCCACAGAGCCCGTAAGCATATAATAGCTGATACCCTCCTTGGAAAGACGCTCTGCCAAACGATCCAGCATGGAGGTGAACTGTGAGAATAATAAGACCTTGTGTCCGCCATTTACCGCATTTAAGATCAGCTCCATACACATATCCGACTTTGCGGACTCACCACGGTATCCCTCAAATAATAGGGACGGATCACAGCATATCTGCCGTAGTTTCGTCAACTCTGCCAGTATCTGTATCTTTTCGGAGCGGAATTCCTTGTCCGACTTGCCATCCAGCATCTGCTTCATCTGCTGTACATGGGCATCATATAGCGCAAGCTGCTCTCCCTCCAGCTTCGCATAGACATTCTCCTCCAGCTTCTCTGGCAGGTCACTGAGTACCTCCCCCTTTAATCGGCGCAGAATAAACGGACGAATCATGCGCTGCAGACGCTCCATCTTATTTTCATCGCCGTTGACAGAAATCGGAATCTCAATTTCCTCCCGGAAACGCTGATATGTGTATAAAAATCCCGGCATTAAATAGTCAAAAATGCTCCATAGCTCACTGAGACGGTTCTCGATCGGTGTTCCCGTCAGTGCCAGCTTAAATGCCGCTGTGATCTTCTTGACACCCTTTGCCGCCTGTGTTCCCGGATTCTTGATATACTGAGCTTCATCGATGACCTGTAGCGCAAATACCATATCCTGATACACCCCAGTATCTCGCTTGAGCAGGTCGTAGGAGGTAATCAGGATCTCTCCCTCCTTCGTCTTCTTCACGATTTCCTGTCGGTCTGTTGCCAGACCTGTCACAACCACCGTCTTTAGCTGTGGTGCAAAACGCTCGATCTCCTTCTGCCAGTTATAGACCAAGGATGCTGGACATACGATAAGGGAACGACGACACTCCTTCTCTCCCGCCTCATATGCCTGCTGCTCTGATAACAGGAGACTGATGACCTGCAATGTCTTTCCCAGACCCATATCATCCGCAAGAATTCCACCAAAACCATTCTCCCGCAGAGTCTTAAGCCATAAAAATCCATTCTTCTGGTAGCTTCGCATAATCTGCTTTAAGGATTCCGGCACCTCATAGTCGCTATCCTCGATGGTCTTCATATCACGAACCATGCTCTTGAACTCACGATTTTTCTCAATCGTCAAGATTTGATTGCTCTTTAGCACCGCGTCAAGATACATTGCGCGGTATTTCGGGACATTTACTCGTCCCTTTTTCAGCTTTGCCTCAGTCAACTGCAGATCTTCGCTTACCTGTGCAAGCAGTCCCAGTCCATCGTCTCTGACTGCCAGGAAATCCCCATTTTTCAATCGGATATACTTCTTCTTACGGTCATACTTTGTGAGAATATAAGCCATTTCCTCCGCTGGCATCTTATCCGAATGAATTTGAAGCTCTAATAAGTCGCTCTTTAACGCCACTCCCACCGATACCGGTGGCGCTGTCACGATCTTCATTCCCCTGAAATCAGCCGACGTATATATGGTCATATACTCAGCCAGACGCTGCAAGCCACCACTTAAAAGCTGGAACAGTAGATCCTCGTCATGGGAAAGTACATATATCGTCTGTCCCATGCCATACTCATTAAAATACGGGTCCACCAGACTGCGGATACGCATCTCCTCTGCCATATCCCGCACCTCACCAGCGCCCACCTTTTCCAGCACATTGTACTTCGCATCCCCGTAGACAGCCACTAGCTTGGCTCCAATCCTCTGATTGTCCTGCTTATCCAGATATAGCTCGAACTCTGGCTTCGGTGGCACATAAAGGCTCTCGTCAAAGCCCTCTGATATCACCTCGAAATTCTCCCGCAAAAGAGGCAGAAGGTCTCGGCAGAACATCGGCAGCTCATCCGCTGCAATATAGCACTCCCCGCCTACCTGCCGCTGCAAATAGTCGAAAATCTCGCC
Source organism: uncultured Roseburia sp. (assembly GCA_964491235.1). Classification (GTDB taxonomy): domain Bacteria; phylum Bacillota; class Clostridia; order Lachnospirales; family Lachnospiraceae; genus Roseburia. Next base: position 82,204 of record CAZBFN010000007.1, read on the forward strand.
CGTCTTTTCCTTTAACGCCGCCTTACTGCGACGGATCACACCATCACTGTAAAAGTAATAATATCTGCTGCCCTTGATCGGATAGAGCTCCTCCAACAACAGAAAAACACCTGCTGCCCCTGCACGGATCGTAAGCTTCGGGCGGTATTCCCGGTCTTCTACCCGATACATATCGCCTTCCTCATAGAGCATCTCCGCCAAAAACGGTGTCTCTCCCACCGCCTTAAAGAATCGGTCAATGCCCACTTCATCTAACTCCATGGTTCGCTCAAAGCTTCCCGTGTAGACATAATAGGCATGATACTTACTCTGTCTCCGCTTATCCTCCTCCTGGTACCGTAAGAACTCGATCATCCGCCAAGCCGACTCAGTAAAGGCCTCCTTATCATGGTAAAAGTCTAATTTCTTGCCATAACGCACCTTTTCATTCCGCTCCACAGAGCGCAAAAAGGCAGAAATGTTCTTCAGTACATACTTCTGCTCAATTCCGACCTTAAATTCCAAGGTCGCATAGCTGTAATCCAGCTTAAAGTATGGCTCAATCTCCACTTTTCCATAGATATGTTCTGGAAGCAGATAGGTCACCCCTGCCCGCAGGGAATATTGATTCAGCAGGTTCTTAAATGCCGCATCTGTCTTCATCATATGGACATCCACCTGCTTTTTCTCATTCGCCCCATCACTCTGGGCAGAATAAGGCTCACCGTTCTTCGCCTGCAAAATATCCTTCGCCTGTCTGCGGTTCACATAGGTAAGAAGCGCCGCCACACAGTGCTTGCACATTCTATCGTAATTATAAAAGGCCTCGCAGGAACACTTGGCATTGGACACGGTTGCAAATGCCTCATCCACCACCACCGTCACCGGATAGTAGGGCTGGTCAATGCCTCGCACCTTTGCAGACACCTCAGCCATGGTCTGCTCTCTCTCCAAATATATATCATAAGAAAAATCCCAGACTCCCCCTGCCTCATATAATTCCTTTCCTCTCCGGTAGGCTGCCGGGTAAGTCTCTTCCTTAATATCTGATACGGAAAACATGATTTCCCTCCTGCAAGTTACTTTTTCTAAATTTATCTCATCCTGCTATTATACCACAGATTTCTTTTCTTCTGGGAAAAACTTTGAAAGATTATATCCGATTCTTTTTGTGCAATAGCACATAATTTCCTAGTGCACCAAAAAGACGTCGGTCACGAAACGCAACCAACGCCTTTTCCTTCTTAAAATATTACTTTTATCTCTGTACCAATGCCCTCGTCACTGTTCAGTATGATCTGGGCATCATGCTGGGCAACTATATGCTTTACAATGGCAAGTCCCAGTCCTGTACCTCCCGTGGATTTGGAACGGCTCTTGTCCACCCGGTAGAATCGCTCAAAGATACGATCCTGCTGATCCTTCGGAATACCGATTCCAGTATCCTTCACACTTATGACAGGTCTATCATTCTCGATAAACGCCTTAATCGTCACAGAACCACCCCGTTTATTGTAGCGCACGGCATTGCTGCACAGATTATAGATCAGCTCCTCAATCAATGTCTTGTTGCCGCTTATCAGTGTGGATGCTCCCTCCAATAACAGGGTAACTTCATTCTTCTGTGCCTGCATCTCCATCTGCGAAATGCAATTCTTGCCCATCTCATAGAGGTCTATGGTCTCAAACTCCAGCTTCAGATCCGCATCATCCAGCTCTGACAGCTTGATAATATCGTTAATCAAGGACTGCAAGCGCTCTGCGCTGCGATGAATCTCACTAGCAAAGTGCTGTGTATCCTGCTCATTGGTCATTCCACTCTCAATCAGCTCTGCATAGCCAGATATCGCTGTCAACGGTGTCTTCAATTCATGGGATACGTTGGCTGTAAATTCCTGACGCATCTTAGCATGATTTAATATATCGATGTGCTGCTGCTTGATCGTAGATACAAAAGGACGCATCTCCTCATAGACATCGCCTTCATCCACCATTACGATATTCGCTGCCATCTTCTCGATCGGTGCCACGATCCGGGTAGTCAATCGCTTGGCGAATAAGACACACATACCGAAAACACAGATACCCACACCCATGATCAGCCATGCCATATTCCACATAAGATGGTAGACACTATTGCTCGCCTTACCGATTCGCAGAACGTTTCCATCCGAAAGCAGCATCGCATAATAAAAGGTGTGCTTTGCCGATGTTGTGGATGTACGCATGCCCCTGCCTTCTCCGGTCTCAAATGCCAGCTCCACCTCCGGTCTTCCTCTGTGGTTCTCCATCCTCTCCTGATTCTCTACACTGTCGTAGATGACTTTACCATCCGCATCGATCAACGTGATTCGAAGCCCATCCTTATCTAACCTCTGGTGGACTTCCTCCGGAATATACTCCAGATCGATCATGGACATAACATGAGCATTTGCCTTTAAATCATCAAATATCTGTTCCATCAAAATGCTGTAAAACAGGATTACAGCACAAACGGCAGTCGCCACAATGGCGATTGCCGCTATTAACATAAACTTTGCATTTAACTTCTTTTTCATTCTATCATATACCCTACATTGCGGACTGTCTTAATACAGCTTCCAGAAGTTCCAAGCTTCTGACGCAATGTCTTAATGTGCATGTCTACTGTGCGGCTCTCTCCTTCGTATTCAAATCCCCATACCTGATCCATGATCTTGTCACGGGATAAGACGATACCCTTATTGATCATCAGGTACTTTAACAACTCGAATTCCTTGAAGGTCAGTTCACATGGGGTATCACCCAGGTATACTGCATGCTTATCATTATCAAGCAAGATCTCTCCATGACGGACTTGAGATTCCTCCTGTGTGCTCTGAGTACGGCGCAACAACGCCTTCACTCTGGATATCAGCTCCATCACACCAAAAGGCTTAGTGATATAGTCGTCAGCCCCAAGATCCAGTCCCTTGACCTTGTCCATCTCGCTGGTCTTCGCTGTCACCATAATAATCGGAATTCCCGCCGTCGCCTTGTTGGCACGAATCTTCGTAAGAATATCCAGTCCGTCTTCATTCGGAAGCATGATGTCAAGCAGAATCAGAGATGGCGTCGCCTTCTCTATCCGCTTGAAAAAATCAGCTCCACACCCAAACTCTTCTACATCATATCCGCTGTTTTTTAACGCGTATCGCTCTATCTCGCGGATATTTATATCATCTTCAACAATATAAATCGTAGCCATGATAGTTCTCTCCTTTCACCGCCGCATCGGAGAGTGTTCAGTTGTTACAGCTCGTACTTCTCGCCAAATTCCTGCAACAATCTTGTAAACTCTGCGCTCTCGACCTCATCCAGCTGCTCGGTATAGCTATGCTCCTCTAACTGAGTGTCCTTAAGCTGCATCATGTACACCGCAATGTTGGAACAGTGGTCTGCCACACGCTCATAGTTCATAGCCAAATCAGACAGTACCAGTCCAAGCTCGATGGTACACTTTCCTTTGCGAAGGCGCTTCATATGATGCTTCTTCACATCTTTATTCAATTCATCGATCACTTCCTCAAGCGGTGCTACCGTCCGGGCAAGTTCCTGATCGTTTGTTACAAATGCATTGGTGGTTCGGTCTAAGATATCTCTAATCGCAGCTCCGAAAACCGCCATCTCTTCGCTTCCCTTCTTGGAGAACTCCAAGCCGTCCTTGTGCATCTGCTGTGCATTCTCCACGATGTTAATCGCGTGGTCAGAAATACGCTCAAAGTCTGTCAGACAGTGAAGCAGGGAAGTCGCCCGTAAGCTATCATTATAAGACAGGTTCTCACTGCTAAGCTTGGTCAGATATGCACCAATCTTATCATCATAAGTATCCACCAAATTTTCCTTCTTAACAACGTCTGCTGCCTTTTCCTCAGAATAATCGGCAAGGACTTCCATCGCCTCTAAGATACTTGCTCTGGTCATCTCTGCCATCTGACTCACCAGAGAACGACACTGCTCAATTGCAAATGCAGGAGAGGAAAGGAAACGCTCATCTAAGATAGCAAATACATCCTCTGTGGTATTCTTCTCGTCCTCTGTCAGAGGAAGTGTCAAATACGCCAGCTTCTCTAAGCCCTTTGTAAATGGAAGCAATACAAGTGTTGTAAAGATATTAAAGATACTGTGGATCAATGCGATTCCTGCTGCACCAACGGTCTCATCTGCAAAGGAGAATCCAATGATCGCATTTCCTGTATAGAATAACAGTAAAAACAGTATCGTTCCAATAATATTAAAATATAAATGCACAAATGCAGTACGTCTTGCACCTCTATTTGCTCCGATTGCAGAAATCATCGCTGTTACACAGGTTCCGATATTCTGTCCCATGATAATTGGGATGACAGAACCATAGGAAAATGCACCTGTTACAGAAAGTGCCTGTAAAATACCAACAGATGCAGAGGAACTCTGAATGATCGCTGTCAACAATGCACCTGCAATAACACCAAATACTGGGTTATCGAACATAGTCAATATGTTAGTAAACTCTGGAACATCAGCAAGTGGCTCTACCGCTCCACTCATCAGCTCCATACCCTGCATTAACACGGTAAAACCGAGCAGGATCTCACCAACATCCTTCTTCTTGTCGCTCTTTCCAGACATGATAAATATGATACCTATCGCTGCCAAAATCGGCGCAAATGAGGATGGCTTTAACATCTGTATAAAGAAGTTGCCTCCTTCAATACCAGTCAAACTAAGCAGCCATGCCGTCATGGTCGTACCAATATTGGCACCCATGATGATACCAATTGCCTGTGACAACTTCATGATACCGGAATTTACAAAACCGACTACCATAACTGTGGTCGCGGAGGACGACTGAATCACAGCCGTTACACCAGCACCTAATAATACCGCTTTGATCGGGTTAGAGGTAAGATTCTCTAATATACGCTCTAACTTACCACCCGACATCTTCTCCAAGCCAGCGCCCATAACGTTCATTCCGTAAAGAAACAGTGCCAGCCCACCTACGAGGGTCAGTACTCCAAAAATGTCCATTTTTTTCTCCTTTTTTAACACCTAGGACACATGTCCTATAAAAATACATACATTTCTTTTATAACGTATTTTTTTCTGTTTTGCAATTGCAATCAAAGGGGTATTTGTATTTTTTGTAAATTTCCCGAAAAAAGTGGGTAAATTTGTAAAGCCCTCGTCAGATTTATGTAAAATCTGTGTAAAGTGGCGTTGATATCATATTTTTCCTATGTTTGAAGATTTTTTACTCTTCGTGCTCACCTGTAATAGAGTAGATGACCCACTCTGCGATGTTTGTGGCATGATCACCGATACGCTCAAAATATTTTGCTACCAGAAGCATATCTGTTGCCTGCTCACCATTTTTTACATTCTCAGTAATCTTCTGGATCAACTGCTGCTTGAACTCTGCAAACAGATCATCCACCACATCATCCTGTGCGATGACCCAGCGAGCCAGCTCCAAATCCTTATTAACGAAGGCATCTACACTCTTGATTACCATGTCAGTGGTCGCCTTTGCCATGCTCTCCACCAGATCAATGTTGATCTCGCTTCTGGCATACTCAGAACCAGCCATCAGAATCGTCATCTCAGAAATATCCGCTGCATGGTCACCGATACGCTCCATATCGGTAATCATCTTCAGTGCCGCAGAAATCAGACGGAGATCCTTTGCCACTGGCTGCTGCTGTAAGAGCAGTTTCATACACATAGACTCAACGGTCTTCTCCTGCTCATCGATCTCTGAATCGAAATCGATCGCCTTCTGTGCCTTCTCCACATCCTGACGTACCAATGCAGAAATTCCCATCTCAATGGCACGCTCGATGAGGCTTCCCATCTGAATCAATTCATTATTAAGTTCCAATAACTGTCGGTCAAATCTGTTTCTCATTTCCTATCTCCTCTCATTATCAGCCAAAACGTCCTGTGATGTAATCCTCTGTTCTCTTATCCTGTGGTACGGAGAACAATTTCTCTGTCTCACCGCTCTCGATGACCTCTCCTAATAAGAAAAATACGGTCTTATCAGAGACACGGACTGCCTGCTGCATATTATGTGTTACCATGACGATTGTATACTTTTTCTTGAGCTCAATTGCCAGATCCTCAATCTTAGATGTGGAAATTGGATCAAGGGCGGAAGTCGGCTCATCCATCAGAATGACCTCTGGATCTACTGCAAGGGCTCTTGCGATGCAAAGTCTCTGCTGCTGTCCACCGGAAAGGCCAAGAGCACTCTTCTTCAGACGATCCTTTACCTCATCCCAGATGGCTGCATCTCGAAGAGACTTCTCCACGATCTCATCCAGCTTCGCCTTGGAGTGAACACCGTGGGTTCTTGGGCCATAAGCAATATTGTCATAGATGCTCATTGGAAATGGATTCGGCTTCTGGAATACCATACCAACTCTCTTGCGGAGCAGATTCACGTCCATACCATTGTAAATATCTTCTCCATCTAAAAGGACATTTCCCGTAATCTTACAGCCCTCAACCAAGTCATTCATACGGTTCAGACACTTGAGAAAAGTAGACTTTCCACATCCAGAAGGTCCGATGAATGCGGTAATCTCCTTTTCATTAATACTCATGTTGATATTTTTTAATGCATGAAAATCGCCATAATATAAATCCAGATTGGATATACTAAATTTTTCTCCCATTCTTACCTCTTTTCTGTGCCACACTTCCTGCGGCAGCTTTATTTACTCTTTTTCGTTCTATTTTGGTGCTTCAAGCTTCTTTGCTATAAAGGAGGACAACGCATTGATCAGTAAAACGATGATAAGCAGTACCACCGCTGTGGCGTTTGCCTCGTTCTTATGCAATCCTTCATTGGAAAGTACATACATATGAATTGCCAGTGTACGTCCAGAATCCATGAGTCCCGCTGTACCTGTCATGGTTCCTGCAGTGTAGATCAACGCCGCCGTCTCTCCTACGATACGGCCAATTGCAAGGATGACACCGGATAAGATACCCGGAATCGCTGCTGGAAGAACGATCTTGAATATGGTACGGAGCTTTCCAGCGCCCAGACCGAAGCTTCCCTCACGGTAAGAAACTGGCACACACAAAAGAGCCTCCTCTGTGGTACGCATGATGGTCGGCAATACCATGATTGCCAAAGTACATGCACCTGCCAGCATGGAATAGCCCCACTTTAACTGAATCACGAAGAACAGCATACCGAACAATCCATATATAATAGAAGGAATACCTGTCAGTGTCTCTGTGGTAAGACGAATGACACCTACCAGTTTATTGCCTTTTTTCGCATATTCCACCAGATAAATCGCTGCTCCCACACCGAATGGTACAGAAAAGAGCAGCGCCACCAATACCATGACTATGGTATTAAAAATGGACGGCAGCATGGACACATTATCCGAATTATATTCCAGTGCGAACAGACTAGGTTTTAAGTATGGAATACCATTGATCAGAATGTATCCCACCAGAAAAAGTAACGTCAGTACGGTAACCACCGCTGCGATCAAGACCAGAAGCAATAAGATAAATGAGCCTGGGTGCTTTGCATAGGACTTCATCTTATCACGAAAAGTCACTTTATTAATTGGAGTGATTGCTTTATCCATTGCCATTTACTCCTTTCCTCTTCTCTTAAGTATTGAGAAGCACAGATTGACAATTAATATAAATACGAACAGAACTACGCCAGTTGCGATCAGCGCCTCTCGGTGCAGATCCGTAGCGTAACCCATCTCTAATACAATGTTGGTGGTCAAGGTACGTACTCCCTTGAAGATACTATCCGGTACTCGTGGCTGATTTCCTACTACCATCATGACCGCCATGGTCTCTCCTAATGCTCGTCCCACTCCCAACACGATTGCTGCGAAGATACCAGACTTTGCCGCAGGCACCACTACCGTGAACACACTTCTCTCATGGGTGGCTCCAAGGGCAAGGGCGCCCTCGTAGTAGCTCTGCTCTACCGCCCGAATGGTCGGCTCTGATGCTCCAATAATGGTCGGAAGAATCATAATACCAAGCAAAATGGATGCACATAAGATACTCTGTCCATTTCCCGGAAAACGTTCTCTAATAAATGGCACCAATACCACCAATCCGAAAAATCCATATACAATGGATGGAATTCCTGCCAAAAGATCTACAATCGGCTTTAATATCTTGTATAACTTATTTGGGCAAAATCTTGCCATAAATACGGCCATGAGCACTCCCACTGGCACGCCGATGATAAGAGCCCCACCTGTTACATAGATACTTCCCAGTATCATAGGGAAAATGCCGTACTTGTCATTGCCCGGCTTCCACTTCGTGCCGCTAAGGAAATCCAAAAATCCAATTTCTTTCATTGCTGGTATTCCATTTGCGAATAAAAATGCGCAAATCAGCACTACCGCTACAATGGAAATAATCGCCGTGAGCAGGAATACATATTCCATTACCTTTTCTTTTACTTTCATCTAAACCTCCTGCCAGAAGCATTTTAAGCTTCCGCGCATTCTATCAATGTGATATGTGTATGTTCCACGAAAGGACCGGATGAGCCTTTCACTCTCCCGGTCCTTATGTCTGTATGTTTTTCGTTATTCCGGTTTTACTTAGTTTGCTGCATCCCACTCAGTAATCTCGCCCATGAAGATTCCCTTTACGGTCTCTGCAGGAAGATCCTCTACTGGGTTCTCCTGATTTACAACTACTGCGATACCATCCATAGCGATCTTGGTTGCTGTCAGACCAGCCTCGACCTCAGAGTCCTTTAACTCACGGGATGCCATACCGATATCAAGTGTTCCGTCTGCTGCACCTGTCATACCTGTGGTAGAATCACTGGTCTGAAGCTCGATCTCTGCTCCTGTATTTACAGCCTTATATGCCTCGATCAACTTCTCCATTACTGGGGATACGGAAGAAGAACCACCAACAACTACCTTACCTGTTGCGCCGTTAGACTCGAATGCTGCTGCATCATCAGATCCGATGTAACCGTTCTCTGTGATAACTGCCTGTCCCTCTGCACTCATGATATAGTTGATGAAATCCTGTGCTACCTCGCTGACCTCACCGTTTGTTGCGATGTTAAAAGGTCTTGCAATTGCATATGCACCGCTCTTAATGTTCTCTACGGTAGCCTCTGCTCCGTCGATCTTAACTGCCTTTACTGTGTCGTTCAAAGAACCAAGAGATACATAACCGATACCATAAGTATCTCCAGATACGGAAGTAAGCATTACATCAGTACTGTTGGTAATAACTGCCTCTTCTGTTGTGTAATCGATCTTCTCACCACTCTCATCCTTCTGCTCGATTCCGAATAACTCGATGAATGCTCCTCTTGTACCAGATCCATCCTCACGAGAATATACAGCAATCATCTCTGCTGAGTCAAAATCACTTGCCTCTGCTGCTTCCTCTTCTGCTGCGCCTGTCTCTGCTGCTGCATCATCTGTTGTAGTTGTTGTTCCCTCTGCTGCTGGCTCCTCGCTGCTTCCACATCCTGTCAGCATGCTTGCTGCCATTACTCCTGTTAATAACATACACATTAATTTCTTCTTCATTTTACATTCCTCCGTCATTTACATTCGCGGAATCTTCTTTTTCCGCATTCCTACTATTTTATTTCCTGTTGACAAAATCACTTTACGGCAGAAATGTAAAATACACAGGTCATATTTTGTAAAACCTGTGTAAAATAAATGTATAGATTTCGCTAATGAAATTTTACATTTCTTCTCCCTTCTGGTAGGCCAACGCATAAAAGTACTCTTGGGAATTCAATTTTACATCACCGCTCTTGGACTGGAAGTAGTTTCCATCCTTTTTTAATTCTCTTACCTTTACATTATCCCGCAGAAGCAGATTGAACATTCCTATGATGCGCTCCTTGATATCTGCATCTAAGATCGGTGCTGCCACCTCCACACGCTTTGTAGTGTTGCGGGTCATAAAGTCCGCAGAAGCGATATAGACTTTACAATCCTCGGAATCCGGTGCTCCGAAAATGTAAATTCTTGAGTGCTCTAAGAACCGTCCCACAATACTGATGACACGGATATTCTCTGTATAGCCCTTCACTCCCGGTATCAGACAACTGATGCCTCGAATGATAAGATCGATCTTCACTCCCGCCTGAGAAGCCTCTACCAACTTATCGATAATGACACGATCCGTCAGGGCATTCATTTTCAGTCCAATATAAGCTATCTTTCCCGCTCTTGCCTTCTCGATTTCCTCCTCTATCATCATAAGTACTTTATTCTGTAAGCATTTCGGTGCCACAAGTAGCTGCTTGGAATTTTCCACCAACTGGGCAAGGCACAGCGCATGGAATACCTCTGCTGCCTCCTCGCCGATCTGCTGATTCGCAGTCATCAGTGACAGATCTGTGTACAGCTTGGCAGTCTTTTCATTATAATTACCAGTTCCCACCTGAGTGATATAGTGAACACTGTCTTTCTTCTTATAAGTAATAAGGCATAACTTGGAATGTACCTTGATACGGTCGATGCCGTAGATAATACGGCAGCCCGCCTCCTCTAATCTTCTTGACCACTCAATATTATTCTCCTCGTCAAATCTGGCGCGAAGCTCTACCAGTACCACGACCTCCTTACCGTTCTCTGCCGCCTCGATTAACGCCTCTACTATCTGGGAGTTTTTTGCCACGCGATAAAGTGTCATGCGGATAGATACCACATTCTTATCCTTGCCAGCTTCCTTTAACAGACGGATAAATGGCTTCATGCTCTCGTATGGAAAGCTCAAAAAGCGATCCTTTTCCTCGATCTGCTGCATCATCGGCACATCCTCTGAGATTCCAGCCGGAAGCTGTGGCACTCTGCGCTCGTAGAACAGGCTGCGCTTCTCTCGCAAGGAATCCTGTATCTGAAACAGGAAGGACATCTCAAGAGGTGTCTCTGAGAAAAATACCTGATCTGGGAACAGTCCCAGTTCCTTTCTAAGGCGCTCGATCACAGTGACATCTAATACTCTTGAATGCTCCAGCTTTACCGGACATAGACGCTTTCTGACCTTAATCAGCTTCTCCATGGAATCTCTGTAATCCAGATCTTCGTCATAAAATGCCTCGTCCACATCGATATCTGCATTTCGCACGATGCGGATCAAGGACTTGCTCTTTACGGTGTAGCGGTCAAAGACCAGTGGCAGGTAATGAAGAATCAATTCCTCCACTAAAATGTACCGATTTTTTGCGGAAGGTACGGCGATGATACGTGGGAAAATGTCATTACTGCATGGAATAATGCCCAGCTTGTCGCTATTTTTCGTTCCCAGTACCACAACTGCGTAGATTTCCTTATTTTTTAAGAATGGGAAGGGCTGCTTTTTACCAATGACCTGCGGAGAGAGCAATGGCAGAATGGATTCCATAAAGTAATTTTCCAGATATACCTTATCCTCCGGCAGGATATCCGCAAAGCTCACGCCCTCCACGCCTTCTTCCTCCTTGAGCTGCTTCATGCACTCTCTATAAATGACATCCTTGCGCTCTGCAAGGGTACGGGTGGCATCAAAAATCGCCATGAGCTGCTCCTTGCTAGTCATTCCCGTCTTGTTATCCTTTGCTGTCTTGCTCACCAGCATCTGATCATAAAGGGAACCGACCCTCACCATAAAGAATTCATCCAGATTGCTCTGGAATATGGATAAGAAGGACAGTCGCTCACATAATGGAACGGAGCGGTCTGCCGCCTCCTCAAGCACCCTCTCATTGAACTTAAGCCAGGACAACTCCCGGTTCGCTAGATAATTCTGTTTTCTTGTTGCGCTCTTTCCTGTTTCTCTTACCGTACTCATTTTTTCTTTCCTCCACACTAACTCTCATAACTTTCAATCCGTCTGCGCAGTTCTAACATCTTGTTATCCACCTTCGCAATGACATCTGAGTAATCCTTGGTCTCACGCTCCACATTAAGTATCTGTCCTGCGCTCTTCTTGTAGCACATCTGGGTATCTAGCTCCGCCCAGTAGTCCATGGCGAAGGAACGGATCTGTACCTCCACTCGCACCTCACTGGTATTCTCATTGTAGGTCACAGGGACAGCCACAATGAGATGCACGCTCTGGTAACCACTTTTCTTAGGATTCTTTACATAATCCTTTTCCTTTATAATACGAAGATCGCTCTGTCGCCGCAGTGCCTCTGCGACCAGATAGATATCGTCACAGAAGTAACAGACCACTCGGATTCCAGCGATATCATTTAATGTCTCCACTGCCACCCGAAAAGTGATTTCCCGCTCCTTTTTAATTAATTTCTTGATAATGCTGTCGGTCGCCTTGATTCGGGACGTCATACTACGGATGACCTGCCGATGATTCATTTCCGTCAATTCCGCGTTTATCATCCGAAGTCTTGCCTGCAACAAGTCAATCGCATACTCATAACGGAGTTGAACCATCGGTTCCTCTATCTGCTCCCTCAACATGTCTTCCATCGACAATTTTTTTGCTCCTGATTGGCTTCCTTTTATGTCTATTCCCTGTTTTGACTTTTTAGAATGTTTCTTTGACAAGGTTCATACCCTCTTCCCTACAAAATGCAAATATTCTCTCATAAAAATTCCGGCGCACCGTCAAGCCCGCATGAAAAATCTCGTGCTTTGCATCCTGCATCACCACCAGCTCTGTATGTCCTGTCTCTCTTGCAAAACGCTCAATGGCTCCATTGTCCACCATGTGATCCCGTCCAGCCTCAAATAATAGAATCGGTATATCTATCTTTTCCAGATTGCGTCGTTTCATTAATTTTTTCACTGCCTTAATGCCCGCATGCACCCAAGAAAAGCTTCCGCCATACGTACGATATAGCGGATTTTGTAGTCGTTTTTCAAAGATATAATCGTAACGAGCCTCTGATAGACAGCTACTTCCTGCAAAATCTGGTTCTTTTTGAAAGCCCCCCTGCCCCGGCGCATAATGGAGTCCGATTCCTAACTTACTGCAAAGCCCAGATATCCCCTCCGCCAGCCATGTAGGATATTTTCCCGTCTGCATGCCACACATCGGAGACGATAATATGGCTGCCGAAAATAGCTGTGGATGCTGTTCTAACACCAGCGCAGCCACCGTACCGCCCATAGAATGAGCAAAAAGGATACGCTCTGTCCCTTCTGGCACCACCACATTTTCCACAAAGCACACAAAGTCACGGACATATTCCTGATAGTCCGTTACATGTACCATCTCTGCATCTGCTGCTCCCCGCTCAGAATAACCATGCCCTCTATGCTCCGGTACATAGACCGATATGCCAGCTTGCAGGAAATAATAGATAAATTCGTTATATTTTTCCGCAAATTCGCAGAATCCGTGGGAGATTACAACGCATTTTTTTGCGTCCTTAAGTCGGTATCTGCTGTAATGGATCGAGGTGCCATCCCCACTCCAAAGGTAACCATCCTCGCAATGTGCTTTTAGATAAGGCTCTACCTCCTGATGCATCCAGTCCGCAAATCCTTCCTCTGCAAAAAATGCTTTTTCTCTCACTGTGCCTGCCTCTTAAGTACACGCACCAGCTCAGGCTCCAGCTCGCCATTGCAATATTCCATTGCAATCAGCTTGCCCAAGTCTGGATAGTTCGTAATCATGGCATCCACGCGCATCTCGCATACTCTGCGCATGTCCTGCTCCTCATTGACTGTCCAGACATGTACCTTCTTTCCATGTTTTCTGCAATCTCTCATATACCCCGGAAACTGCAGATTGTACAATGCCGGGTGCATAGCATCCGCCCCCACGACATAGGATGCATAGCTCACCGGATTGATGATTCCGTCGCTGTAAAGCATACCAGTCTTAGCTTCGGAATCTAATTCCTTGATCTTTTGTATACTATAATGATTGAAGGAAGAATAAATCACCCTCTCCTCCATGCCCATACGGGCTGTCAGATCCAGCACGCGCTCTTCTAACTCTGGATAGAAGATTTCCCCCGACTTTAACTCCACATTGACGGTAAGCCCCGTTGGCTTTACTAGAGCATAGACCTCCTCCAAGGTCGGTATCTTGGCATTGGCATACTCTGGATGTGTCTTGTTATAGTTGTACCGCGCAAGCTTTGCATAGGTAAGATCCTTTACCCAGCCGCTGCCGTCACTGGTACGGTCGATGGTCTCGTCATGAATGACTACAAGTTCGCCATCCTTTGTGAGCTGAACATCCAGCTCAATTCCGTCAGCCCCCATCTCAATTGCTTTCTCAAACGCCGGCATGGTATTTTCCGGCGCATAGCCACTGGCACCCCGATGTGCCCAGACTAATGTTCGTTCCATATAATTCCCCTCGTTTCTGCGACAGTTCCCTTATCTGCCGCTGCTGCGAATGCAGCCATACTATTTTACTTATTTTTCTCGTATCCATAGTAAAGAGGAATTGTAAAATGCTTAGGTGTGATTTTGTAAAATATGTGTAAGATATGTGTATTAGATTCGTCAAATAATAGATTTGGCGGCTACGCCATCGTGATTTTATGGCGCGCCGCCTTGATTTTGTGACTACACCATTATGGCTACCGCCACAAGCACTGCCAAGAACAGCAGGTTTGCAACGGTAAACCATAATAGGTAGATACCCTTTGTCTTATTGTAATTGTGAGCATAGATCTTATAAGAAATCAAGCTCGCCATAGATGCGATCAGGGTTCCAAGACCACCCAGATTCACGCCCAGAAGCAGCGCCCGATAGTTCTCCGTAAATCCAGACAGCAGAAGTGCCGCTGGAACATTGCTGATGAACTGACTAGAGAGAATGCCGATGCCAAGCTCCCTGCCTGCCACCAGACTCTGTAAGGTATCCCTCACTACTGGTATATTTCCCATATTTCCTGTAAATATGAAGAAACTAATAAAAGTCAGCAGTAGACAGTAGTCCACTTTACCAAGCACATCACGATCCATGAAAAACACTACTGCCAGTACCACCAGCAGAACGATATAATATGGAATCACCCTTGCCACCACCAAGAGGCTCAATACGAACAGAATAAAATATACCAGATTCTTTCTATTGCTTCCCTCAGATTTTTCATAGGTAAAGGAGCATTCCTCCATGGATATCTTTTGCTTTCTTGCACTCAGCACAAATAAAATAATCAGTAACAATACCCCTGCCGCCACGGTATAAGGCAGCATACATAGCATGAACTCTCCCAGTTCCATTCCAGCCAGATTATAAAGGTACAGATTCTGTGGATTTCCAATCGGTGTCAACATACTTCCCAGATTTGCTGCAATAGTCTGTAATACCAATACCATGACCATGAGTCGCTCCTGATGGCACTTTTGCAGGGTCAACACCGCAAAAGGCACAAAAGTCAACAGTGCTACATCATTGGTAATGAACATACTAGAAAAGAAGCACAAAAACACCAGCACTCCCACTAGCTGTGCCGTGTCCTTCGTCCGCTTAAGCAGTTTGATACCAATGGCATCAAATAGCCCACTCTTCTGAAATCCTGCCATAACAATCATCAGGGATAGGAGAATTCCCAACACACGCCAGTCGATATAGTCCAGATAAGCTGCACTTGGTGTCACGAACACCGCAGATATCACCGCCAGTATGGTAGCGATCACCAGTACCGTTTCTTTTTTTATAAAATCAATTATCTTTTGCAATCTTTTTCCGCCTGCCTTTTTCCAATTTCCGTCTCTTATTCTAATTTCTTTTTTCTCACTTGTACAGGAATTTTTTTCAAAAAGTTTCGCATACTATTGCTATATCAACTTTGCGCGGATCGCGCGGAAATAGAGGTACTTATGAACGAAACCATCCTACCCATTACAAATGAACATGGTTATTTTGAGATACGATTGGAGAGCATCGGCGGTCTAGGCGCGAATCTCTGTGGAAAAATGCTAGGAGAATTGGGCGCCCTTGCCCTCTCCTTAAATTCCTTAAGCTTCTCCAGCTACGGTTCCGAGAAGCGAGGTTCACCCGTCAAAGCATATATCCGCTGGTGCGAGAACGCAAAACCCCTGCGCATCAACAGCCCCGTGACCCAGCCACATATCTTAGGCATTTTTCATGCAGGGCTCATTGGCACTTATCCTGTACTGGACGGTGTGTCCCCCGACACTAAGATCATATTAAATACTTCCCTCTCGGCAGACGAAGCCGCGGAGAAGTATGGCATTTCTATGGGAGAATTGTACTGTTTGGATGCCCTTGCCATCGCTATGGAGTGTAAATCCCGCATCAACATGGTCATGCTGGGAGCTATCGCAAAGGCCTCCGGCTTTATTCCCCTTGAAGCGACAGAGCAGCTCTGTCAGGACACCATCGGCAAAAAATATCCCGCTCTGATTGAAGCGAACCTAAAAGGTCTGCAACAGGGCTTTTGCCTGCTAGAGAAGACTTCCGCAGAGCGAAACCTAGAGCCGATTCCTGTGGGCAGGAAGGAAAGCTTCGTCTGGGGCTACGACACTGCGCCCATCGGGGGCATCAATCCCCGTATCGGCAGCACTGTTTCCAACGACCTCTCCCCTTCAAGGGAGGGTTATATTCCGCTCTTCATTCCAGAAAAATGCATTAATTGCGGTCTGTGCGACTCCACCTGCCCGGATATGGTATTTCAGTTCGCACCGGGTATCTACAAGGAGAAGAAATGCATGGTAAATAACGGTCTGGACTATTACCATTGCAAGGGCTGTCTGCGTTGCGTGGAGGTCTGCCCTACCAATGCTCTGGTCACCGCCTTAGAAAAGGATTACACGAAAAAACCTCACTTTATGCCAAACCAACACCTGCTGCCGGATTCCATCAAGTATCAGGAGGTAGGCTCTAATTCCTACATCAACAGTGACTCCTATATGGATGAAAAGCGTGTAGATGGCGGTGTTGTATAGAAAACAAGAAAACGCGCGGATGGCTGGCACAGACGGTGCAGCCAATGGAAAGGTTAATATAGATTATGGAAGAACAGAAAATTATGTATGACAGCGGCAATGAGCTTGCAGCCTACGCCGCCAAACAGATCAATTATCACGTGATGGGCTATTATCCGATCACTCCCTCCACGCAGATCGCGGAAAATCTGGATACCATGCGGGCAGAGGGCGAGCACGATATCGCCCTAATCGCCGCTGAGGGAGAACACAGCGCTGCCGGCATCTGCTACGGTGCCACGGCTGCTGGGGGCAGAGTCTTCAACGCCACCAGTGCCAACGGACTGCTCTATGCCCTAGAGCAGTTCCCAGTGCAGTCTGGCACTCGGATGCCTATGGTCATGAACGTGGCATGCCGTACCATCTCAGGCCCTCTGTGTATCAAAGGCGATCACAGTGACATTATGTATATGCTAAATACCGGATGGATCATCCTCTTTGCAGATGAACCCCAGAAGGTCTATGACTTTAATCTCCTTGCACTAAAACTCGCCGAGGCGGTAAGCCTCCCTGTGGTGGTGGCATTTGATGGATTTTTTACCAGTCACCAGAAGCGCAAATGCTTTGTCTTTTCTAATGATGAAGTGGTGAAAAAATACATTGGTCCCAAACTCTCCAGCGACACCTTTGGCACCTCCGCCTTCGCCAAGGACAGCGCCACCGGAGAAAACTGCTTTTACAGTGTGTTAGATTTAGAGCACCCAGTCTCCATCGGCTCCTATATGAATGAACCGGATGTCATCAACAACCGTTACCAGCTCCATCTTGCCATGGAGGAAGCCAAAAAGCGGCTGCCCGATCTCTTTACAGAATACGAGCAGCTCTCCGGTCGTCCCCTCTCCTGCTGCTATGGCTATCAGTATGAGGATGCGGATGTACTTCTCTTTGTGCTGGGCTCCTCCTACCACACCGCCATGGAAGCGGTGGACTTCCTGCGAAAAGAAAACGTAAAGGCAGGTGTCATCACCCTCTACGTGCTGCGCCCCTTCCCTACGGAGGAGCTACGGAAGCTCTGCAAAAACGCCAAGGTCATCATCGTGGCTGACCGTCAGGACAGCTACGGTGCTGGCGGCGGCAATATGTCCCTTGAGGTTAAAGCTGCATTGCAAGGCTCTTCTTCGGAGAACACTGCATCCTCCCCACAGGAAAGTTCCATGTCAGAAACCACTGCCCCAAAAATTCTCAGCAGAATCTACGGCTTAGGCGGCAAGGATTTCTTCCTAGAGGATGCGATTGCACTGTTCCGGGAAGGTCTGGAACCAAATGCAAAGGAATTTGATTATTACGGTGTTACTATGGGCACGGCGACTTCCCCCAAAGACGCAAATTCCCAGAACAGCGATGCTGGCGCGGACTCCCAAAACAGTGGAAGAATGCAGCCCCAATACTTTAAACCGATTACCACCGAGGAATCCTGCAAGGGCATCACCACCTGTGTCTTTGATGAAGATACCGGGAAAATGGTGGTAAAGGGCGGTATGTTAAAGGATGCCACTGGCATGCCAATGCGTATTGCTCCCGGTCATGGCGCCTGCCCTGGCTGTGGTATCCCTGTCAACCTGAACCTGATGCTAAAGGGTATTGAGGGCAATGTGGTAATTTTATTCCAGACAGGCTGCGGCATGGTGGTGACCACTGGCTACCCTAAGACCGCCTTCCGTATTCCCTACCTGCACAACCTCTTTCAGAACGGTGCCGCCACCTTAAGTGGCGTAGTGGAGGTATTTCACCAAAAGCAGAAGCGTGGAGAATACCCACAGGGTGATATCACCTTCCTTATGGTAAGCGGAGATGGCGGCATGGATATCGGCATGGGCTCTGCCCTTGGCACGGCTCTTCGGGGACACAAGCTCATTATTTTTGAATATGACAATGGCGGCTATATGAATACCGGCTATCAGTTGTCCTACTCCACGCCAATGGGTGCTAAGAGTTCCACCTCCCATGTGGGAAAGGCGCAGTACGGCAAGACCTTCTTCCACAAGGATACACCGGAGCTGATGGCGGCGACTCATATCCCTTATGTTGCCACCGTAGCCGAGTCCAATCCGGCGGATTTTATCAAAAAGGCTGCAAAGGCTGCTGCCTATTCCAGAGAATTTGGCACTGCCTATGTAAAGGCTCTCTCTGCATGCCCACTGAATTGGAATGACAAACCCAACCTGGAACGAAGCGTGATTGCTGCCGCTGTTGACTGTTGTTATTTCCCTCTTTATGAAATAGAACGCGGAATAACAGCACTAAATTATGACCCAATTGCACAGAAAAAGCAGATTCCTGTCACCGACTGGCTTGGAATGATGGGACGCACCAAACATTTGCTAAAAGACGAGTACTACCCTATCGTGGAGGAACTTCAGACAGAGATAGACCGCAGATTCGCAAGACTCTGCGCCAGAGCGGAGCATCCGCTACTATAATGAATCACAACATCAATTGATTAAAAAGGAGTTTACGATATGCCAATAGATTTTAAAGATAGTGTTACCAAGGAAAATCTCATGCGTGCCTTTGCTGGCGAGAGTCAGGCTCGAAACCGCTATACCATCGCCGCCGGCGTTGCCAAAAAACAGAATCTAAGCGTCATTCAGGCTGTTTTTTCCTTTACCGCCGATCAGGAAAAGGAACACGCCGAGATTTTTTACAACCATCTCGCAGAGCTTAGCGGCGAAAATATTCACATTGATGGCGCTTATCCCATTGATATCAGTCAGGATGTCGCCAAGCTTCTCCGCTTCGCACAGCACAATGAGTACGAGGAACACGACGACGTGTATCTGAATTTTGCAGAAAAGGCAAGAGAGGAGGGTTTTTCCATGGTAGCTGGCTCTTTTCAGATGATTGCCCAGATCGAAAAGACCCACGGAGACCGATTTGGACTCTTCGCAGATTTGATCGAGCAGAACAAGCTCTTCGTGTCTGATGTAGAAACCGCCTGGATGTGCCTAGAGTGTGGCAATATTTACCGCGGAACCTCTGTCCCAGAGGAGTGCCCTGTCTGCCATCACGACCGTGGCTACTTTATCCGCTTGGAACTGGCTCCCTACACCGGAGTTCTGCCGGGACTTGGAAAGGCATAGCAATAAAGAACCCGGATGGAGAAAATCCACCCGGGTCTATTTTACTGATACAATATTTCGTTCTTACACTGTTCCAATTTATTTAAGGTTCCCTGCTGATTATAGCGGTTGACCGTCACAACTATCTCATATCCAGATTCCCGTTCCTTTCCAATCATCAGTTCTTCGTTGGTATTATAGATCAATTCCGGCTGAATGACCGTCATGGTACACTGCATTCCCATCAACACACCCTCTGCATTGATCTGATAGGTAACGGCAATGTCTTTCTGTCTGGTTCTCATATACTGTTCCATCGTCATGACCATTTCATTGGTCTGGGCTTCTTCTCCAGCCATCTTCATGTAATCCTGATATGCCTGCTCCACAGTATCCTTACGGCTTTCGTTCTGCTCATCTATATATTCCGGTGTGAAAACAAAGGAAAGTGTCTGCCCTGCTTCATCCTCAATGCGCGTAAGCTCCAAGATATCTTCATCCTCATAGGGAATCGAAAGAATCTGATCCATATAAGGAGCATCTACGCTCTTGGTGGTTTGCAGCTCCCATTCCCCTGTCCACTCAATATAGTTATAAACACGAACTCCATCACAGAACTGCTTCAAATACAGTCTTCTACCATCCTCATCAATCTTATAGTGCTCACTGATCCAGCATCCGCTAAGCTGATCGGACCATACGGTAATCTCATCTCCCGTCACCGTACCTGCACTCCTTACCGTGGTCACATAAGAATATTCCAGATTATCCACCCGCTTCAACTCCCGCATAGAAGTTTGTAGCATTCCCAGTTCTGCACTCTGCGGATTATCCCACAGGATAGCCGCCGTGATAAGTCCCACCACAAAAATAGCTAATATCATTGCATGGGCATTCTTTTTTTCCATGGAACGCGTCCTCCATTCTTATATCAGTCCAAGCCTTTCAAATGCATGATATAGTCCATCTTCTCCGATTGCATCTGTCACCATATCTGCCCGCTGCTTTACATCCTCTCTGGCATTGCCCATGGCAACTCCAATTCCTGCGTACTCCATCATCTGAAGATCATTTGGACCATCTCCCAATGCGATACTGTCCTCCCGCTTGATGCCCACATGATTCAGATATATCTCCATACCGGTGGACTTATTGATACCATTGATACCAATCTCTCCCGCGTATTCATCCATTCCATCTAAGCTGATTGCCACTGCATCGAAGTAAGGCTCTAGATCCACATGTACCTTCTCCACGTTAAAAGGTGCCGCCTGATAAATAATCTTCTCATTTCGCTCATTCTTCCATGGCTCTTCTGTCAGATGCACTTCGCCTGTCATTCGTTGCAACTGGGTCTCATCCATTCCCATGCTGCGGTACTCCTCCACCATGCCATCACAGCTTCGCTGATTGATGACAATTCCATCGTCCGCCTGATAAAAATACAAAAATCCATTGCTCTCAAGATATTCGTAACTGCTCTTACGATGCTCCTCATCTATGTATGCATGGTAAATCTCTTCTCCATCTGCCACAACAAATGCGCCTGCTGCCCCGACAATTCCTGAAAATCCCATTTCCATCAGCTCATCATACATCTGAAAACGGCTCCTGCCACTGCAGATCACCATCTTATGTCCATTTGCCTTCGCTCTGGCGATCGCTTCCTTTGTGGAGGCAGGAATCTTGCCATCCGAGTCCACCATAGTCCCGTCAATATCCAAAAATACTACCTTCTGATTCATATGTTACTTCTTTCTAAGCTTACATTCTGTCATCTGTGTTCTCTATGATTGATTATACCCGATTTTTCCCCACTATACCACTAGATTTCAAAAACAACCAAAAAGTCACTATGAAATATCTCTACTTCATAGTGACTTCTATTTACTGACAAATTATCTTACTGGCGGATATCTACATATCCCACTGCAAGGGAATTATCACTGAACTCAGCTGCTCCACCATAGGTATCCATATTCAGATACATATATCCTAATTCCTCCTCTGGTACGACCCAAGCCATATGCACGGTTACCGTCTCACCCGGCTGAATACTTGCGATATAGTTATTTCCACGATCGCCGCCATAGACATCGTAGTACCACATTTCCTGATGCATTGCCACTCCATCATAGTACACCTCATCCCATGCTTCGCCATCCTCTGGCTCCTCTCCGTAGTACATACGCATGTACGCACCGTCTTCTCTTATCTTTGATAGATTTCCGATAAATAATACATCTGTTAATTCTGTATCTCCTGTATTGGTATACTCTACGGTGACATATACCAGCTTCTGGGATACTTCTCTTGTCTGCACGATCTCATCCAATGTATTGACACCATCACCATATTTGACATACTGAAGAGTCGCTGGAAGTAATTTACCAGAAGAATCTAACTCCGCTGCAATTTCTTTTTGTAAGTCAGTGTCCATTACAGAGGAATCCAGCAGGCTGATATCATCGGATACCTGTACCTCTGCAATTTTGACCATAAGTCCCTGCTTGTCGGACTCTATTTCCTCTCCATTGATGCCTTCTAAGGAAAAGCTCTCTCCAATCTGATGCGTATTTTCCATCTCCTCCTTTGCTACGGATGAGTCGGAATATCGCTCGGTGTCTGCCAGCGCCTCGTCCATCTGCAGAGATTCCACATATGCGCTCCATGCATAGGCTCTGATGATGTCTTCTCCCTCTGCATCCTCCGCCACTGGAGTCACCTTCACGCTTTCAGCGATCTTTAATGCTTCTTCCTTTGTCACATCAGAACCGATATACATCTCCATCACATAATGTACATCTGTGTACGCCACATAAAGTCGCTGATTATTGGAACTTTCCTCTTTATATAGATTCTGCAATTTAAGCCATACGGCATCATATCCATTTACTGTAATATCCTCGCTGGAAAGCACATTTTCGGTCTGCATCGTAAACTGGGCATCTCCCTTGTCCATGTAATAAAAGCACATGGATATTCCACCCTGATACATATTATCCTCATAAGAGTACTTTCCCTCTTCTACCCTTACCATTCCCTCTGGCACATAACCGACCTCTAATTTCAGACATGATAGATTGTTCATTTCCTCAGTTCCTGCTTCAATCACTCCTGCACTATTACCATTTCCTTCTATGCTGGTCTCTACCCCATATCTTCCAATGGATCTGCTGTGCATCTGATAAACCACTCCTGCAAATACTGTGGTTCCAAGCGCCATTGCCGCCACCAAAGCCGCAATAAATGTTCTTCGCGCCATATGTTTCTTCTTACGATAAGTTGTATGTGATGTAGTCTTTACCTGTTTTGCCACTTCTCGCTCTACCATTGCCCGCATTTCCTCTGGCATTTTCGGAAATTCATGCTCCATATCTTCTAATCTCATAGGAATCCTCCTTTATTCTGCTAACGTCAACTCATTCTTCAATCTGGCTCTTGCCCTCGCCAAGCGGTTTTTTACCGCACTTTCTGTGGTATCCATTAGACCCGCTATTTCCTTCACACTGTATCCCTCCATATAGTAAAGTGTAACGGAAAGTCTTGCCTCCTCTGGCAAGTGACTGATTGCCTCGTACAGATCCGAATAGTCTGCCGTCTCTGTCACCTCTTCTTCCGGCGTATAGCTTTCTAACGATACGACCTTTTTTTCTTTACGCATAATGGCATAGCACTCATTAATCAGTATCCTCACGAGCCATGTCTTAGCATAAGAATCCTTTTGTAAGGTATGTAAATTGGAAAACGCCTTTACGATTGCTTCCTGTATTGCATCCCAGCAATCTGCATCATTTCGCAGCATTGTCTTTGCCACATGATACATGGTATCCTCTGATGCTATGATTAACTGTCCTAGTTCTTCTTTTTTCATAACGTCCTTTCTGCCAGCTCCTGCTTCTGTCTTTGTTCGCGCGACGACAGTTCTTCTTTTGTTTACATAGATTAGATGCACGAACCCTCAAAATGGTCTCAAAAAAATTTGTGGTTGACAAATCTTTTTTGTCGTGGCTATAATACCTTTAATTGAAGCAGAACACAAGCTTTGACGGGAATAAGTAAGAATAAGTGGAGCGAACAGAAAGTAACCGGTTGATGAGAGGTGCATGGGAAGCTTATTACGAATACATCCCCGAGCTTCACACCGAATGTGATTTTCATTAGTAGGCTGTGACGTAGTGGTGCACGTTATCCGCACTTGAGTGTTGT
The DNA here is from genome assembly GCA_964491235.1 of uncultured Roseburia sp. GTDB lineage: Bacteria > Bacillota > Clostridia > Lachnospirales > Lachnospiraceae > Roseburia. The sequence goes on from CAZBFN010000007.1 coordinate 106,367, forward strand.
CGGACACTTGCAGAGGTAGACAGTGCGAACTGTTTATGAAAAAAGGTGGTATCACGAGTATTTCGTCCTTTTCAGTCTTTGACTGGAAAGGACGTTTTTTGCGTGAAAACAATGAGCAGTGCGAAATAAAAAACAAAAATAAAAAGGAGAGTATACAAACTATGACATTATATGATGAATTAGTTGCCCGTGGCTTGATTGCCCAGGTAACCGACGAAGAAGAAATCAAGGATCTTATCAATAACGGTAAAGCTACTTTTTACATCGGCTTTGACCCAACAGCAGACAGCCTTCATGTAGGACACTTCATGGCACTTTGCTTAATGAAGCGCCTTCAGATGGCAGGCAACAAGCCAATCGCCTTAATCGGCGGTGGTACTGCTATGATCGGAGACCCATCCGGACGTACCGACATGCGCCAGATGATGACTCCAGAGACAATTCAGCACAACTGTGACTGCTTCAAAGAACAGATGAGCCGCTTCATCGATTTTTCCGATGGCAAGGCGCTCATGGTAAACAATGCTGACTGGCTGATGGACTTAAATTACATCGATGTACTTCGTGAGGTCGGAGCACACTTCTCTGTAAACCGTATGCTCACCGCAGAGTGCTACAAGCAGCGTATGGAGAAGGGATTAAGCTTCTTAGAGTTCAACTACATGATCATGCAGAGCTACGACTTCTACACCCTGTACCAGAAGTACGGCTGTAACATGGAGTTCGGTGGAGATGACCAGTGGAGCAACATGCTGGGCGGTACTGAGTTGATCCGTCGTAAGCTTGGTAAGGACGCTTACGCTATGACTATCAACCTGCTCTTAAACTCTGAGGGTAAGAAGATGGGTAAGACACAGTCTGGTGCGGTATGGCTCGATCCAAATAAGACATCCCCATTCGACTTCTTCCAGTACTGGAGAAATGTGGCTGACTCTGACGTATTAAAGTGTATTCGTATGCTGACCTTCCTTCCATTGGAAGAAATCGATGCTATGGAAAGCTGGGAGGGCGCACAGCTCAATCAGGCTAAGGAAATCCTCGCATTTGAGTTGACCAAGCTGGTACACGGCGAAGAGGAAGCTACTAAGGCAAGGGAAGCATCCCACGCACTGTTCGCAGGTGGCGGTGACTCCGCACATATGCCGACCGTAGAGCTCTCTGCTGCTGACTTCGCAGAAGGAGACTTAGATATTCTTGCTCTTCTCGTTAAGACAGAGCTTGCTCCATCTCGTTCCGATGCAAGACGTGCAGTAGAACAGGGTGGTGTTTCCGTTGCGGATACCAAGATTACCGATATTAAGACTATGTACAATGCTGACTCCTTCGGTACAGATGGATTGGTCGTTAAGCGCGGTAAGAAGAAGTTCGTTAAGGTACTTGTAAAATAATTATTTAAAATTAGAATTTTCCTATGAATCAAAAACGCCAGCGTTTCAGATAATACACTGAAACGCTGGCGTTTTATAATTCTTTTACCTTACTTCTTTTTCTTCTTAACAAATACAATCACACCTGCTGCCACCGCAACAACTGCTACCACACCAACAGCTACGAGTCCCTTATTCATAGGCTTTGCCACTGCTGTGCCCTCTGTCACTGCCGCACCTTCGCCCTTGACTAAGACCATGGCGGAAATTGGTGCTACTGTCGCTGTGCCATTGGAGATGGTCTCAAGTACTTCTGTACCTGCCTTTTCACCATTGATATATACATCCCATACACCCTCTGGAAGTGTCACCTGTGTCTCCACAGTGTTTGGATTAAAGATAACGAACATTCCCTCTGCACTGTCGCCATTTGCGCCAGCTTTGATCTCAAATGCTGTTACATTTGCATCCAAGCCTTCCACTGCGGTAATGTTGGCTGCCACATCCTCCGCATTCGTCATACGAAGTGCAGGATGTGCGCTTCGGAATGCGATCAAGCCCTTGTAATAGTTGTAGGTATTCCAGTACTCTTCTTCATTTAATGTATCCCACTTCAAGCTATTGACCGCATCGGAGGAACAATAACTATTTTCATCATATTCACCGTTTGCCTTTACCTTGGTACGAAGCATTTCCTCTCCTGCCTGCATAAAAGGAATACCCTGAGATGTCATGTAAATAGCCGCAGAGAGGTTATTCATGCGTACCCTATCTTCTCTGGATGCATTTAATGTGGAACGTGCAATACGATCGATAAGCGTTAAATTATCGTGGCAGGATGAATAGTTGACGGTCTGTGATGGTGAAGGACACCATTCAGCAGCGCCCAAAAAGTTCTGCGTAATGGTAGTTTCTAAACCTTCTGCTCCAGAAACATATCCCTTTTCTGATGTCTCGAATACACTTCCCTTTAATGCATCACGCAATGTATCGTTGAAATATGCAAAGTCTGGAGTCTCTGTGGAGTTGAGCTGTGTCGCCAACAGATAACCTTCCTTTGTCAAGGAAGTATCCATGGTCCAGCCTTCTCCGTAGAAAATAATATCTGGATACTCCTTATGTACTTCCTCGACCACTTCATTGATCGTCTCTGTATCAATCAATCCTACCAGGTCAAAACGGAATCCATCAATATGGTACTCCTCCGCCCAATATTTTACAGAATCTACAATATATCTACGCACCATCGCTCTTTCGGATGCGTTATCATTACCACAACCAGATCCGCTGGAATACGTTCCTTCTTCATCAATACGTGAAAAATAGCCCGGCACGATCTTGTTGTAACAGAATTCGTTTTCATTGTATACATGATTATATACAACGTCCATTACTACGCTGATGCCGTTATTATGAAGTCCCTGCACCATCTGCTTCATTTCTGCCACTCGCACTTCTCCATTGTATGGATCTGTGGAATACGAACCTTCTGGTACATTATAATTCATTGGGTCATATCCCCAATTGAATCTTTCCTCATCCAATGCTGTCTCATCTATGGAGCCATAATCATAACATGGCAACACTTGCACATGGGTAATTCCCAAATCCTTCATATGATCTATTCCGGTTGGAATTCCTGACTCTGTCGTAGTACCTGTCTCGATTACACCTAAGTATTTGCCCTTATTGGTAATTCCTGAGCTCTCATCACAAGATAAATCCCTTATATGCAATTCATAAATGACCGCATCTGTGTAATTCTCTCCCGCATGTGGATTCGTATCATTCTCCCATCCCTCAGGGTCTGTGGATGCAAGGTCAATAACCATGGCACGCTTTCCGTTTACACCAGTGGTTCTAGCATATGGATCACATGCCTCTGTCTCTTCCCCATTGATTGAGACCACATAGGTATAGTAGGTGCCGTTTAAGTCGCCTTCCTTCTCTGCTACCCATGTTCCGTTCACATCCGCCTGCATCTCGATCTGCTCAATTAGATCATCTGTACCCTCTGTTCCAGATTCATACAGATTTACTTTTACAGCTTCTGCTGTCGGTGCCCACACACGGAAAGCTGTCTTTTCACTGCTCCATGTTGCACCCAGATCTGTTCCTGTATAGGTGTACTCCTCTTCAAAGGCTTCTGAGGAATAGATATTTGGCATGACTACCTTATATTCATTTCCTTCAAATAAAACGTTATAGTTCTTTGTCAGATCCAAAGGACTCTCCACAGAAAGAAGATACTCGAACTGATCCCCTTCCGTTACCTTCTCAATTGCCACTTCGCCGTCAGTACCCCTAACGGAAAATGTACTGTTTATGTCTCCTTCCACTTGACCTGTCATCTGTACTGTAATCGTCTGTGTCTCATCATCATATCTCGCCTTAGAAAGCTTAATTCCGTTCACAGCATCCTCACCATATTCCTTGGTATAGCCCTCCACACCAGACTCTACATAGATATGAACCGTACCGGAAACCATTTCCGTAAGGTCAATAAACTGGTCAGCATCAACATCCTTCGTCCAGTCAGCCGTTCTGACGATGAATCCAACGGAAGTCACTCCCGGTGTTATCACCTTTGTCGCTACCATCTCCCCGTCTTCCTCTTCAAAGGCATATCCGGCACCCTCGCCGCCTTCCTCCCAGAGCCAGACGTCCCATCCGTCGTAATTGCCATCCGCTCTGTGATAGTGCAGCTTCAGTGTCAGCTCTTCTGCCGCCTTCACCGTCACTGCATCCACAAAGGATGGTGCAAGTGTCATTACCAGCATCAGCACTGCCATAATCAATGCTTTCACTTTTCGTTTCATAATAATACTTTCTCCCTTTTCCCATTATTTCCCGGATAGGTCTCCACAAAATCTCCGCCTCCCGAAATCTAGTCAAATTGTATCATATCCATTGTGAATAATAAATAGTTTTTGGTTATTTTTTCCTGTTTTTCGAAACGTTTCGAAACAAAAAAGCAAAAATCGGCGTCCACCCAACTCTACTGGTGACGCCGACTTTACTTATGTAACATTTTCTTCTAACAGCTTATTGTACTGTTTTCTAAAGCTCTTCTTCCGATCTTCACTGATTGGCAGCTTCGTTCCATCTATCAACGTTATCTCTGTTTTTGAGCAGGATCTAATGTGATGATAATTTACAAGATATGACTGGTGAATCCTTATAAACGGAATCTTCCCATCCGCCAGCCACGTTTCCACCTCAAATAATTTTCCGTTGAAGGTCTCCGTGCTCGCATTTTGGATATATACATTGATTTTTCGTCCCTTGCTTTCAAAATACAAGATATCACTACATGGAATTTTATAGTCTTCGCTTTTGTAACGAAAAGAAAAATAGAATTTTTGATTACAGATTTTCTGATTGGCATCCATAAGAATTGCTTCAAAGTTCTCGATGTCTATTGGCTTTCGGATAAACGCAAAAACATCTAAGCGGAACAACTCCATGATATATTCATCATGCTCCGATACATAAATTAACAATACATTTTTGTCCACTTTTCTGATGCTTTCTGCTGTTGCTATTCCCGCCCTATTTGCCATCTGGATGTTCAGATAGATCAAATCATAGCGCACTCCCTGTAAAATCTCTTTCTCTAACGAATCTCCGCTACAAAAAACGTCCGTATCTACTGGTATTCCATTCCTATCACAAATATACAAAATGATAGTTTCTATCTGGCTGGTAATCACGTTTCTGTCGTTACAAATAGCAACTTTTATCATTCTTACCCCTCTTTTACTGCTTCAAGCCACTTTAACTAGTCTCGAAAAACTCCTTTCTTATTACCACTTAGAAATGTTCATAATATCACTATACCATGAAACCATAATAAAGAAAAGAAAGAGGTCACCCTCTTTCCTTTTCTTCCCATATAACACTGACCTTCTGGTCGGTGAATACAAATCCATAATATGTCCCATTTACCGGGTTTTCGCTCCAATAGATGCGGTTCTCCCCTTCTTCAATCTGAAGATCACCACCCACTTTCTCTTTTACTTCTTCCAAAGACATGCCCATTGTAAACTCTTTACTTCTACTTCCACCTGCCTGCATCAATACCTGATACAATTCTCCCTTATCATCAAAATACAAGAAATATCTGCTATCTTCCACCACCATATAGGATGGACTATCTTCATTATCCTCCACGCTGCTGTAAAAATAATTTAAGCCGCCCGCTTCTAATAAATCCGCTACCTCCTGCTCCGTCATTCCAAAGCTACATTGATTTAAGATTTCCCGATTATATTCTTCAGAGTATTGGCGCAATATAACCGGAACAAACTCCTCCGAATAGCAATAGCTGGTCTCTTCCACCATATCATTCGTAACAGCAATTGTCTTTGTCTGGTTACCTAACCCCTCTCCGCAGGCCGTAATCGCTCCATTTTCCAATTCAACAAAAAGATTATAGGGATAGGTGGAATCTTGCCGTGCGATCTCTGGAATCTCTTTTTCGGCACTATTAATCCCGATTTGTTCCGGCCATACCATCTTTACTTGATCTAATACCTTTTGTGGCTCACGAACATAATCATCCCTTTCTGAGACCTCTACACCACATTCCCCAAATATATTGAATCCCCAGGTATACAACTCTCCCTTTTCCGTAATTGCTGCCCCTGTATTATTCCCCGTCGTCGCATAAATACAGTGATCTAATATTTTTACCGGAGAATTATATAACATTTTGACTAGGTTCGATGCATCCTCCTCGTTTTTCCAATAAAGCTCGCTCTGATTAGCATAACTCTGTGTACTGGAAACCGCCCTATATTGTCCCCACCACCATACACTGCCATCCATTTCAAGTGCCACGATCGCCTCTCTTCCCGCCCGTGCATATGCCACATTCTCCATAAGCAAGGTCGGCGTGGAGATCTTTTCATAAGCCTCTATGGAATCATATATGTCTGAACCATTCTCTTCCCCCAGTAATCCTGACAAACTAGCTCCCATTCCGTACAATTTTCCGTCTGAAGTCACTCTATTCGTGACATAATAATTGCCTAATTCAAATGATTCCTCTAATGGGATATCCTCTTCATAGAAAAACACATTATCGCTCGCCACCCATTCATCCCCATTCCAATAAACATAAGTGCCAGAACCTGCTTCCTCTCCGTATCCATTTACTTTAATGGCATTTATCTCCTGCTCGGGCAGAGGGGTGATAAGCTCCTCCTCACTCGTCATGGAAACAATTGGCTCTCCCAGAGGAAAAAAACTCTCTTTATACAGACTATATACGGTGGAATTCTCCATACCATCCAATATGCTCAGCCTCTCGGTTATGTATAATTTCCCATTCACCTGCTCCATACTTAACACGTGAATATCCGAACTCCCATAATTACTGCTGGAATTCGTTATTTCTATCACAACGGCATCCTTTCCATCTGAAAAAATATCTCCCGTCGCCACTGTGATAAAATCCTGTTTCGCCTCCGTCCTTCCCTTAAACCGCATACTTCCCGTCGCCCCGCTATCTAAGGTGACCGTAAGCAACGTATCATATGCCCCATTATCCAAAAGTCCCTCCACAACTACCTGATCCGCCATGCCATCCCCATCTACATCCGCGGTATCGCTCTGCCATAGGATATTGGTATTCGTCTCCACCTTCTGCACCACAGTTTCCTTCCCACATCCGCTGACTGCTATCACTGCGAACCAAAAAATAGGTATCACTTTTTCCAGATTCTTCATTTCACCATACCTCCCCGTTTTATTTTTTGAATATTTAACCACATTTTCCCTTATAAAATCATAAAACGACAAAATCACTGGCTCTGGAATCATTTTTCGCTTATATTTTCTTTTATCGAGGACAGTACCTTCTTTAAGAATTCAGGAAGGATGACCCCCATCCTTCCCGCATTCTCCAATATGGATAGCAACTCGTTAATGATGAACCATACAATTACTAACAGTCCAAAGATGGAATTCGTCTGATATTCCACACCGATTTCCCTCAGTAACTTTATGATTACATAATCGGTACAAATCGCCACCAATATCGTCAAAATATATCCTATTTTTTTATATATTCCTATGATGCTCTTTTTACTGCTCCATCCATAGCAAGGGTCATCCGGATGGTCGATGGCTTCTCTTTTTGCCGCCAGCATTCCAGAAATATAATCCACGATCATCAAAATCGTAAGTAACGTGAGCGCCGCACCTATAAAATTCAAATGCTCGCTAATTAATGTGCCGATTCCCGCAAAAACCCCTTTCGTAGTCAATATTCGCTTATCCATACCATCCTCCTTAAACTGCTGCCATTTCCTAATAAAAATACAGCTTAAGGCTCTTTGTAACCCGAACTAATTAAAATATTCCTCCAAGAACAGCTCGCTCAATCCCTTCCTTACCCGGTGCACGTATTGTCGGGATAGACCTAATCGGTTTCCCACCTCCGCATCGGACAGATTTTCTCTCAGTATCAGATAGGATATCTCCCTTTTTTTCTCCGATAATTTTGCAATGATACACTTTACATCCTCATTAACGACCATTTCATCATATTCATTTTCCGTGTAACTAAGTGTTGTAAAATCCTCCACATCGCTGTCGCCACACTCGTTATCATGATATTTGCGGCTATTCCTATACAGACCCAAGAACTTGTTTTTGACCGCAATATTTAGGTATTTCACTACTTGTCCATCATTTTCATAATATGTAATGTTATTGGTCGCCTCCCACAAAGCAAGCACCATCTCCGCATAAGTATCTTCTGCCTCATCCTTATATAAAAGTCTGATATATTTCTTTATCATCGGTGCAAATTTGTCTACCAGTAAATAAAACTTCTCCTTGTCCTCTTTGATCTCACAGATCACGTCAGTAATTTCCCCCATAATTATTCCCTCCATATGAAGGAAAAAAGGTGGGATAGGGGGAAATTGTAAACAAAATATATGAATAATTATGCTACCCAACAAACGACATTTTTCATCATCGTCAAAATTAGGTCATTGCTTGTAAAAAATCTCTTATCACAAATTTTTATACAACGGAGCGTGGTTTCCGACGACATAAAAGAAGCCCGACAGCGTATCCGCTGTCAGGCTTCTTCTCTCTCATTTCAATACAACAATCTATTTTATTCTCTTTATTCTTATTCCTCTATTTTAAGCTCGCTCTCTTCGCCGAACTTGCGCACCAGAATCTTCTGGTAAGGCTTGTCATAACCTGCATGCGCGATACTTCCCTGCACATTTCCTGCCTCATCCACTGTGAAGTGATACTTATGATAAGCGCCCTCTCGATAAGCAAAGTCCTCTCCATTATCCAGATAATGGTCAATCGCACCATTTCCCGGATATACATCAAGAATCAACGTATCTAACGGCTTCTCTCCCACATAGGACATCGGCTCCATCATCGGGATGATGCTTCCTGCCTTCACATAGATCGGACACACATCGATTGGGGCATCCTTGATGATCCATGTATTTCCTGTGTGCTTCTCATGGGTCCAGTAGTCATACCACTCACCCTCTGGCAGATATACCATACGCTTTGTCATGCCCGGATATACCACAGGTGCTACCAGCATCCGCTCTCCTAACATGAACTCGTCGTTACAGGTCTTAGCGACCTCATCCTTCTCATAGTGGAATACCAGTGGACGAATCAATGGCGCTCCTGTCTGCTCTTCCTCATAGAACAGGTCATAGAAGTACGGAATCCACTGATAACGAAGCTTCACATACTTGCGGTAGATATCCATGACCTCGTCTCCGAACTGCCATGGCTCCTGTCTTCTGGTTCCAAGTGCGGAATGGTTACGGAACAGCGGTGAAAAGCATCCCACCTGCACCCATCTGCTCAAAAGCTCCGGTGTGGTATCTGCGCCAAATCCACCTACGTCAGTTCCAATAAAAGGCATACCGGACATTCCCAGATTACACTGCTGCGGAATCGCCATCTGGACATGTGCCCACATACTCTGGTTATCTCCCGTCCACGCAGTGCTGTACTTCTGGCTTCCTGCATAGCATGCTCTTGTGATAACAAACGGTCTACGTCCATCCAGCTTCTTTAATCCCTCGTAAGCTGCCTTTGCCATCAAATGTCCATATACATTGTGCATCTTTGCATGGGTGGATGCCTTATCCTCATCAGAAAATACCACATCCTCTGGCAACGGACCGTTGAAGCTTGCTGGCTCATTCATATCATTCCAGATACCTCTGACACCCTTGTCCAACAGGAACTTCTGGTTATTTCCCCACCACTCTCTTACGGCGGGATTACCAAAGTCAGGGAATGCAGAATCTCCCGGCCATACAGCATTGATATAGACCTCTCCCTCCGGTGTCTTTGCAAAGTATCCCTTCTCTACACCCTCTTCGTAGATATGGTAGCCCTCTTCCTGCTTAACACCCGGATCATTAATCACCACCGGCTTAAATCCCTGGGCAGTCATCTTCTGTAAATATGCATCTGGGTCACCATGGTAACGCTCCTCGTTCCATGTAAACACCTTGTAATGCTGCATATAATCAATATCAAAGTGGATCGCATCACATGGAATATCGCCTTCCCTCATTCCATTGGCGATCTCCTCCATGTCCTCCTGTGTCACATAGCCCCATCTGGACTGATGATAACCCAGTGTCCATCTCTGTGGCAGTGGACAGGTTCCAGTCAGATAAGTGTACTGCTGTAAAATCTCTGGCAGAGACTCTCCTGCAATATAGTAATAGTCCAGATTGCCCGCTGTCGCACCAATATAATAATAGTCGCAGGACTCCTGTCCCATGTTAAAGGTAGACTTATAGGTATTGTCCATAAAAATACCATACACATGGGTATCGGTAAGTGTCATAAAGAAAGGAATGGTCTTATACAGTGCCTTAAAGCAATCCACCTGTGGCGCTGGATTATCCGTATTCCACATCTCATAGCAGTAATTGCGCTTGTCTAAAAATCCCGTCTTATCACCTAATCCATAGAAATGCTCGGTTCCCTGCATTTTCTTTACGATCTCATATGCAAAGTCATCGCCCTTCCACCAAGCCTCATGTCCTTCGCTGATGAGAAGCTTGCCTGACTCTTCCGTGATGACCTCTAGAGGCTTTCTCTCCCCTCTATAATCCATGCACACTTCCTTGCCATTTGCATCAAAAAAGTCCACATAAAATCCATCACTGACTCTGACTGCTACTGCCTTCGTATCGATCCACAGACCATCTTCCTTCTGCTCCACGGCGATAGAAACTGGTATGCTCTTGTCTCCCTCAATTGCCTTTGAATTATGATCACTACTCTCAAATCCGCAGAACACATTGATAATCTGAGGTGTAATCACCTCTACCGCTGCTGATTTACTCTCAAAATTAAGAATTACCTTCTGTCCCTCTACCTTATAATCTCTTAATTTTCCAAAGTCCATTCTAATCTTGCACCTAGGGCACGCCCTTTTCCTTTCTGATTCATTGTCACATAGTACTTATCCCATTGTAGCCCACTCTATCGTCTCTAACAACATTATTTTTTTAACACGAACTGCCTAATTTTTTGTAGATTTGTTAGTCTCTCAGCGCATCATAGACTCTAAGTATCTCGCCCACGCTCCATGCCTGAGCAAAGCATCCCTTGGAATCAATTGGATTCTCTCCGTCATAGATCTCAGGGAGCTGGCCAACACAACCCTCACGAAGGGCGGATTCCATGTAGGAAAGCTGCTCCTTCACATAGGCTTTTGCCTCCTTAGAATATCCATTCACCTTTAGGTATGCCAGATAATAACCTCCCATCGGGAATGTCCATACAGTTCCCTGATGATAAGCCAGATCTCGGTCTAACTGTGCTCCACCATAAAATGGATGGAACTGTGGATCTTCTGGCGCTAATGTGCGCAATCCATATGGTGTGTAAAGCTTGCGGTATACGGTCTCTACCACCTGCTTTTCTTCCTCCTCTGAGAGCAGAGAGAATGGCAAGGATACCGCCCAAATCTGATTACAGCGAATCTGTGTATCCGCCGCTGTGTCAGATATCACATCCCTAAGGCATCCAGCCTCATCATTCCAGAACTGCTGCTTAAAGCTTGTGCGCACCTTTTCTGCCAGCGCACCATAATCAAAGGTATCCGTAGACTCCTGCTTTTTAAAAATCTCCATAATACGAAGTGCATTGTACCAGTAGGCATTGATCTCTACTGGCTTTCCGTGACGCGGTGTCGGCAGGATATCCTCCACACGCACATCCATCCATGTGACCTGATCATATCCCTGACCAGCCATGATAAGACCGTCCTCATCCATGTGAATTCCGAAGTCAGTTCCCTTCTGATACCACTCGATGATTTCCTTCATAACAGGATAAGCGCTCTTTACAAACACTTGATTCTTCGTCCGCTGATAATATTCATACACCGTAAGAATAAATAAAAGTGCCGCATCCACCGTATTATATCCCGGTGCCTCCGTTCCCTCTGGGAACAAATTTGGCATCAATCCCTTCTGACAGTATGCCATAAATGTCTTTAAAATACTCTCTGCGGTATCGTACTGCTTTGTCGCCAGACAGCATCCCGGCAGAGCGATCATAGTGTCTCTTCCCCAGTCCTCGAAAAATGGGAAACCTGCCAAAATCGTCTGTCCTGCAGTGGAGGAGCGATAAGAAATGAACTGATTTGCACTGACAGCTAACATCTCTGCAATCGGATCTTCAAAGCCTGCCTGCTTTCTCAAGGAATTGCGGTACTCTACCAAGCCACTGATAATCTCGTCCATCTTCGGCAATGTAAACTCCGTACCATATACGATTTCTAATGTATCCTCCTTGCCAGCCTCCACACAAAATGTAATCTCGTGGTTCATAGCAGAGCGTCCCAATGCCATCTTTCCATCTCTGATATCATCCGCGTAATACAGAACCTCACAAAAAGAGGTCGGCATCTGCTCACAGGTTCCATTGGTCTGGTAATACAAGGTCTGTCCGTTAGAAATGATCTTCTCCGCGGTCATAGTGAATTCCTGCTTCGTGGAGAGGCGCTGTCCCTTCGGTACGAACTGTAAATGAGGTGTTACCCGAAGTACCGCATCCTCTGTGGAGCGGTTGCGGATGTGATAGGAAATTCCCACCGTATTACAACCCTGCATCAATGCGATGGTTCGAACTACCTCTACGCCCTCCACCAGATATGTCCACTGTGGATAATCCTCATAACAGAACTTTGTCTGATAGCGGTAACCCTCTTCCCGTCCTCTTTGATCCTGAAAATCCTGACTGGACAAAAAGAAACTCTTTTCCTGTAATTCCAATGTCTCACTCAGTCTGTGAATCATATTGTATCTATGATTCGGTGCATGCAGACACGCCATCAGTACTGCCTGATCGTTCCGGCTACAGGAGCCTATCATACTAAGAGAAGAAAAACCTCCTAATCCATTTGTCATCAAATAACAGTTCTCTTCTCCTCTCTCAAATGACTTCCAATCCTGCTTGCCATAAACAAACTTCATGATTTCTTGCCTCCTCTATTTTACAACTTTAGGAGCAGACGCCACGCCTGCTCCTATTTCTTAATCTATTTTTCCTAATATGATACCACTGCAAGCCGCTACTTTCTGCTTCGCAAGCTTCACTGGTTTCCGACAATCAGTGTCCTGATCATCAGCAAGAACCACCCATTCACCCTCTGGTAAAGTAAGTGATACCTCTTCCTTTGATGCATTGTATGCAATGAATAGCCGCTCATACTTCTCTTCTGCGGTAAGTTTACTCCATTTTTCGCTATCTGGTCGATTGTCCACTTGGAAAGATACGATACCATCACCGTGAACAGTCCGATCTGTAATGCGCTCCTTTGCATTGGCAGACTTATCGCATAAGCCCGGAAGCTTCTTGCGAAGACGGATCAACCCCTGATAATACTGGAGCAGATCTGCATATTCTACGGTCTGATGCCATCTGAGCATGTTGAGCTCTGGAGATGACTTAAAACTATTGCCATCACCCAGCTTCGTTCTACCATACTCCTCTCCTGCCTGGAAAAACAGATGTCCCTGGAACGTAAAGTACATCAATGCCGACAGCTTATTTGCACTGACTACATCCTCGAACCGAGTCATAAAGATGCTATCATCCTGATCCTTCTGTGCGCTCTCATAATACTCATTATTCTTACCGACAGCGCCATGCATCGTGATGACAAGCTTATCCCACAATGTAAAATTATCATGAGCTGAGGTGTAGTTAACGACCTGTGAACAGCTATATGGCGCGAATCCCTCGGTGGTCAATGAAGATCCATTCCAACCAATGACTGCATCCAAAACATTCTGCTCAAGACCAGTTCCGCCATTTACGAATCCCGGCTCCTCCTCATAGAACACATGTCCCTTGATAACATCTCTGGTAGCATCACAGAATACTGCGATCCCATCATCCAAATACTTCACGTTTTCCTTCAATGCAGGCTTTGTGCCATCTTCCATCGGAGACTCTGCTGCTCTCCAAGGCTCTCCATAGAGAAGCTTTTCTCCCTTGCCATAGATGGCATCTAATTCCTTACGGATACGATTCATCAATTCAACCGTTAAAAGTCCCATCAAATCAAAGCGGAATCCATCAATGTGGTACTCCTTCGCCCAATACAGAACAGAATCAACGATGTAATTATCCACCATGGCTCTTCCTGCAGCAATATCACTGCCACAGCAGGAACCATCTGCTAATGTTCCATCTTCCCATCTGCGATTATAATACCCCGGCACCATTCTTTCAAGCCATGAATCCGCTACATAGGTATGATTATATACCACATCCATGACAACTCTGATTCCATTCTCGTGCAATGCCTGCACCATTTCCTTGAATTCCCGGATTCTGACCGTTCCATCATGTGGATCCGTCGCATAAGAACCCTCTGGAACATTATAATTAAGAGGATCATATCCCCAGTTGAACTGGTGGCTATCTCCCCCTTCATCCACGGATCCATAATCATAAGCAGGAAGCAAATGCACATGGGTAATTCCCAACTCTTTTAAATATTCCACGCAAGTCGGATAGCTTCCATTTCCGCCCTGTACCGTAAAGGCCTTATACTTACCACGATACTGCTCTGGAACTCCACTGTCTGGATCATGTGAAAAATCCTTGACATGAAGTTCATATATCACCGTTTCTGTCTCTGGCATAGGAGCTTTATCTTTCTCAAAGCCCTCTGGATCTGTCTTACTTAAATCGACCACCATACTGCGTACACCATTGCAGCCGCAGCTGATAGCATATGGATCTGCCGTAGTTGTGGTCTGTCCATCCCTGTATACTGTATAATCATAGTACATTCCATGAAGATATTCTTTGGTTTCCCACTTCCAGGTACCCTTTTCCTCTGGTATCATTTCATATGTCTGATGCAAATTGGAATCATCGGCAGTATATAAATGTAAAGTTACTCTGTCAGCAAGAGGGCACCATACTTTAAATATGGTGCCCTCTTTGTCACAAGTCACTCCTAAATCACTGCCAATATATTCGAACTTTACATCAAACTCTTTATTATATCGAATATATCTATCAGTTTTCACAACTTTTCTCCAAATAATATTAATTTTACTTAGCCCTTTACTGCTCCGGCAACACCCTCTACATAACACTTCTGTGTCAGCATGAACAGGATGGCTATCGGAATGGAAATCATTACACAACCAGCATAGAACTGCGTATAATAGTATTCCACATATTCCTTTTCCAACATCGTCCACAAACCAATGGCGATGGTATAATACTGTGTATCATTACCCATGATAATCTTTGCGAAGATGTAATCTACCCAAGGTCCCATGAATGTTGTGATCAAAGTATAAGTAATGATTGGCTTAGACATTGGGATTGTTACATGAATAAATGTATCCCACTTTGTCGCACCATCAATATAAGCTGCCTCATCAATACTGATTGGGATGGTATCAAAGAATCCCTTTGCCATGTAGAAACCTAGTCCTGCACCTGCGGAATATACCATGATTAGCGCAACCTGCTTTAAGAGACCTGTCTCTAAGAAGCCCATTCCCTTTAAAATATAGTAAACAGCGATCATGGACATGAATCCTGGGAACATACCGAGGATTAATGCCACGTTCAAGAGAGGCTTTCTCATCTTGAAACGCAGACGGCTCATTACATAAGATACACACAGTACAAAGAATGCAGAAATAACCGTACTAATAAGCGCGATCACCAATGTATTCAAAAACCATCTGCTAAAGTTGATATTACTTCCACCTGCAAATAAATTCTTATAATTATCCAGCGTAAATCCCTTTGGCCAGATATAACTCTTATAAGAACCTCCCTCTTCTCTAAAAGAGGTCAAAATTACATAAAATATAGGAAGTACCCATATAAAACTAAGCACAGCCAGCAAAAGATGGCATGCGGAATTGACAATAAATTTCTTTTTCTTCATTATTGGAACGCCCCCTCATCTTTATAAGATCCGGTACGCCGGTAAGTTGCCAATGATACAACAGCTAAAATAATAAATGTCAGGATACCGATAACTGCACCCAGATTGTAATCCTTCTGAGTAATGGTCAGTCGATACAACCAGGTAACCAGCAAGTCTGTCTTTCCTGCATAATAGTACTCTAATGTATCTGGACCTCCTCCTGATAATAAGAAGATAACATTGAAGTTATTGATATTACCAGTTAATGAAGTAATCAGATTTGGTGTCATAACAAATATCATGTATGGAAGTGTAATCTTTCTAAAGATCGTGAATGCATTCGCACCATCAATCTTTGCCGCCTCATACAATTCTGCTGGTATATTCTGTAAAATACCAGTGGTGGATAACATAGTATAAGGAATACCGATCCACATATTGATAACAATAATAGTAATCTTTGCCAGAGTAGCGTCTGTAAAGAACGGAACGGACTCTGTTACACCAATAAATCCAAAAGTACGAAGTAATACGTTTACAGGACCATTGGTATTAAAGATAGTTCTCATACTAAGTAAGGAAACGAACTGTGGTATCGCAATAGATAACACGAACATAAATCTCCAGAATCCCTTGCATCTGGTTCCCTTACGATTAATTAAAAGTGCTAATAAAAGTCCAAAGATATAACAAGTTGCTGTCGCAAATACTGCCCAGATCAAAGTCCATCCTAATACTGGCCAGAAGGTATCTGCCAGCTTACTTCCTGACTGGAACATTGCAACGAAATTACCAAAACCAACCCATTCAAACAAATTTCCTGGTGGCTGATGCTCATTATCATAGCTGGTAAATGCAACCAAGATCATATATACCAATGGTACAATCGTAAATGTAACAATTCCGATAACCGGTAAGGCCAGAAGAGCAGTATGTAAGTTCTCTTCCTTGATGGAACGTAAGTCATCACGGAACTTAGGAACCATCATACCCTTTTGCTTACGAATCTGTGTGCAATAAGCACTCTTTACTGACATAAACGCAATGAAAATCATCACTATGGTCAAGAAGAATGTAATTACACCATACAACAAGCATAACATGGAGTTATCACCTGTTGAATATTCGTAAATACCCAATGCTTCATTATATACCTGCCCCTGTTCTACAGTACCGAGCGTAATAAAATCCCCAATCGCTCCAATACCAAAAGAAATCATATACATCAGATATCCAATCTCTATTGCTAAGAAAATCAGACCTCTGATAAACTGCTTATTTACAATATTACCAAGACCACAAATAAGAAATGAAAGCTTTGTAAGAATATTTCCTTCCTTGAAAGCAACAAAACAGCTCACATCTGAGGGTCTTGAATAATGAGTCTCTTTTTTCTTTTTCAGAACACTCATGGAAAACCTCCTATTTTCTAATGGCAGTACTTGCAGCAGAATATATCTTCTCTCTGACAACTACCGTAAAAACAGGGATACCAGATATGTGGTATCCCTGTATCCTTTCAGAATATATCTTACTCTGCAGTCATTGATGCTACAAACTCATCCAGTTTTGCCTGAACGTTATCTTTGTTAAGCTCACCACTTCTGATTTCGGTTGGGATCGCATTTGCGTATGTCCAGTATCTTGCACTGAAAACAGAACTTACTGGCTGTGCCACACTGGCTGTATTAGCCTCTTCTACGATAACTGCTGCTAATGGGTCAGCTGTTACAGCTTCGTTTGCACCTGCATTTACGTTAGCAGGAATCTGTGCAGACTTCTCAAAACGGAGAAGCTGATTCTCTTCGTTACCAAGGAATGCTGCGAAAGCAACTGCTGCTGCCATGTTCTGAGACTGTGCATTTACACCGATACACTTAGAACCATAGAATCCCTTAAGCTGGTAATCTGTTCCGTCTAAGTTATATGTAGGAATAACAGCGATTCCAAGGTCATCGCCAAGAGCTTCCTTGTACATATCGTAGTTCCAAGAACCATCGAACCAAGCACCTAATCTGTGATCTGCGATTAACTCAGATACTGCAATCTCTCCATCGTATGCACACTTAGGATTGTTGATTAAGTCGATTAAGTAGTTAGTAACTGCAACACCTGTCTCATTGTTCCAATCAACACCTGCTGCAAGGTCGCTACCATCTTCACCAAATACGCTTAAGCCTGCTGCGTAATACCAAGCACCGAGCTTCCAACCACCTGCTGACTCAAAGTAGAAGTTGTAAACGTCATCTGCTGTTTCTTTAGCCATGATGTTCTCGATAGATGTGATATCGTTCTCATCTAATAAAGACTTATCATAGTACATGAAGAATGTATTGTGTGTGAAAGGAATACCATAAAGACCATCCTCTACCATAGCTGTTGCTAATACAGACTCTGCTGTGTTCTCTTTCACATAAGTCTCTGTCTCACCACCAAGTCTTGCAATTGCACCTGCATCTACTAAAGATACAATCTGGTCACTTGCAAAGAAGAATACGTCTGCTGCTGCTCCAACGTCCTTTAAGATAGACTCCTGAGCCTTATCCTCACCAACAACCTCTGTTGTCCATGTAATGTTCCACTCTGGATGCTCAGCTGCGAATGCTGCCTGCTGCTCTTCCATGATACCTGTGTCTACCTGATTCTGTGGGCACCATACCTTTAATGTGATGTCCTGAACCTCACCTGTTGCAGCTGCATCACTTGTAGCTGCTGTTTCTGTACCGGTTGTGCCATCTGTCTCCCCTGTAGATGCGTCGCTACCGCCACATCCTGCCAGCATTGACACAGACATTACTGTTGCCAATACAAATGCTAATGCCTTTTTCATAATTATAAATCCTCCTTGTAATTTAGCGACAACATTTGTTGCGCCAAGTTTTGCTTTTTCATAGAATAGCACGAATCTTTCCTTTCCGTCAAGTTCGTTTTGGTCTATATTGCACAAAAAAAGTTGAATGAAAACGATTTTTGTGCACAATGTACACGATTTCGAAACAATACGAAACACTTTTTTCGAAACTTTTGTTTTGTTGTTTTCGTGCATTTTTATTCAAATATGGCGGTTTTTGGGCTTTTCTAAAATTATGACTCCATTTTTTCGTGCCAAAGGTTTAGTTGATGTTCTTGTATTTTTATATTTCTCTTGCTATAATTAAAGTTATTAATTGTCAATTTACACAAAATTTCAGGAGAACTCATGGCTACCATTAATGATATCGCAGAAAGACTAGGTGTTTCCAAAAGTACCGTTTCTAAGGCGTTGAACAACGCCACTGACATAAGCGAAGAAATGCGCAAAAAGGTGCTGGAGACCGCAGTAGAGATCGGATACGTCAATAGACGCCTTCAGAAAAAAGAACAGAAAATATGTATTCTCGTCGCCAACATGGAGTACGACACGCCGAACCAGTTCGGGCATGATATCGTACTTGGTTTCAAGCAGATGGCGGAACCTGAGGGCTGGACAGTAGATATCATTCCTCTGACCAAGGAATTCCAGAGAATGACTCCCTATGGCGTCTTTATGATGGAACATGGCTATCAAGCCTCCTTCGTTATGGGATTCTCACTTCTTGATCCTTGGATTCAGGAATTTAGAACGGCACGTATTCCTACCGTTCTTTATGATAATTATATTAAGGATAATCCATACATCGCTTCCGTCGGATGTGATAGTCAGGAAGGCTTTGATCTGGCTGTCCGCCATTTGATGAAGTTAGGACATAAGAAGATCGGACTCATATCAGGGCCATTGGATTCTTATATATTAAAGGCAAGATATAATGCCTATTTGAATGCATTGAATAAGTACGGTCTGGAAATCAACGAGAATTATATCGGTCTTGGCTACTATGTGGCAGAGTCCACCAAGACCTACATTCCAAGACTTTTAGATCAGGGAGTGACTGCTATCCTGTTCTCACATGATATACGAGCCATCTCGGCAATCACCGAATGTCTTGACCGTGATGTTCGTATTCCGGAGGATTTAAGTATTATAGGCTTTGATGATCTTCCTATCGCAGCCTACTCAGAGCCTCCGCTTACCACCATTCGTCAGGACAGACTTGCTCTTGGTAAGTGCGGATATTATGCTATGAACTGCTTGCTCAACAACGTTCCGATTGGTTCTATCCTGCTTCGAGCACCGCTCATCGTCAGAGAGTCCACAGGACCAGTTCCGAACCGATAAACTTAATAATAAGACAAAATATTCCTACATAAAAAATGTGCCAGCTATATGCTGACACATTTTTTATTTACATCTTCCTGCAAGCCATGTCCGAACCAGTGGTAACCAACTCTGGCATTCTACCTGTACACCGTAGCCACCTTCACAGGCTGCCTGCTCATCGCAGGTAGAGAGACCATGTCCACCCACCGGGTACATATGGAACTCCGCTGGAATATCATATTTCTTCATTGCCTGAACTAAAAATAAGGAATTCTCCACTGGAACAGTATCATCGGTATAGGTATGCCACAGGAATACTGGTGGCATATGCTCGGTCACCTGCTTTTCCAAGGAAACCCGCTCTAACATCTCCTCTGTATACTGTCCTGCCAATAAATTCTCAAAGGAACCTCTATGTGCATATTCCCCAGAAGTAATGACTGGATAACAGAGAATCAGACCTGCTGGTCTTAATACTTCATTTGACACACCTGTCTGCTTTGCCAGCCACTCCTCCTGCCAGAACACGCCAAGGCTGGCAGCCACATGACCTCCCGCAGAACATCCCTGCACAAAAATCTTATCTTCCTCTACATTCCACTCTTCTGCGTAGTCATGAATCAGTTTCATCGCCTGTGCTATCTCTAACAAGGCAGTCGGATATACCGCCGGAGCACAAGAATAGCGCAGCACTGCCACATGATATCCCATTGCTAGAAACCGCAGAGCGAGCGGCTCTGCCTCTCTATCAGATGTCCACTGATATCCGCCTCCCGGACATAACAGGATAAGTGGTCTCTTCTTTATCGCTAATTCATCACTTGCTTCTATTATATAGGTGCATAATTTTGCTCCTGGCTGGGAACCCTCCACCTGAATTGGAAATACTTCTGTCAACATACTAAATCCCCCTCAAATATAATCTTCTTTTTTCTAATATATTATAACAAATCCCGGAAGTCTATACTTCCGGGATCTAAGAGGCGACTGACGGATTTGAACCGACGATCAGGGTGTTGCAGACCCATGCCTTACCACTTGGCTAAGTCGCCTTGCTATATCTGTTACATGAACGATTTTAACAAAACGACTCTGCCACGTCAAGCCTGATTTTTTGTCAATTTATGGACTTTTTCTATCTAAATTAAAACGCCATAAAATAGGTTCTGATTTCTGCTGTATTGTCCCCCTGCTCTGTCAGCACAGTGATGTAGACGCCTTCAAACTGTTCTGTGGACTCATCAAAGTCTCCATAGAAGATCATGACATCCTTTCCATTGGTAAAGTCTTCCTTATAGAAATACAATGTAGTAGATTCTCCCTCACCTGAAGAATACTCATATGCATAGCTTCCATCTTCTTCTGTCACGATCTTAGTCTGGTCTGATAAAAGCTCGGCATTCTTCAATGCAGTCTCTTCCTCACCATTTCTAATCTGTGTATCAATTTCCTGAAGCAGCGCATCGGTATCATTTATTGCAACATCTATGCTGTCTAGCTGGGCGCTTTCCTCTGCACTCATCTCATCTGACTGCTCCCAATCCGCTTCCAGATTTCCAAGATATTCAGAAACTTTCTCAGGATCTGCTTTTGCGGGGTCAATCGGAAGATCGAACAACAGATTCACACCTTCATAATCCCCATTTCTGGAAATTGCACCGGTTGCCTCATCATAACAATACGCCGTTGTATCATAAAATGTGGTATCGCTGACACAAAGATAGAGGTCTCTGTCCGCAAAGATAGAAATATCGTCACTTGCAATGATACGATACATAATTCCATTTTCCACGATATCGGAATAAGCTCCACCCATAGAGGCGGTGTTATACTGCCATGGCTCTAATCCCTCCACCAACGGAGACATGAAAAATGCCAACTCACTATAAGCATCATCTGAAATATCCGGCATTGGTGTACCGTCCAGATTCTCAACTGCGACGATTGCATACATATCGCCATGTACACGTACCTCCTCTGAAATAGCACTCTCCTCCAAGCCCTGTTCAGTGGTGATACCCATCAAGGTAAAGCGGTAACCCCCAGCCTCCTGTGACTCATTGATCTCGATTGCATCTTCACTGGAAAATGCAGTCAGAATCTTCTCCTGCTCCATTCCACTTCTTTGTGCCACCTCTTCTGGTCCCAAATATTTTACGGCTGCCCCTACTGTAACACCTACCATCAACACGCTACATGCTGCAGCGGCTGCATATACTCTTCTCGCAATCTGCTTCTTCATAATTGTTTGCTCCTTCCATCTTCGGATGATGCGCTGGTTCAGCTCCTCCTCTGGCTCAACCTCTGAAGCAAGGGCAATCTTCATAATTTCATCCACTTTCTTATCTGTATAATTATCTTTCATAGCCATGTTCCTCCAACTTTTTCCCAATTATGGTTCTGGCTGTATGCAATCTACTCTTGACCGTTCCCTGAGGAATATGTAATGACTGGGAAATTTCTTCCACTGTCATCTCTGCAGAATAGTACATGTAGACAGGAATCCGGTATTTTTCCTTTAGTTCTGCGGTTTCCATTCTCACAAGCCTGCACAATTCTCTGGAAATATAAGCTTCCTCTGGAGATAACCCCTCATCTGGTACCTCTCCAAAGACTCCTTCGTCATCCATATATTCCTTCGGTGCAATTCTCTGCCTGCGCGCATATTTTCTCTTTCTGTTCTTCCAGAGTCTTGCAGTAATTCCAATCAAAAAACTTTTCGGATTGCCTGCTTCGTCATCAATCTGTTCCTGGCACTCCATAGCCTTTAACATGGTATCCTGATATAAATCCTCTGCTTCTTCTCTTTTTCCTGTCAGATGGTAACAAAAAGAAAAGACTGTCTTTCCTTCCGTTTCCATCAACTCCGCAAACTTCTGTCGTGTCACAACTACTCCTCCTACACGGTTCTAACGTAAATTGCAAAGTTCTGATTCCATGATCTAGAATAACAGAATCAGATGCCCTACACTATACTATTGTTCTAATTTGGCATCCGGTTCATTTTTTTATTTATTTTTTCAAAAAAGTGGCAGGAGCTCTATTGCCCCTGCCGTTCTTTATGATCTACCACTCCAACTGCTGCACCTTCTCGTACCCATTTCCTCTATCATAAGAAATAATCTCTTCCGTATTCACCAGATAGAAGGTATCTCCCACATAGATGCCACGGTAACTGTCCGTTGCCACATTACTATCAAGATCCTCTGTCAAAAGTGTCTCAAAGTTTCCATCCTCCCAGGAGAACAAGAGATAATTACTCTCCTGCCCTCTATCATAAGTCTCTGTGGCAAAACCAATAAGATTCTCCCCCTCGTCCATCAGTACACACTTATATTGATAAAGTGCTGGACTGTAATCAATGCCCTTAATTACACAGGTTCCTGCCGTCTTAAGATGCGCTGGGTTTGAAATATCGAACATGGTAATTTTTAGTCCTTCCCGATTTCCAGTGTCTGGATCTGTCTCATAGCCGATTCCCACCAGCTTATCCTCGCCCCAGAAATGCAGGTATTCTGAGAATCCCGTAATCTTTAGCTCAGATAAAATCTTTGGATTCTCCTCATCCGACAGATCAACTGCAAACAGCGGGTCTGTATTTCGATAGGTCACGAAATAAACGATATCTCCAAAATATCTGGCGGAATAAATCTGCTCGCCCTTGGCAATACCCTTAATGCTTCCTGTCAGCTTCAAGTTCTCATCAAAAAGATAGAGCTGGTTTTCATCCTCCCCACTGCTCCAGTCCGTAGTCAACAGACGTAGCTTCCCCTGATATTCGTTGATAGCAAATGTATCATATACCTCTCCTGCTGCTGAGGTGGCTCCCACCGCATTGATGATTCCGTTCTTCAAAGAAAACTTTGCAATCTCTGTCTTGATATTTCTGCCAGAATAATCCGTTCCGTATAGGTAAATCGCCTCTGTGCTGACATAGATATTCACATAATCATTCATAATCATCGTGTTATCCACAATCTGATCTGGATTGTCCACGTTCACGGAGGATATCACCAGTCCATTGCTGCCATTTTCCGGAAGATAGATACAATCCGCTGCGATGGCGCTTCCATTTACCAGAGGAATCCACTTCTCTACCTGCTCCTCCGTCACTGCCTCTTCCCTCTCCAGATCTGGCATCTCGATATAATTTTCTGTAAAAAGATACACGATATCCCCAATTTTACGGGATGTGTTATAGTAGCCATCCTGTGTCGTACTTCCCTTTAACACTGGATTCTCTTTGTCGCTGATGTCATAAGTCAAAAGCTCCGTCACCTGAGTGGAATCCATCTCATACACATCTTCCTTGCTACTTTCCTGCCATAATGTAGTCTCTTCCCTCTCTACGATCAGATTCAGCACATCTCCACTTACATACATTTCCACAATACGGTCAGCCGCACTGTCCATAGATACCTTGATCTCGCCAGCCTCCGCCATCTCTGTATTCTGAATATCAATGACCTTGACTACATTATTATCCACTATATAGATATAGGAGCCATCCGTCTTTATGATATCACTCTCATCCACGCCCTCTGTCTGAAGATTTGTGCTGGAATATTCCTCCCCAGAATTCTCTGCGGTTCCAGACTCTGTGACTGCGGTGGTTGTTTCTGATGCTGCCATATCCATAGCGTTACTTTCTCCCGCATCCATCGTAGTTCCAGTCACCATATCAGAAAAAGCTTCATAGCGCATATCTTCCGCTTCTTTTAACATGTCGTAGACCTCACCATATCCTTGGGCTACCACATACAGTTCTCCCGCATCCGACTTTACACCATCCGAACAATCCTCTTCCGATGTGGCCTCACAATCTGTGGTAGCGGTCTCCATACCGGTCTCCATGCTATCCTCTGCCGATGCCATCTCCATACTGTCTGTGGATGCCGCACCATCACTGCTTATCCCATGCAGTACCGCACCTGCACCTGCGGTGCATACCAGAAGCACTGCTGCTGCCGCCACGAACTTTCTTCCTGTTCTCCAATGACCAGACTTCTTTGGTGCATTGATTCCATTATCCGAACTGCCGCCCTCTGTCTTGTCTTGACTCTTCGCCGCATCCTGTTGCACTACCGCATCCAGCTTCTTCTTCATATTTTCCGGCAATAAGCTCTCCGGTACCTCTATCTCTTCCGCGGATGATCTGATCTTTTCATATAATTCCTGCTCTGTCATAATCAACCTCCATCTAAACTTTAACCAACCTGTTCCTATTTCTTTATCGCTCTTCCTTACACCTTCATATTTCCTGCCAGCTTCTTAAGTCCCCGGCTTTCCTTGGAACGCACGGTGTTCTCGTTCATATGTAAGATCTCTGCGATCTCTCTGCTCTTATATCCACAGAAAAGGTGCATACCGATAATCAAGCGCTCCTCATCGGGAAGCTCAAAAAAGCTCTTCCTCACGATGGCTTCTTCCTCTATACCCGCCACCCGATGGAAATCTTCCATAGAATCCTCTAACTCCACTGGCTTTCTGGTATATTCCCGTAACTTATCCTTGCACTTATTCGATAGAATCTGGAATATCCAACTCTTAAATGCATCCTCAGACCGCAGCTTTGATATGGAAGCAAATGCATCCATCACTGCTTCACTGACCACGTCCTCCGCATCTGCAGTGTTCCGCAGCGTGTAAAGTGCGAAACGGTACATATTTTCATATATTTCCGCGTATAAAGAGGCAAACGCTTCCGTATCTCCTTGTTTTGCTTTTTTTACCCTCTGTAAATAATTTTCCATAACACGCCTCATTTCTGTACAGTTTTTGTTTTCCGACGGATCTTGAAGTTCGTATTCATAGATATAGTCTAAGAAAGATTCCATTTTGTTGCAATGAAATTCATTTATTTTTGATTAACCTTTAAAATATTCGGCAACCCAGCCTGATATTCACATATTCTATATAGAAATGAAAACTTTATAGGTACAAATCATGCAAAATTTTATATCACTTTCAATAGAAACCCATTTATTTTTTGCCCGTATCATGCGGGAACACGCTCTCTTTTTACAGGCAGGCTTTCCTTGCAAGGACGAATTATGGATACAAAAGGCTGACTTCTTTCGGATAGAGTTCGAAAATTTACTGCGAGATGTGGTCGCCCTCGCTAACGGCAGAATCGATTCCTGCCTGACCAACTCCAACGAATTAGTTACCAAGTTCACGATTCCTGCTGAGCAAAAAACTTCCCAGTTCACAGGAATTCCCATTGACAGCAAAATTTCTGAAAGCGAGCTGGCGCTTCGTGCCGGCAGTGCCAGACCAGACAGCAAGGAGTTCCTCGGTGCAGTTTTTCATATCAATGAGCGCTCCCTGCAACTGTTAAACGGCTTGATTGAATTTAAGGAATCCATTTTAAAGGAAGTGGGCAACTGCACCCTTTTTACTGCCAATTATCCACTGTTGATCGAGCATATCATAAGAGAAGCCAAACTATACCGCAGTACGATTGAGGAGCTGATGTCAAACCGCCGCCTCTCTTATCAGAGACTCTGTGAGACCCAGCTTTTCTGGAATCAGATCATGATGGAGCATGCTCTTTTTATCCGGGGACTCCTAGATCCATCCGAGGAACAGTTAATCGATACCGCAGATGAGTTTGCGAATGATTATAAAGAACTTTTAGAGACGGCAAGACGTCAGGACTGCCGCGCCATGGCACAGACCTCCCTTGCTAAGACCATCGAATACCGTGACTTTAAGAGCGCAGGGGCAGATGGCATCTTAAATTGCAAGATTTCATCCATTATTCTGCCACTTCTGGCTGACCATGTATTGCGGGAAGCCAACCACTATATCCGTCTTTTAGAATGTAGCCGTATCGGCTAGGAGGTAAAAATTGGAGCTCTGTCACTATCCCTGCCCTATCAAAACAAGAACCTACGAAATCGAAGCCATTGAAATTCCAATTGTATACAATAAATACGGAGACCATGACCCAGATGGTCTCCTCTATGTTCTAAAAAAGGACGCCAACCGTATCCGTGAGGGTGCCCTTCGTAATTTTAACAAAAAAGTTCCCCAGCCCTATGCAGAAGTACAACCACTGGTCATCCGTGCCAACGTGGGCGAAAAAATCGTCATTCATTTCTCCCACTCATTGAACCGTGCTCTCTCCATGCATGTACTTGGCTTGGATTATGATGTGCAGACCTCTGACGGAGCCAATGTGGGATGTAACAAAGACACCACCACCAAACACAAGATTACCTACACATGGTATGCCGTAAAGGAAGGTGTCTATCTCTTTCACGATATGGGCGACACCAGAAGTGGTGAGGAAGGCACAAATGTACACGGACTCTTCGGTGCCATTATTGTGGAGGAAGCAGAATCCAGATGGCTTTCCCCACAGACTGGAGAAGAACTAGAAAGCGGACTTTTTGCGGATATCTACCATCCCGTTAAGCCCGCCTTTCGTGAATATGCCGTATTTTTTCACGATGAGCTGGAAATAAAGAATAAAGACGGTGAACAGCCAATCAATCCCCACACTGGACTGCACGATTCTACTACCGGTATCAGCTACCGTTCCGAACCGATGCGTAACCGTATGCCCCTTACGGATGCCCCTGCGGATAGTGGAGAAGATATTTCCATGAGTTCTTGGGTCTACGGTGACCCTGCGCCACCTATTCTACGTGCCTATGTAGGTGACCCTTCAAAGATACGCCTGATTCACGGTGGCATTAAGGAGACCCATGTCTTTCATCTCCATAATCATCAATGGCGGCTGGAGGGGGATAATCCCAACTCTACCATCATTGATTCTATCTCCATCAGTCCACAGGAATGTTACACCCTAGATATTCTCCACGGAGCAGGCAGTCTGAATGGAACCATTGGCGATGTCATATTCCACTGTCACCTCTATCCTCACTTTCATGAAGGAATGTGGACACTTTGGCGCATCCATGACCGATTAGAGGATGGTACTGGAACGTTACCAGATGGTACAGAAATTCCGCGCTTAGTTCCGTTGAGAGATAGAATGCTGCCACCCAAAAAGGACAACTGGCATCCCGGCTATCCTAATTTTATCAATGGAACCTTTGGTGAGGAGCCGTTACAGCCACCCCTTGGTATATTGGATGAAAACGGGAATAATCTAATCGAACCCACAGACTTGGAACGCGCCAACTTTGTGCCAGCTTTTGAACCCGGCGCACTCTACACCGATACCTGTCCCTGTCATACAGATGGCGACAAATGCGACTGCACTTGCCAGAGTGACTGCTGCCACAAATGCCCTTGCGATGAATCACAGGTCAAGGTCTTTGAGATTGCCCTGATTCAAGCAAGAGTCACCTACAACCGCTTTGGCTGGCACGATCCGCAGGGAAGATTTTTTGTGCTAAAAGAGACCTTGGCAGAGCATGGCGGACTGGACGCTTATATACGAAAGATAGAGCAGCAAAAGATTCAGGCAGAGCCTCTGGTCATCCGTGCCAATGCTGGCGACTGTATTGAAGTGCGCCTCACCAACCTGCTGCCTGAACGTCTGGAAGAGAGCCCATTTCAAATGGAGACCATCACCGATATCGTAGGATATCATATCCATCTAGTAAAATTCGACACCATTGTGTCTGACGGTGCAGCAAATGGCTGGAACAATATCGCTGGCGCAAGAAAGTATGAGACTCTGGTGGAACGCTTTTTTGCAAATACAGAGCTTAATACGGTGTTCTTCCATGACCACCTCTATGCAAACTCCCACCAACAGCATGGTGTGTTTGGTTCCTTATTAATAGAGGAGGCGGGAGCTACCTTCCACGACATAAGAACTGGCAAAGAACTGACCCATGGAACTAAGGCGGTGATCCGCAGAAAGGATGGTACTTCCTTCCGTGAATTTGCTCTCTTTGTACACGACTTTGCCCTACTTTTTGATCGAGATGGTAATGCCTTAAATCCTCCAGAAGTTCCCGGCTCCCATGACGATCCCGGTGTCATGGGAATTAATTACCGCTGCGAACCGATGCTAGAACGACTAAAATGTCATGAAGACCCAGCATATATTTTCAGTTCCCTCATCCACGGCGATCCGGCAACTCCGATTTTAGAGACCTACCCGGGAGATGAAATGATGATCCGGTTACTAGACGGTGCCCATGAGGAACAACACAGCTTTAACCTCACTGGTATGTCATGGAAAAAGGAAGTAACGGATATCGCCTCCCCAGATGTGGCATCCCAGACCCTTGGCATCTCAGAGGCATTTAATATTCACATCACCAAGCCCTATGCGCCAGCAGATTATCTCTATTACTTCGGCGGAATTGATGACGCATGGCTAGGACTTTGGGGCATCATAAGAGCCTACGATCGCCCTAATAAGCGGTTAAAGCCACTTTGCAAAGGTAAAAATCAGATCATCCCTCTGCCGCCATGTCCCGGCAAAGATTCTGTCATACGAAAATACGAGATAGCAGCCATCCAGAAAAATATCTGCTATAACTGCCACGGTGACCATGACCCAGATGGGCTGTTATTTGTGCCACTTGGTGATGTCTCCAAGGCAATGCAGGAGGATTATCAGGCAAAGCCTCTGATTCTCCGTGCCAATGCTGGCGACTGGATCGAGGTAACGCTCCACAATCTGTTTTCTCAGCCGGTTCCTTACTTTGATTACCCAAGAGTTCCGCTGGATAAGGAACACAAGCCATCCATGCGGGTGTCCATCAATCCCCAGTTCCTACATTATGATGCACTCTGCGATTCCGGCATTAATGTAGGTTACAACAACAGGGAGCAGACCGTGGGCGTGGGCGAGAGCAAGAAATATCTGTGGTTTGCAGATTCTGAATACGGTGCCTGCCTCCTGCAATCCTTCGGAGATATGCGAAATCACCGATATCACGGACTCTTTGGAGCAATTCTCATTGAGCCACCGGGCGCAGACTGGTATCAGGATCATTCATTTTTCAATGCTGCCCATGAAGAGCAGGCAGTGATCGTCGCTCCCGGCATTGAGAGCTTTCGTGAATGTGTGGTGCTGATTCAAAATGGAATTCGTATGTTAGATAAGGAAGGGAATCTGGTAAAAACAACCGCCACAGAACCTGACGGAGAAGTGGATGCAGAAGACACCGGAGAAAAGGGGTATAACTACCGCTCGGAACGTTTCGCGAACCGACTGAAAAAGGATGACCACATCTCCAAGGTCTTTAACAGCCGTGTGCACGGTGATCCCGCCACCCCTCTGTTTACCTCCTATACAGATGACCGGGTCATCTTCCGAACAGTGATGCCCGCCGATAAACCTAGAAATGTTGGCTTTACGATCCATGGTCACACGTGGAAACAACAGCCAGATGATCCACGCTCTAGAGTCATTCCATTACAGGGTGCCCTAAGCATTGGGAACACCTACAACATGGAGCTAAAGGATGGTGCCTCCTGTCCCGGCGATTATCTCTACCGCTCCGGCAGTCTTAAATGGGATGTGGAATCCGGCATGTGGGGCATCTTCCGGGTAAAGAAACGCAGTCTCTCCTGCCGCTGCAAGGATACCTGCAAGAAAATCTTTTCCAATATATGCGGGAATAAATAAAAGGCATCACACTGTGTAAAACCTTTCTTTCAAAAAGGGCTGTCACCTCAACGATTTTATTCGTAAAAGCGACAGCCCCTTATCCATTTTTATTATGAAGCCTTCTTTATTTTATTATGCAGCCTTCTTCACTGCTGCTCCAATGACACCGCAAATTGCTGCGATTGCCCCAAAGAGAATTCCTGCGATCGGCCATATGATCCAGGTAAATCCCCAATTCATAGTAACAAAACTCCATACCAGATAGATTACTGTAACAATCGGCCAGTAAATTCCAGCAATTACATCAATCACCTTATTACCTTCCTTCTTCTCTGGTGTAAAATCTCCCTCCTGTTTCAACGCCTTGACACAGGAAATTTTTGTTCCACCAGTGATAAAGGACGCAACTCCAATTCCTACCATCACAAGAAGCAAAATCGCTCCCAACGTACCCATAACGGTGTCATCTCCCATACTTCCAGTAATCAGTACTGGTACCACAGAAAAAATACACATCATCACACCAAATACCAGACTTCCGGTATAGCCACCTCGACTCTGTTCTACAACCTCATTCAGATAATTCTTCACAGAAGGATCGATCTGTATCTTTTCCTTTTTCACAAATTCAAACTTTTCCATCTTGCTTCCGCTATAAATAAAGAGTCCAACCGCAATTGCTATCATAGCTAGAAGAGGTAAAATTCCCATGATTACATAGCTCAATTGGCTCAACTGATTCACATAAGAATCTACGCCACCTATAAATAACACCGGTATCGGACAATAAATACAAAGCATGACGCCCAATGCCACCAGTCGATTTGATTTTACAGATTTCTCTATGTATTCCTCTGCCTCAGTGAGAGTCACTACGCGTGATGCCTCACCATCATAGGACTGTGCATTTGCGATATTTAACTCATCCAAATCTCCAAACTCAGAGATCACAATGCCGATTGCCTCATTTTCCTTCTTTCCCTCAGCCAACAGCTCATTGTACTTATCCTCCATCATAGAGGCAAGCTCCTCCTTTGCCCGAAGCACCTCCGGTGTCTTTGGCATGTTTAAAAACATATTCTCTAAATAAGATAAAATAACTTCCATAACTTTCTCCTCTTATATAAATTTGTCTACAACTTGCTTCACTAACTTCCACTCTTCGCATTTTTCCTGATAAAATGCCATTCCCTGTTCCGTTATCTTATAGTATGTTCTCCTTTTCCCATTTGACTCCGTTCCAAAATAAGAAGTGATATGTCCTTCCTTCTCTAATCTGGTAAATGCAGAATACAATGTAGTCTCCTTCATCACATACTTTTCTTCGGAAATCTCCTTAATCTGCCTTGATATCTCATAACCATAAGAATCACCATTCTTCAGCAAGGCTAGAATCATGAGATCATTATATCCACGCATGACATCGCTTCCAATCAACCACTCATCCCCTTCCAAATTACCTCGACAGAAGTACTACGTCTGATGAAGTAGTTATATCACAATTACTACGACAGGTCAAGTAATTTTAAATACTTTCTTTATCAAAATAATTGTTGACAACTTTTCTTGTCACTGTTATAATGGCTTTGACAAGGGAAGTTGTCAAAAAGACAAGAAAGCTAGTCAAGCTATTTTAAGTTTATTTTAAGAAGGAGATTAGTTATGGAAAACGAATTTACAACAAATGCCACAGCACCGGCTGTCGACATGACCAATGACACAGTAAAGGAAGCAAGACGCCAATTCTCCAAAGTGGGATTGATGTTCTTCCTCGGAACTCTGATTATTTATGGAGGACAGATTCTATCAATGGTGATTGCCAATGTGATTACCAATACCATCAATCCTGATTCAGTACTCGATACCGCGACTTCACTATTGATTACTATGTTACCAATGTATGCGATTTCTATGCCTCTGATGGGACTTTTGATCCGCACAGCTCCAGCTCGTAAGCTCAAGAAGAAGAAAATGACAGTTGGGCAGTGGCTGATTTCATTTATCATCTGCTATGGTGCAGTTTATGTTAGCAATTATATTGGTATCATTCTTACATCAATCATTGGTGCAATCAAGGGAAGCCCAGTTACCAACGCAATTGTTGAAGTCGCTAGTAGCTCGACCATCGGCGTGAACTTCTTAATTATGGTAATCTGTGCACCAATCGCAGAGGAACTTATATTCCGTAAGCTGCTCATCGACCGAACTATCAAGTACGGTGACTCCGTTGCTATTCTGTTATCTGGATTGATGTTTGGATTATTCCATGGAAATTTAAATCAGTTCGTCTATGCTTTTGCACTTGGTATCTGCTACGGATTTATCTATACCAAGACAGGAAATGTTCGCTACACTATTTCTCTGCATATGTTGAACAATTTCCTCGGTTCTGTAGTTGGTATGTTAGTTCTTAAGTTCGTTGGTGAAGACTTTGCCAATGCGTTGAATGATCCTGCCACTCTGATGACATATATGATGGATAATATGGGACCTGTATTGGTATACTTTGTCTATGCGTTTATCTTACTTGGCATCGCGATCGCAGGTATTGTTCTTTTCTTTGTAAACATTAAAAAGATTAAGGCACAGATCGTACCAGGCGAAGTTACCATTCCAAAGGGAAAGCGTTTCACTACTACAATATTGAATATGGGAATGGGACTTTTCTTCCTGTTCTGGATTGCAATGATCGTAATACAGCTCTTTTCATAATTGATTACCAAAAGCCTCTATGTGAAAATATTCACACAGAGGCTTTTTTATAAAGACTGCTTATTATTTATTTTCTAGTATTTCTCGATATAGAACTCTACTCTGCCACAAATACTGGTTCTTCGCTTGTATAGTAATATCCCTGACTGCTCTTCACATAGACCCATTGTTCAGCTAAACATTCTGCCTCATCCAGATGCTCCATATCCGGATATAACTCACAATCAATCTCATCTAGCTTTCGGGTACTACCATCCTTAAAGTTCACCAGATAGCTTCCATATTCCCAATTATTTTCAAATGCTGTAATGACAGCGCTCTCGCTTCCCCATTCGATGGCAGACATTCCAACTGGAAGTTCTACCTCATTGATTTCATTCCAGTTCTTATCATACACAGTAACGACCGTTCGCAAGGTCTTCGCACTACCAAAGTCCCCTAGCTCATCATAAAATGCCGCTGCCACTACATATCGCTCTTCTCCATCCACTGTGAGTTTTTGCATTTCACCACGATAGCAGTAAGAGAAATCTACTTCCTTCTGGTATGCCCCATCTCCTGTGATAAGATCGATTCCATAGATTCCTTCCTGTCCTAGAACATAATAGTAGTCACCATCTATGCACCCAGTAGACTTCAATCCTCCATCACCAAAGAGATTCGGATACTTTTCCCCAATTCCCTGACTGCTATATGTCTTATCTCCAATATAAAATCCCAGATGCAGTCCAAAAATACCTTTGAATTGCTGGGAAATATAGATATCCTCGCCCTCATAAGAAAAAGCATCCACAAGCATGGTCTCTGTTTCCCGTTCAACCGCTATCTCCTCCAACGTACCCTGCTCAATATCATATCGATATAGACATGGTATAAATCCCTGAGGATCAGCTCCTATCTTTTCATCGTAAATACGTTCCACAGGATCTTCATTATCCAATCCCTCGAACAATATGTATAAAGAATTATCTCTGCAAATCAACTTAGGATTTCGATCCAACTTCATACCATTTTCCCGCAAAGTAAATAATTTTTGGCTATTTCCTTCCGCACCTACTCCATATACGTGGTAATCCCATACATATTCATCCACAGGTTCAACTGATATGTAATAGTTTTCCACATGATCATTTGCATAGTATGTGGATAATTCACAGCGATGCGCCATACTTTCATTCTCTTCTGTCCACTGATCCAACGCATAATTTAATATATGCTTGATGCTGATCCAGAAAGTCAACACGATTACTACCGTTAGCAATGTATAAAAAATGGTTCTTTTTTTTGCTCGCTTCTGCTGGATCACTGCCTGTCCCACCGTATCCCGCACAGCTATTTCAGCCTCCCTACGGTCTACCTTTTCCTCATCAAGGCGCTGCCCCTCCATCAACTCTAAGGTGCTGACTCCCAAGGTCTCCGCTATCTTATCGAACATCGTAATGTCCGGCAGACTGACTCCACGTTCCCATTTAGATATGGCTTTGTCCGAAATCCCAAGGATATTTCCAAGCTCCTTCTGAGTCATTTCCTTTTCTTTGCGGAGCTCGCAGACAAATGCACCAAACTTTTCCTGATTCATGAAATTATCACTCCTTTCCCCTTTTTTCACGAATATCATACATTATTCTGGCGCATTTTGTCACTCTCCTGGCAGTAGAATGCCCTAAATCTAGCTATATGCGCTGATAATTCGTACCCTCTCTTCGCATGATATGCTCAGATATCATATCTCTTCGAAGCGTACAATAATCATCGTGTATCTGACCTATGATCTCATTTACTTCCTGCTCGGTATAGATTCGCTCCTTTTCGAAATGCTCTGCAATCTCCTCAAGGATGATTAACTCCTTCTTTCGCTGTGCCGGAATGGACTTGAGCTTCCCATACTCAAAGAAACTCGATATTACTTTTTTTCGATAAGCTTCTTCCCTTGCAGCCTGCTCCTGAGCTTCATCGGATTCCTCCTTGATAATATCAAGGATCGATGTCATAAATACTTCCTTGCGCAACGTATACATGGTGTAATACTGCTCTTTATAGGAAGTAACTGCTCTGGCATCCTCCAGCTTTTTCAAATGAAATGAAATTGTTGCTGGTGTCAAACCAAGTCGCTCCGCCAGACGTTCCACATACATATCTTCCCGCATGAGGGACTTCAATATCTGTAATCTGGACTTATCTGCCAGGCACTTAAATAGCTTAATTGCATCCGCTTCTGTCATATCTCCCATCTCCTTCTTACATTTCTGCCTTAAAATATGCTATGACCTCTTTCAATACCTGTAACTTTGTCTCCTCCACTACAATTTTCTCCACATCATGAAACTCCTTTGCTTTTTCATAAGATTCATTCCATGTCCGGGATAAATGGTCAAGCTTCGCCATATATTTTTCATTCAATTCTTCTGGCTTCGTATTCTTTCCAACAGCCTCATAGATCGTCTTGCATACACCATATATGTTATTCTTTACTTTTACCAGATTTGCTTCATCCTTACGCTCGGAGGCAATCAATTGCTTCTCTTCCTTTTCACATGTTATCACTTTATCTTCTAAATATGCTATAAATTTTCCCATTTTACTCTCCTTTTCTATTTAAGGCATTATTTTATTTAGATATATATCTAATTGATATTCATGACTATATCATGGGATATAGATAATGTCAATATCTATTTTTATATTCATCTAATTAGATTTAAGACTTCCCTACTATCTTCATCGAAAAATTTTTTCATAAATATTTTTTTACACAAAAAAGGAAATGCCATACTTGGCACTCCCTTTTCTAAGCTAATTATCCTTGCTCTCTATATTCTTCTGAATAAACTCTTCCAATGGCATCGGCTTTCCGAACAGATATCCCTGATACCAATCGCATCCCATTTCATTTAGAAGATCACACTCTTCCTGAGTCTCCACATATTCGGCAATTACCTTTACATTCAGCTTCTTCGCCAGCTCAATGACAGAGGCTACGATCTTCTGATTTGTAGTCTTATTTATGATATCACGAACCAGTGAACCATCCAGCTTTACCACATCGAAATACTCTGACTGCAGGTAAATCAAGGAGGTATGTCCCATTCCAAAATCATCGATGAGCAGCTTATGTCCTGCCTCTTTCAACTGATTGATCTTACGGATTACCATATCAGAGTTGGTCAACATATCCTGCTCCGTAATCTCCATCCACAAATGCTTAGCTGGAACATCATATTCCTTTAACTTCTTCTCAACGTAATCCTCAATCTCCCAGTTCAGAGAATGTGCTGTAATATTTACGGATATCTTAAACTGGTCACCACAGGTCTGCGACACCTGCTTGATAGCCTTGACGGATGTATCAATCAGCATTCTCTCCAGCTCTGGAAGCAGATCACCTTCCTTTGCAAGATAAATGATAAGTGGTGGATAAATAAATCCATATTCCTGATGATTCCAGCGCATCAATGCCTCTGCACCGATATACTTACCATTTCCATCCACCTGTGGCTGATAGAGCAGATACAGTTCCTTCTTCTTAATAGCAAACTTTAATTCCTGCAGCAACATACGTGTCACCATACCAGTGTCATCCATTCGGTGCAGGAAGTTAGGATTCTCTCCCTTTTTCTCATACTCCTGAAGTTCTTCCACCAATTTGCTTATCTTTTGCTGCATTCTTACGTCATAAATCTTCTCATAGACTCTAAGAAATGGCAGATAGATAAGAACTCCCATTACAATAATAACTATCTGCAAGATAACCCCGACAATAGAACCCGACGCCACATATCCGCTGACAAATACCGGCATCGTCCAAGTAATCTCATTACAAACTGGTGAGATGAGTCCCAGCGCCACCGCCGTATAGGACACGATCAATGCCAAAATCGGAACACAGATAAATGGAATCGCAAGCACTGGATTCAACATAATTGGTATTCCAAAGTTCAGTATCTCATTGGTATTAAATATTACCGTAGGTAATGCCAGCTTGCCTATATTGCGCAATCTCTTCTTCTTTGCAAAAAATAAAATTACGATCAGCACGCAGATCGTCGTACCACAGCCACCCATCATGACATAGGTATCGAACATGCTCTTTGAGAAAATGATATTCTCCCCTACATTCTGAAAATGATTCACTGCAACACTTTCCATCATGTGACTACCGTGGAATCCTAGCACCCACAATATATGAACCATAAATGTATAGAGAAGTGCAGACAAGAATCCACCACCCATACTTGCAAATATATGCTCTGAAAATGTGGACCACAGTGTATATATGTCCTTTCCTCCAGAGATTTTAAGAATCAGATATTCAAAAATTGCAAAAAATCCGACCGTAAACGTCGCTGGAAAAATACTCTGAATAGCATTTACCAGAACCGCATCCATACCAATTGTATATTTTCGCAATGAAATGCTCTCTATTTGCTCCAGCTTTGAAAATATCACACTGGATAGAAGTCCCACTACCATTGCTACAAAGCAGCCCTGATTGCCCAAAATATCCCAGACCATATCTGAATCCGCCATGACTAGCTGCGTACCAAAGCTGGCAATCGCTGTAATTGCATAGAAAAACATCTTATCAATGGCTTCATTCCGCTCCATGGCATAACTGATAGCAAGAGCCACCACTAATATCATGGAAAACATACCAAACGTACCCTGAAATACCATTTCCAGAAGTGTTGCTATCCATGGTTGTTGCTCTGTAATAAAGTAATTGAACGCATCTATCGGAAAATAATGAATCGCATGCGCAATTGCTCCCACCATAATGACAGGTACCAGCATAGTGAGCGCTCTTCTCACGATAGACAACAGATGACTGTTTTCAATCCTAAGGAACAAGCTCATCGTACGCTCCTTAAAGATATTCTCAGTCTCTGCAAATATCTGCTGTTTCTCCATATACTGTAAAGCCCCTCTCGTTTCTTCTCCGTAAAAACCTTATATAAATTATAATATCACATTTTCCCTTAATTTACCACGTTACGATTGCACAAAAAAAGAGATAAGAATTTTATCTTATCTCTTTAAAGGCGACTGACGGATTTGAACCGACGATCAGGGTGTTGCAGACCCACGCCTTACCACTTGGCTAAGTCGCCTTATGAAATTATATTCTAACGAACAAGAAATATTCGTTAAAAAAGCTCCCCGAGTAGGACTCGAACCTACGACAGCGCGGTTAACAGCCGCGTG
>CAZBFN010000008.1:0-135861 GCA_964491235.1 uncultured Roseburia sp.
TAGACCATGTCTATTTTTTTGAAATTGAATTTGCGAAACTAATTATACGTTATCAAAAAAGTTGACTTTGCATATGTATATGACTTAGCAGAAGTTGTGATTTCATCTGCCATGTAAAATGTCAGAAAACGTCGAATAACCACACAAAATGTCAATACAATTATGTTGAAAATTTCTATCATTTGTCGCTATAATGGTACCGTAAATAAAAAAAACCGCGAATAATCAAAGGAGGTACCAATTATGAAGTTTTACAAGTGTGATCATTGCGGCAATATCATTGATTTCATGAATGCATCCGGTGTGCCAGTGGTATGCTGTGGAGAGCAGATGAAGGAATTGATTCCGGGAACCACAGATGGAGCGGCTGAGAAGCATGTACCAGTTATTGCCATCGATGGAGCGAAGGTGACCGTATTGGTCGGAGAAGTTGCACATCCGATGACAGAAGAGCATTACATACAGTGGATTGTACTGGAGACCAAGAAGGGAGCCCAGCGGGTGATGTTGACCCCACAGGATGCACCGAGAGCAGAGTTCGTTCTTGCAGAGGGAGACGAAGTTATTGCAGCATATGAGTACTGCAATATTCACGGATTATGGACTGCACAGCCATAATCCTATAAGAAGTATGATACGAAGGAGAAAGCAATATGTTATACCGCATTCCGAACTATTATAAGGAATTTGAATGCATCGCAGATCAGTGTGAAGACACCTGTTGTGCAGGCTGGGAGATAGAAGTAGATAAGCGTTCTCTTGCGGAGTACCGCAAGGTTTCGGGCGAATTTGGAAAGCGTCTACGTCGATCGATCGACTGGCGCAAGGGCATCTTCTGTCGTGACAGGAATGAACGGTGTGCATTTTTAGATAATAAGAACTTATGCGATATCTATAAGAATCTAGGGGCGGAGCACCTCTGTGAGACATGCCGGATGTATCCGAGACATGTGGAGGAGTTCGAAAATGTGAGGGAGATTACCCTTTCACTTTCCTGCCCAAGGGTAGCGCAGATTTTGTTGACAAGAGACGAGCCAGTGACATTCACAAACCACCAACGGGAAGGGCGGGAGTGTTACGGCGATTTTGACCATGCCTTATATCAAAAGCTGGTAAAGACGAGAGAGACCATGAGGGATATTTTACAGGATAGAACGATGGAATTGGAATTGCGCATGGTTCTCGTATTAGGAATAGCCCATGACATACAAGGCAGGATCAAGCGAGAAGAGTTAGAGGTCTGTGACGAAGTTTTAGTCCGTTATGGACAGGAACGGACGCGGGCAAGTGCCGCAAGAAAGCTAGAGAAGCTGAGAGCAGAGAAGTCCCATAAGGAAAGCATGGCATCAGAGGAATCTGGGCAGGATATGTCGGCACAAGAAGCAGAATACCAATATGAGAAAACGCGTCGCGCATTTATGGAATGGATGCAGCGACACAATAAGCGTTGGGATATACAGCGTGAGCAGTTGCTGGTATATTTTATGGATACCTATTTCTGTGGAGCGGTATATGACAGCGAAGCTTATTCCAAGATGCAGATGGCAATCGGAAGTGTGCTTCTGATTACCGAGATGCTTCTGGAACGTTGGTGTAATAATGGATATACATTAGAGGAAAAGGACATCGTACGCACCGTATATTATTTTTCCAGAGAGACAGAACACTCAGATGGCAATATTGAGATGCTGGAAGAGGATATGCGCTGCGTTACATTAGATACGATCGTATTCCTTTGAGATAAAGGCTTGACAAGAGCGTATGAGCTATGTTAGATTAGCAGTGATATAGTATGTTACTTGTTTGGAAGCAAGGCATTAACTATGCATAAATATTTTTTTGGATGTTTATGTGTGTTAATGCCTTTTTTGTATACAAAAATCTACCCTTGGCAACACTCTATGACATCCAGACCAAGAAAAGGAGAAAAGAGATGAAAGACAAGATTTTTGGCGTTTTACAGCGCGTAGGAAGATCCTTTATGCTTCCAATTGCCATTTTGCCAGTAGCGGGATTGCTGCTTGGAATTGGCGGCTCCATGACCAATGAAACGATGCTTGAAACCTATGGATTATTGAATATCCTAGGACCGGGAACCGTATTCAATGCGATTTTTCAGGTCATGAGTGCAGCAGGTAGCATTGTGTTCGACAATTTGCCGATTATATTTGCAATGGGTGTTGCAATTGGTATGGCGAAGAAGGAAAAAGAAGTAGCGGCTTTGGCGGCAGCCATTGCATTTTTCATTATGCATGCTTCTATCTCTGCCATGATTACCATCAATGGTGGAGCAGAGCAGATGCTTGCAGGAGCTACCACTTCCGTTTGTGGTATCACATCCTTACAGATGGGTGTATTCGGTGGAATTATCGTGGGACTTGGAGTTGCAGCACTGCACAATAGGTTCTACAAGATCGAACTGCCACAGGTGCTGTCATTCTTTGGTGGAACAAGATTCGTGCCAATCATATCTGCATTGGTATATACAGCAGTGGGAATCGTGATGTTCTTTATCTGGCCAGTGATCCAGAACGGAATCTATGCAGTTGGTGACGTAGTGTTAAATTCAGGTTATGCGGGAACATGGGTATATGGCTTGATGGAGCGTCTGTTGATTCCATTTGGTCTGCATCATGTATTCTATCTTCCATTCTGGCAGACAGCCGTGGGTGGAACCATGGAGGTTGCTGGACAGATGGTAGAGGGAGCACAGAATATTTTCTTTGCTCAGCTCGCGGATCCGACCGTAGAGCAGTTCTCTGTATCTGCAACTAGATTCATGTCAGGAAAGTTCCCACTTATGATCTTCGGACTTCCGGGAGCAGCCCTTGCAATGTACCGTACTGCAAAGCCAGAGAAACGAAAAGTAGTCGGCGGCCTGCTTTTATCCGCAGCACTGACATCCATGCTGACAGGTATTACAGAGCCACTTGAATTTACATTCTTATTTGTAGCGCCATTACTTTATGCAATCCACTGTGTAATGGCAGGTCTTGCATATATGCTGATGCATATCTGCAACGTTGGTGTGGGAATGACCTTCTCCGGTGGCTTGATTGATATGTTCCTGTTTGGTATTTTACAGGGCAATGAGAAGACCAACTGGATTTGGATCGTAATCGTAGGAATTGGTTACTTCATCGTGTATTACTTCCTGTTCAGTTTTTTAATTAAGAAGATGGACTTAAAGACTCCGGGACGTGATGATGCGGAGGAGGTAAAGTTGTACCGTAGAAGTGATGTGGAAGCCAAGAAAAAGGAAAACGCGAACGCTTCACAATCTGAGGAAGATGAAATTTCTGCAGCGATCTGTCGTGGATTAGGTGGTAAGAAAAACATATCTGATGTGGATTGTTGTGCCACCAGACTGCGTTGTACTGTAAAGAAATCTGAGCTTGTAAATGATGCGGTATTAAAGGCAACAGGAGCATCCGGCGTGGTACACAAGGGAAATGGTGTACAGGTCATTTACGGACCAAGAGTTACTGTGATTAAGTCTAATCTGGAAGATTATTTAGAAACAGCTCCAAACGAAGAGGTACAGTTGGAAGAAATGCTAGAGGTAGCTGAGCAGACTGCATCCGAAGTGACAGGAAAAGTAGTTAAGACTGTTACCATTTCAAGCCCGATTAAGGGAGTGGCGGCAGATTTATCTACGGCACCGGATGAGGCGTTTGCAGGGCGAATGATGGGAGATGGTGCAGTGGTAACCCCAGAGGATGCCATTGTGAGAGCACCGGAGGACGGTGAAGTGTGCTTCGTATTTGACACCAAGCATGCGATTGGATTCCAGACAGATTCTGGTCTTGGACTGTTGATTCATGTTGGAATCGATACAGTGAAGCTGAATGGTCAGGGATTTGAGGTATATGTTGAGAATGGTCAGAAGGTGAAGAAGGGTGAGCCTATGATAAAGCTTGATCTGGCATATATCAAGGAAAATGCACCATCCATCGTGACACCAGTGTTGTGTACCGAGTTGGAAGATAATCAGAAAATTCGACTGTTAAAGAGCGGAGCGATTGAAGCGGGAGAAGCGCTCTTTGCAGTTGATTTCTATGAGTAGACAATGATAGAATCACCATGTAAGTGGAAGGATAAGTGATTAGATCGTGATTAAAACGGCAGGAAACGGGGAAGAGGTCATGTACAGAGTAAGGAAAGTGTTGAACCACAATACTGTAATCGTAATCGGATGTGAAGATAATCAGGAATACCTGATTATGGGAAAGGGTGTTGGCTTTGGTAAAAAGGTCAGTGAGCAGTTCGAGGCTCGCCCCGAAGATACGATTTATTCGTTGCAGGAATCTACGGAGCGTGGAGATGCAAGGGAATTGGTAAAGTCTGTACCACCGGTTTATCTGGAAGTTGCAGCAGAGCTGTTAAAGGAGGCCGAAAAGGTCTTTGGAAAAATTGATAAGAGAATTCTCTTCCCGCTTGCCGATCATATTGCTTATGCGGTCGCCCGGATTCAGAATCAGGAATTGATCAGCAATCCGCTGACAGAGGATATACGAATTCTTTTTCATATGGAGTTCAAGGTGGCACAGTCCGTGGTGCCGATACTAAGGGAAAAGATACAGGTCGAGCTTGATGATGATGAGGTGGGCTACATCGCTCTTCACATTCATTCTGCAATCGAGGATGCCAAGGTGTCGGATGCTATGCAGATGGCGATGGCAGTGAGGGAATGTGTTTCCTTGATCGAGGCGGAGATTGGGAAACCAATCGAGGTCATGTCCTTATCCTATAATCGTCTAATGAACCATATCCGCTATATGGTGGCGCGGACGATGAGCGGAGAGCAGTTGAAAGTTAATATGAATGATTATATGGGAGTGAAGTTCCCGCAGGCATTTCAGATGGCAAAGACCATATGTGATAAGATTGGAAAGAATCTGAAGCGTGAATTAAATGAAGTTGAGATCGGATATCTGGCAATGCATATCGAGAGGGTAGCGAATGAGGAGCTGGAATCTGGGGCACATTAGGAAAGCGAGGAAAATATTATGAGAACATTTGAATATACTATTACAGACGAGATCGGAATCCATGCAAGACCAGCAGGATTATTGGCAAAAGAGGCAAAGAATTATACAAGTAAGATTGCAATCTGCAAGGGAGATAAGTCTGCAGATATCCAGAGACTGATGGCGATCATGGGTCTTGGTGTGAAGTGCGGAGAGACTGTTACAGTGGAGATTTCTGGTGATGATGAGGATGTAGCATACGAGGCAATGCTGAAGTTCTTTCAGGAAAATCTGTAAGAGAATAGCAGATAGAAATGGAGAAGCACATGGAACAATATACAGGAAAATCTATATTAAAAGGCGTTTCCATTGGACCAATTTTATTTTATTCCAAGGATGAAGTATCTGTGAAGCGGGTGCGGGTCGCGGATGTTAATGCTGAGATTGTACGGTATGAGGCGGCAAGAGAAGACGCTATGGCGCAGCTGGACAATCTGTACCAGAAGGCATTAAAGGAAGTGGGAGAGGCAAACGCAGAGGTATTTGAAGTACACAAGATGATGTTAGAGGATGCGGATTATGTGGACTCTATCGTGAACATGATTCGCATGCAGGAGGTAAATGCTGAATTTGCTGTGGCGACTACTGGAGATAATTTTTCCAAGATGTTCGCAGATATGGAAGATGAATATTTCCGGGCAAGAGC
Source organism: uncultured Roseburia sp. (assembly GCA_964491235.1). GTDB lineage: Bacteria > Bacillota > Clostridia > Lachnospirales > Lachnospiraceae > Roseburia. Next base: position 5,677 of record CAZBFN010000008.1, read on the forward strand.
AGCAGATGTGAAGGATATATCCGAGCGTCTGGTCAACGTACTTTGCGGTGGAGATTCCTTCCGGGGGCTTGGCGATGAGCAGGTCATCGTGGTAGCAGACGACTTGGCGCCGAGTGAGACGGTTCAGATGGATAAGGAAAAGCTCCTTGGATTTGTGACCCAATACGGTTCGTCTAATTCACATACTGCGATTCTGGCAAGAACTATGAACATACCAGCATTGATTGGTGTTCCGATCATGCCGGAGTGGAATGGTAAGATGGCAGCCATCGACGGATACACAGGAACGCTTTACATTGAACCGGATGAGGAGACTTTGGAGCGTTTGAAAAAGCAGAAGGAAGAGGATGAGCGGAGACGCCAGTTGCAGCAGCAGTTAAAGGGCAAGGAAGATGTGACAGCGGACGGTAAGCACATCCATCTGTATGCCAATATCGGAAGTGTGAAGGATGTGGCAAGTGTGTTGGAAAATGATGCCGCAGGTATCGGATTATTCCGAAGCGAATTCCTCTATCTTGAGGCAGAGGATTATCCAGATGAGGAAGCGCAGTTTCAGGCATATAAGATGGTGGCTGAAAATATGGCTGGAAAGAAAGTGATTGTGCGCACCTTAGATATCGGTGCAGATAAGCAGGTGGGATATTTTAATCTGGATAAGGAAGAGAATCCTGCCATGGGATATCGTGCGATTCGAATCTGCTTAGATCGCAAGGATATCTTCAAGACACAGCTTCGTGCGTTGCTGCGTGCCAGTGCCTTTGGTGAGATTGCGATCATGTATCCAATGATTATATCCGTGGCAGAAGTCCGTGAAATCAAGCAACTGGTGGAGGAGATTGCGGCAGAGCTGGATGAGCAGGGTATTTCCTATGGCAATGTGGAACAGGGAATCATGATCGAGACACCGGCAGCAGTCATGATTAGCGATATGCTGGCAGAAGAGGTGGATTTCTTTAGTATTGGAACCAACGACCTGACCCAGTACACACTGGCAATCGACCGTCAGAACATGAAGCTGGATAATATTTATGATGCGCACCATCCGGCAGTTCTTAGAATGATTCAGATGACCATTGACAACGGTCATAAGCATGGCTGCTGGGTCGGAATCTGTGGAGAACTGGGAGCGGATGTGACATTGACAGAGAAGTTGTTGCAGATGGGAATTGATGAATTGTCTGTTTCGCCATCCTGTGTACTTCCAATTCGTGAGATTATCCGCAAGACCAAAGTGAATGAAAATGCCTAGTTAGTGGCAGCAAAAAAGTGTGGCTCCCTTATGGAGTCACACTTTTTTTGCCCTTGCGTGAATGAATGCTACAAGTCTATTTTTTCTTCTTAATCTTATTCAAGGAAGCATTAGCTTCTAGAATCTGTTCCTTCGTCATGGCATCCCCAAGCATCATGAGAATTCGCTTGATGGTAAAGCTCATTGCCATCTCGAACATGGATTTATTTAGGGTGAAGCCGGCAACGGTAATTCCCTTGCTTTTCTTCTTGTCAGGCTTCTTTGTGTCTTTAGTTCCTGCGGCTTTTTTCAATGTCAACAGTAACTTAAGAATGGCAATCTTTCCACGGAAGGTAGACATGACATCTCTTAAGGTATCGTTGATGGAGTAATATCCCGGCGGTGTGGTGATTTCAAACCAGTTGATCACGGCTCCCTCCATGGACATCCGGTAAGCCTCATTAAAGGTATCTACCTTACGAATGATGCTCTCATCCATGATAAGCATCTTATTCTTGCCATCCCCAGCCTGAGCAGTAAGCTTTGTCTCACCCATATTTGGCACTTTATAATAGAAGAATGGGTAAGTATCTCTTTGCTGCTTGCCAAGACTTACTCCGTTGGCGAAGAGCTCCACCTCTGACTGGTTGGAGTAGACGGTTACCTTTGTGACATCCTCCACACGGTCAACGTAGCGTTTGCCACAGATGTGTACAAAAGGATCAACAGATAACCAAGCCTTGTAGGCATAGAAAGCATCCTTCTTATATTTGCGGTCGAAGGTGATAAGTCCCTTGTGATTCATACCATTTTCACCGCCCTCAGCTCTGGCATCGGCAGCGAAGTCAAACATATTCCATACGTGGGTCGCCCACAGGTAAGGGCGCTCTGCAATCTGTTTGATCAATTCCTCGTGATAGTATGCCTGATATTCCTCGGTGTAGTCACCCTGCTCTGGGGTGGAGGAGTGCCAGTTCAATGCTTCACAGCCATACTCACTGATACCAATTGGTGTGTTCGGATACTTCTGGTGGAAGCGGTCGAACCATGGGCCATACATGGAGACATTGCCGCCGTACCAACCAAAATAATGATTGTAGGATACGATATCTGGAATATGGATCACATCCTCGTCCATGGAGCACATAATGACTGCTGCCAAGGTAGTCTTACGGGTGGAGTCTAACTCATGAACGAGATCATTTAACATGTGATGATTGTCCAGAAGACTCTTGTCTGCCGCACCGCCCATAGTAATCTCGTTGGAGAGTCCCCACACTACGATGGATGGGTGATTATAATTCTGGAAGATAAGCTCCTTCATCTGGGAGATGGTATTGTCCACTCCATTTGGAAGATGTTGTGAGATGTATGGAATCTCTGCCCACACCACCATACCTCGTTCGTCACACAGATCGTAGAACGCCTGCGCATGCTGGTAATGTGCCAGACGAATCGTATTTGCGCCCATCTCACAGATGAGATCCATATCTTCCTTGTGATGCTCCAGTGTCAAAGCATTTCCGATCTGTGGGCGATCCTGATGACGGGATACGCCTCGCAGCGGATAGACTTTGCCATTTAGAATAAAACCGCGTTCTGGGTCGAATGCAAAGCTACGGCAGCCAAAGCGTGTGCTGACCTGATCCATAGCGGTATCGTCACAGAACAGGGTCGCAGTGACGCGATAAAGGAAAGGATCCTTGGTGCCATTCCATAGGTGGGCATTCTCAATGGTGAGAACTGCCTCAGAAGCGGATGCAGCTACACGGCGCTCTATTATTTTTTCAGAGCCGTCCCAGATTTCATATAGCACTTCGCAGGAAGTATCAACAGCGCAGATGTTGTCGCAGGTGTTGCCAGAGGAGCAAGCATTGTCAACGCTATCGGAGCTGACGAAGGTCTCCACAGTGACGATGGCATGACTGCCCTCCATCACAGGAGTCACCTTGATGCCCGGTGCGCCATAGTAATCTAGGTCAAAATGAGTTGCTTCTACGGATATGATCTTTACATCCCGATAGATGCCACCATAAAAAGTAAAGTCGGCATTCTGTGGATAGACAAAGTCATTCGGGCTATTGTCTGCTGTCACCACAAGAAGATTCTTTTCGTTAATTTTATCTAAGTGCACACGAAATGCAGAATAGCCGCCGTGGTGGGTGGTGAGCTTTTCGCCGTTCCAGTAGACCTCAGCAGAGGAGTTCACGCCCTCAAATTCCAGATAGTAGTTGGCGTGTCCTTGAAATAAATCCCCAGATAAGCTCTTGGCGTAAAAGCATTTACCACGATAGTAGTCGTTACCGCCATCCTGCCCGTCGATGCCATTCCAGGTGTGTGGTAAGGTCACTGCTTCCCATTCCGTCGGAAGGGCAGAAGGGATATCCTTTGTGTCTTTAGAAAAGTACCAGTTATCATTTATCGTTCGTATCTCTCTCATAATTCCTCCATATATACTTCTATTATATCCATATAAAATAGCTTGTGCAATCAACAGATAGATAGGACGTGTTGATATTTATTTTCTGGGAAAAACGTGGTAGAGTAAATCATGAATGAAGATAAGAAAGGTAATTATTTATGAAGAATCTAACTAAGGGAAATCCATCTACTTTGATATTATCCTTTGCGCTGCCGATTTTCTTTGGAAATTTATTGCAGCTTACATATAGTCTTGTGGACACGCGAATTGTAGGTTCCTATCTGGGAGAGGATGCATTGGCGGCGGTGGGAGCTACCAGTACGCTAAGTGGTCTGATCGTGGGCTTTTTGATGGGACTGGCAAATGGATTTGCGATTATTACGGCGCAGTGCTTTGGGGCAAAGGATGAGAGCGGTATGAAGAAATCCTTTGCGGCGGCGCTCAAGCTGGGGCTTGGTATCTCGATTGCAATTACACTGGTTGGACTTGTATTCTTAGATCCAATCCTGCGGTTTTTAAATGTTCCAGAGAATTTGTTTGCGACCTCTAAGGAGTACATATCTATAATAATTGCAGGATTGATCGTGACATTGCTCTATGATGTGTTCGCGGCGACGATGCGGGCATTGGGAGATTCTTTGACACCACTTGTGATACTGGCGATTTCCGTAGTATTAAATATTGTAGGAGACTTGTATTTTGTCCTTGGACTAAAAAGTGGAGTAAAGGGAGCCGCAATTGCTACGGTTCTGGCACAGTTGATTGCCCTGATCGTTTGCTTCCTCTATATGATTCATAAATATGAAGTTCTGCGACTAAAGAGAGAAGATTTCAGAGAGCAGGATGCAGGACAGATAAGAAAAATGTTAGGTTCCGGTCTGTCCATGGGATTTATGAGTTCCTTGGTCAACATCGGTTCCCTTACCTTACAGACCGCCATCAACAAATTGGGACAGGATATCATCGTGGCTCACACGGCAGCTCGTAAGATCACTGAGATATTTATGATTATGTTCAGTGTATTTGGACAGACGATGGCGACCTATTGTGGACAGAATCTGGGTGCAGGAGAGATTGGACGAATCAAAAAGGGAATCAAGCTGGCGCTCCTCTATACCTGTATCTGGTGTGCACTTGTGGTGGTAGCAAGCTATACCATAGGGGATTGGTTGATCTATCTGGTGACAGGAAGCAATAATCAGGTGGTCATTACAAACGCGACAAATTATCTGAAGTTCGACACCTTGTTCTACTTTGTGACTGCGTTGATCTGTATTTTGCGTAATGCCATGCAGGGACTGGGAGATCACATCACACCGCTGGTATCCAGTTCCCTTGAGATGGTGGGAAAAATCGTGATTGCAGCGACCTTGGTGCCATATCTTGGATATACGGGTGTTATTGTGGCAGAACCGATTGTGTGGTTTATTATGGTGATTCCACTTCTGGTACAGATTCTGCGTATGCCAGTATTAAAAAATCGTGTCTAATGCCTGTAAGAATGCAGGTTACAAGGAACCGCTAAAATTGCGTGCAAAACTGCGTGGATAGCCAAATTTTGGTTGCGGACGTGCCTTGATGCGATTATAATAGGATTTTGATGTACGGAAATAGTGATTGAGGAGAGAGTTATGTTATTTAATTCAATAGATTTTTTATTCTTTTTCCCGCTTGTCGTTATGATTTACTTTGTAATACCGAAGAAGCTGCGTTATCTGTGGCTTTTGGTGGCAAGCTATTATTTTTATATGTGCTGGAATCCGAAGTATGCCCTGCTGATGGCGACATCTACGGTGATTACCTATGCCAGCGGTTATCTGCTTGACCGGATCAATCAGTCAGATTCGCCGAAGAAGGCGAAATACCGCAAGCTCTGTGTGGCGGGCAGTTTGATCAGTAATTTATCGATTCTGGCAGTGTTTAAGTATGCAAACTTTATGCTGGATAATATCAGTGCGGCTATGGGGGCATTGGGATTTCAGACGATTGAGTATCGTTTGGATCTGTTGCTTCCGGTAGGTATTTCTTTCTATACCTTTCAGGCGCTGAGCTATACCTTGGATGTTTATTATGGCAACATCAAGGCAGAGAAGAATCTGTTGCGCTATGCGTTATATGTTTCCTTCTTTCCGCAGCTTGTGGCAGGACCGATCGAGCGTTCTGAGAATCTGCTTCCACAGATTCAGAATGTGGAGAATATCAATGTCTGGAGTTTTAAGAACATCCGTGATGGTCTGCTACTTATGATGTGGGGCTTATTCCAGAAGCTGGTAATCGCAGACCGTGCAGCTATATTGGTCAATCAGGTATATGACAATTATACCCAGTACGGTATGGTGGAGCTGGTGGTGGCTACGGTCTTATTTGCATTCCAGATCTACTGTGATTTTGGCGGATATTCCACGATTGCAAGAGGCGCGGCAAAGGTCATGGGATTTGAATTGATGCTGAACTTCAAGCAGCCGTATCTGGCATTTAATATCAAGGAATTCTGGAGAAGATGGCATATTTCCCTGACCTCATGGTTTACCGATTACTTATATATCCCATTGGGTGGTAATCGTAAGGGAGAACTGCGTAAGTATATCAATATTTTTATTGTATTTTCGGTCAGTGGATTGTGGCATGGAGCAAGCTGGAATTTTATCGCATGGGGCGTGATTCATGCGATTTACCAGATTATCGGAAATCTGCGACAGTCAATTACGGTGAAGATTACTGGTAAAAAGGAAGAGAAGATTTCCTTTAGTAAGCGTATTCGCAAGACGCTGGTGAATTTCGTGTTAGTAGACTTTGCATGGTTATTTTTCTGTGCGGGAAGCTTTAGCGTTGCAATTGGAATTATAAAGCAGATGTTTACTGTGGCATCGACTACCTCACTGATTAATTTGGGACTGGATACCGCGAACTGGGTGATATTGCTGGTTGCCATTGTAATTCTTATGGTGGTAGATATCCTGCATGAGAAAGAGCTATCGGTGATGGCACTGGTGGAAAAGCAGGAAGTATGGTTCCGTTATGCTCTGTATCTTGGAATCGTTTGGTGTACGATCATGTTTGGTATTTATGGTATTGCTTATGATACCAGCCAATTCATCTATTTTCAGTTTTAGGAGGAAGTTATGCAGAAGTGGAAAAATGCTTTGGCGGTCATATGCTTTGTGGCATTGTTCTTGGCATGTGGCAGCTTTTTGAGATATATACTTGTGGATGATTCCGGTTCCTATACAAGAGTCATGATGCATGAGATGTATGAGCAGGAGGAGAATATCGACATCCTGTTTGTGGGTTCTTCCCATTGTTACAGGTCTCTTGACCCGCGGATTACAGATGAAATGTTTGATGCCAATACCTTTAATGTGGGTACTTCCTCACAGCAGATCGATGGTTCTCTTGCATTGCTCCGGGAGGTCACAAAGACAAATGATGTGAAGCAGGTGTATCTGGAAGTTTATTATGAGATATCCCAGATGCCAGCCTTTGAGGATCGGACGGATATGGTAAGTACTTATATTATCTCTGATTATATGCGTCCTTCCTTTAATAAATTGGGTTATCTTTTGAACGCGAGCAGCAAGGAGCATTACTCCAACAGCTTTATTCTGGCTCGTCGTAACTGGGACAAGATGTTTGAACCGGGCTACGTGGAAGGTGTTCTCAAGGCGAAGGAGGCGGAGTGGTATGGAGCATATGCTTATCCGTTCAGCGAGTTCGAGCGCTACGAGGGCAAGGGTTATGTGGCAGTGAATCAGGTGGGAGACACCTACGCATTGGAGCATTTTGCACCGATTGATACGGCGGTAGTGTCCGAGGATTATATCAACACATTACAGGAAATCATTGATTTCTGTGAAAAGAAAGATATTGAATTGACCCTGTTCTCCACACCAATGCCGGAGTTCCGTCTGGTGGATGTGGGAAACTATGACAGCTATATCCAGTTCATGAATGGACTGTTGGAGGGAACAGACGTAAAGTATTACGACTTTAATCTCTGTAAGGAAGAGTATCTTTCCTTTGATGAAAATTATTATGCAGATACAGACCATATTAATGCTAAGGGAGCAGAGGAGTTCAGCCAATTGTTCTCGGAGTTCTTTACCGGACAGATTGCGGAGGAGGACTTATTCTATAACAGCTATGCAGAGCGTCTTGCGTCACAGAAGCCGGATGTATATGGTGTTATTGCAGAGTATCAGCAGGATGGTAGCTGCAAATTAGCACCTGTCACGAATGAAAATGCGGATGAAATTACTTATACCATCAATTGGTTGCCAGAGGGTGGCGAGGCAGTCATGCTTCAAGAGCGGGATGCCAATACAACATTTACATTGCCAGAGGGAGTAAATGGTTCTGTGGAAATCATTTCTTATATTGGTGAGACTGAGGTACATCGGGTGATTATGCCTCGGATGTAAGGAGGTAGCAGGATGGGATGGATGATAGTTGGAATTGTATTCATAGTGCTGATTATTTTTGTGGCAGTTCTTTTACTTCGGGCGGTAATGTTCACACCAAAGCCGCAACCTGCACCATCGCAGGAGCGTGTGACGCTGGATGAGGAAAGGATTGTAGCGGATATGCAGCAGATGATCCGCTGTAAGACAGTCTCATATCATGATGAAAGTCTGGTGGACAAGGGCGAATTTGAAAAGTTTCAGGCACTTTTGCCACAGCTATATCCAAGGATTCACGAGACCTGCACCAGAAAGTTCTTGGGTGTAAACGGTATGCTCTATCACTGGAAGGGAAAGTCCTCCGAGGAACCGGTGGTGTTCATGTCACATTATGATGTGGTTCCAGTGGAGGAAGAGCAGTGGGATAAGCCAGCCTTTGAAGGTATCTTAGAAGATGGTGTTCTCTGGGGCAGAGGTACTCTGGATACCAAGGGAACCCTGTGCGGTATTATGGAGGCGGCAGAAAAGCTGATGAGCGAAGGCTTTGTGCCGGAGCATGATATCTATTTTGCATTTTCGGGACAGGAGGAGATCAACGGTCCGAGCTGTCCTGCCATCGTGGATTGGTTCGAGGAGCAGGGCATTCATCCTGCAATGGTACTGGATGAGGGCGGCGCTGTGGTGGAACATGTATTTCCGGGCGTAAAACAGGAATGTGCCGTCATCGGTATTGCGGAAAAGGGTGTGACGAATATCGAGTTTCATGCCAAGAGCAACGGTGGTCATGCATCCACGCCGCCGATACATACTGTGGTAGGTGAACTGGCACAGGCAGTAGTAGATGTGGAGCAGCATCCATTCCCACGTCAGATGACTAAGCCAGTGCGGGAAATGTTAGATACACTGGGCAGACATTCCACTTTTTTATACAAGATCATTTTTGCAAATCTCTGGTGCTTTGAGGGACTTTTTGACATGGTTTGTAAAAAGGCTGGCGGTGAGTTAAACGCCATGATGCGAACCACCTGTGCCATGACGAAGATGGAGGGAAGCAAGGCGTTCAATGTGATTCCGCCAACGGCATCCGTGGGCATGAACCTGCGATTGCTAGGAAAGGACACGGTGGATTCCGCTAAGGCTTATCTGGAAAAGGTAATCAACAATCCGAATATTGAGGTAACTGTGTTTGAGGGAAGAAATCCTTCCGCAGAGTCAAATACGGATTGTGCTGAGTGGGAAAAGCTGACACAGGCGGTGGTTGACACATGGCAGCAGGCGCTGGTGTCACCGTATCTGATGATGGCTTGCAGCGATTCCTGGCACTATTGCCGGATCACAGATCGAGTCTATAAGTTTTCTGCTATGAAGCTCTCTAAGGAGGAGCGTGGCTTGATCCATGGCAATAATGAGCGTGTTCCAGTGGAAACCTTGGTAAAGACTGTGGAATTCTATGTGCGATTGATGAAAAATTGTTGATAAAGAAGTGATTGTGAAATGCCATGACAAGCAGGATGGAAAAACTCCTTTTAGAAATGTGACTTACTCACAGATAAAAATAAAAAAATGGGTAAAATAGTCATTAGATAACAAAAATAAAAGCAGAGCAACAAAAGGAGAGAATGATATGGCAGCATTACACATTACGAACGAAAACTTTGAAGCAGAGGTATTAAAGGCAGATAAGCCAGTATTGGTAGATTTCTGGGCATCATGGTGTGGACCATGCCAGATGTTACTTCCGACCATTGAAGCATTGGCAGACGAGGTGACAGATGCGAAGATCTGCAAGGTAAACGTGGACGAACAGCCAGAACTGGCAGCGAAGTTCAAGGTCATGACAATTCCGACTTTGATGGTCTTTAAAAATGGACAGGCAGTGCAGACCTCTGTTGGAGTGAAATCAAAAAATGAAATATTAAATATGCTGAACGCATAATAAATCGCGTGCCCCAAAGCGGCACGCGTTTTTTATAGAAATAGCCACGACATATATGTTGATTTGCTCGTGCATAATTCTTCTTATGAGAACTTAAGAAAAATCGTATTTCCTTGAAGCGGAACACTGCGGAGACTTTGGAGCAAAATTCGAGAATTTCTTTGCTCTTGCTTCTGGAATTCATTGCAGTGTCTCTTTGAATAGCAGACAATCCAACGGTATATGTCCGCGTTGCAGAAGGCAAAACAGCGAACTTCCTAGTTTCCCTAAGTGGGCATCTTCACAAAGTCGCTATGGAACCTCGCAATCCGAACTCGGCACGTTCTATTATTGAAGCCCTCGATAGAACGCACCTCAGACATTCGTTTGCGAGGTTCCGTTTTGCTCAGCTACCCACTAAGGGAAACACGAAAGTTCTCGAAAATGCCTTCTTGCAAACGCGAACATATGCCTAGGATTGTTCTGATTTTCAAAAGACACTGCTCATCACAAATTTCAGAAGCAAGAGCATTAGAGATTCCGGATTTTGCGCTCTGACTCCGCAGTGACCGCTTCCAAGAAAATACGATTCTTTGATAACTTCATATAAGAAGAATTATGCGCGAACAAAAAGAACATATATGTCGTGGCTATTCCCTATAAAATCTCCCGCAGCCGCTTTTTGTCCGCGACTGTGATGGTTCCGCGGGATAATGCTACATAACCTTCCTTCGCAAAGTATTTGAGCATCCGGGAGACGACTTCTCGTGCCGATCCTAGATACTTTGCAATCTGTTCGTGGGTCATATGTATCTCATCGCTGCCAGTTTTGGCGGTCTCGTCCAATAGAAAGGTTGCCAGGCGTTTGTCAAAGCTGGTGAACAGGATCTGCTCCATTGCCCACATCACATCGGAGAAGCGTTCCGTTGCCATTTTATAAGAAAATAGTTCCACATATACATTTTCCTGAGAGAGACGGGAAAAGGTGTAGGCATTGATCTGGATGACTTCACAGTCCTCCTCTGCCTCCACTGACACATCAAAGTCAATGGACTGTATCACACAGGATGCGGATAGGATGCAGATATCTCCGGCTTCCAGTCGGTATAGTGTAATCTCTCGTCCTTCCTCGGAGGTGATGTAGGTGCGGACTCGTCCGCTTTTTACGAACAGCACACCGATGCAGTCGTTCTCACCACAGTGGAGGGATTGATCCTTGGAAAAGTATGCGGCCTTTGTGTTGGCGACCAGCAGTTCCTGCTGCGTTGCACTGAGCTGTCCCCAGAAGGGCAGTTGTGAACTTAATAGGGATAAATCTTCCTGAGATAGCATAACAGGACTCCTTTCCGTTCTATAACTTTATTTTATCTTACAAAATCATTTTCCAAAAAACAACCAAATCCACGGAAATCAGTCCATTTGGCGACAAAATCTGCAAAAAATCGAGCTTGCACTTCTTTTGAATTAGTAGTAATCTATTTCAAAAATGGTGAAGGGAGATATAAATGAAGGAACTTTTATATAAAATTGTCGAATATATAGCCAAAATACATAATTATCTGTTGCGTTTGAATGATGCCAACGAATACAACTTTACGGATAAGGAACTGCACTTTTTAGTGGTGGGCATCATGGGAATGGCATTCATCTTTGCGGTATATCCTATTTTTAAATGGTTAGCAAAGCGGGATCATGTGATGGTGATCGCATGGATCTATGTATTTACCCTGATTATCGTAATCACCTTTGCGATAGAGATTGGACAAAAGGTGACGAACACGGGAAATATGGAGTTCGCGGATATTATGATGGGCGTCATGGGATTTGTGGTGATGTTCGTAATATTTTCGATTATTCGGGAAATATATAAAGGAATACGAAGTGTGATACAGAGTATTATGAAAAAGGATGAGGACGAGGAATAGAATGGACAGAGGAATGAAGCAGTTATGGATGCGGTTGTTAGAGACAGTCATCGTGATATTGGGCAATTGTATCTATGCTTTTGGAGTTGCCATGTTTATCCTGCCGTCAGGGCTTATTACAGGAGGAGCCACAGGTATTGCCCTGTTCGTAAATGATGTGACGGGCGTGCCGGTATCGGCTTTTGTTCTGGGATTTAACATGTTGATGCTCTTAATTGGCTTCTTTGCGTTTGGCTGGAAGTTTGCAGCCAATACCATCGTCAGTACCTTTAGTTATCCAATCGCATTGGAGCTGATCACACAGTTATTGAATGGATATGTGATGACGGAGGATTTGATTTTGTGTACCGTTTTTGGTGGCATCTGCATCGGAGGGGCGATAGGCATGGTGATCCGTGTGGGAGCATCCACCGGAGGTATGGATATTCCGCCGCTGGTGCTGCATAAGTATTTTAAGATTCCGGTGTCTAAGTCCATTTATGTATTTGATATGTTGATTTTACTGCTTCAGGCATTTCGAAGTAGCGGCGAGCAGATTTTATATGGAATTCTGCTAGTCATTGTATATAGCATAGTGCTGGATAAGTGCTTGATGCTTGGAACAGCAAAGATGCAGATTAAGGTGGTAAGTGCCAAGGTGCAGGAGATCAGGGAGGCAATCTTGACCGACATTGACCGGGGTGTTACCATGTTAAAAGGTGAAACTGGTTATATGAAGCAGGATACCGAGATGCTACTTTCTGTGGTATCCATGCGAGAGCTTGCAAGGACAGAACGGCTGATTCACTCGGTGGATAAGGACGCATTTGTCATCATCAACCGTGTCAGCGAAGTGTCCGGCAGAGGATTTTCCAGCAAGAAGCAGTACCTAGAAAAGGAAGAGTAGGGCTTATGACACTTCAACAGTTAAGATATGCATTGACCATTGCAGATTGTGGGTCTATGAATGAGGCGGCAAAGCAGTTATTTCTGTCCCAGCCAAGTCTCTCTGAGACCATCAAGGAATTGGAACAGGAGATTGGCTTGCAGATATTTCTTCGCTCTAACCGGGGAATTGTGATTACGCCGGAGGGGGAGGAGTTTTTAGGCTATGCCAGACAGGTGACAGAGCAGTTCGGTCTATTACAGTCTAGATATATTGATAAGCAGAATAAGGAAAAGTTCAGCGTGTCCATGCAGCACTATACCTTTGCGGTGAATGCTTTTGTGGAGACGGTAAAGGCGGCGGGAATGGACAGCTACGAGTTTGCTGCAAATGAGACCACGACCTATGATGTCATGGAGAATGTGCGTGAGTTCAAGAGCGAGCTGGGCATTCTCTATCTCAATGATTTTAATGAGAAGGTCATGATGAAGATTATCCGGGAAATGGGATTGGAGTTCATCGAGCTGTTTTCCTGTGACACCTATGTCTATCTGTGGAGCGGACATCCGTTGGCGAAGCAGCCTGTGATATCTATGGAGGAATTGGATGAGTACCCATGTCTGTCCTTCGATCAGGGCAAAAATCATTCTCTGTATCTGGCGGAGGAGATGAAGAGTACTTATGACTATAAGCGTTTGATCAAGGCAAATGATCGTGCGACCCTTCTAAACTTTATGAAGGGACTGAATGCTTATACCCTGTGCTCTGGAATTATTTGTGAGGAATTAAATGGTAGCGAATATATGGCGATTCCATTGAAGGAGACAGAGAAGATGCGCATTGGATATGTAAAGCGCAAGGGAGCAGTTGTTAGCCATATTGGGCAGATATACATTGAAGAATTAAAAAAATATGAGGAAAAGATTATGTAATGCCTAGTCAGCTAGGAAGCAAAAAGCGGAAATTTTGGGGCATACATAGAGTGAGGAAGCCGATAATCTGTTATAGGATTTGCCTATAACAGATTATCGGCTTCTCGTATTAACACATTTTTTTAATGCTTGCTATAATGATTACAGTTAATCAAGGAGCTAACAACAGAGAGGAGGAATCAGGTATGACGAATATTACATCTTTTCGAAGAACAGAATGTATGATGGGTAACATGATGTCCATGATGATGCGTAGCAGCATGGGATTTATTAAGATGCGGTCAATAACCGATTTTTCCGATTGTTTTCATAAGAGATAAGGCGTAGGAAAATGAATGGGAGGTGACCGCATGAGGTCACCTCTTTTTTCTCGAATAGAAAAGCATGATTCATTTTTAGAAAGGAAATCAATATGTCAATTATAGAAGTACGTCATTTATGTAAGACCTTCCAGCAGAAGGAAGGCAGCGTGGAGGCACTTAAGGATATCTCCCTTCAGATAGAAAAGGGTGATATATATGGAATTATTGGAATGTCCGGTGCAGGTAAAAGTACATTGGTACGATGCCTGAACTATCTGGAAAAGCCGACTTCGGGAGAGGTGCTCATCGAGGGAAGAGAATTAGGAAGTCTCAGCGAAAAGGAGCTTCGGGCACAGCGCAGCGATATTGCCATGATTTTCCAGCATTTCAATTTGCTGATGCAGAAAAATGTGCTCGATAATGTCTGCTTTCCGATGGACATTCAGAAGAAAAAGGGCAGCAAGGAGCGGGCAATGGAACTCCTTGAGACGGTAGGACTGGCGGATAAGGCGAAGGCGTATCCATCCCAGCTCTCCGGTGGACAGAAGCAGAGAGTGGCAATCGCAAGAGCCCTTGCCAGTGATCCAAAGATCCTGCTTTGTGATGAAGCCACCAGTGCCCTAGATCCCCAGACAACGGCATCCATTCTGGCATTACTTAAGGACATTAATGAGAAGCTTGGAATTACCATTGTTATCATTACGCATCAGATGTCCGTGATTCGGGAAATTTGTAGTCATGTGGCAATTGTGGAGCAGGGACAGATCGCAGAGCATGGGCTGGTGGAAGATATTTTCAATCATCCACGTTCCAAGGTGGCAAGAGAATTGATTTTAAAGGACAGACCAGAGGGAAGCTGGGAAGGCGGTAATGCTAATAATGATAAGGGCGATTGGACAGGTGAAGGACGACAGGTAGAACGCCTCTCCGGTGACAAGAAGCTGCGAATCGTCTTTTCTGAGAATTCTGCCTTTGAGCCAGTTATTGCGAATATGGTGCTTAAGTTTGACACACCAGTCAATATCCTTCGGGCAGATACCAAGAATGTGGGTGGCTTTGCCAAGGGAGAGATGATCTTGGGATTACCGACAGATCCGACACTTCAGCAGGACATGGAACAGTATTTAATCGAGAAGGGACTTGAAATCGAGGAGGTGACGCAGGATGTGGAGTAGTGAAGTGATAGAAATGATTATCAAAGGTATTGGTGAGACCCTTTATATGACACTGGGAGCGACCCTATTTGGCTATGTATTTGGCCTTCCTATCGGCATCGTGCTTGCCGTGACAGATAAGAGTGGAATCAGACCTAATAGAGTGGTCTATAAGATATTGGATGTGATTGCAAACATATTGAGAAGTATTCCATTTTTGATTTTATTGATACTTTTGATTCCGCTTACCAGAGTGTTGGTGGGACAGAGCTACGGTCCGGCAGCGACCATTGTTCCATTGGTAGTGGCAGCAGCGCCATTTATTGCACGTATGGTGGAGTCCTCCATCAAGGAAGTGGATGCAGGAGTCATCGAGGCGGCGCGCTCCATGGGAGCAGGTACATTTACCATTATCTTAAAGGTGCTGTTGGTGGAGGCGAGAACATCTCTTATCACAGGAAGCACCATAGCCATCGGAACTATTTTAGGATACTCTGCTATGGCAGGCTGCGTGGGCGGCGGTGGCTTAGGAGATATCGCCATCCGCTACGGATATTATCGTTATGAGACGGAGATCATGATCGTGACGGTCATCCTGCTCATTATATTAGTTCAGATATTCCAGACCATCGGAATGCGTGTAGCATCCCGATTGGACAGACGAAGATAATTTTCGGCGAAGGAGACTTTGCCCTAAAATAAATTATGAGCTGTTTTTTGTTGGCAGCTCAAATAAAAGAGAAGAGGAGAGAAATATTATGAAGAAGAGAATTTTGACAGGAATTTTAGCAGGCGTACTTGCAGTATCAGCATTGACCGGCTGCGGAAGTACAGAGGGAAATGGCACAGATGGCGCTGCAAATGGCACAGTAGAGCAGCAGGGAGAGGCGGATACCTCCAGTGCAGAAACAGTTCAGAGTGAGGCAAAGGGTACGATTACCGTGGCTGCCTCTGCAACACCACACGCTGAAATCTTAGAGCAGGCAAAGCCAATCTTAGCAGAGCAGGGCTGGGATCTGCAGATTACGATATTCGATGATTATGTATTGCCAAATGAAGTGGTAGAGAGCGGAGAGTTCGATGCGAACTACTTCCAGCACATTCCTTATCTGGAGAACTTCAACGTAGAAAAAGGCACACATCTGGTAAATGCAGGTGGTATTCACTATGAGCCATTCGGTATCTATGCAGGAACTAAGAGCGACCTGTCCACCTTGGAGGAAGGTGATGTGATTGCAGTACCAAACGATACCACCAACGAGGCAAGAGCATTACTTCTGTTGCAGGACAACGGTATCATCACCTTAAAGGAAGGTGTTGGTCTGGAAGCAACTATCAATGATATTGCAGAGAATCCATATGGCGTAGAGATCCAGGAGCTTGAGGCAGCACAGGTGGCACGTGTGGCACCAGAGGTAGCCTTCATAGTATTAAATGGTAACTATGCACTTCAGGCTGGTTACTCTGTGGCAAACGATTCCATTGCCTTTGAACAGTCTGACTCCGAAGCTGCACAGACCTATGTAAATGTCATTGCAGTTAAGGAAGGAAATGAGGAAAGCGAAGGAATCAAGGCATTGGTGGAGGTATTAAAATCCGATGCGATCCAGCAGTATATTAATGATACCTATGATGGAGCTGTTATTCCATTTACAGAATAATTTTATTACAGAATCAACGAAGAAGGGACTGTCTGCAAAGACAGTCCCTTCTTCGTTGATTCTTGGGGGAAAATAGATTAGAATAGAGGTAGTAGTTTTTTACGGAAGAGACAGCAGTCAGGTATGGGGGATAAGATGCAGAGTAGCATGGACGAGAATAAAAAGACAGAGGAGAATCAGGAACTGGAGAGTCGCTTTGTGCAGATGCTGATTCAGAACGATTTGTGGGCGTGGGAAGTGGATTTAGAGCGTCGACAGCTCATAAATTATGACTTTTTAGAGGGACATAATCCTTATGGATATGCAGAGAAGATCATAGAGAATATTCCAGATTCTATTATTGAGCGGGGAATCGTACATAAGGATGATGTAGGTCGGTATTGCCGGATGTATGATCGAATTGATAATGGAGAGAAGCAGGTCAGTATACAGGCAAGAATGTATTTGCCAGAGCGACAGGAGTATTGCTGGCAGCAGTTGACCATGACGGTCATTCATGATGTGGACGGCAGACCTGTGCGGGCACTTGGCTCCAGCAGAGACATCAGCGAAGCGAAGCAGGTGGAGAGACTCTTCTTAGAGGAGAGCAGACGCTGGGAGGAGACATCAGCTTCCAAGATGGCGACGGGTAGAAGGAATCTGACCACAGACTGTTGGGAAGAGATTACAATTCACGGTATGACCAGTACCTGGCTGGAAGAGATGCAGCATGTGGATTATAGAACAAGAGCAAGTTATTTTTTGTTCGAGGTGGGAATCTCTGAGGAGGATAATCAGAAGCTGTCACCGGAGTATTTGGCACATGAGTATGCCAGAGGAATCTGTAATAGTACCATCGAGTATAATGCCCGGACGATGGAGAGCGGTGAACCAGTGCGAGTTCGAGTGGAGTGCCGTGTGTTAAAGCGCCCAGAGACGGGAGATTTGATTGCATTTTATTATGAGAGTGACATTACGCAGGAATTTTGTGTGCGCAGCATTATGAACTCCATCATTAATTTGGAATACGATCTGGTGGGTGTACTTTTTGCTGCTACGAATTCCATTTATTCTAAGGGAAAAGAGAACAAGACCACATTGCCACAGTTAAAGAGCAGCAATTATGATGAGGCATGCGAGCAGTTTTTCGAGAATCAGGTAGGTGTTAAGATTGACAACACAGAAGAATTGATTCGTTCCATGCAGTTGGAGACTGTTCAAAAAAAGCTGGCGGTAAATGATACTTATATTATCGAATTTGATGTGAGAGAACCGAATGGTGAGATCAGACGCAAGGAGCTACGCTATTCTTATATCAGTAGAGAAGAGGAGATGATTGCAGTATCCCGCAGAGATGTGCAGGATATTGTGACCGAGGAGCGGAGAAGACAGGAGCAGTTAGAGCAGGCACTTAATATGGCGGAACAGGCAAATAATGCAAAGAGTGAGTTCCTTTCCCGCATGAGTCACGAGATGCGTACACCGATGAATGCGATTATGGGACTGCTGACCTTGGCGGAACAGGAAATCCATGATACAGAAGTGGTTCAGGATTATCTGGATAAGATGAAGACCTCCAGTCGATTTTTATTAAATCTGATTAACGACGTATTGGATATGGCTAAGATTGAGAGCGGTAAGGTGGAGCTTCATGAGGAGAGTTGTTGCTATTTCACATTGATGGAGGGAATAGAAACGGTAATAGCCCCTCTGTGTGAGCAAAAAGGAATCAGCTTTGTGGTTGAAGGTGAGAAGAAGCGCAGAGCGATACTGGTAGATAAGCTGCGTTTCCAGCAGATATTTATTAACTTATTATCCAATGCAGTAAAGTTCACACCGGAAGATGGTGAGATATATTTTAAATACGATGCCAGACAAGAGAAGGGACGCCTTATGATGCAGCTTGAGGTGGCGGACAATGGCGTTGGTATGAGTGAGGAATTCCAGAAGCAGATGTTCCAACCGTTTACCCAAGAGCAGCGGGATGATACCTCAGTGGTGCAGGGAACGGGCCTGGGATTGGCGATTACCAAGGCGATCATTGATAAGATGGGCGGAAGCATACAGGTGACCAGCCATATAGGAGCAGGAACACGTTTTGTGATTCATTTGGATTTTCTGATTGTAGAGGATATCTGTACGATCAGCAATGAGGAAAATGCAGACGGCGAAGTGCAGGTGGATTGCTTGCAGGGTAAGAAGATTCTTCTGGTGGAGGATCATCCGATGAACCAGTTGATTGCTAGGCGAATTTTGCAAAATAATGGCATGCGTGTCATGACAGTAGAAAATGGTGCTGAGGCAGTGGATATATTTGGCACTGAGATTGGAAAAGAGTTCGATGCTGTGCTGATGGATATTCGTATGCCGGTCATGGATGGAATTACAGCCGCAAAGCGGATAAGGGAGCTGCCGGGTGAGATAGGAAGCAGGATTCCGATTATAGCGATGACGGCGAATGCCTTTGAAGAGGATGTGAACCGTTCTAAGGAGGCTGGCATGAACGATCATCTGGCAAAGCCTATTGAGACAGAATTACTGATTAAGACATTGCGGAAATGGATTGCGGGAAATGGAAAGGATAGTTAGACTTCATGTTACAGGATTTAAATGAGATATCAGATGGAAAAGTATACGAGGTCAATGATATGGCGCGGTTGGCATGCAACGATTGTGATGGTTGCAATGCATGCTGTGAGGGAATGGGCAGTTCTATTATTTTAGACCCGATGGATATGTGGCGGCTTGAGAAGGTTACTGGCAAGCAGTTCGAGGCATTACTGACAGATACGATCGAGTTGAACGTGGTGGAGGGTGTCATACTGCCGAATCTTAAGATGGCAGGAGCGCAGGAACGTTGTGTTTTTTTGAATGAGCAGGGAAGATGCAGTATCCATGTACTGCGCCCCGGACTGTGCCGGGTATTTCCATTAGGAAGAATATATGAGGAAGATAAGGTGCGTTACTTTTTACAGAGTGAAGCATGTAAAAAGAAGGATCGCAGTAAGATGAAGATCATCAAGTGGTTGGATACGCCGGAGATGAAAAAGTATGAGCAGTTTCTGGTGCGGTGGCATGCATTCCGTAAAAAGTTGGAAGCACGGGTCACAGGAGATTGTGATGAGCAGACAGCAAAGACATTAAATATGTTTATGCTGAACTTATTTTTTGTGACACCATACAATACAGATGAGGATTTTTATGGGCAGTTTGAAGTCAGGGCAAGCCAGTTAGAACAGATATTAAAGTAGTGCAGGATTGGCAATAGAAAGAGATGTTGCACAGACAGAAATGCATGGCGGGAGAAAAGCGATGAGTTACGAGGGAATTCTTGAGTTTAAAGGAACTTGGCGGAATTATCAGGCGAGGGTGTTAAAAAATGCACAGCGCTATATGGCAGATGGAAAAGTACATATTGTTGCAGCGCCGGGGTCTGGTAAGACGACACTGGGAATCGAACTGATACGCCGTATAGGACAACCAGCATTGGTGCTTGCTCCATCGATTACTATCAGAGAGCAGTGGGTGGCGCGTATCGCAGATGCTTTCTTGTGCGAGGGACTTTGTGCAGAGGATTACCTGTCTCAGAATCTAAAGCGACCAAAGGCAATTACGGTGGCGACCTATCAGGCGCTTCACAGTGCCATGACACGTTTTTCTGGTGTGATGGAAGAGGGAGAAGCAGAAGCTGGTGAAAGAAGCGAAGAGGCGGATTTTTCGGATTTTGATTTAGTATCTACCATGCGGGAGGCAGGAGTAGGCGTACTTTGTCTGGATGAGTGCCATCATTTGCGTAGCGAGTGGTGGAAGGCACTGGAGGAATTCAAAAAGCAGTCCGGGGAACTTAAGGTGATATCGTTGACAGCCACACCACCTTATGACTCCACACCAGCGATGTGGAAGCGTTATATGGATATGTGCGGAGAGATTGATGAGGAGATTACAATTCCTGAGCTGGTAAAGGAGGGAAGCCTTTGTGCTCATCAGGATTTTGTCTATTTTAACTATCCGACCGATGAGGAGAGGGCAGAGATTGACCGCTTTGAAGAACACAGTGTGGCAATGATGAACCGCTTGATGCAGGATGCAGAGTTTGCGGGATATATCAGCACCCATAAAGGGGTGAATGGAATGATCAACGGGGATGAACTGTTGGAGAATCCATCTGCATTGGCGGCACTGCTTATCTTCCTGCAGGAGAAGAAGATTCCGTTTCCTGCGAAGTTACAGCGTCTATTAGGGGTACAGCGACTTCCGAGGATGAACCGGGAATGGATGGAGAAGCTGTTGCAGAGCTTTCTCTACGAAGAAGCAATACAGTATAGCTGCCCGAAGGAGTACCGTGAAAAGCTGATCGGAGAGTTGAAGGCAGAGGGATTGATCGAAAAGAAAAAGGTCAATCTGACTGCCACCGATGCCATGGAAAAGTTATTGCAGCAGTCCAAGGGAAAGTGTGATAGCATTCGAAGGATTGTGGCTGAGGAACATCGAGGCTTAGGGGCAGAACTGCGCCTATTGGTATTGACGGATTATATCCGCAAGGAATATGAAAAAGTCGTTGGTGTGCCGGGAGAGGATATCAGCTCCTTGGGCGTGATTCCGTTTTTTGAGATGCTAAGAAGAGATGCAAAAGAACAGCAGAGTGGACTTCGCCTTGGTGTGCTGTGTGGTACTGTGGTGGTCATTCCAGCGGAAGCGAAGAGGGCACTAGAACAGGCAGTAGAAGGTATCGGCAAGGTCACTTTTTCTAAGTTCGGTTCCCTGCCAGAGGAGGATTATCTGCGTGTGAATGCGGTGGGGGATGCTCATTTCTTGACTGGTGTGGTGACGGATTTATTTTCCAAGGGATATATGCAGGTGCTGATTGGAACCAAGTCTTTACTGGGAGAGGGCTGGGATTCCCCTTGCGTTAATTCATTGATCTTGGCAAGCTTCGTAGGCTCTTTTATGTTGAGCAATCAGATGCGAGGCAGGGCAATCCGCGTATGGAAGGAGAAGCCGGATAAGACCAGCAATATATGGCATCTCGTATGCTTAAGACCTTGGAACGTGGCGAAGCAGGACGAGGAAAGTATCAGCACGGATTATACGCTGTTGGAGCGCAGAATGGAGCATTTTCTTGGTTTGAATTATACGGAGGATCTGATAGAAAGTGGAATGAGACGACTTTCCATTATTAATCCGCCATTCGATAAGGCACATGTGGAGCAGATGAATCAACAGACGCTGGAATTGGCCAGACAGAGGGACAGCCTTAGGGAACGCTGGCAGCAGGCACTTTCCGGCTACCGAAAGATGAATGTCATCGAGGAGACTACGGTATCGGAGAAGGTGGTCACAGAAGTGGTATTCAAGGATGCCTTCCGCAAAGCAGTCTGCTGGGGCGTGGCAGCGGTCTTGCTGTTTACAGTGGCAGCATTTGTCTTTCCAAAGGGCTTCCTTGGCACAGTGATGCGCATTGTGGCAGTGGTGGCATTGGGAGGAACGGTGATAAAGTTACCAACACTGATAAAGCTTGCGAATCCTTACAAGCGTTTAAAGGCATTGGGAGAGGGCATTCGTAAGGCATTGTTGGATCAGAATATGTTTGAGGAAAAGCGTTGTAAGATAGTGGCAACACAGTCTGCTTCGGGATGGCATGCGGTGGCATTAAGCTCGGAGAGCGGAAGAGATAAGGCGCTTTTTGCACAGTGTGTTAAAGAGTTTTTTGCTCCAGTGGATAATCAGCGATATCTTTTGGTCAAAGAGGGCAAGCACAATGATGTGGATGGTTTTTACTGCGTACCGGAGTGCTTTGGCAAAAAGAAGGAAGATGCGGAGCAGTTTGCGGCATGCTTAAGACCGTATATCGGTAAGTATGAATTGGTGTACACCAGAAATGAAAAGGGACGCGAACTGTTGCTGGAGGGAAGAATTAGAGCACTTGCGAATCAGGAGGAGCGTTGCTTCTCCCACAAGAAAGTAAAGGGAGCTTTGGAATAGGAGTGGCTATGATAGACGAATACGAATATGACATGCAAGACACAGAGCTGCTGATTGGTACAAGCAGGGTGAATTTGACGCAGGGAGTCGTGGAGGCAGTAAAATATACTGGCTGGGGCGATTTTACGGAAAAGGTCGCATATCAGATGGATTATCGCAAGCGAATCGAGACATTATTTTCAGAGGTTCATATCTCAGATGAGGACAATGAAGATCTGTCTCCAGAGGGGCTGATGGAGTCTTACTGGTCGGGAAAAGATAATGTCTCTAAGACCTATTGGGCAGAGCGAAGAGATACGAAGGATGTTGTCTGGATTCGAGTGGATGCCAGAGTTGTGCCAAGACTGGATACAGGTGAGCTGATAGCCCTTTTTAGTAACTGGGATGTGACTAGAACGAAGAATACAGACCGGATGATGG
Organism: uncultured Roseburia sp.; assembly: GCA_964491235.1. GTDB lineage: Bacteria > Bacillota > Clostridia > Lachnospirales > Lachnospiraceae > Roseburia. Next base: position 28,859 of record CAZBFN010000008.1, read on the forward strand.
AGCTGATTATCGAGTTTGATTATGACTATGTAGAGTACATTTTGGCGAGAAATGGACATTATGAGATCATGGCAAAGGAGAGTGGAGCAATCAGTCCAAAGCGTAAGGGCAACGACTATGACAGTGATATTGCAGAGTATTTGCGCAAGGTGGCAGTGAGCGAGCATCTGGAGGAGGATATCTGCAAGATGCAGGTGCCGGCCATCGTAAAGCATCTGGAAAAGGAACCCCTCTACATTCAGGAAGTGGATGTGCGGGAGGCAGATGGTTCCATTCGCAGAAAAATGCTTCGATACGCTTATATGGATCGTCAGATTGGAAGCATTATCAAGAGCTGCACGGACATAGAAGATATCGTAAAAGAGGAAAAGAAAAAGCAGGAACAGTTGGAGGAAGCCCTTGAGGAGGCGGAGCGTGCCAATGGTGCTAAGAGTGAATTTCTTGCCCACATGAGTCATGATATCCGTACGCCAATGAATGCGATCATTGGTATGACATCCATTGCCAAGGAAGAGTGTAAGGACGAGAAGATCCTTGAGTATTTGGAGAAAATAGAGGGCTCAGGACAGTTCCTATTAGGACTGATCAATGATATTTTGGATATTTCCAAGATTGAGAGCGGCAATTTAAAATTAAATCCCCACATTGTACACTTGGAGGAATTTGACTCAGCGATTGATACCAGCATTCGCCCGTTGATGGAGGAGAAAAAAATTGAATTCCAATATGACATGCATTGTGGTGTGGACTGTATTTACACAGATTCTGTCCGCTTTAACCAGATATTTTTTAATATTTTATCCAATGCAGCAAAATACACACCGGAGGGTGGCAAGGTCATTTTCACAGCGGAGAGCCTGCGACGGGAGCAGGATATCGAATGGGTGAGATTTGTGGTACAAGATACTGGAGTGGGAATGAGTCAGGAGTTCTTATCGCATGCCTTTGAAGCCTTTGTGCAGGAGTCGAATCGGGAGCTTGCCCAGCAGTGGCAGGGAACGGGGCTTGGACTTTCTATTGTAAAGAAGCTGGTCGGAATGATGGAGGGTGAAATCCACATCAACAGTGAGATCGGGAAGGGGACGGAAGTGGTGATCGATCTGCCCCTTACCATTGCAAAGCCAGAGGGAGAGCATAAGAAGCCGGTGACAGAGGAACAGCCGCAGGACTTAAAGGACAGAAGAGTACTTCTGGTAGAGGACAATGAGATCAATACTTTTGTGGCAAGAAGAATTCTAGAGAATCAGGGAGCGATTGTAGAACACGCTGAAAATGGTAAGGAAGCGGTAGACGCAGTGGTCGGTAATCCTGAGGGATATTATGAAGTAATTATTATGGATATTCGAATGCCGGTCATGAATGGTCTGGAAGCGACAGCGGCCATCCGTAAGTTGGAGCGTAGCGATGCAGGCAGTATACCGATTATCGCCATGACTGCAAATGCCTATGACGAGGACATGAGACAGTCTCTGGAAGCAGGTATGAATGCTCATCTTGCCAAACCGATCGATCCGCAGGTATTTCTGGATACGATCCGTAAATATATAAAGTAGCAAGAGAAACAATTCTGTCATATCATATAGAGAAAACAAATAGTGATGGAATGATATGTATTGTCAGAATAAAATTGTATATACCATACAGGATGGTGATTCCCTTTATCGGTTAGCACGGCAGTTTCATACGACGGTCACAGAGCTGATTCTTGGAAATCCGGGAGTGAACCCTTATAATTTGCAGATCGGTATGCAACTTAATATCTGTCCGGGTGAAGACTACGATGGACCTGAGATGAGACCTGAAAATCAGAGACCAGGAATGGGAAATCAGATGCCGGGAAACCAGATGCCGGGAGGTCAGATGCCGGGAATGGGAAATCAGATGCCGGGAAACCAGATGCCGGGAAATCAAAGACCAGGAATGGGAAACCAGATGCCGGGAAATCAGATGCCAGAAGAAGAGGAGAACGAGGAAGAGACACCGAATGAGAGAGAAAACAGTGTGGAGCGTCTTATGGAGGCTATGCGGATAGCATGGTTGGATATGCTGTTCTGGAATCGGATGTATCTGATGAGTGTGGATGCAGACGCTAAGGATCAACAGGCGGTGGAAGAGCGTGCGCTTGAGACTGCGGATGAGATTACGGATATCTTTGCAAGATTTCTTCCAATCAACGTGGTAAGACAGCTACGGAACCTGTTGACAGAACATGTGGAGCTGACAGGAGAGATTGCCCGCACATTAAAATCCGGTGACACGGAAAACTACAATAATTTGATCAAGCAGTGGTACAGTAATGCCAATCAGCTTGCCAATCTTCTTGCGAATCAGAATCCATATTTTGGGGGAAGAGAGACGAGAAATATGCTGCTGAATTATCTGGATATGCTCAGAGAATCGATGGAACTTCAATTCAATGGCGAGTATGGACAGAGTATCGATGTATTTCGGGATGTACAAAAGCAGGTGCTTGAAATGGCAGACTACTTTGCCAGAGGCCTGCTCGCACGCTGATGGAAGCGGGATATATCGGGATTGCACTTATAGCGATAGCAGTGCTGCTGTTGTTAGTCCTGATTGTTCTTGTGATAAGATGGAGAGAAACATGTAAACACAAAGTACGCCAGATGGCAATGCCAGAAAAGATTCAGATATTGAACGAACTGGCAGAGCCATTTGGCTTTTTTTATCAGAGGGATGAGGATGTGTTCACCTCACAGCTAGACGCATGGCAGAGAAAACAGGGGTATATGGCACTGTATGATCGGGCAGCAGCAAGTGCAGGTATGGTCATTGATGCGTGGCCTGTTTACTTTGACTATGGGGGACGAACATGGCTCATCGAATTCTGGAAGGGACAGTATGGCATCAATACTGGTGGAGAGATTGGAATCTACCATGCGGATGAAATCGTACCTCCTTATTTCTATCGCACAGCCCATTACGATGCAGTAGAAAATAATGAGATGCCGAAAATATACTGCTATCTGGAGAAAAAGGGAGCGAAGATCTATGAACTGTGTTCCCATCACTGGTGGCTAACGGGCTTTCGTATGGGACTTTTTTCAAGACCAGCAGATTTGTGCATGGTGGCATCCCTTACCTTTGGGGAGACAGAGATGGCACAGGCATTTTTTGATGGTCTGTTGAAAAGTGGTCAATCCAGAAATAAGTTTCGCATATGTTGTAACGAAGTTTGTGTGCGGGTCGATTTTAGTGGAAAGGTGGCATTGATTTGGCGTTTGCAGCGAAAAATAGTACAATTTTTTGATCGTATTTTGTGCTGGTTGTATCGGGTGGTATCCCGACCCTTTACGGATACGGTGGATCGGTTGATGTTCTTTTATTATATGGTGCCATTTTTCTTTCGAAGAATGCTTCGTTGCGGAAGAGGGTGCAGGAAAAAGCAGAAGAATTGCAAGGACAGATAGGGGAAGGATGGAACGATGGGATGTCATGAGAGGATTGATAGGGCACTGGAAGGTGCCCTGCATCTTCCCCTGTATGCTTGTAGCCGTTACGTGGTTATCAGTGATTGCCACAGGGGTGAGGGGACGGCGAATGATAATTTCTTAAAAAACGAGTATCTGTATTTTGCGGCGTTGGAACATTACTGGAAAAGAGGCTTTTATTATCTTGAACTTGGCGACGGGGAGGAACTGTGGGAAAATCGCAGCATGGAGCGCATCTATCAGTGCCACGAGGATGTGTACAAACTGATTGATTGCTTTGCAAAAAGTGGGCGGCTGCAGCAATTATATGGAAATCATGATATGGAACTGAGGGAGCGGCGGAGGGAAGCTATCATTTTGGACAATAAAGAGGGGGGGAGAGACATCTGCATGCTGCATGGACATCAGGCGGATTTTTTTAATTCTGTCTGCTGGCGGTTGGCGAGATTTCTGGTGCGATATCTGTGGAAACCGTTGGAACGGTTCGGAATCAATGATCCCACCAGTGCTGCCAGAAATTATAAAAAGGCGGTGCGCTATGAAAAATGTCTTGAGGATTGGACTAGGAAACATGATAGGTATCTGGCAGCGGGGCATTCCCATAGACCTAGGCTTAGGGCAGAGCCGGAGGAATTCCTTTACCTAAATGCTGGAAGCTGCATTCATTCCGGAAGTATTACTGCAATTGAGATAGAGGGAATGGAGTTGACCTTGGTCAAATGGAAGGTGGCGACCCGGATGGATCTGTCACTTTATGTGACAAAAGAGATATTGGCGGGGCCAATTTCGGTTGAATAAGCGAAAAAAAGCGAAAAATGGGCTTTTTTTCAAAAAAGCATTTGACGGAATCGATATTTATGATTAATATATATTCGTTATATTAAAATGTTAAAGTGGAAAATAGATGCTTTGACGAAACGGTAATTGGAGGAGCAGAAGAAATGATAAAAGTTGTGAAATTCGGTGGCAGCTCTTTGGCAAGTGCAGAACAGTTTGCGAAGGTAGGCAAGATTATTCAGGCAGACAAGGAGAGAAGATATGTAGTTCCTAGTGCACCTGGAAAGCGTAATTCAAAGGATACCAAGGTCACAGATATGCTGTATAAATGTTATGAGCTGGTAGAGGCGGAAGAGGATTTCCGTGTTCCTTTGATGAAGATCAAAGACCGCTATGACACAATTATTAATGGACTGAATCTGAAGTTATCTTTAGAGGAAGAGTTTAAGAAGATCGCTGAGAACTTTAAGAATAAAGCTGGTATTGATTATGCTGCATCCCGTGGTGAGTACTTAAACGGTATCATCATGGCAAATTATCTTGGTTATGAGTTTGTAGATCCAGCCGAGACTATTTTCTTTGATGAGGCAGGTAATTTTGACGCAGATAAGACACAGCAGGTATTATCCAAGCGTCTGGAGAAGTGTGAGAAGGCTGTTGTTCCAGGCTTCTACGGTGCTATGCCAGATGGCAAGATCAAGACATTCTCCAGAGGTGGTTCTGATATTACAGGTTCCATCGTAGCAAGAGCTGTACATGCAAGCTGCTACGAGAACTGGACAGACGTATCTGGATTTTTGATTGCAGATCCTAGAATTATCAAGAATCCACAGCCAATCAAGACAATTACTTACCGTGAGCTTCGTGAGTTATCCTACATGGGTGCAAGCGTTCTTCATGAGGATGCAGTATTCCCTGTAAGAAAGGCTGGAATCCCAATCAACATCCGTAACACCAATGCACCAGAGGACGAGGGAACATGGATCGTTGAGAGTACCTGTCATCAGGCTAAGTACACCATTACTGGTATCGCTGGTAAGAAGGGATTCGTATCCGTTAATATCGATAAGGATATGATGAATGCTGAGGTTGGTTTTGGCAGAAAGGTGCTTAGTGCTTTTGAGGAGCATAATATCTCCTTCGAGCATATGCCATCCGGAATTGATACTATGACAGTATTCGTACATCAGCCAGAGTTCGAGGGCAAGGAGCAGGCAGTTATTTCTTCTATTCATCGTCTTGCACAGCCAGACAGCATCGAACTTGAGGGAGATTTAGCACTGATCGCAGTCGTTGGACGTGGTATGAAGTCCACCAGAGGTACAGCAGGTAGAATCTTCTCCGCACTGGCACATGCTAACATTAATGTTAAGATGATCGATCAGGGTTCTTCTGAGCTCAACATCATCATCGGTGTAAGCAACGCAGACTTCGAGAATGCAATCCGTGCAATCTATGACATTTTTGTAGAGACACAGTTATAAAAAAGGACAGGATCACAGCTAGTGAAGATAAGCTGGCAGAAGAGTGATATATGGAAAAGAAATATTTCGGGAGAAATATAATAAAGCAAATCATGGAAGGCAGGGCTGCCCGCATCGTTGCGGTGGCAGTCTCTGTCTTTTTATGCGTTTTAACACTCTTCGAATTTACTGCATTGCAGTTGGAATGGGAGATTCCTGTCCTTGCGATCATCAGTGGGGAACATAGTATATGGAGCGAGGAGTACCAGCAGGAAGAGCTTGCGTTGGATGACAGTAAGGAAAATGAGATATTGTTACAGGACGAGATTCAAATGAATGACGCTGGGAATGCAAAGGGTTCTGAAAGTGGTGCAGTGGATGGAACTGCTAATGGAGTGGAGAACACAGAGAGTGATGCGGAAAACGTAGATGCGGATTCTGCGGATGAACAAGAGAACGCGACGGATGCTGAGGTAGCAGAGGAGCCGGAGCTTCCATACTATATCAGAGTCAACCGCAAGCAGAATTGCATTACGATTTATACGCTGGATGAAAATGGGGAATATACCGTGCCATACAAGGCGATGATCTGTTCCACGGGATTATATAATGCCACACCGAGGGGAACCTTTCAGATATCCACAAAGTATCTTTGGAGAGAGCTTTATGGAGGTGTCTATGGACAATATGCGACACGAATCCATGGAGGAGTGCTGTTCCATTCCGTTCCTTATTACAGCAAGTCCAAGGATTCTCTGTGCGCGGATAAGTATAATAAACTGGGACAACAGGCATCGATGGGCTGTGTACGTCTGACGGTGGAGGATGCAAAGTGGATTGCGGAGAACTGTCCAGAGGGAACGACCGTGGAGATCTATGACGATGATGATCCGGGACCATTAGGTAAACCGGAAGCGGTAAAGATTGATACCGATAGTCCGATCAAGGGATGGGACCCGACAGACCCAGATGAAAATAATCCGTGGCATGATGTGTCGCAGGATGAATAAAAGACTAGATAAATAAATACATAAATAAAGAAGGCGTCATCAACGATTTTTATTGATGGCGCCTTCTAAACTATTTCGTCCATGGGACTTTACCTCTTTCTTAATTATTTTCTGGACTTGTCTTTCTTGTGATCGAAAGCCAATTTCCGATTTGGACTTCTTCTCTTCTTCATTCACCTTCGACTCATTTTCCTATGACGATTGAAATTGTATCATATCTGAACGAATCATTATCTGATACTAATTTTCCTTTCCATTATGTGGAGTGTCATGTTTGGCTACTGGTTAAAAGAAAAATCGAATGCAATTACGTTCTTGGTGGTCCGTACCTCTCTTTCTTAATATCGTTTGGGGTAATTCGTTATCTTTCTGGTGGTCTGTACCTTCCTTTCTTATTGGTTTCCTTCAATCGATTTGTTTTTCTCTCTTGTTATTTTGTAAGCTTATTGTATCTGATAAAAATGAGTATGTCAACACTTATTTTGAAAAAAAGAGAAAAAAATTTAAAGATTTAGATAAAATGAATTAAAAGAATGAATAATTTGAAAATTTAAAAGAAATAAAACAGTACAGAAAATAGTATGAAAGAGGGAAGTGGAAGCACCAAGGTCTGTTTTTTTCATATGATAAATGGAAGGGAGCGTAATCGTATGAGCAGACAGACAATACTTCTTATTAGTGATATGCGCCAGGTATATCTGGCAGAAATACTGACAAAAAAAGGAATCAATGTACGCTGCCTAGATATCAGAAATAATGAAACAGTCATGGAACAGTTGGAAAAGTTGAAAAATTTTCTGGTGGAGGCAGACATGTTGATACTTCCGATTCCAGTGTCGAAAGTTCCAGAGCAGAAGATGTTGAATGATATATTGTATAAAAACCTGACGAACGGAACCTTGGTTCTAGGGGGCTGCTTTTCGGAGGAACAGGTGGAATTGTTAAAGAGAAGAGATATTCATTATCTGGATTTTATGGAGGATGAGATCGTGACGGAGGAAAATGCGGTGGCGACAGCAGAGGGCGTCATTGCAGAATTGGTAAAACACAGCCCATACAATATCGATGAGGCAAAAATCATCGTGACGGGATATGGATGCTGTGGTAAGGCGATTGCAGAGAGGCTTAAGGCACTTGGAGCAAGAGTGACAGTGCTGGCAAGACGAAGGGATGTCCGCAAGGCGGCGAAAAAGGCTGGATTCTATGCAGCCGATTTTGCATTTGGTCCGGAGGAAGCTATGGGAGCTGCTATATTAGTAAATACAGTGCCAGCACTGGTGGTGACCCGGGCAATCATACAGGAATTGCCGAGAGATGCGTATATTCTGGATATTGCTTCAGCACCGGGAGGATGTGACTTTGCCTGTGCCAAGGAATGTGGTATTCGGGCAGATGTGGCGTTAGGACTTCCGGGAAAATATGCACCAAAGGAAAGTGCCTACATCTTGGAGCGGGCGATCGTGCGGTTTGCACAGCAGGAGGATGAGGCATAATGGATTTTTCGAATTATAATATTGGATTGGGAATCACGGGGTCTTTTTGTACCTTTGCGAAGACGAGAAAAGAGATACAGAGACTCTGCGATATGGGAGCTAATGTAGTCCCTATTTTTTCTTTTAATGCTCAGAGTTGTGATACCCGGTTCGGCAGTGCGAAGGAATATGTGGATGGCATATGTGAGATTACTGGAAATGAAGGGATTCGTACCATATGTGCAGCAGAGCCCATCGGTCCTAATAACTTTTTGGATATCATGGTGATTGCACCATGTACTGGAAACACCGCGGCAAAGCTCTGCAACGGTATCACAGATACACCAGTGCTGATGGCGACGAAGGCTCACATGAGAAACGGAAAACCTCTTGTGATTGCCATATCCACCAATGATGCGCTAGGAGCCAGCTTTAAGAACATCGGCATGCTCATGAATATGAAAAATATATATTTTGTACCGTTTGGTCAGGATAATTGTAAGAGCAAGCCCAATTCTATGATTGCCAAAATGGAGCTTCTTCCAGATGCGATAGAGGCGGCAATGCACGGAAAACAGATGCAGCCGATCTTACAGTTGCCTAGTTGATGAAAATGAGTGTAATCGGATTTTTTATACACTTGACAATTTGCTGGGGGGTTTGATTAGATATAAGAAAGAGGATAAAAGGATCGTTGCCACGCAACGATTATTGGGGAGATGAATTATGGGAAGAAAGAAGCGGGAACGACTGGAGTTCCGTTTTTATGAGATACCGAGAGATGAGGGAGTTCTGGCATTGTATGGAGATGAATGGCGGCGTGTCTATGGAGAGGGCATAACGACACTTCATTTTCATAATTTAATGGAAGTGGGATATTGTGTGGAAGGCGAGGGAACGATTGTGCTGGATGAGAGGGAATTTCCTTTTCATCCAGGAATGTTTACCGTGATTCCACACAATTATCCTCATACCACCAATAGTGCTCCGGGTACTAAGAGCTATTGGGAGTACTTATTTTTTGATCCGGAACATATTTTACAGGAGGCATATCCTGGCAATCAGGTATTGCGTACCCAGATGCTACAAAGGGTGAATCACAATGCTTTTCTTATGGAATCGCCGGAGGAGCAGGAGCTTAAGAGCACGATGCTTACCATACTTAGATTGCAGAAGGAAAAGAAGGAACTCTACCGGGAATGCACCAAGGCTCAATTGATTGCTTTGACACTTCTGATTGCGCGACTCAATCCGAAGCAGAATATCGCGGAGTCGAGAGAACTGGATGCGTCTGGCGAACAGATTTTATCAGCGCTTTATTATATTGAGCGGCAGTATATGTATCCGATCAAGATAGAGGAGCTGGCTAAGATCTGTAATATGAGCGAGACAAATTTCAGAAGAGTATTCAGTGCGACATTGAATATGAAGCCAGTGGATTACATCAATATGATAAGAGTGCAGAATGCATGCAAAATGATGAAGAATTCCTGTGATAGCATGGCAGATATCGCAGTGAAGGCAGGGTTTGGAACGGTATCGACCTTTAACCGTGATTTTAAGAAAATACTGGGAACATCACCATATCAATGGAAGAAGCATCCTGAGAATTATGAGGAGAAATTGTCAAGTTACAATATATCTGCTCTGAAAGGATGGTAAAATATGTGTAAAATAACGACTGGAATGCGTAAAAACGATTTCAGTCGTTGTTTTTGGCTGAAAATGCGCAATTTGATGATGAAAAAGCATACTATACCCGAAAAAGTTTGTTATAATATATACATATTCAAGGGAAAACGTTAAATTATAGTGCAATTTGACGAAGGTATAGACCTTGAAGAAAATAATGTATTGGGAGGAATGTATTATGAAGAAGAAATTATTATCTCTTATGCTTGTGGCAGCTATGACAGCTACCATGGTAGCAGGATGCGGTGGATCTGATTCAGACTCAGGTGATGCCGGAACAGCAGGTACAGGAGCAGAGGCAACAGGCACAGAGGCTGGTGGGGCAGCTTCCGGTGACAATAAGTTGACTGTATGGTGTTGGGATCCAGCATTTAATATCTATTCTATGGAAGAAGCTGGAAAGGTATATCAGGAGACACATCCAGATTTCGAACTTGAGGTTGTTGAGGTTCCTTGGGCAGACATCCAGACAAAGTTAACAACAGCAGCTACTGCAGGAGATTTAAGCACATTACCAGATATTATTCTGATGCAGGATAACGCATTCCAGAAGAATGTTATCAGTTATCCAGACGCTTTCGTAGATCTTACATCATCTGGTATTGATTACAGCCAGTTCGCATCTGGTAAGGTTGCATACTCTACCGTAGATGGCAAGAACTATGGTGTTCCATTTGATAATGGTGCAGTTATCGCATGTTACCGTACCGATATCTTAGAGCAGGCAGGCTACACAGTAGATGATTTGACAGATATCGATTGGGAGAGATACATTGAGATTGGTAAGGACGTTCTTGAGAAGACAGGTAAGCCTTTACTTTCCTGCCAGGCAGGTGAGTCTGATGTTATCATGATGATGCTTCAGTCCGCAGGAGCTTCTCTCTTCGATGCAGAGGGTAATCCAAGCATGGTTGACAACGAGGCATTGGTTAAGGTTATGGAGACATACGCTGAGTTAAAGACAACTGGTGTATTAGTAGAGGTAAATGACTGGGATCAGTATGTAGGAACTCTTACAGGTGAGACCGTAGCAGGTACTATCAATGGATGTTGGATCATGGCTTCTATTCAGACAGCAGAAGATCAGTCCGGTAAGTGGGCAATTACCAATATGCCATCCTTAGTAGGTGTAGACGGTGCTACCAACTACTCTAACAACGGTGGTTCTAGCTGGGCAGTTACTGCTAATTGCCAGAATCAGGAACTTGCATTTGACTTCTTATCAAGCACATTTGCAGGAAGCGTAGAATTCTACGAGACAATCTTACCTTCTTCTGGAGCACTTGCTACATATGCACCAGCAGCAGATAGTGATGTATACAATGAGCCATCTGAGTTCTTCGGTGGAGAGGCTGTATTTGCTAAGATCGTAGACTACTCAACAAAGACACCTTCCAACAACACAGGTGTATACTACTACGAAGCACGTGATGCTATCGCAACAGCAATCACCAACGTTGTTGCTGGAGCAGATGTTGAGTCTGAGATTGCAACAGCACAGCAGACAGTAGAGTTCTTAATGCAGCAGTAATCGCAAAGTGACGGGCAATGGGATAAGTCCGAAAGTGAGCGAATATTGCGAATGAGGCATAGTTTTTAATGAAGGGAGGGGCTTTGGACATTAACATGATTGTAATGCTCCAAAGCCCTTTATGTATTATTAAGGGGGCGTTTACGTGAGTAAAGTAGAGAGTGCTGCGGGCGAGAAGAAAAGACGTAAAATGTCAATGAATCAGCGGCATAATCTGACTGGTTGGGCATTTCTAGCACCAGCAGCGATTATGATCGCAATTATGAGTTTTGTTCCGATGGTACAGGCGCTGTTCTTATCCTTTAAAAAGGGTATTGGCGCTAATATGGAGTGGTGTGGTTTAAATAATTACATCCGAATGTTTCAAGATCAGGTATTTTTACAGTCGTTAAAGAACACATTTTTCTATTTGATTATTCAGGTGCCTATCATGCTGATTTTTGCGTTGATTCTGGCATCTATCTTAAATAAAAAGGATCTGAAGTTTAAAGGTTTATTTAGAACCATGATATTCCTGCCATGTGCAACATCATTGGTTTCTTATGCAATTATTTTTAGATCTTTGTTTGCAGTAGATGGTTTTGTGAACACGGTCTTAATTAAGCTTGGTATCATAAATACTGGATATAGCTTTTTGACACAGCCGACCAGTGCAAAGGTCATTATCATCATAGCTCTGGTATGGCGCTGGACAGGATACAACATGGTATTCTATCTGTCTGGCTTACAGAATATTGAGTATTCCGTATATGAAGCAGCAAAGATTGACGGTGCTTCACCAATCCAGACATTTTTCAAGATTACAGTGCCACTGCTTAAGCCGACCATTCTTTTGACAGCGATCATGTCTACGAATGGTACACTGCAGTTGTTCGATGAGTCCGTGAACCTGACCAACGGTGGTCCGGCAAATGCAACAATTACGATGTCACATTATATCTATAATATGTCATTTAAGTATGTTCCGAATTTTGGATATGCTGCAGCGATGTCATTCTTGATTTTCATCCTTGTAGCTGTTCTGGCATTTGTTCAGATGAAAGTAGGTGATAAGCGTGACTAGAAAATTGACTAATGTATTACAGTATGTATTTTTGATTATTGTGTCTATCCTGTCTGTGTTCCCGCTTGTATGGATGGTAATTGCAGCGACGAATACTAGTGTGGATGTCACAAGAGGTAGGATGTTGCCGGGAACTCATTTCTTAGAGAACCTTAAGAACTTGATGGCAACACAGAACGTGACAGGCGCTATGTTCAATTCCTTTAAGTATGCGCTTATCCTGACCTTTGTATCGCTGGTTATCTGTTCCTTGGCAGGATACGGATTTGAGATTTACCATGATAAGTTAAAGGATATGACCATGTCGGTTATCTTGCTTGCGATGATGGTTCCATTTGTAGCAACGATGATTCCGTTGTTCCAGATGTTCTCCAAAGCAGGATTGTTGAATACTTCCCTAGGATTTATTCTTCCAACGATATCGACACCGTTTTTGATCATGATGTTCCGTCAGAGTGCACGTTCATTCCCTCATGATATTATTGAGGCGGCACGAATCGATGGATTGAACGAGTTACAGATTTTCTTCCGTATGTTCGTTCCGACCATGAGATCCACCTATGCTGCAGCCATGACTATTACATTTATGAATGCATGGAATAACTATCTGTGGCCAAAGGTTATCATGACAGACAATGAGAGTATCACAATGCCGATGTTGATTGCCAACCTGACAGAGGGTTATGTAACAGATTACGGTATGTTGATGGTAGGTGTATTATTGTGTACACTGCCAACAGTTATTATCTTCTTCCTGTTACAGAAGAGCTTCGCAGAAGGTATTACTGGTGCTGTAAAGTAATTGGTAAATAAATATTAGATTTCATTTGATGAGACGAAAGACATGTGCTTCGCATCCCTATGAGAGACTATGGGGATGCGGGGCACAACTTAGATTTCGGGAAATTGGGAGGAACGATGGAGAAACCAGTACTTGTGATTATGGCGGCAGGTATGGGAAGCCGCTACGGAGGATTAAAACAGCTTGATCCAGTGGATGAATATGGACATATCATCATGGATTTTTCGATTTATGATGCGATGGCAGCGGGCTTTGAAAAGGTAGTCTTTGTCATCAAGAAGGCGATTGAGAAGGAATTTAAGGAGCAGGTGGGAGCGCGGATCGCGCAGCATGTGGCAGTGGATTATGTATATCAGGAACTGACCAAGCTCCCGGAAGGGTTTGAGGTGCCGGAGGGCAGGGAGAAGCCATATGGAACTGGACATGCGATCCTGTGCTGTAAGGGGCATATTCATGGACCTTTTGCGGTAATTAATGCCGATGATTATTATGGCAAGCAGGCATTTGCAATGATGTATGATTACCTGTCCATCCATGAGGATGATGATAAGTATTACTATGGAATGGTGGGATTTGAGCTGCGCAATACGCTGACCGAGCACGGACATGTGGCGCGGGGAATCTGCCAGACTGACGGGGAAGGAAATCTGTCTGAGATTCATGAACGCACTCATATTGAACGTAGGGATGGTGTCATTATGTATACAGAGGATGATGGTGAGAATTGGATGCCACTTGAGGAGGATGCGATAGCCTCCATGAATTTCTGGGGCTTTTCAGAAAGTATGCTATACGAGTTAGAGAAACGGTTCCCAGATTTCCTGCGGGAAAATATGGAAAAGAACCCTTTGAAATGTGAATTTTTCTTGCCTTCTGTGGTAGATGCGTTGATATCTGAAGAGCGTGCTGTGGTGAAGGTGGAAAAGACAAAGGATCGCTGGTACGGAGTGACTTATAAGGCAGACAAGGCAGAGGTCGTGGCGGCGATTGCACAGTTGAAGGAACAGGGAAAATATCCAAAGAAGCTGTGGGAGGAATAAGTATGGATATTAGACAGGTTGCAGAGCAGTTTGTACTGGAAGGCAGTTTGGAGCAGGTCGTGCCTTACGGAAATGGGCACATTAATGATACATATCTGGTAACCACAAAAAGTGGAGCAGAAAAAAAGCGATACATTTTGCAGCGAATCAATACTTCTATTTTTTCTAAGCCGGAAGTATTGATGGAAAATATTATAGGAGTAACGACACATCTGAAAAGGAAGATCGAAGTAGCGGGAGGAGATGTGTGGCGTGAGACATTGAATGTGATTCCTACGAAGGAGCAGAAGACCTTTTATGAGACTGCAGAGGGAGACTGCTATCGAGTATATATCTACATTGAGAATACCAGTAGTCTAGAGCAGATTGAATATGCGGAAGATTTTTATGCCGCAGCGAAGGCCTTTGGCAATTTTCAATGTCTGCTCTCGGATTATCCGGCTGGGACTTTGCATGAGACGATACCTGACTTTCATAATACGGCAAAGCGATATCAGAGATTTTTGGAAGTGTTGGAAGTAGATGCTCTGGGACGAGCTACAAAAGTGCAACAGGAGATTGATTTTGTCAAAGCTCGTGGTGCAGAAATGGGTGCGTTGCAGGAATTGCTGGACACTGGGGAGATCCCTTTGCGGGTAACGCACAATGATACAAAGCTCAATAATATTTTATTGGATCAGGATTCTGGAAAGGCAATCTGCATTATTGATCTGGACACGGTGATGCCGGGGAGTGCCTTGTATGACTTTGGAGATTCTATCCGCTTTGGTGCGAATACAGCGGCAGAAGATGAGCAGGATTTAAGCTGTGTCAATTTGAATCTGGAGTTGTTTGAGTGCTACACCAAGGGTTACATCAAGGGATGTCAGGGGAAGCTGACACCGCGTGAGGTGGAGCTGTTGCCTGTGGGAGCAAAGATGATGACGCTGGAATGTGGTATGCGGTTTTTGACAGATTATCTGGAGGGTGATGTCTATTTTAAGATACATAGAGAACATCATAATCTGGATCGTTGCCGGACGCAGTTTAAGCTTGTGGCTGATATGGAAGCAAAATGGGAGCGGATGAATGAAATTGTAAGTCAGGTAGCAGGACGGGTATAAAGAATGAAGACTGGTTTGGGGAGGAATGGTAGACAATGAGTAAAAAGGGACGTGTAACGATTCCTACGGATATGGATGTGGTACAGGGAACGTTAGAACTGGCAAAGTGCTGGGGCGCGGATGCGGTTCGTGACTGTGATGGAACGGATTTTCCAGTGGAACTTAAGGATGCAGGTATGAAGGTGTATTCGACTTACTATACTACCCGGAAGGATAATGCATGGGCAAATGCGAATCCAGATGAGATACAGCAGATGTATCTTATGACACCTCATGTGACAGCCACAGAGGACGTGCTTCGTATTCCAATCATGAAGGGGCTGTATCCAGATATGTTGACACCGAACACCAGAGACGATATCAAGCGTTGGTGGGAGGTGGTGGATCGGACTACCGGAGAGGTCGTTCCAACGGAGGCATGGCGGTATGAAAAGACTACGGAAGAAGTGGTGATTCGGGCAGAGGCTTTTCACGACTATACGGTAAGTTTTTTGGCTTACATTATGTGGGACCCAGTACATATGTATAATGCAGTAGTCAACGATTGGAAGGATGTGGAACATCAGATCACGTTTGATGTGAGACAGCCAAAGACCCATGCATTTACGATGGATCGCTTGCGGAAATTTATTGAGGAGCATCCATATGTGAATGTGTTGCGATTTACCACATTTTTTCATCAGTTCACACTGGTATTTGATGAACTGGCAAGGGAAAAGTATGTGGATTGGTATGGATACTCTGCCTCGGTCAGCCCTTATATCTTAGAGCAGTTCGAGCGGGAAGTGGGATATCCATTCCGACCAGAATACATCATAGATCAGGGATATTATAATAATCAGTACCGGATTCCATCGAAGGAGTATCGCGATTTTCAGGCATTCCAGAGGAGAGAAGTAGCTGCTCTTGCCAAGGAGATGGTGGATATTGTCCATGAATATGGCAAGGAGGCGATGATGTTCCTAGGTGACCACTGGATTGGAACAGAACCGTTTATGGAGGAGTTCGCTTCTATTGGGCTAGATGCAGTGGTGGGAAGTGTGGGAAATGGTTCTACCCTGCGACTGATTAGTGACATTGAGGGTGTGGGCTATACAGAGGGACGTCTGTTGCCTTACTTTTTCCCAGATACCTTCCATGAGGGCGGCGACCCGGTGAAGGAAGCGAAGTATAATTGGGTGACGGCGCGTCGCGCCATTTTGCGTAAACCAGTGGATCGTATCGGCTACGGCGGTTACTTAAAACTTGCCATGGAGTTCCCGGATTTTGTGGACTATGTGGAGTCTGTCTGCGGGGAGTTCAATGAGCTGTATGATAATGTCAAAGGCTGTGTGCCATATTGTGTGAAGCGGGTGGCAGTGCTGAACTGCTGGGGGAAAATGCGAGCATGGGGCAATCACATGGTTCATCATGCAATCTATCATCCCCAGAATTATTCCTATGCGGGTATCGTGGAGGCTCTCTCAGGCGCACCATTTGATGTGAAGTTCATCAGCTTTGAGGATATTGTTAAGAATCCTAAGGTGCTTGATGAGATCGATGTCATTCTCAATATCGGTGATGCGGACACAGCCCACACGGGTGGAGAATGGTGGTGCAATCCGACGGTGGCAGCGGCAGTGAAGAAGTTCGTGCATCGCGGTGGTGGATTGATCGGTGTTGGAGAACCTACGGCACATCAGGCAAATGGTCGATTCTTCCAGTTAGCAAACGTGCTGGGTGTAGAGGAAGAACGTGGTTTCACATTGGGCTATGATAAATATAACTGGGATTGCCATGAACATTTCATTACAGAGGATGTTAAGGGCGAGATTGATTTTGGAGAAGGTAAGAAGAATATCTTTGCTTTCGAGAATACAACGATTCTGTGCCAGAAGGAGAAAAATGTTCAGTTAGCAGTAAATGATTTTGGAGCGGGCCGGTCGGTTTACATAAGTGGATTGCCGTATAGCTTTGAAAACAGCAGACTATTGTATCGTGCGATTCTTTGGAGTGCCCATGGTGAAGATATACTGTATCGATGGTTTTCCACAAATTACAATGTGGAAGTGCATGCTTACGTGGAGAATAAAAAGTACTGCGTGGTAAATAATACCTATGAGCCGCAGTCTACCACAGTCTATCGTGGAGATGGCAGCAGCTTCGAGTTGGAGATGGAAGCCAACCAGATTATATGGTACAACATGGAGTGATGTAATAATTTGACATGAAAAAGTCCCGTCTATTTTCTGATAGACGGGACTTTTGGATTCAAAAAAACTTACTGCTGTGATGCTTCATAAGCTTCACGACAGGCTCTTGCCAGCTGGTCTCCACAGGAAGTAGGACGTCCGTTGCAGGAGATGCCGCCGATCTTAGCTTCGACCTCTTCTACGGTAAGTCCTTCCACCAGCTTTGGAATTGCCTGAAGGTTACCATTGCATCCGCCAGTGAACTTTACATTGTGAACTACGTTGCCCTCTAACTCAAGCTCGATCTTGGTGGAACAGGTGCCCTTGGTCTTATATGTATATGTCATGTCATATCCTCCTTATATATTGGGTAATTTGAAACAATAGTATAGCACAACTTGCCTAGGATAAACAAGATTTTATGATTAGCTAATGAAAAGAATGTGAAAACTACAAAATAAATTAACTTTATTTGTGATTTGTGCCAATAGAAAATAAAAATATGATATGGTAACATGGGACATAGATAAAGCGGAGAGGTGAACTTATTATGGGGGGAAACACAATGGAAAAAGGGCATAAAAACAGGTATTTGAAGCTGTATAACGTTCCGATATGGCTTATGGTTACATTTTTGCTTGTGCTTGTGGTAAGTATATTGATAAATATTAAATTGATTTTTTTTCAGCAATCACAGGAGCTAAAAAATATACCTTTTTGGGGACAGATTGTGGAATGTGATGCCGGTAGGATTGAAGTAAAAGGGTTGGCGCGAAATGTAGAGGGTTTACAGGAAACATATCAGATTTTTTATTCGGATCAGATAAAAATTGTTGACGAAAATAATCAGGATATTGCATTTCAGGATTTGCAAACAGGGATGTATGTATATGTCAGACTCTGGGTGGAGGGGATAGATTTTCAAAACATGGACACACTTACATTTGTCACGCGAATTGAATGTAGTGAAACAAAGGAGGGGTTATAAATGAGACAGAGTAAAAAAATTATATCAATGTTAGTAGCAGTATTAATGCTTGCAGCATTTTCGGTCACATCAATTCAGGCGGCAACGCCAAGAACAATGTTAGCTTATGAGGTATGGGGAGATACGCCATCGAATCGAGTGAGTTTAATTGCTTTGATAACAGTTAATGATTCAACAAATGAAGTAGTAGGGTCGCAGGGAGTGGTAAGTTGTGCATGGACTGGGACGGTGAATGAGGACACTATTAGGTGGACAAGCGTAAATGTATCGACAGATAACAAGTATGCATACTGTGCAGTATCATATACGACTATATGGGGAACATCGTGTACCGAATTGGTTAAGTTCTATCCGTGATGACAATTTGATTTGGATGAGTGATAAGTGTGTGGGAATAATAGATAGAGGTTTTGAAATTTATAGTGGCGCTTGGCAGATTTTTTGAAATCTACCAAGCGCTGTTTCTGTAGTTAATAAAAAATTTACAAATCATTTACTGCTATTTTGGTTGTGGTAAGACTGGAAAAGTGTTACAATACCAATATTGTGCGAGGACTGGCCCTATGGGCTCTCCACAGGAAAGGACAATCTGCATATTGAAATTTGGGCAGATAGGGATAGGAGTTTTTATGAGTGCATTTACTAAGATCTTCGGAACCCACAGCGAGCGTGAGTTAAAGAGAATTTATCCGATTGTGGATAAGGTGGAATCTTACCGCGAAGCCATGGGAGCACTTTCCGATGAAGAATTAAAGAACAAGACAAAGGAATATAAAGAGCGTCTGGAAAAGGGCGAGACTTTGGATGATTTACTTCCAGAGGCATATGCAACCGTGCGTGAAGCTGCAAAGCGTGTGCTTGGTATGGAGCATTATCGTGTACAGATTATCGGTGGTGTGATCCTGCATCAGGGACGAATTGCAGAGATGAGAACTGGTGAAGGTAAGACCCTCGTGTCTACACTCCCAGCATATCTGAATGCGTTGGAAGGCAAGGGTGTATGTGTCGTAACTGTCAATGACTATCTGGCAAAGCGTGATGCTGAGTGGATGGGACAGGTACATGAGTTCCTTGGACTTAAGGTCGGCGTAGTCCTTAACTCCATGAACAATGATGAGAGAAGAGAAGCATATAACTGCGATATCACATATGTAACAAATAACGAGCTTGGTTTCGATTACCTGAGAGATAACATGGTAATCTATAAGGAGCAGTTGGTACAGAGAGGACTTCACTATGCTATCATCGATGAGGTCGATTCTGTATTGATCGATGAGGCGAGAACACCACTTATCATTTCTGGACAGAGTGGAAAGTCTACACGTCTCTATGAGGCATGTGATATCTTGGCACGTCAGATGACTCGTGGTGAGGATATGCCAGAGTACTCCAAGATGGATGCTATCATGGGTGTTGAGCAGGAAGAGACAGGAGACTTTGTTGTCAATGAGAAGGACAAGGTAGTCAGCCTGACACAGGAAGGTATAAAGCGAGTAGAGCAGTTCTTCAAGATTGAGAACCTTGCTGATCCAGAGAATCTTGAGATTCAGCACAATGTGATTTTAGCACTTCGTGCCCACAATCTGATGTTCCGCGATCAGGACTACGTGGTAAAGGACGATCAGGTCATGATCGTTGATGAATTTACAGGACGTATCATGCCAGGACGTCGTTACTCTGATGGTCTGCATCAGGCGATTGAGGCGAAGGAGCATGTGAAGGTGAAGCGTGAGAGCAAGACTCTTGCGACAATCACATTCCAGAACTTCTTTAATAAGTTTGAGAAGAAGTCTGGTATGACTGGTACTGCCCTTACTGAGGAGAAGGAGTTCCGCGATATCTATGGAATGGACGTTGTGGAGATTCCGACGAATAGACCTGTACAGCGTGTGGATAAGCAGGATGTTGTATATAAGACCAAGAAGGAAAAGTACCATGCAGTGGTGGAAGCTGTAAAGGAAGCTCACGAGAAGGGACAGCCAGTATTGGTTGGTACAATTACCATTGAGACTTCTGAAATTATCAGTGGATTACTGAAAAGAGAAGGTATTCAGCATACTGTATTGAATGCGAAGTTCCATGAGATGGAGGCTGAGATCGTTGCGGCTGCTGGTGCCTATGGTGCAGTAACAATTGCAACCAATATGGCAGGTCGTGGTACTGATATTAAGCTGGATGATGATGCCAAGGCGGCTGGCGGTCTTAAGATCGTTGGTACTGAGAGACATGAGTCCAGACGTATCGATAATCAGTTGCGTGGACGTGCTGGTCGTCAGGGAGATCCGGGTGAGTCCCAGTTCTTTATTTCCTTGGAAGATGATCTGATGCGTCTGTTCGGATCTGAGAAGCTGATGGAAGTATTTAATACACTTGGTGTACCAGAGAACGAACAGATTCAGCATAAGATGTTGACTTCTGCAATTGAGAAGGCACAGACCAAGATCGAGGCAAACAACTTCGGTATCAGAAAGAATCTGTTAGAGTACGATCAGGTAAACAATGATCAGCGTGAGATTATTTACAAAGAGCGTCAGCGTGTATTGAATGGTGAGAGCATGCGTGATGCAATCTTTAAGATGATTACAGACCGTGTAGAGGGATGTGTAGATACCTGTATTTCTTCTGAGATTCCAAAGGAAGAGTGGGATCTGAATGAACTGAATCAGTTGTTACTTGGCATGATTCCAATGCAGGCGGTAACAGCAGAGGATGTTGAGAACGTTAAGAACAACAAGGAATTGAAGCATTTACTGAAGGAGCGTGCAGTGAAGCTGTATGAGGCAAAGGAGACAGAGTTCCCTGAGCCAGAGCAGTTCCGTGAGTTAGAGCGTGTCGTACTTCTTAAGGTAATTGACCGTAAGTGGATGGATCATATCGATGATATGGATCAGTTACGTCAGGGTATTGGCTTACAGTCATACGGACAGAGAGATCCATTGGTTGAGTATAAGATGGCAGGATTTGATATGTTCGATGATATGACTGCCAGCATTCAGGAGGACACCGTCCGCTTGTTATACCACGTGAAGATCGAGCAGAAGGTAGAGCGTGAGCAGGTAGCAAAGGTTACAGGAACCAATAAGGATGATTCTGCGACCAACGCGCCAAAGAAGCGTGAGGCTGCAAAGGTATATCCAAATGCTCCATGCCCATGTGGTTCAGGTAAGAAATATAAGCAGTGCTGCGGAAGAAATGCGTAGCAGATGATAAGAGGCGTCTTGCGACAGACACAAATTTGTGTCTGTTGCGAGGCGATTTTTTTTGACGCATTTTGTCGACAGGCTATGAAGAATGAAAAATACCAATAATTGTAAATAGAATTTGGGAAGTCTATCTTTTATAATCGGTATGAGGAAGTGTAACAAAAGGCAGGAGGTAATTAAAATGTACAATGTGAGAAAAGTGACAGAGGATATTGTGTGGGTAGGAGCGAGTGACAGGCGCTTGGCACTTTTTGAAAATATTTTTCCGATACCAAGAGGGGTGTCTTACAATTCATATGTGCTTATGGATGAAAAAACAGTACTTCTTGATACGGTGGATACTGGTATTGCGGGACAGTTTTTTGAAAATTTGGAATATGTGCTTGGGGATAGAAAATTGGACTATCTGGTGGTGAACCACATGGAGCCGGATCACTGCGCCATGATTGGTGATATTGTGCGAAGATATCCAGAGGTAAAGATTGTTGGAAACTGTAAGACCTTTATGATGCTGGAGCAATTTTTTGGAACGGATTTCACAGAGAGAGCTGTGACGGTGGCGGAAGGGGATACCCTTTCGGTCGGAAAGCATACCCTTCATTTTGTGATGGCACCGATGGTGCATTGGCCGGAGGCGATGGTGACTTATGATGCGTTGGACAAGGTTCTTTTTTCTGCGGATGCTTTTGGTACTTTCGGCGCGCTGAATGGAAATATTTTTGCGGATGAGATGGCGTTTGACCGGGATTGGCTGGAGGATGCGAGACGTTATTACACCAATATTGTGGGTAAGTATGGTGCATCAGTGCAAGCATTGTTGAAAAAGGCGGCAGGATTGGAAATCGAGATGATCTGTCCTTTGCATGGCCCGATCTGGAGAGAAAATCTGGGATATATTCTGGATAAGTATCAGAAGTGGAGCACCTATGAGGCGGAGGAACAGGCGGTGGTGATCCTCTATGCTTCCATGTATGGAAATACAGCCTCTGTGGCAGATGCGTTGGCGGGAAAGCTGGCAGAGAAGGGAATTAAAAATATCGCAGTCTATGATGTGTCCAACACCCATGTGTCTGAGCTGATTGGCGAGATATTCCGGGCAAGCCATCTGGTGTTTGCAGCGCCGACCTATAACGGAGGAATTTATCCCGTGATGGAGAATTTGTTGACGGATATGAAGGCGTTGTCTGTTCAGAAAAAAACAGTTGCACTGATTGAAAATGGTACCTGGGCAGCGGCAGCAGCAAGGCTGATGAGAGAAAAGCTTACACAGATGAAGGATATGACGATCTTAGAGCCTCAGATTACGGTAAAATCCGCGATGCGGACAGAGCAGGAGAAAGAGTTAGAAATGCTTGCAGATTCATTGGTAAAGAGTTTATAATAGGACTATCAAATTACTTCCTGATTTGGAATATTTCGTATATAAAGGTGGTATAGAAGTTGAGGAAGAGGACTTATGTGCGAACAAGATCCTTAAAGGATGGAATGCAGATAGATCAGTCTATTGTGGACCGCATGGGGCGGAAGCTTATTTGCCGTGGAACAATACTGGACGAGTATATGATAAACTCCATGCAGAGAATGGGAGTTGCAGGCGTCTATATTGGCGAGGGTGAAGATGAGGAAGCGCAGAAGCAGGACGAGCCGGAGATCCCAAAGGAGATAAGAGCTACAATTGAGAAAAATACAGTGGAGGATCGCTCCAAGGTGAAGCTGAAGGAAAGCGTGAAGAAGCGAGTAGAAGAGGGGATTTTGTATCTTTATAACAATACAGAATCCGAAGATTTTACACAGGCTACCAAGAGTATTGCTGAGGATCTGATGAAGGCTATTTCAGAGAATGATGCGATTGCGGTGGATATTGATGCTCTCAAGGTCAGTGATGAATATACCTTCAAGCATAGCGTAGATGTGGCGACGATGGCGATGGTCATTGCGAGACAGTATGGACTTTCTGACAGGGAAATCTATGAGATTGGAATTGCAGGGCTTTTACATGATGTGGGAAAGTGCAAGATTCCGAATGAGGTCTTAAATAAGCCGGCACGCTTGACGGACGAGGAATTTGAGATCATGAAGCAGCACTCCCTGTATGGATATCACATTTTGCGGGATAAGAAGGATATTTCTGAGTCTGTGTGTCTTGGTGTGTTGCAGCATCATGAGAAGATCAATGGAAAGGGATATCCACTGGGGGCTTCAGAGGAACAGATTACTACCTATGCCAAGATTTTGTCTGTGGTAGATGTCTATGATGCGTTGGTAACAGAGCGTCCTTACAAGAGCGCATTTTCTAAGAGAGATGCAGTGGAGATGATCATGGCGATGACGGACGAGCTTGATATTGCCTCTATGCGCAGTTTTTTGGACAGTGTTATTTTGTATCCGGTAGGTTCTACGATACAGCTAAGCAATGGAGAAAAGGCAAAGGTGGTCGCCAATAATTCGGAATGTATCCTGCGACCTAAGGTGGTAGGACTTTCTTCTGGCAAGGTATATGATTTGTTGGGAGATTTGAAGTGTGCTAACCTTGTTATACAGTAATTTATAAATACGAGAATAAGGAAGAGCTTTGGAATGCATTTTAAAATGCTCCAAAGCTCTTTTTGAATCATAGGAAATACCGCGTTGCATTAAAACACAAAAGCAGTGGTTCCTATGACTCAAAAAAGCGCTCCGCGCAGGATGCACACCTCGCGGAGAGGAAGAAAGTCGCAAGCGACACCGCTCGGGCGCGTAAGTGTGCGTCAAGCGCACACTTTGTTCCTAAATATGTCTATGTTTGGGAAAAATAGAAAAGAAAAACGAACAAACATTCGATTTGTTCTGTACTTTTTTCATATAGTTTGCTATAATCAGTTTTAGCATAAGAACTAAGATAGGATGTCATGTATAGAGAGAGGATTTTATATGCCAGAGTTCAAGTTACACTCCCAGTACCAGCCTACCGGCGACCAGCCCCAGGCAATTGCCGATCTGGTGAAGGGATTTAAGGAAGGAAATCAGTTCCAGACCTTGTTAGGTGTCACCGGTTCCGGTAAGACATTTACCATGGCGAATGTTATTGCGCAATTGAATAAGCCCACATTGATCATATCCCATAATAAGACTTTGGCGGCACAGCTCTATGGAGAGTTCAAGGAGTTCTTTCCGGAGAATGCTGTAGAGTACTTTGTCTCCTATTATGATTATTATCAGCCTGAAGCATATGTGCCACAGACAGATACTTATATTGCGAAGGACTCTGCTATCAATGAGGAGATTGATAAGCTGCGATTGTCAGCGACAGCGGCACTGGTGGAGCGCAAGGATGTTATCGTGGTGGCATCTGTTTCCTGTATCTATGGTCTGGGAAGCCCGGAGGATTATCTTAACATGATGGTATCTCTGCGACCGGGCATGGAGAAGGACAGGGACGAGGTCATTCGAGCGTTGATTGATATTCAGTATACGCGAAATGAGATGGACTTCCATCGAGGTACATTCCGAGTGAGGGGAGATGTCTTAGAAATATTTCCAGCTAATTATGGAGAGACTGCTGTACGTGTGGAGTTTTTCGGGGACGAGATTGACCGGATCACGGAGATTGACGTGCTGACAGGGGAGATCAAGTGCCGACTGGAGCATTTTGCAGTATTCCCAGCCTCCCATTATGTCGTGCCACAGGAGAAGATCATGAAGGCATGTGAGAATATTGAGGCGGAGATGGAGGAGCGTGTCAAGTTCTTTAAGGGAGAGGATAAGCTGCTGGAAGCACAGCGTATTGCAGAGCGTACCAACTTTGATATCGAGATGTTAAAAGAGACAGGTTTTTGCAGTGGTATCGAGAATTATTCCAGACATCTGGCAGGGCTTCCGGCAGGTGCGACACCACATACTTTGATGGACTATTTTAAGGATGATTATCTCATTATTGTGGATGAGTCCCATATCACGATTCCGCAGGTGCGCGGTATGTATGCAGGGGATCAGTCGCGAAAGTCTACACTGGTAGATTATGGTTTCAGACTTCCGTCTGCGAAGGATAACCGACCTTTGAATTTTGAAGAATTTGAGAGCAAGATAGATCAGATGCTGTTCGTATCTGCCACACCGAATGTCTATGAGGACGAGCATGAGCTGCTGCGAACTGAGCAGATTATCCGTCCGACAGGCTTGCTAGATCCAGAGGTGGTAGTCCGCCCGGTAGAGGGACAGATCGATGACTTGATCGGTGAGGTAAATAAGGAGATCGCAAAGCACAATAAGGTGCTGATCACGACATTGACGAAGAAGATGGCAGAGGATCTGACGGATTACATGCGGGAGCTTGGCATTCGTGTGAAGTATCTACACTCTGATATAGATACTCTTGAGAGAGCGGAGATTATTCGTGATCTGAGACTAGATGTATTCGATGTGCTGGTGGGTATCAACCTGCTTAGAGAGGGTCTGGATATCCCAGAGATCACATTGGTGGCGATTCTGGATGCGGACAAGGAAGGATTCCTACGATCTGAGACTTCGCTGATACAGACCATCGGTCGAGCTGCCCGTAACAGCGAAGGACATGTTATCATGTACGCGGATACGATTACTGAGTCTATGCGTGTGGCGATCGAAGAGACAGAGCGCCGTCGTAAGATTCAGCAGGCTTACAATGAGGAACATGGCATTACGCCGACCACGATTCAGAAGTCTGTGCGGGAGCTGATCGCGGTATCCAAGAAGGTGGCTGCGGAAGAGATGAACTTTAAGAAGGATCCAGAGTCCATGAATAAGTCTGAGCTTAAGAAGCTGATTGCAGATATTCAGAAGAAGATGCAGAAGGCGGCAGCAGACTTGAACTTTGAGGCGGCAGCAGAATATCGTGACAAGATGGTAGAGCTGAAAACGATGTTGCAGGTAAATGGCGATACAGACTAATCCATGCCATTTATATAGAGTAGATTTGGATAGAAAGAAGATAGTATGAAGAAGAGTGAGAGAAAGTACATTAAGATCAGAGGTGCCAACGAGCACAATTTGAAGAATATTGATGTGGACATTCCGAGAGATGAATTTGTTGTGTTGACAGGTCTTTCCGGTTCCGGTAAGTCTTCCCTTGCATTTGATACCATTTACGCAGAGGGACAGCGGAGATATATGGAGTCCTTATCCTCCTATGCGAGACAGTTCTTAGGACAGATGGAAAAGCCGAATGTGGAGAAGATTGAGGGATTGTCCCCAGCGATCTCTATCGATCAGAAGTCGACGAACCGTAACCCGCGTTCTACGGTGGGAACTGTGACAGAGATTTATGATTATTTTAGACTTTTGTATGCGAGAATTGGTGTGCCGCATTGCCCAAAGTGTGGTAAGGAGATTAAGAGACAGACAGTAGACCAGATGGTAGATCAGATTATGTCTCTTCCAGAGCGAACCAAGATCCAGTTGCTTGCACCGGTGGTAAGAGGGCGCAAGGGTGAGCATCAGAAGTTATTTGAACAGACTAAGCGCAGCGGTTATGTGCGTGTTATTGTAGATGGCAGCATGTATGAGTTGACAGAAGAGATCAAGCTGGATAAGAATAAGAAGCATAATATTGAGATCGTTGTGGATCGTCTGATGATAAAGGAGGGCATCGAGAAGCGTCTGGCAGATTCCATTGAGAATGTATTGGAATTGGCAGAGGGACTTATGACAGTAGATGTTATCGATGGAGAGTCGATTCATTTTTCGGAAAGCTTTTCCTGCCCGGACTGTGGTATCAGTGTGGATGAGGTGGAGCCGAGAAGCTTTTCCTTCAACAATCCATTTGGTGCCTGCCCTACCTGTTTTGGTCTGGGATATAAGATGGAGTTTGATGAGGACTTGATGATACCAGATAAGCGTCTTTCCATTGCGGAAGGTGCGATTCAGGTCATGGGATGGCAGTCCTGTACAGATCCATCCAGCTTTACTTATGCGATCCTAAAGGCGCTGACCGAGGAGTATCATTTTTCTCTTAAGACGCCTTACAAGGATTATCCAGAGGATATCAAGTATGTCTTGATACATGGAACAGATGGAAGGGAAGTAAAGGTATATTATAAGGGACAGCGTGGTGAAGGTGTCTACGATGTGGCATTTGAAGGTCTGATTCGAAATGTGCAGAGAAAGTACCGCGAGACCAGTTCTGACATCATGAAGCAGGAGTATGAGCAGTTCATGCGCATTACGCCATGTGAGGAGTGTAAGGGGCAGCGTCTGAAGAAGGAATCCCTGGCAGTTACTGTGGCGGATAAGAATATCTTTGAGATGACTTCGTTATCTGTAAAGAAGCTCAACACATTTTTGGAGAACTTGGAATTGACTACGCAACAGCATTTGATTGGTGACCAGATATTGAAGGAGATTCGTGCGAGAGTTGGTTTCTTAAATGAAGTAGGACTGGACTATCTGTCTCTATCCCGTGCGACAGGAACACTTTCCGGTGGAGAGGCGCAGCGTATCCGTCTGGCGACCCAGATTGGTTCTGGGCTGGTGGGGGTTGCGTATATCTTGGATGAGCCGTCCATTGGTCTACACCAGAGGGATAATGATAAGTTGCTGGGAGCCCTTAAGAATCTTAAGAACCTTGGAAATACCTTGATTGTCGTGGAGCATGATGAGGATACTATGCTGGCGGCAGATTATATTGTGGATATCGGACCGGGAGCTGGATCTCACGGTGGAGAAGTGGTGGCTTGCGGTAGTGCGCAGGATATCATGAAGAATAAGAAGTCTATTACAGGAGCATATCTGAGCGGACGGATCAAGATTCCGGTTCCAACAGAGCGCAGAAAGCCAACGGGATATCTTACGATAAAGGGTGCGAGGGAGAATAACCTTAAGAATATCGATGTGAAGGTACCATTGGGAGTCATGACCTGTATCACGGGTGTGTCAGGTTCTGGAAAGAGTTCACTGACCAATGAGATACTGTATAAGCGCCTTGCGAGGGATTTGAACCGTGCCCGCTGTATACCGGGACTGCACGATGAGATAGAGGGAATTGAGCTGTTGGATAAGGTCATCGATATTGACCAGTCGCCGATTGGAAGAACACCTCGTTCCAATCCAGCTACTTATACAGGTGTCTTTGATATGATCCGTGATCTCTTTGCGGCGACACCAGATGCGAAGGCGAAGGGATATAAGAAGGGACGATTCAGCTTCAACGTAAAGGGGGGACGCTGTGAGGCATGCTCCGGAGATGGTATCCTGAAGATTGAGATGCATTTCCTGCCGGATGTCTATGTGCCATGTGAGGTCTGTGAGGGCAAGCGTTATAACCGTGAGACCTTGGAGGTAAAGTATAAGGACAAGAGCATCTATGATGTCCTCGATATGACGGTGGAGGAGGCATTGGAGTTCTTCAAGAATGTTCCGTCCATTCACCGTAAGATACAGACTCTATACGATGTGGGATTATCCTATGTGAAGCTGGGACAGCCTTCCACAGAGCTTTCTGGTGGTGAGGCGCAGCGAATCAAGCTGGCGACAGAGTTGTCTAAGCGCAGTACTGGCAAGACGATTTATATTCTGGATGAGCCGACGACGGGATTGCACTTCGCGGATGTTCATAAGCTCATTGACATATTAAGACGTCTCTCCGAGGGCGGTAATACGGTGGTCGTTATCGAGCATAATCTGGATGTGATTAAGACGGCGGACTATATCATTGATATGGGACCGGAAGGTGGCGATGGCGGTGGTACTGTCATTGCAGAGGGAACGCCAGAGGAAGTGGCACAGATTCCACAGTCCTATACTGGACAATATGTGAAGAAATATCTTGAAAAATAGAATAGAGTTTCTGAATGTAAAAGAGGAGCGGCATCGCTAGATCAGTGATGCTGCTCCTATTATATTCGGGGAGTGCTTTCTGGAATATGTTGCCATACCCCAGAAAGCATGAGTTATGAAAAATTATACTTTCCATCAGAAGTTGCATTCCGATGAACTGAAGCCTGTATGATTCAGACTTATCAGCTAGTACCATTAGAATATAACTGTGAAATGTGACGTCTGTGTGAACAAAAAATGAAAAAAATAGAAAATCACACGAAAAAATGAAGAAATTCTTATTTTTTTGAAAAAAAGCACTGTTACAAGAAAAAAGCCTTTGAAAAATCCCAGTTTTTGTATATAATAATGCTGTATATGTAAAAATATGATTAAATGCATTCCTATGCCATTTTGGCAAGGAAGATTCTTAGGATAGATGAACATTTGCAGAGAGAATGAAAGGGGCAGAATAGAGACATGATGAGTACAGATATTGGTATCGATCTTGGTACTGCGAGTATATTAGTATATATTAAGGGTAAGGGAGTTGTGTTAAAGGAGCCATCAGTAGTGGCTTTTGACCGTGACACAAATAAGATAAAGGCAATTGGTGAGGAAGCGAGATTGATGCTTGGTAGAACACCGGGCAACATCGTGGCAGTCAGACCGCTTCGTCAGGGTGTTATCTCTGATTACACTGTAACAGAGAAGATGATTAAGTATTTTATTCAGAAGGCAATCGGTAAGAAGACTTTCCGTAAGCCAAGAATCAGCGTCTGTGTACCTAGCGGTGTAACTGAGGTAGAGAAGAAGGCTGTTGAGGATGCTACTTATCAGGCAGGTGCTAGAGAGGTGGCAATTATCGAGGAGCCAATCGCAGCGGCAATTGGTGCAGGTATCGATATTTCAAGACCATGCGGTAATATGATCGTAGATATCGGTGGTGGTACGGCAGATATCGCAGTTATTTCTCTGGGAGGTTCCGTAGTCAGCACCTCCATTAAGATTGCGGGAGATGACTTTGATGAGGCTATCGTCCGTTATATGAGAAAGAAGCATAATCTTCTGATCGGTGAGAGGACCGCAGAGGATATCAAGATTAAGATTGGTAGCTGTTTCCCACTGGCTCAGAATGAGACCATGGATGTCAGAGGACGTAATCTGGTAACAGGACTTCCTAAGACCGTTACAGTATCTTCTGAGGAGACAGAGGAGGCGCTTCGTGAGCCGACCTTACAGATCGTAGAGGCTGTACATTCTGTATTAGAGAAGACTCCACCAGAGTTGGCTGCCGACGTGGCAGATCGTGGTATCGTGCTGACTGGAGGAGGAGCGTTGCTTCGTGGATTGGAAGAGCTGATCGAGGACAGAACAGGTATCAATACCATGACAGCTGAGGAGCCGATGACCTGTGTGGCAATCGGTACTGGAAAGTTTGTTGAATTTTTGGCTGGAAAGCGTGATGATGATTAAGATATCGTTGCTTTTTGTCGATATATAATAGTAAGCAATAAGTTACGAAAGAAGGAGCGGGCTTATGGTAAAAGGATTGTATACAGCGTATACGGGGATGGTAAATGAGCAGAACAGATTAAATGTACTTTCCAATAATCTTGCAAATGCGGATACCAATGGTTATAAGAAGGAAGGAACGACATCTCAGACATTTGCGGATGAACTTGCGGTTAAGATCAAGGATACTTCAGCTTACAGTCTTGCACGTAAGCTTGGTACTATGAGCATGGGAGTTCACATCGGCGAGACCTATACAGATTATAGTCAGGGAAGCTTTGAAGTGACAGATAACGCAACAGATTTTGCATTGAGCGGTGACGGATTTTTTGCCATTTCATTTACGGACAAGGAAGGCAACACTTCTGTAAAGTATACAAGAGATGGTGCATTTACGATAAATACACAGGGCTATCTGGTGACAAAGGATGGCGACTTTGTACTTAATATGAACGATGCCAGAAATGGTAATGCCAACGGAAGAATTCAGGTCGACCCAACGAAGGATATCACAGTAGATGAATTTGGTAATATTTATCAGGATGACCAGCAGGTCGGCAATATTGGATTCGTTGATTTTGAGGATTACAATTACCTTGCTAAGTACGGTGAGAATCTCTATGACTTAGTAGAGGGTGGAACAGTAATCGAGTCTGATGCCAAGGTAGAGCAGGGAACGATTGAGGCTTCCAATGTCAATATCGTATCAGAGATGGTAAATATGATTACCATTACCAGAGCATATCAGGCAGGACAGAAGGCTATCAATGCGATTGATGAGACTCTGGACAAGGCTGTAAATCAGGTCGGAAAGGTATAATTTGGGAGGTAACTGAACTATGATGAGAGCACTTTATACTGGTGCAACAGGTATGATTGCCCAGCAGACGAACTTAGATAATATTTCTAATAATCTTGCTAACGTAAATACAGTTGGTTATAAAGAGGAGAAGACAGAGTTCAAGTCCTTGTTATACCAGAACATCCAGACAAGAACTACCACTGCTAACGGTGAGGAGAAGCCAATTCCTGCACAGGTAGGACTTGGAACAAGAGTTGCCTCTACAACATCTATCTATACACAGGGTGCATTGGCAGAGAGCGATAATGCAACAGACTTTGCGATTGTTGGAGATGGATTCTTTGCAGTAAGAGGCGCAGATGGAGAGACATACTATACCAGAGCTGGTAACTTCGTGTGGTCAGAGGGAACGAACGGTATTACCTTAAGCACCAGTGATGGATATGCAGTATTAGATACTAATAATCAGCCAATCATTCTTCCAAATGGAGTGAATTCTGCCAGCGTAGCAGTATCACAGGATGGAGCTTTCGGTTATAAGAATGCAGAGGGCGTATACGTTGATATGAACCAGAGCTTTGGTCTCTTCCAGTTCAATAATCCAAGTGGATTAGAGAAGGTAGGAGATAACCTCCTTGAGGTGACAGATGCTTCTGGAGCAGCGTTGAATGAGAGTACAACAGCTACATTGACTCCAAGCCAGGTTCGCCAGAATTATCTGGAGAGCTCTAATGTACAGGTTGCTACTGAGATGGTCAACATGATTATCACACAGCGTGCATATCAGTTGAACTCCAAGGCAATCACAGCTGCGGATGAGATGTTAGAGCAGGCAAATAATTTGAGAAGATAATCATAGCATTTAGATAACAAGGATACACAGTTTGCCCGGCGATGAGCAGGGAAGAATGGAGTGGAATATGAGCTTTTCAATAGACGGTATTTCATCAATGGTAGATTTGACAAGTACCACAGCAAGTGCCAATAATGCAACAGCTTTGACAGAGTCTCTTGATAGCGTATCTTCTAGTAAGACAGAAGAGGAACTGTTAGAGGTATGTAAGGACTTTGCATCTTATTTCATTGAGGAAGTGTTGAAGGAAGTCAAGGAGAACATGACCATGGAAGATGAGGATACAGATTCTACCATGCAGTCTTTGACAGACTATCACATGGATAGCGTGATTGAGGATATATCAGATCAGTTACTCGATCAGTCTGGAAATAGTTATATCCAGCAGTTGTATGAGCAGATGAAGCGTAATTACAACATTGATTAAGTAGATGTAATAGAATAAAGCGTAATAGAAAGCCTTGAGTTTCTCAAGGTTTTCTTTGTTATCGAATGGGATTTTTTTGATAACAAGCACTCCGTGCAGCTTAAGTTTATGTATTAGGAGAATCACTTGGAAAAGTTAGCGGGATATGTGGAGCATATCATTTATAGAAATTCAGACAATGGATATACGGTATTAAATCTTGTCAGTGGTGAGGAGAAAATCACCTGTGTGGGTATATTTTCTGCCATCGCAGAGGGCGAAAATATTGAAGCTACTGGAGACTATACAGATCATCCCACTTATGGGCGACAGTTCAAAGTAGAGAGTTTTGAAGAAAAGGCACCGGAGGATGAGGAAGCGATAGAACGGTATCTTGGTTCGGGAGCCATCAAAGGTGTGGGACTGGCGCTTGCAGCCCGCATTGTGCGTCGCTTCAAAGAGGACACCTTCCGCATCATAGAGGAGGAACCGGAGCGTCTGGCGGAGATTAAGGGTATCAGTGAGCGCAAGGCAATGGAGATTGCAGATCAGGTCAATGAGAAGAGAGATCTGCGACAGGCCATGATTTTCTTGCAGCAATATGGCATTACCATGAATCTGGCAGTGAAGGTATACCAGACCTATGGACA
Organism: uncultured Roseburia sp.; assembly: GCA_964491235.1. GTDB lineage: Bacteria > Bacillota > Clostridia > Lachnospirales > Lachnospiraceae > Roseburia. The sequence goes on from CAZBFN010000008.1 coordinate 62,619, forward strand.
GGAGGTATATGGAATCATTCGTGAGAATCCCTATCGTTTGGCGGATGATATCGAGGGTGTTGGGTTCCGCACTGCGGATGAGATTGCAGTGAGAGTCGGCATAAAGATGGATTCTGACTTTAGAATTCGAAGCGGAATCTTATATGTCCTGTTACAGGCAACAGGAGAGGGGCACACCTATCTACCGGAGGATGAGTTGACGAAGCGTGCAAGCCAGCTTCTGGGAGTAGAGGGACCACAGATTGAAAAGCAGTACATGGATCTGGCAATCGAGCGAAAAATCATTTTAAAACAGGCAGAGGGCGAGCAAACACAGATATATTCCGCTTCTTTTTATTATATGGAGGCGAATACGTCCACCATGTTAAAACAGTTGAATGTCAGATATGATGTGCCAGATATTGAGATAGAACAGCGGATACGAAGCATTGAGAAGCAGACTGGAATGGAGCTGGATGAGCATCAGGTGACCGCGGTGAAGGAAGCGGTGCGAAATGGACTTTTGGTCATCACTGGAGGACCGGGAACAGGAAAGACCACCACGATCAATACCATTATTCGGTACTTTGAGTTGGAGGGCATGGATATTTTCCTTGCGGCTCCAACAGGACGAGCAGCAAAGCGAATGAGCGAGACCACCGGAGTGGAAGCGAGAACGGTTCATCGTATGCTGGAACTGAATGGTGGAATGGAAGGAAATGCAGGTTTTGAGAGAAATGAGCAGAATCCATTGGAGACGGATGTTATCATCGTGGATGAGATGTCTATGGTTGACATAACTTTGATGCATTCTCTATTAAAAGCCATTGCGATAGGAACAAGATTGATCTTGGTAGGAGACGTGAATCAGCTGCCGAGTGTGGGACCGGGAAGTGTGCTTCGGGATATTATTAATTCCCATGCATGTAATGTGGTCATGCTGACGAAGATCTTTCGACAGGCATCCACCAGTGATATCATTGTGAATGCCCATAAGATCAATCAGGGCGAAGAAGTGGTGTTAGACAATAAGAGCATGGATTTCTTTTACTTAAAGCGCTATGAGGCAGATACCATCATCAACGTGGTGTTGCAGCTGATCAAACAGAAATTGCCGAAGTTCGTGGATGCGACACCTTATGATATTCAGGTGCTGACGCCGATGCGTAAGGGACTGCTGGGCGTTGAACGATTAAATGGAATTCTGCAACAATACTTAAATCCACCGATGAATCACAAGCTGGAAAAGGAGCATGGTGATGTCATATTCCGTGAAGGTGACAAGGTCATGCAGACAAGAAACAATTATCAGCTAGAGTGGGAAATCCGCACGAAACTGGGGCTTTCCATCGATAAGGGAACAGGAATCTTCAACGGAGATATGGGAATCATCCGGGAGATCAATGACTTCGCGGAGACCATGACCGTAGAATTCGATGAAGGCAGAATGGTGGAATATCCATATAAGCTGTTGGATGAGTTGGAACTTGCTTATGCCATCACGATCCATAAGTCACAGGGAAGTGAATATCCGGCGGTGGTCATTCCACTGTTGAGCGGACCGTCTATGCTCATGAATCGTAACCTGCTCTACACAGCAGTGACCAGAGCAAGAAAATGCGTAACACTGGTGGGAAATGACACTACCTTTAACGAAATGATACAGAATACTTCACAGCAAAAAAGATATAGCGGGCTGTGTGCACGCCTGCAAGAATAAAAAAGGACGCCCAAGATGGCGTCCTTTTATATATCCTGTGGGCGTGCTATGACAGCAACGCTTTGTCGCTTGCGAACTCTTCGCCGCTGACCTTTTCGAACTGATGTAACAGATCTTCCACGGTCAGCTTCTTCTTTTCTTCTCCTGCGATATTCAGGATGATCTTTCCTTCGTGCATCATGATAAGGCGATTGCCGTGGGCAATGGCATCCTTCATGTTGTGGGTGACCATCATAGCAGTCAGGTTATGCTCCTCGATGATCTTGTCGGAAATCTCAAGTACCTTAGCGGCTGTCTTAGGATCTAAGGCAGCGGTGTGCTCGTCTAAGAGCAGCATTCTTGGCTTCTTGATGGCAGCCATAAGCAATGTGATTGCCTGACGCTGTCCACCGGATAAGAGTCCTACTTTGCTGGAAAGACGATCCTCTAAGCCTAGATCAAGGGTTGAGAGCATTTCACGGTAGGTGTCACGCTCCTTCTTGGTGATACCCCAGGAAAGTCCACGACCTTCACCGCGGCGTGCGGCGATTGCCATGTTTTCTTCGATGGACATGGTAGTTGCAGTACCAGTCATTGGGTCCTGAAATACACGTCCTAAATACTTGGCACGCTTGTGCTCAGACAGGCGGGTGATATCATCCCCTCCGATATAAATCTTTCCAGAATCCACTGGCCAGACACCTGCGATGGCATTTAAGGTAGTGGATTTTCCAGCACCGTTTCCTCCGATGACAGTAACAAAATCTCCTTCCTCCAAGGTCAGGTTGACGCCGTTTAGGGCAATCTTTTCATTGATGGTTCCCGGATTAAAAGTCTTTTTAATATTATCAATTTTTAACATCTCTGCCATAGCGCTATTTCTCCTTTACTTTGTGGTTTGCCTTCAGGTAAGGGATTGCAAGGAAAATAGCCACGACGATTGCTGAGAACAGCTTTAAGTCGTCGGATGGCAGCTTCAGCCACAATACCACATTCATTACGATATAATAGATGATCGCACCTGCGATGACAGACAGCAGTGTGTAAGCAAATGAGAACTTTTTGCCAGCGCAAAGCTTACCAAATACTACTTCACCGATGATAACAGCGGCAAGACCGATAACGATAGCACCACGTCCCATATTGACATCGGAAGCGCCCTGATACTGGGCATACAGACCACCGGAGAGACCTACAAGACCGTTGGAGATCATAAGAGCCAGTACCGTGTGGAAGTTGGTGTTGATACCCTGAGCTCTTGCCATCTGCTGATTACAGCCTGTGGCACGGATAGCATGTCCCTGCTCTGTTCCGAAATACCAGTAGAGAAGAGCTACGACTGCTAAGCAGAATAAAATACATGTCACGAAAATCTTAGTCTTGGTCTCAGGTGAATCGGATAAATAACGAAGGGAAACCACCAATGGGTACTTGTCAACGCTGACAGCCTGATTGGAGCATCCCATGATATTTAAGTTGATGGAATAGAGAGAAATCTGTGTCAGGATACTGGCAAGAATTCCCGGAATTCCAAGAGCTGTATGCAGGATACCGGTAACAAGACCTGCTGCCATACCTGCCAAAAAAGCAAAAATAAGTGCAAGCCACGGATTCATGCCTCCTCGAATCAGCATGACTGCGACTGCACCACCAGTAGCGAGTGAACCGTCTACGGTCAAATCAGCAAAATCCAAAAGACGGTAAGTAATATAGACACCCAGAGCCATCAATCCCCATACCATGCCCTGCGCAAAGGCGCCAGGCATGGAACGGAAAAGAGCCATAGGGTCTAAGGACATAAAATAAGCCATAAGAAACCCCTTTACATATTAGATTTAATCATGTGAGAGGATTACTCTGCTTCGATAGCAACGTAATCTTCTGGAATAGCAATGCCTAATTCTTCGCAGATAGCGGCATTGTACTTCTTAGTAACAACTGGAGCATACTGAACCTCCATAGTAGTGATGTCAGCACCGTTTACCAGAATGTCGTAAGCCATCTCACCAGCGGTGTAACCGATATCATAGTAGCTGATAGAAAGGGTAGCAACGCCACATCCAGAACAGATACCTTCCTCACCTGCGATAACAGGAACGCCTGCTGGAAGAGTGATATTATTGATGGTCTCAGTGTTACCAGCCATAGTGTTGTCAGTTGGGATGTAGATAACATCTACTTCAGCGATAGCGCTCTGAACAACAGATGCGATATCATTGGAATCAGCTGCGGTGTACTCCTTGAACTCGACACCATCCTCGGTCAGGTACTCGCCGAACTTAGTTGCCTGATATACAGAGTTAGGCTCTGCAGAACAGTAGAGGATACCAACAGTCTTAGCATCTGGGAAAAGCTCAAGCAGCATATCCTCCTGCTGATCTAATGGAGCTAAGTCAGAAGTTCCAGATACGTTGGTTCCAGTAGCACCGCTCCAATCGTCGATATCAAGAGCAGTTGCGTAATCTGTTACAGAAGTTCCTAAGATAGGAATTGTGCTGGTAGCAGCAGCGGAACACTGCAGTGCAGTGGTTGCGTTTGCTAAAATCAGATCATAATCATTAGATACGAAGGTGGTAGCAATACTAGAACAGTTTGCCTGCTCACCCTGTGCGTTCTGAAGATCGAACTTAACATTGCCTTCGCCTAACAGCTCGGTCAGCGCATCCTGAAATCCCTCGGTAGCAGAGTCTAAAGCTGGGTGCTCTAACTGCTGTAAGATACCGATGTTGTATACCTTACCTGCCTCTCCGGCAACAGATTCTGTTCCAGATGCAACAGTATTGGATGCAGAGTCGCTGTCAGCGGAACCGGTATCGCTGCTTCCACAGGCTGCCATGGAAAGTGTCATGACAGAAGCCATTAAAACGGAAATAAATTTACGTGAGTTTCTCATAATGTTCCTCCTTTAATGCATTAAAGTATTAATGCTTTTAATAGGAAAATTATAATAATGAAATAACTTTTCGTCAACTATTAAAATATCCCAAGAAAAAATTAAGAAAAAGTTTATGGTACAGGAAGGAGAAAAATGCTAGGATGGTAGCGTGCAAAGCGTATTAGGGGAGAGATGGGTACGGGATGCGCATATGAAAAAGGAAGTGAAATGTAGAAGAAAACAGGAAGCGGGACATATTGCTTTAAAATGGCTGCAAAATATGCTGGATGAGGGGATTGAGCTCTTTTACCCAGCGCGGTGTCCGGGTTGTGACGAAGTGATCATGCCGGGGGAAGAACTCTGCGGAATTTGTAGAGGGAGCATACATACAGTGCAGGAGCCTGTGTGCAAGCGTTGCGGAAAGCCGATGGAGGATGAAAGGGGAGAATACTGCACGGACTGCAGGAAGAAGAAGCACGTCTATCGGCAGGGTAAGGCGGTATTTGTATATCGTGGAGCGATCCGCCAGTCTATGTACCGCTTTAAATATAGTAATAAGAGAGAATATGCAGCATATTATGCGAAGGTGGCAGCCAGCCTATACGGAGACTGGGTAAAAAGGAATGGAATCGAGGTTCTTGTGCCAATTCCGATGTACAAGGGAAAGCAACGCCGACGTGGATACAATCAGGCCGAGGTATTTGCACGGGCGCTTGGAAGGGAACTTGGAATCCCAGTGGATACGAAAATTGTAAGTAGAGTTCGAAATACCACTCCGCAGAAGGAATTAAGCGACAAAGAAAGGCGACATAACTTAAAAAATGCTTTTCAATTGACTCCCAATATAGTAGAATATAGTCAGATAATGTTGATCGATGATATATATACGACAGGAAGTACGATGGATGCTGTGGCAGAAGTACTACTTTCTGGCGGTGCAAAAAATATTTATTATATCTGCATCAGTATAGGAGTGGGATTCTGACAGATACAGCGGGAGGTATGTGACAATGGATGTTAGAAATTGCAAAAGTTGTGGACGGTTAATTAATTACATGGGAGGAGCACCATTGTGTACTTCATGCCAGAAGAAGCTGGAGGAGAAGTTCCAGGAGGTGAAGGAATACCTGAATGAGAATCCTAACTCATCCATCCACAAAGTGGCAGAAGAGATGGATGTTTCTGTGAAGCAGATCAAGCAGTGGGTCAAGGAGGAGCGATTGGCACTTTCTGTGGCTGGCGCAGATGGAATTGTCTGTGAGAAGTGTGGAGCACCGATTCGTTCTGGACGTTTCTGCGATAAGTGTAAGGCGAGTATGGTGAACAATTTGAACGGGGCGATTGAGAAACCAAAGCAGGTGGAAGTCAAGAAGGAACGCGATGGCAATAGAATGCGTTTTTTACAGTAGAATATAATAAGAAGCAGGGCCTGATGTATAGGTCCTGCTTTTTTTCTTTGAAATTCAAGCCTACTGTGTTATAATAATCTATAACAATGCGTAACTGCGGGCAAATTTAGGTAAAGAGGGAAAAAAAGGATTTGTGAGGCAGGGAAAGGATAGTATTGCTGTATGGTAAATGAAGAACGTTTGCGGCATATGATTAAGATGTCCAAATTTGATACAAACGACGGCAAAAGGTGTAAGCCGATGACGCAGTATGCAAGAAAAGATTATGTGTCAATGCGGTTACTGGGAAGCTTTGTGACAGGAACCATTTGCTATGGATTATTGCTGGTACTCTGGGGATTGTACTCCATGGAGGAGTTGGCAGGAATGCTGACCAGTGTGGATATTCAGGGTGCGGTGGTCGCACTGGTCGTTTCTTATGTAGTGTTCATACTTTTTTATCTGGGAGCAACTTATGTGGTCTTCAATATGAAGTATACGGAAGGTCGCAAGAAGGTGAAGAAGTATTACAACAGTTTGAAGAAAGTAAATCAGATGTATGAAAGGGAAGAACGCTTAAAGTCGGCGGATAACAAAGACTGGGATTAGTGGCAGGAGGAAGATATGACAACCATATTAGAGATTAAAAATAAGATGGTACACTTCTATGGGAAGAATGAGGTGTATATTAATCCGATACTGAAGTTTATTTTGGCATTCGTGCTGTTTGCGACAATCAATATGAACATTGGATACATGAAGAGTATCAGTACTATGCCGATCGCTTTGATACTGGCGTTGCTTTGTTCTGTGATTCCAGTAGCTGGAATGATGGGATTTTCGACTCTTTTGATTTTGTTGGATATGTATGCATTGTCCATGGAAGTGTGTCTTGTGGCATTACTACTGTTTGCGGTGATTTATTTTTTGTATTTTAGATTTGCGCCAAAGCATGGATTTGATGTGGTATTGGTTCCGCTTTGCTTTAAGATGAATATTCCATATGTGATGCCGATTGGCATGGGATTGCTTCGCGGAGCATATTCCGTATTTGCATATATCTGTGGAGCAGTGTTGTATTTCTTCTTACATGGTGTTAAGGAGAATGAAGCGGTTTTAAGTGGAGCGGCTGAGGCAGAGGATGCTGCTAGCTCCAAGATCGTGATTGCTTTGAATCAGTTGCTGGGCAATAAGGAAATGTATCTTGTGGTAGGAATTATGGTGGTGACCACCATTATCGTATATATCATCCGCAGAATGTCCATTGAGAATGCATGGAGAGTTGCGATTTTCTCTGGTGTTCTGTTCCAGACCATAGGTCTGATCGCTGGCTATATGCTGCTTGGAATTTCTGGTAAGACAGTAGGCGTGCTGGTAGGTAATATTGTTTCTGCAGTGATCGCCCTTGTGATTCAGTTCCTGTTCTTTAATCTGGATTATTCAAGAACAGAGCGTCTGCAATTTGAGGATGACGAGTATTACTATTATGTCAAGGCGGTTCCGAAGGCTTTTGTGGCTGGATCTGATAAGCAGGTAAAGCGTTTTAGCGGTAAGGAAGAAGAGCGAATTACTAAGAAGCAGTTCGCGAAAGAGATGGATATAGACGAGGATTTATTAGATTAAGGAAGTGAAACACGTGCAGAATATGTTTGCGGCAATGGGAGCCTTTTGGGAAAGGGTGTCCGAATATATGAATCTTCCACAGATCACCGTGACAGATGTGGTGGAGATCATCATAATTACATTTTTGTTCTATTATATGCTGGTATGGATTAAGAATACCAGAGCTTGGACGCTGCTCAAGGGTCTAATGGTCGTTCTGCTGTTTGTATTGGTTGCAGCGATATTCCAGATGAATACCATTATCTGGATTGCTAAGAATACGTTGAATGTTCTGTTGATTGCGCTGGTAGTTATCTTTCAGCCAGAGATGCGTAAGGCTCTCGAGAATCTGGGACGTAAGAACTTTTTGGCAGCGATATTTTCCTTTGATCTGTCAAAGGGAACAACTGGAAAGTTTTCAGATAAGACGATTACGGAGCTGGTAAAAGCCTGCTATGAGATGGGCAAGGTGAAGACCGGAGCATTGATCGTAGTGGAGGATGAGATATTACTGACAGAGTATGAGAGAACTGGTATTGCAGTGGATGGAATCCTGACAAGCCAACTTTTGATCAATATATTTGAGAAGAATACACCACTTCATGACGGTGCAGTTATCGTCAGAGGAGACAGGGTGGTTGCGGCTACCTGTTATCTGCCTCTTACGGATTCCCTTTCCATTAGCAAGGATCTGGGAACCAGACATCGTGCTGCGGTGGGAGTCAGCGAAGCCAGTGATTCTTTGACGATTGTTGTGTCAGAGGAGACAGGAAGAGTGTCTATCGCACTTGGTGGTGAATTATATCGTAATGTTGATGCAGAGTTCTTGAAGAATAAGCTTGCATATATTCAGAAGCGTGAGAAGGAAGTATCCAAAATTGAATTATTGAAGAGGAGGCTAGGCGATGTTAAAAAAACTCGGAAAAAAGATAACGAATAATCTTGGCCTCAAGATATTAGCTGCTCTTTTTGCGGTGGCACTTTGGATCGTGGTGGTGAACATTGATGATCCGCTGAAGACAAAGACCTACACCACAAGTGTTGTTCCGATCAATGAAGATTATATTACGGATCAGGGCAAGTATTATGAGTGGCTGGATGGCAATAATACTGTTACTTTTAAGGTGTCAGCCCTCAGAAGTATTATGGCAAAGCTGACGAGTTCAGATTTTACAGCGATTGCTGATATGGAAAAGATTGAATGTGATGAAGATGGTAATTACCGCGTTCCAGTAACGATTACAACATCAAAATATGGCAGTAGTGATGTGACGATTTCGTCCAAGCAGTTGTATCTGGAAGTGGCATTGGAGGATCTGGGTATTTGTCAGAAGGCGATTACCGCAACCACAAGAGGTAATGTGGCGGACGGATGCGCCATCGGAGATGTGCAGATCGTTGGATCAAATGTACTTAAGATATCAGGACCTTCCTCTGTCGTAAGCCAGATTGATACTGTGGTGGCAGTCATCAACGTGGAGGGTATGTCATCGGATGTGACGGATAGTGTAGTGCCTGTGCTTTATGATGCGGATGGCAATGTGATCAATACGGCGAAGCTGAAGTTAAGCTTGAGCACAGTTACGATATCAGCACAGATCCTAAACACTAAGGATGTGCCGGTAGAATTCTCCACCACTGGAAAAGTGGAAGATGGCTATGTGGTCACAGACATCGAAGCTAGTCTGGATAATGTGCGTATCAAGGGAGAGAGTGCGGTCTTAAATACAGTAAATAAGATCACGATTCCTTCTGAGGTATTGGATGTGACAGATCTTACAGAGGATTTAGAGACCACGGTGGACATTACATCTTATTTGCCGTCTGGAACATCACTGGTACTAAAGACGGACGCTAAGATCGAGGTCAAGGTAAAGGTCGAGCCTATTGTGACGAAGACCTTTGAACTGCCTGTTACGGGACTTGCCGTAGATGGGCTGCGTGATGGTTATTCCATACAGTATAATCAGGATATGTTTGAGATAGAAGTAGGTGGTGCAGAGAGTGCCATGTCTGATCTCACAGCGAAGGATATTACTGGTGCTATCAATCTGAGTGGTTTTGGCACAGGTGAGCATCAGGTGGAAGTAAATCTGACGATTGGTGCGGAGAATTGTTGGATCAATCGGACGATCAGAGTGCCGATCGTTGTGTTGGGAGAAGATCCTGTGGAAGATGTGGGAACGGATGAAAACACGCAGACACAGCAGCCTGCTGGAAATGGAACGACAAGTGCTGGAATGAACCAGAATTCTGGAACGACAGATACAACTGGGACAGTGAATGGTGATGGAAATACAGCAACAGATTCTTCGGAGGAAACGGAAGAGACTGGAGCGAGTCAGGAAGAGGGAACAACCCAGACTCCTTAGAGATGAATGAAGAGCATGGAGGATAATAGAATGGCAAGAATGTTTGGTACGGACGGTGTACGTGGAATCGCTGGATCTGAACTGACAATTGAATTGGCAACAAAGCTGGGACAGGCAGGAGCTTATGTCCTTACAAAGGAGCAGGAACATCAGGCGACAATTATTGTAGGATGTGATACCAGAATTTCAGGAGGTATGCTGGCAAGTGCATTGATGTCAGGTATCTGTTCTGTGGGTGCCAATGCGATATTTGTGGGAGTGATGCCGACTCCGGCAATTGCATATCTGACAAGAAAGCATAAGGTAGATGCGGGAGTTGTGATCTCTGCTTCCCATAATCCAATGGAGTTTAATGGAATCAAGTTCTTTAATGGTGAGGGATATAAGCTTTCCGATGCATTGGAGGATGAGATCGAGGAATTGATTCGCAATAATATGAAGGATGTTGTACTTCCAATCGGTTCTGGTGTAGGAAAGATTGATTACCGCTTTGATCTGCGGGATGAGTATGTAGAGTTCATGAAGAAGTGCGTGCCAGTAGATTTGACTGGTAAGAAGATTGTAGTGGACTGTGCAGAAGGTGCGGCACATTATACTTCTGTGAAGGCATTACAGGATCTGGGGGCTGAACTTGTGGCAATCCATACAGATCCAGACGGAACCAATATCAATTCCAATTGTGGTTCCACTCATATGAATGAGCTGAAAGCTCGTGTGGTTTATGAAAAAGCGGATGCAGGAATTGCCTTTGATGGAGATGCTGACCGTATGCTTGCTGTGGATGAAAAGGGCGAGCTGGTGGATGGCGATCAGATCATGGCGATCTGCAGTAACTTTATGAAGAAGCAGGGCAAATTAAAGAAGAACACCGTTGTGGTCACAATTATGAGTAATCTGGGCTTTAGCCTCATGGGAGAAAAGCAGGGGCTTCATATAGAGAAGACGAAGGTGGGTGACCGTTATGTGCTGGAGAATATGAGAGAGCATGGTTATAACCTCGGTGGAGAGCAGTCAGGACATGTGATTTTCTTAGATGACAATACGACTGGAGATGGTCTGCTCAGTGCCCTTCACCTGTTAGAGGTCATGGTAAAGGAAGATAAGCCGTTGTCTGAGCTGGCTTCTGTCATGGAAGTGTTGCCACAGGCTCTTGTCAATGCCAAGGTACCGAATCATAAGAAAGAGAACTTTATGGAGTATCAGGAGATCGCAGATGCGATTGCGGCAGTAGAGCAGAAGTTCAATGGTGAGGGACGCGTGCTGATCCGTCCATCTGGAACAGAGCCTTTGGTACGTGTCATGATCGAGGGTAAGGATCAGAAGGTCATTGACGAAGAGGCGAAGAAGCTGGCAGAGCTGATTACAAAGATTATGTTATAGGTCTGTATTGGGGGATTGACATGATCGAACAGAACATTTGGAGGGAATGATAGTATGGTAAGTCAGAAAGTTACAATCAAGAACCCGACAGGATTACATTTGAGACCTGCGGGAATCCTATGTAAGGAGGCCATGCAGTTTAAAGCTCATATTACATTCCGGTATCGGGAGAATACTGCCAATGCCAAGAGCGTTTTAAGCGTACTGGGAGCGTGTATCAAGTCTGGAGACGAGATTGAACTGGTGTGTGACGGCGAGGATGAGGCAGAGGCTCTTACAGCATTGGTTGCAGCCATTGAGAATGGCCTTGGCGAATAATAATTAGAGCGTAAAGGAAACGGAATATGAAGAGAATATTAGTGACAGGCTGTAATGGACAGCTGGGACGTGCGATCCGTGCAGAGTATGCCGGAGATGCAGTAGAGTTTATTAATACAGATGTTGTGGAAGGTGACGGCGTTAGAGCGCTCGATATCGCGGATGTGGATGCAGTACTTGCGTTGGTAAGAGAGACAAGACCACAGGTCATTATCAACTGTGCAGCACACACGAATGTGGATGCCTGTGAGACCCAGTGGGATGCTGCCTACCGCATCAATGCAATTGGACCACGTAATCTGGCTATCGCTGCCAATGAAGTGGATGCGAAGCTGATTCATGTATCTACGGATTATGTATTTGAAGGCAATGGAACAAGACCATATACAGAGTTTGACGATCCGAATCCAGTTAGTGCTTATGGCAAGACGAAGCTGGAGGGTGAGCGCTTTGTGAAGGAGTTCGCAAAGAAGCATTTTATCTTCCGTACCGCATGGCTGTATGGAGATGGTAAGAACTTTGTGAAGACAATGTTGCGCTTATCTGAGACTCATGATGAAGTCAGCGTGGTATGCGATCAGCAGGGATCTCCGACCAGTGCGGTAGAGCTTGCGAGAGCGATCCGCCATTTTGAGGCGACAGAGAATTATGGCGTATTTCATGCGACCTGTGAGGGCGATACCAACTGGGCTGATTTTACAGAGGCGATTTTCGCTAGAGCAGGTAAGACAACTAAGGTAAATCATGTGACAAGTGAGCAGTATGCTCAGATGAATCCTGCATCTGCAAAGCGTCCAGCATATTCCATTCTGGACAATTACATGATGCGTTTGACCAGTGACTACCGTATGGCAGATTGGGAGAGCGCATTGGATGAATATATGAACAAGTAAGAAAAAGGGGAAACCGAAGCAAATGAGAAGTGTTGTGATACGTGACATGAGAGATTATGTGAAAGTGCATTGGAAACTAATCTTGATGTCGGCTGTGGCAACGTTTTCATGCTTCGGTTTTCTTTTTCGTGATGGTGCGTTAAGCCTTCGTACCAATGTGTTTCCCAATGGAATTTTGTTCTTGCTATTCTTCCTGTTGGGAGCAAATATATTGACCTTTGGGATTTATCATTTCTCGGAGAAGAAGGACAAGTATCCTTACTGGGTATTTCTTCTACTCTATGTGACCTCCAATATCTGGAGCTATCAGGTATGCTTTTCGTTGCACCAGATAGATGCAGTATTGGCGATGTGCATGCTAGGGTTGGCAGCAATTCTGGCCATGAAAACCTGCTTTTTAGAGCATGGAAAGATGCGGGGGCGCTGGCTTTTGATGGCAATGTTGCTTGTAATTCCTGCGCTGTGTGCCAATCGGGTATTGACGGTGTATTATGCGGCAATCAGTATCGGGTACTTTCTTATACTTTTGGAGCGGGATGACATACAGGAAAAACGCATGCTGTGGGGAGGAGTTAGCTGGTTACTGCAACTTGGAATATCATATCTGGCGAGTCGTGGACTAACTCTAATATGGCATGTGGAGAAAGTTGATTATATGAGTGGTCAGTTGGCTTGGGGCAGACAGCCTGCGGCTGAGTGTTGGCAGAATGTACTGGATGCAGTAGCACAGATATTTATCTCAAATTGTGGAGAGAACTTTTCATTTTATGCAGTTGGTGGGATATTGTCTGTGACAGCGGCTATTCTGCTTGTGCGGAGCAAGCGGAGGGGAAATGACATTTGGAAGGGACTGCGATATGGATTGCTCTGGGTGGCGATTGTTCTGATGCTATTATTGCCACTGCTACCTAGTATATGTACCGGAGAGATGCTTTTAAATAAATCCCAGTTCGCCTTGTCTGTGACGGCTGCTTTTATGGGAATGTATGGAATTGGCATGATACAGGAGCTGTGGAGTGCAGAGGCAGATGAGATAAAGAAGCGCTCTAAGGAGCGGATGCTTGATGTATTTCGTTTGTGTGCACTGATTGCAATTGTGATGCAGGTGGTATATAATCTGCGAGGACACTAAGAAAAAGGGTAGACCTTGTGCTTATATTAAAAATATGGTAAAATATATTATCCATGGCAAGAAATAAGTGGATAAGAAATGATTATAAAATGAAAGAATGAAGATAAAGGGAGGATAATTATGAGAACTTATCTGGTAACTGGAGGAGCTGGCTTTATCGGTTCTAATTATATTCACTATATGTTCCGCAAGTATGGGGATGAGATCCGCATCATCAATGTGGATGTGCTGACCTATGCAGGTAACCTTGAGAACTTGAAGGATATCGAGGACAGAGACAATTATACATTTGTCAAGGCTGATATCACAGATAAGGAAGCTATTGAGAAGATCTTTGCGGAGAACGATATTGATCGTGTCGTACATTTTGCAGCAGAGAGCCATGTAGACCGAAGTATCAAGAATCCAGAGGTCTTTGTTAAGACCAACGTACTTGGAACAGCCGTTATGCTCAACTGTGCTAAGGCAGCTTGGGAGTTGCCAGACGGTACTTTTAAGGAGGGTAAGAAGTTCCTTCATGTATCTACCGACGAGGTATACGGTTCTCTTGAGGAGGATGGAACATACTTCTACGAGACAACACCTTATGATCCACACAGCCCATATTCTGCCAGCAAGGCATCTTCCGATATGCTGGTAAAGGCTTATATTGACACTTATAAGTTCCCAGCGAATATTACGAACTGCTCTAACAATTACGGACCATATCAGTTCCCAGAGAAGCTGATTCCACTTATCATCAATAATGCATTACAGGGCAAGAAGCTTCCTGTATATGGAGATGGTAAGAATGTCCGCGACTGGCTGTATGTAGATGACCACGCAAAGGGCATCGATATGGTTCAGGAGAAGGGACGTCTGGGAGAGACTTACAACATCGGTGGACATAACGAAAAACAGAATATCGAGATCATTAATATTATCATAGAGACATTGCTTGAGATGCTTCCAGCAGATGATCCTAGAAGAGAGCTGGTAAGCAAGGACTTAATCACCTACGTGGAGGATCGTAAGGGTCACGATAGACGATATGCTATCGCACCGGACAAGATCAAGGCTGAGATTGGTTGGGAGCCAGAGACCATGTTTGCTGAGGGAATCAAGAAGACCATTGCATGGTTCTTCGAGCATGAGGATTGGATGAAGAATGTGACCAGTGGTGATTACCAGAAGTATTATGAGGATATGTATCAGAACAAATAAGTAATACAGGCAGCAGTACCGTCGTTTTGGCGATACTGCTTGTTTGCGTTTTTTGAGTCATGGAAAAATTGCGTATTTTTAAGAAAAAATTAAGGACTCATCATTAGAAATGTTAAGATAAGTACAGTATATTTGGTTGAAATTGGAGGAATTGAGATGAAAGGAATTATACTTGCCGGAGGTTCCGGAACGAGACTGTATCCATTGACAAAGGCGATTTCAAAGCAGATCATGCCTGTTTATGATAAGCCAATGATTTATTATCCATTGTCCACTTTGATGCTGGCGGGAATTCGTGAGGTGTTGATTATCTCTACACCAAGAGATCTGCCGGTTTTTGAGGAGTTATTCGGAGATGGAAGCCAGCTTGGAATGAGCTTTTCCTATGCGATTCAGGAGGAGCCAAGAGGACTTGCAGATGCTTTTATCATCGGTGAGAAGTTCATCGGAAACGATGCAGTAGCACTGGTACTGGGAGATAACATTTTCTATGGACAGAGCTTTTCTAAGGTGTTAAGAAACGCAGCAGAGCGTACAGAAAAGGAAAAGGGTGCTACGATTTTTGGATATTATGTGAGAGACCCAAGAGAGTATGGTGTGGTAGAGTTCGACGAGAATGGTAAGGCACTTTCCATCGAGGAGAAGCCAGAGCATCCAAAGTCCAACTATGCAGTGCCAGGACTTTACTTCTACGACAATGACGTTGTGGAGATCGCTAAGAACGTGAAGCCATCTGCCCGCGGTGAGATCGAGATCACATCTGTGAATAATGAGTACTTGAACAGAGGTACTTTGAGCGTTGAGACATTGGGACGTGGATTTGCATGGCTTGATACAGGTAACCACGACATGCTTCTTGCAGCGGCAGATTTTGTCTCTGCTTTCCAGAAGCGTCAGGGATTATACATCTCCTGTATCGAGGAAATCGCATACAAGAGAGGATTTATTGATAAAGAGCAGCTTGTGAAGCTGGCACAGCCACTGCTTAAGACTGACTATGGCAAGTATCTGATGGAGATTGCAGAAGGACTATAATTTGAAAATTCTTGTAGGTAATTATAAAGAACTGTAAGGAGAAAGAAATGGGAAAGATCAAGGTAACAGAGAATTGTAACGGAATCGAAGGACTTAAGGTAATCGAGCCAGCAGTGTTCGGTGACGCTAGAGGTTACTTCATGGAGACTTATAACTATAATGATTTTGCAGAAGCTGGTATCGACTGTCAGTTCGTGCAGGACAATCAGTCTGCATCCAAGAAGGGTGTGCTTCGTGGATTGCATTTTCAGATTAACTATCCACAGGACAAGCTGGTGCGCGTTGTCAACGGTGAGGTCTTTGACGTGGCAGTGGATTTAAGAGAGGGTTCTAAGACCTTTGGAAAGTGGTACGGCGTAGTATTATCCGCAGAGAACAAGAAGCAGTTCTTGGTACCAAAGGGATTTGCCCATGGCTTTATCGTGCTGTCTGATTATGCAGAGTTCTGCTACAAGGTAACAGACTTCTATCATCCAAACGATGAGGGCGGTATTATGTGGAATGATCCAGACGTTGGAGTAGAATGGCCAATGCCAGAGGGAATGACAGCAGAGGA
Source organism: uncultured Roseburia sp. (assembly GCA_964491235.1). Lineage (GTDB taxonomy): Bacteria > Bacillota > Clostridia > Lachnospirales > Lachnospiraceae > Roseburia. Next base: position 79,051 of record CAZBFN010000008.1, read on the forward strand.
TCTGCTTCTCTCTGATAAGGATAGAGTACAGAGCAGCTTTGCAGACTACAAGAAGTCACATGGAATCGAAGGTTAGGAGAGAATAGATGGCAGAAAAGAAGAAAGGGACTTCCCTGTGCAGACATTTGATCGAGGAGCGGAAGTTGATCTGGAATCTCGCCAAAAATGATATCAAGAAGAAGTTTGCAGGTTCTTACTTTGGTGTGATATGGGCATTTGTACAGCCGGTGATTACAATATTGCTATACTGGTTCGTATTTGAAAAGGGACTTAACACGAAGGCGACAGACTTGAGAACGGGAATCGAAGTTCCATTCGTGTTGTGGCTGATGGCAGGTCTGGTGCCATGGTTTTATTTTCAGGAGTCCATGAATGGTGGAACTGGTGTTATGGTGGAGTACAGCTATCTGGTAAAAAAGATCGTGTTCAAAATTGACACGCTTCCAGTGGTCAAGATGATATCTGCATTGTTCACACATCTGTTTTTTGTGGTGTTTGCACTTATCGTATTTTGCTGCATGGGATATTATCCAGATTTGTATACATTGCAGGTCATCTATTATTCCATCTGCATGATCGTGTTTGCCACAGGAATTGTGTATGCCACCAGTGCGATTACTGTATTTTTCCGTGATATGAAGGAAGTGGTGGCGATCATCCTCCAGATTGGAATGTGGGTGACACCGATTATGTGGAACTTTGAGTCGATGGCTCAGATACCGGCGTGGGCAATTACCATTTTAAAGCTGAACCCGATGTACTATGTGGTATCGGGATACCGGGATGCGCTGATCAATAAGATCGGATTCTGGGAGAATCCGGGACTGACCATATATTTCTGGGTGGTATCCATTGTGATATTTGCAATTGGAACTTCCGTGTTTAAGCGTCTGCGTCCACATTTTGCGGATGTGCTGTAAGTATTTGCAGAGAGGAAAGTAAGTAGTTAGATGGATAATATAGCAATCAAAGTAGATGATGTCTGTAAAGTCTACAAATTATATAATAAGCCGTCAGAGCGTCTGCTGGACGCCCTTGGACTGACGAAGAAGGACAGGTTCAAGGATCACCGGGCGCTAGACCATGTATCCTTTGAGGTGAAGCAGGGAGAGACCGTTGGTATCATCGGTACGAATGGTTCAGGAAAGTCTACGATTCTTAAGATCATTACCGGAGTATTGAGTCCTACCAGCGGAGATGTGGAGGTCAACGGAAGAATTTCAGCCCTCCTAGAGCTTGGTGCTGGATTTAATATGGAGTATACCGGTATTGAGAATGTGTACCTGAATGGTATGATGATGGGCTTCACCAAGGAAGAGATGGATGCCCGTCTGGATGATATCTTGAAGTTTGCAGATATTGGTGATTTTGTAAATCAGCCATGTAAGACTTATTCCAGTGGTATGTTCGTGCGTCTAGCATTTGCAGTGGCAATCAATATCGATCCAGAGATTCTCATCGTAGATGAGGCATTGTCCGTAGGTGATGCGTTCTTTCAGGCAAAGTGCTATAAGAAGTTTGATGACTTCAAGGCGCAGGGAAAGACGATTATCTTCGTAAGCCATGATATTAGCAGTGTGGCAAAGTATTGTGACCGCGTTATTCTCTTGAATAAGGGGGTCAAGCTACACGAAGGCAATCCGAAGGAGACAATCGACCTGTACAAGAAGGTGCTCTTGAATCAGGATCAGAAGATTGAGAGCGGCAAGGTGCTGGTGGAGGCTGCCAAAGAGAATGAGAGCACACTTTGGAAGTCCAATTATCAGCTAAATCCAGACGTAAATGAATACGGTACTGGAGAAGCGGAAATCATTGATTTTGCATTGATTGATGAATATGGAAGCTATACCAACTGTATCCAGAAGGGAACCTCCTTCGAGATCAAGTCTAAGGTAAGATTCCAGACAGATATACAGGACCCGATTTTTACCTATACTTTTAAGACGGTACAGGGAACCGCGGTCACCGGAACGAACACCATGTATGAGAAGGTGGGCGTGGGACTGGCGAAGGCTGGAGAGACCTATGTGGCGACCTTTAAGCAGAACATGGATATGCAGGGTGGTGAATATCTGCTGTCCATTAGCTGCACTGGTTACGTGGGCGGTGAATTCCGAGCTTATCACAGATTATATGATGTGGTGGGCGTGACAGTTATTTCAGATAAGAATACAGTGGGATTCTATGATATGAATTCCGAGACGACGGTGGAGAAGGTCTAGGAGAAGCGAAATGGAAGATGCTCAGTTCCTGAGAGATTTATATGAGATCCTACAACAGAATAGCGCGGAGCGCTACGGGGATGTGATTCAGAAGAAGGCATCCTACCCGTACCTCTACCACCTGTCAGAAATCCGTCAGAATCTGATTGAGTGGATTCCATTGTCCAAAGAGATGCATGTGTTAGAATGTAATTCAGAGTGCGGAGCCTTGACAGCAAAGCTTTTGGAAAAGGCTGGGCAGGTCACCTGTATTGTAGAGGACGAGATGCAGGAATCTATCATCCGGGAACGGTGTAGGGCAGATCAGTCGCGGCTTACTTTTGCAAAAGAAGCAAATGCAGAAAGCTACGATGTCATCCTGATTGTGGGAAGTTTCTATTGCTTTGTGGAAGAACTTCCAGCATTGAGGGCACTCTTGAAAAGGAATGGAAAGTTGATCGTGGCAGATGCCAACCGATTAGGGCTTAAGTATATGGCAGGATGTCAGGAAGAATATCAGGGTGGCTACTTTACTGGAGTGGAAGGCTATGAGACAGAAGCTTCTGACGTGGAACTGGATGGGAAGGATGTTTTGGCAAAGCAGGGAAGATGCTATACCAGACAGGAGTATATTGGATTGCTGAAGAGAGCTGGATTTGAGAAGCTTACTTTTTACTATCCATACCCGGATCACAAGTTTCCTTGCTGTATCTATTCGGATGACTGGCTTCCATGTAAAGGGGAGTTGGCTGAGAATCGCAGGAACTTTGAGAGAGATAGGGTGGAGCTTTTTGATGAGAGCAAGGTATATGATACGTTGCTTGGGGAAGGGTTATTTGGCGAGTTCGCCAATTCCTTCTTGATAGAAGCCAGCCAATAGGAGGAATAGAGCAGTTGGAACGAACGATATATTCCAAGTATTCCAATGAGCGGGCAAAGAGATTTTGCATCCGCACGGATATCGTCATGGACGAGTCCGGGGAGAAGAAAGTATATAAGCATGCCCTGACCGATGAGGGAAGGAACCATGTGGGACATATGAAGATGGCCTACGAGGAGCTTACGGAAGCTTATCGGGGCAGCGGAATCACCTTTTGCGACTGCGAGGGTGAAAAAGTGGATACTGGCAATGAGAAGGCGCAGATTGAGGCTGACATGTCTTATGTGATATTCCCATTTCTAAAGGGGGTATCCTTACAGGATGTGATGGAAAAAGCAGTGCAGTCCGGGGATGAAGCGCAGATTGAGGGTATCCTAAGAGAATATATCCGCAGAGTGATGACATCAGGGGGAGAGATTCCCTTTCAGATGACGCCAGAGTTCGCGGAGGTGTTCGGAGATGTGTCGCAGGAGCTTACGACATTGCCGCAGGGGACGGAAGGTTGGAACTGTGGGGCAGTGAGCGACATTGATATGATACTTTCTAATATTTTTGTGGAAAAGGATGACGTTGCGGGAAGAGATACGGAGTGGAAGGTCATTGATTATGAGTGGACATTTGAGTTTCCGATCCCGAAGGTCTTTATCATATATCGGGCATTGTATTTTGCCTATTATCAGATTTTACATGATACAAAATGGAGCCTTGCAGCTTTGTATGAGCTGGCGGGCATTACCGAGGATATGGCACGGGTATTTGGACAGATGGAAGTTGGGTTCCAGCAATATCTTGGAACAGGAAGCCTTCCAGTCCGAAATATGCAGCGGCTGATGGGAACGAAGATCATACCGTTTCAGAAGCTGATGGGTGCCGATGGAGCTGCGTATCAGGGAAGTGGCATTCCAGAGTCGGAGTGGATCAAGGTCAGAAAGCTACAATATCACATCGATCGAAGAGAATATCAGGATGGCAGTGTGATATGTTCTGGCTGGGCATTTGCAAAGACGAAGGATGGAAGATGTCTTCCAGTAGAAATCCGGGTGACGGATGAAACTGGAAGCGAGATTTCGGCAGAGATTGGCCGGAGAGAGCGGAGCGATGTGGCGAAAGCCCTTAAGATCCGCAATGTAACGAAACCTATGTGGGGATTTGACTGCGTGTGGCTTGCGCCGCCTAGAGAGAACTGGAAGATACATTTCTCACTGGGGAACCAGGAAAAGATCTATGAAGGATAAAAGGAAGGATTAAGCATGTACCAATCAAGAGAAAAATTACAAGATGTACTTCTGTTATTGGCAGACTTGGTATGTTTTGTCTTGAGCTTCTTCGGAGGCGGATATTTGTGGCTGGTAGGATACCGTAATGTATCAGTGGCAAATATGAAGATGGAACTTATGGATAGCTTTGGCATCGTATTAGTTGTCTATATGCTAGTCTTACTGTTTTCCAATATCGAGAAGAACTTTATCAGAAGAAATCTGGCAAGGGATCTGTGGGCGGCAATCGAGGCCAGCGTTGTCATTATTTTATTGACCGCACTTACGATTTTCCTGCAGCACACCAACGCGGATGCATCACGAGGTGTGTATTTCTGTATCGCGGGCATCAATCTGGTGTTGTTTTTCTTCACTCATATGGCGATCAAGTATTATCTGCTTAAGATCAAGCGCAATAAGCGTGCGACCAATCAGGTATTTCTTGTGACCACCTCAGATAGAGTGGCAGCGATCATGGAAGAGATTGATAATTCCAAGGATTGGGCACACCGTCTGACCTGCATTGCAATTATCGATGACAATCAGGTGGGAAAATGGTATGAGGGCGTGCCAGTGGTGGCAACCTATGATACGATGTTCCAATATGCTAAGGAACAGATCGTAGATGAGGTATTTATCAATGTGCCATATGACACCGGAGAATCCTTAGCCAAGGTCGTCAATGCCTTTGAGGATATGGGAGCGACCGTGCATGTGACGATTGAGGTGTTGAATCACTTTGATGATTATCACAAGAGCTTCAATATGATGGGAAATATCCCAGTAGTGACCTTTGCCAACCAGCATTACGACTGGAAGTTACTTCTGGTGAAGAGAATGATGGATATTGCTGGTGCAATCGTGGGACTTTTGATTACCGCAGTGGTGACCATAATCTTAGCACCACCACTTCTGATCGAGTCACCGGGACCACTGTTCTTCGCGCAGAAGCGAGTTGGAAAGAACGGAAGATTCTTTAAGATATATAAGTTCCGCTCCATGTATCGTGACGCGGAAGAACGTAAGAAGGAACTGGAAAGCCAGAACGAGATGAACGGTTTTATGTTCAAGATGAAGGATGATCCACGTATTACTAAGGTGGGGAAGTTCATTCGTAAGACCAGTATTGACGAATTGCCACAGTTCTATAACGTATTAAAGGGCGATATGAGTCTGGTAGGTACCAGACCACCGACAGTAGATGAATTCAGACAGTATGAATCACATCAGAAGAGACGCTTAAGTGCCAAGCCGGGAATCACAGGACTCTGGCAGGTCAGCGGAAGAAATAATATCAATGATTTTGAGGATGTGGTAAAGCTGGATGTACAGTATATTGATAATTGGAGCATTGGACTTGATATTAAGATCCTGCTTAGAACAATCAAGGTAGTATTTGAAAAGGGCGGAGAATAAGGAAGGAGAATCATATGAATAAGGAATATCAGTTGGACAAGGAATATAGTATTTGGGAGATTATCCGTTACAATTTGAGAATGTGGTGGCTTGCATTGATCTGTGCAGCCGTGTGTGCAGCAGCATTGGGAGGATACAAGCTGGTATCACTTTACCCATATCTGGAAAAAGAGAATTACGAGAATATTCAGCAGGTGACAGCATCACTTTTTGTAAAGACATACAGCGACGAGACTTCTGTGGAGCGTGCGAACAACATCATCAAGATTGCAGATAGCTATCGTGCCTATGAGCTGGTACTGGAAAAGACTGGCTACGTGATGGATTATCAGACCTACGGTCTGCTCTTTGATATTATGCAGGGAGAGGCTGCAGATGTGGTATCTATCTATGTTACCTACCCGGTAAATACAGGAACTTTTAATATGGCAGACGAGACAACTGCTATGGAATTTACCAATGCAGTGATCGATGCGACAAAGGAGCTTTCCAAGGAATTGGTCGGAACAGAGACATTCTCTATGTTAGATAACCCATATCTGACCAATGAGTTAAAAGAGGTTCAGAGCTATTTCATCACAGAGGAAGATTTCAAGAAGGGTGTATTCAAGGCAGTTACCGCAGGTGTTCTGCTTGGTGTTATCGTAGAGGTAGTATTATATACATTCTGGATGCTACTCTGCAAGAAGCCAAAGAGCGTTGAGGAAGTACGCCAGTGCATGGATACAGACATCATTGACAGTATTACATCAAAGACAGTAAACGAAGAAGAGAACTATAAGAAGGTAGCATTATTCTTAAAGGGTGATGAGAACGAGGATAAGAAGTGCATCAGCATTAGCTGTATGACAGCACAGTGTCCGAAGAAGGATGTGGCATTAAAGCTTGCCATGAGCTATGCAAATGAGCAGAAGAAGACATTATTTGTGGATCTTGCGGCTAATAAGGAAGCTGGGGAGACAGAGAACGCTATCAGCGCTTATATTGTAGGGGATGCCGAGATGCCACAGCCAAAGGCAATGAACAATTACCTCGATACTGTATGCCGCAATGTGGCAGCAGAAAAGGGATTTAACATCGTGATGAATGACCGCTTGGCAGCTTATCTTGCAGAGAAGAGCAATGAGTATGAGCGTATCATCGTAAACAGCACCGATGTGGCTGAGAGTGCAGATGCTTATGCAGTATCTAAGCTCTGTGACAAGACCTTCCTCGTATGTGGAAGAAAGACTGTAAAGAATGAGACATTATACCGTGCAAAGAATACCGCAGATGTAAATGGTATTCACATTGAAGGGGTCTTAGTATATGAACTGTAAGAACATTCTATTTCTGAGTGTGATGTATATTCTACTCCCGATATGGATTGGCTATCTGTGGGTAGAATTCATAAAAATAGAGGGCAGGATCAACCGAATCCTTCATGCATGGATTCTGGGATTTGTGACGATGTTAGCGGTGGCACAGCTTATCTTGGTACCGCTAGTAGCGTTGCAGAAGACTTTGTCCACAGCAATCATAATATGGAATATCATAATGCAGCTTTTGTCCCTTGCAGCCTTTGTGGTCTGGTTACGCAACATGGCTTGGGGCAGGCTTTTCGCCAAGGAGACGGCTGACTGTGAGGAAGAGCCAGAGATGGCTCGTGCCAAACAGGAGGCAGGAACCGAGCAGAAGGGACAGCGGAAATGGATCTATATTTTCGGTGTGCTTGCTGCGCTGTTAGTGCTGATTCAGGCATATATTCCAGCTAGATATGAGCACAGTGATGATGATGATGCCCGCTTTATTGCAGAGCAGGTATCAGCAGTGGATCATGATATGATGTATCAGGACAGCCCGATCCGTGCGGAATATCTCTATTGGAATGAGGGCGAGGTGCGTAAGGATCTGACCTCACCATGGGCAATGTTCATGGCGATTACTGCCAAGGAAGGTGATATGGCTCCGGCAGAATTGTCCCATAGCTATTTGCCATTTTTCCTGATTCTGATCTGCTATGTGGTATATCTGCTGATCGGACGTAAGCTTTTGAAAGGCGATTGGGAGAAGACATTTCTCTTTTTAATCATTCTGTCGGTGGTTCATCTGGCAGGATATACATCGACCCACACGCTGGCGTCGATGCTGTTACTTCGTATCTGGCAGGGAAAGGCAGTCTGCGCAAGCTTTATGTTGCCGCTGTTTTTCTACCTGTTTTATCAGATCATGCGCAAGGATTACAACAGAAGATGGCTTCCGGTGATGTATTTTGCAAGCACAGGTGCGTGCCTGTTGTCAGGAATTGGTATCGTTACGGCACCGATCATGCTTTTCCTCTATGGAGGACTAGACTTCTGTTATTATAGAAATTGGAGAAAAACATTTACCATATGGATGGCAGCAGTACCATGCGCTATCTTTTTGGGTTACTATCTGATGTAGGAAAGGAACAATATGGGATATGTACTTGCCGTTTGGGGCGAATTTGTCAACTTCATAGGAGGAAAAAGCGGCGCGCTGCATTGGCTGCTCTATGTGGTGGCACTGATCTGTTGCTTCTTTCTGGGTAAGCAGGAGCGAAAAAGATTGTTCTGGCCATCGGTGCTGGTGCTGATCTTTTTCTTCAACCCATTTTTCTATAAATATGTGGGAACACGTTTCTTGAGTGGCGTGTATTGGAGACTGTTGTGGATGCTTCCAGTATCCTTTGTGATTGCCTACACGTTGACACAGTTTGCCTATAAGCTGAAAAAGGATGTGCTGCGCATTTCAGTGGTAGTGGTGGCATGTATTTGTATCATCGTGACGGGAAAGCCGATCTTTTCCGATGTGACTTATCGTGAAAAGGAAAATGAATATGAGCTGCCGAATGCAGCCATTGCGGTGGCAGACTTTGTGGAGAACTGGATGCAGGAGTGGAAAGAGACCATTATCGTGCCAAATGATCTGCTGTGCAGTGTACGTCAGTATTCCGCATCGGCATGTCTGCTCTACGGACGAAATGCGGAGGGCTTTATCTCAGATATTGGCGAGGAAGAGGCGTTGGTGTTTGATGAGATGAGCAAGGAAGAGCCGAATGTGGAGCTTATTACACAGATCGCTCTGCAAAAGAATTGTAGATTTATCGTGTTTGACACATCCTTCCATCAGATACCGGAGGATTTGAGCGGCTATGGCTATCAGAGAGTCGGTATCGTTGAGGATGTGTATGCAATTTATTGTCGGATAGACTAATCGAGGTTGTATGGAAAGAATAAAGACGTTTTTTAAGACAAGTGATTGGGAAAAAATAGGTGTGGTAGCTTTTTATGGCTACTTTGCCATTAATATGTTGATGAAGGCATTTACCTACGATCATGGAGACAAGATCTATCTGTTCTTCTTTCTCTTTGCGATGGCATTCTGGGCAGTTAAGATCGTTACGACCAAGTATACACTGAGGGAGATTATCTGGATCGCAATACTGATGGGACTGGGACTTATGCTTTCCGTTATCACAAAGCAGAATACCTGGCTGTTATTGTTCATGACCATGATTGGACTGAAGAATTGTAGCTTTAAAAAGTTGATTGAACTGGCAGTGTATATCCGTGTGTTTTCCTTGAGCGTGCTGGTACTTGGATCTACCTTCGGTGTCTATGATATCGGACGCAAGACAACGCCGGACACCAACTATGTGGAGATTCCAGTGTACAGCTTTGCGATGAATGAGCCAAATACTGCGTTTCTTGCTGTATTTTTGACTCTGGTATTGCTGTTGTACTATAATTACGAAAAGTTGAATATTAAGTGGTTTTTGGGAACTTCGTTAGTAGCATTTCTGTTCTATGAATTTACATTCTGTCGAACAGGTATTGCCGTATTCTTCTTCTGTTGGGCACTGATCGTGTTCGAGAAGATGGTGAAGAATCCGAAGTATAAGTTCATACTGGCACTGTCGGTGCCGGTGGGAGCGGTATTTAGCTTTTTGACGATGGTGCTTTATAATGGTGGAAATTCATTGATGAAGCTGTTGAACCATTTTGTAACAGGAAGAATCTATATCATGAACGGCTACTATGTGGATCAGGGCTTGTCACTTTTCCCAAGAGCGCAGGAAGTATTTTACGCCAGCTATCATGGACTGATCGACAATACCTATATGTACGTGTTGATCTACTGTGGTGTGATCGTGGCATTCTTTTTCCTGTGGCTGGTGGAGAAGTCCTTGCTCCGTCTGTACAAACAGGGACATTATAAGGAGCTTGTCATGATAGGAGCGCTGGCATTGTACGGTGTGTTAGAGCAGTTCATTATGAATGCTTTTATGAACCCATTTATCTTACTGTGTGGAATTTTATTATATCCAAATCTTTTAGAGGAAAAGGAGCCAAAACAGGAAGTGGCTGAGGTGGCATCAGCCGACTGCGAAAGGGCATAAGTCATATGAAGAATTATCGGATTTTACAGATACACAATTTCTACCAGATTCCCGGCGGAGAGGACGTGGTGGTACGCAACGAGAAGCGTCTGCTAGAAGAGCATGGGCATCAGGTATTTACCTACTACCGGACGAATAAGGAGCTGGCAGAGCGGGGGAAGCTTAGCAAGCTGTTACTTCCATTTACCGCTGTGTTTTCCCTGCGTACTTACCGGGAAGTAAAGAAGTTGATCAAGGCAAATCAGATCGATATCGTGCATGTACACAATACGCTGACGATGGTCAGCCCATCGGTATTCTATGCCGCATTTAAGTGCAAGGTGCCAGTGGTACAGACACTTCATAATTTCCGTATGCTTTGTCCAGCGGGATCTTTTTTCAGGGATAACGTGATCTGTGAGGAGTGCGTGAAGCATGGAATGAGATGTGCGATCAAGCACAAGTGCTATCGCAATAGCAAGTTACAGACCTTTGTCAGCGCGGCGATTTTACAGATCCATCGTCTGGTGGGAACCTACCGCCGGGTGAATTTTATCTGTCTGACAGAGTTCAACCGTAAGAAACTGTTGGAGTCTCTGGATGGAAAGCGCCAGATTGTAGATCCAAAGCGTGTCTACATCAAGCCGAACTTCACCTTTGCGGAGGAAGTGGTGCCAAGCGATACTCAGCCTGAGGAGGAGTACTTCTTATTTGCTGGCCGTGTGGAGGCGTTAAAGGGAATAGATATCGCTATCAAGGCATTTGAGAATCTGCCGGATAAGAAGCTATATATTGCAGGAACTGGTCCTATGATGGATGAGATGCAGACCTATGTGAAGGAGCATGGTCTTACGAACGTGAAGTTCTTAGGTTATCTCCAGAAGGATGAGATGTCTGAGAAGTTCTATCATGCGAAGGCAGTCATCATGACATCCCAGTGCTACGAGGCATTTGCTATGACCATTGCGGAGGCATATTCCTATGGAGTGCCAGTGATTGCTGGACGCGTGGGAAATATGGATGGCATGGTGAAAAATGGTGTGACTGGCGTGAAGTTCACCTATGATTCTGCGGAGGATCTGGCGGCAAAGGTTCGTGAGTTCGAGCAGATGAATCTGTCCGAGTTGAAGGAAAATGCGAGAGAGTTCTATCAGAAGCGTCTTCGTCCAGAGGACAATTACCAGAATCTGATCGAAATTTATGAGGAAATATCAAAATGATAAAAGCAGTATTTGTCACAAATATTCCATCTCCATACCGTGTGGATTTCTTCTCTTATATGCAGAAGAATTTCCCGGAGTATGAATTCCATATTATTTTCTCTGGTGCTGGCATGGAGAACCGCAAGTGGAGTGTGGAATTAGAAGAATTAGAACACTATACATTCTTAAAATCTAAGACATTGATTATCCGAAAGCGCTTTGATGACCGCTATGTATTTATTCCTACTGGCGTGGAGAAGGCATTGGAGGAGATCAAGCCAGACGTGGTATTTGCCATGGAGTACAACCCGACTATACTTCGGGCGGTACACTGGTGTCAGAAGAAAAAGATACCGTTTATCAGCTGGACAGATGGTACACTGAATTCCGAGAAGAATATCGGAAAGGTGCAGCGTATGTCCCGCAGCTATATCATAAAGCGTGCGGCAGCCTTTGTGGCAAGTAGTACCGCATCCCAAAAGACACAGATTGCCTACGGTGCAGATGAAAAGAAGTGCTTTATCTCTTATCTGACTGTGGATATCAATAAGTATCTTAGAGAAAAGACGGATTACAGCGGAAAGCAGCTTCTGTATGTGGGAAGTCTGATTCAGAGAAAGGGCTTAGACCTGTTACTTCCGGCTCTTGCTAAGACCAGCGATGATATCCGTCTGGTCATCGTGGGAGAGGGTCAGGAGAAGGAATTATTAGAGCAGCAGGCAAAGGAATTAGGAGTTGATTTTAGAATCGAATTCAAGGGATATGTGGAGGGAGAGCCACTAAGAGACCTTTACAGCAGTTCCGATGTGTTCATTCTGCCGACGAGAGAGGATTGCTTTGGTCTTGTTATTTTAGAGGCAATGTGCGCATCCCTGCCAGTTATTTCATCCAAGTATGCGGATGGAGCATTTGACCTGGTGACAGAGGGAGAGAGCGGATATATCGTAGACCCTGAGGATACGGACGGGTTTGCTAAGGTGATTGAGGATATTTTTGCTGATGAAAGCCGTCTTGCTGCCATGGGAGCCAAGAGCTACCAGAAGGCACATGAATTCGCATTTTCTGAGGTGGCTAAGGGGTGTATCGAGTCACTGGAATACGTGTTAAAGGGACGCTAATTCAGAATCTGGATGAGTGGACTAAGTGGCAGAGTAAGAGAGGAATACTATGAAGAAAATACTATTTAATGGACTGGGCAACAGAGGATGGATCGGAGGATTGTATTATCTGAAGAATATCATTTTTAGTTGTCTCCAGAATCCGGCAATTACAGATAAATATGAGATCGTAGTGCTGATCGACCCAGCGCATGCAGATATCTTCACGTGCTTTGGGGATAAGATCGACCTGCGGGTCTACGAGGGCGACAATAAGATCAAGCTTGCACTCTATGAGATGAACCTGATCTGGTTGCACGGCGTGAAGTACTGCTATGCACTGGAATTAAATAAGATTGGAAAGCTCTTTAAGAAGCGTGGTATCTTCTGGATTCCTGATTTTCAGCATAAGAATCTGCCGGAGTTCTTCTCTGAGGAGGAGCTTGCCAGAAAGGATGCGAATTTCCTGCAGGTGACAGAGCTTCCAAATTCATTGGTGCTAAGCAGTGAGGATGCCAACAATGATCTGAAGCATTTCTACCCAGATCATAAGTGTGATGTAAAGGTAGTACATTTTGTGTCCTACATCGAGCCTGAGGTTCGCGCCATTACACCAGAGTTGGAACAGAAGGTGGCAGAGAAGTTCGACTTAAAGAAGAAGTATATCTATCTGCCGAACCAGTTCTGGCAGCATAAGAATCACATCGTGGCAGTCAGAGCCATTGAGCTGATTAAGAGCCGCAATGAACTGGCGGATTATGATTTTGTATTCACTGGTAATCTGGAGGACTACCGTAATCCAGAATATATTGAGCAGTTAAAGACTATCATGACAGCACCAGCAGTTGCAGACAGCATCAAGCTGTTGGGCTTCGTGGAGCGTACAGAGCAGCTTTGCATTATGAAAAATGCAGCCTTCGTGGTACAGCCATCCCTGTGTGAGGGCTGGGGTACCGTGCTTGAGGATGCGAAGGTATTGGACAAGACAGTATTGCTTTCTAACATTCCTGTCCATGTGGAGCAGAAGAATGAGAAATGCAGATTGTTCGATCCATATAACCCACATGAGCTGGCAGATATTATGATCGAGATGGCAAAGCAGGAGTTCCCTGCGGATGTGGAAGCGGGAATTGCTAATATGTACAAGGAAGCAAAGGAATATTCCAAGGCATTAGAAGAGGTATTTGGATGAAAAAAATATTGATTACTGGGATCAATGGCTTTATCGGCCATTCAGCAGCCCTTCATTTTGGAAAAGAATATGAGGTCTACGGCATGGATATCTCTACGGAGTACCGTGGCGTAGGGGAGAAGGTCAACTATTATCAGTGCAACATGTCTGGGAATCCGGCAGAGTTGTCGATGATCGTGACCAGCATCCAGCCGGACGTGATCCTGCACTGTGCAGGAAGCGCCAATGTAGGGGCTTCTGTGGTGAATCCGATGGCGGACTTGGACGGCAATCTGCACAGCCTGTATCAGCTTTTGATTGCGTTAAAATCCATCGAGAAGAAGCCAAAGATGATCTTCATGTCCAGTGCGGCGGTATATGGTAATCCGAAGCAGCTTCCGATCCGGGAGACGGACACACCGGCACCGATTTCACCATATGGACTTCACAAACTGATGTGTGAGCAGCTATGCCATTATTTTAACGAGGTACATGGCTATAAGATTCGCTCTATCCGTATTTTCTCAGCATATGGAAATGGATTGAGAAAGCAGCTTCTGTGGGATATTTATCAGAAGTATCAGAATAACGGAAAGATACCGCTGTTCGGCACAGGTGAAGAGTCAAGAGACTATATTCATGTGTCAGACATCTTACAGGCAATCGAGTGCATTCTTGCTTATGATGGGGAAGAAGAGATATTTAACGTGGCAAATGGAGAAGAGGTGTCTATCCGAGAGATGGCATACACCTACGCAGAGAAGCTGGGTGAGAGCACAGACATCGTGAACTTTAACGGTGAGACAAAGGCAGGAGATCCGCTTAATTGGCGGGCTGATATCTCATTACTTAAGAAGATTGGATATACAAAGCGCATGGAACTGGCGGAGGGCGTTGGTTCTTATGTGGAATGGGTAAAGGAACAGGCGTAGTGGAAAAGAGAGAAAATGGACTGGTAGATATCGTAAAGTTTATATGTGCAATTATCGTTGTTGCTGGACATTGTTATCTGGCGGATGTGGAAGGATATGCATGGTTCACCAATCTGGTGACATTGGCGGTACAGGTGTTTTTTATATTCACTGGTTATTATCTGGTGGTGGCTGGCACCTTAAGTGAGGAGTCCAAGGCGGTATCCTATGTGAGACATCTGTTTACCATGACGATGATCTGGGCGGTACTCTACTTTGTGCTGAATCTACTGCTTACGGACAAGTCCTCCCAGGTGTGGGTCTATGACTTCATCAATCTGTGGACGGAGTTCTTAAGTTCCTTTAACAGTGGGCATTTGTGGTATTTACAGAATATGTTGATCGTGGTGGTACTATTGCTGGGATTAAAGAAAGTATCCTTTTCGTGGAAGGAAGTGCTGGCGATACTGCTGATATCCACCCTGTTCTATGGACGTATCACTAAAGCGGTTCTTGGCATTGCAGTGGGAATGTATCTTGCGGGAACAGATGCCAAGGAGGACAGTAAGAAGTCATCTGGTATGCTGTTGATCGGAGTCGGAACGGCAGCGGTGGCAGGTGGTATCCTGTGGCTGGCTGGCGACAATGCAGCGGTGGCAGGAATCATGACGAATTATCTGATCAATATCATAAGTATATTGATTGCATATGCAGCACTTCATATCAAGATGGCAACGGGAAAAGTAAACTATGTGTACTTAAGAAAGCAGAGCACCATCGTATATTTGGTACATCTGTTACTGGTGCCGATCGTGGCAAAGGTGATGGGAAAAGTATTTGCAGGTGTATCTGGACTTGAGGAAAAGGGACTGGCTTGGTGCTTGACCCTCATTTTAGTTGTTACGGTGGGAAGTGTCCTGTGTGGAAGTATCCTGATGGCACTTTCGAAAAAGGAAAAGCTTAACTGGCTGAAAAAGCTGTATTAGTACACAGGGAAAAGTGGTAGTAAAGGAAAGAGTGAAGATAGATGAGTGATGCGAGAGGGATTGCTCCGGTTATCCTGTTCACCTATAACAGACCGGAACATACAAAGCGTACAATCGAGGCGTTGGCAGCAAATGAGCTGGCGGAGGAGACAGATCTCTATGTGTTCTCCGATGCAACAAAGAAAGAAGCTGATGCAGGGAAAGTGCAGGAAATCCGGGACTATGTGCAGTCGGTGACAGGCTTTCGGAGCGTGACGTTGACAGCAAGAACGGAGAATTACGGATTGGCGAAGAATGTCATAGAAGGTGTGACAGAAATCGTGAATCGTTATGGTGCCGTCATCGTGTTGGAGGATGATCTGGTGACCAACCGATTCTTTCTGCGCTATATGAATGATGGTCTCGCACGTTATGAGAAGGAAGAAAAGGTAACGGGCATCACTGGATTTTCACATTTCGGTGATAACTTCGATTATGCCCATGAGACCTATTTTAATACCTTGACTGGGACAAGCTGGTCATGGGCGACATGGAAGGATCGCTGGGTGAAGTTTGATGCTGTGTGTGCGGACTGGACAGATATGGTGGCTGATGCGAAGCTGCGCAAGGCATTCAATTATGACAACACCTATGATTTTTATAAGATCATGAAGATGCAGCAGACGGATGAGAAGACCAATTCATGGGCAATCCGTTGGTACTGGACGAATTTCAGGCAGGGAGGCTATATCCTCTCACCGACGAAGTCGTTGGTAAGCAATGAGGGCTGGGATGGCAGCGGTATTCACTGTGGCAATGCCAAGGAGCCGGTGTTTGAACATAGATTACAGACGGATAAGGCAATCACGGAGTTCCCAGAGGAAATCTGCGAGACCAAGGAAGTGCATCGTGCCATGAAGAAGGCACTGATCAAGGAGTCGCAACCAAACATCCTAAAGCGGATCTATCATGTGGTGTTCCGCAAGAATTATATAGGGCAGGTGTAAGAGCATGAGAATATTAGCGATTTTTACGTGTTTTAATAGAAGAGAGCTGACAGAGCGCAGTATGCAGACTCTGGCGAAGAACGAGCAGGTGCAGTTCGATTATATGGTGGTGGATGATAACAGCACAGATGGCACCAGAGAGATGTTACAGAACTCACCTTATGAGGTGGATCTGGTGGTAGGCGATGGAAATCTGTTCTGGAATGGAGGCATGCACAAGGCAATCGAGCATGTGAAGGAGCATCATCCAGATTATGAGTATTATATGCTGATGAATGATGATACCAAGTTCGTGGAGGGTATCTTCGATGAGATGCTGCCAGAATTGAAAAAAGATACCGTTATGGTAGGTGCTATCTGCAATGAAGAGGGTAACCTGAGCTATGGTGGTATCAAGTATATCAAGGGAATCAAGTACAAGAAGTACGGACCAGAGCGTACAGATGTAAGCTGCGATACCTTCAATGCAAACTGTGTAATCATTCCTCATGATATCTTTATGCAGGTGGGAATCGATCCATTTTATCAGCACAGTATCGGAGACTTTGATTATGGTCTTCAAATCAGTAAGAAGGGATATGACATTCGCATCTACTCAAAGTATGTAGGTGAGTGTAATGATACCGATCTTTCTCTGACATGGCAGAATGAGAGCTTGCCAAAGTGGGAAAGAATTAAGTTAAAGGAAAGCAGAAAGGGACTTCCATTTAAGGATTGGTTCCATTTCTTGCACAAAAACTTTGGGTTATGGACGGCTATCCTACGTTCCATCACGCCATATGTGCGCATTCTGCTTGGAACGAAGACGCGATATTCGGGAGCATAGAGATAGGACAGTGGAAGATGCCAGACGGTGTGTCAGGCAGATAAAGGAGCAGGAACGATGAGTGAGCAGCAGGGAGAAAACAAAGTAATCAAAGCCGGTATCGGCTACACAGTGGGAAACTATTTACTAAAGGGACTGAGTTTTTTGGCAGCCCCTGTTTTTTCGCGCATTCTTTCTACTGCGGATTACGGTACCTTTAATACATATCTGGCGTATCAGTGCATGGTATTTTTAATTATCGGATTTTCCCTACAGCGCAGCCTAAAAAATGCCAAGTATCGGTATGGAGAAAAGCTTGCACAGTATAATTCCTGCTGTATTTTGCTGGTGGTGTGTAATCTGGCAATCTGGCTGGTTCTGGGAAATCTGTTCTATCCAATCTATGGAGAACTGCTTGGATTTTCAAGATTTGTTGTAAATATCCTGATGTTGGATAGCTTTGGAACGGCATTGATTCAGTTCTTTAACGCCTATGTGGGACTGGATTATCGGTATATGTCTTTCCTTAAATTATCGGGATTTAATACCATTGCCAATCTGACAATCTCAGTTCTTCTGATTGTTACCGTATTTCAAAATGACCGGGCGACTGGAAGAATTCTAGGAAATGCCTTGCCGGTGGTTATCATAGCGATGGTACTCATCGTTTATTTCTGGAAAAAGGCAAAGCCTGTCTTTAACAAGGAATATGTGAAATTCGGACTCAGTTACAGCTTGCCGAGTATTCCACAGGGAATCTGCGAGTTGCTTATTTCCCAGTTCGACAGACTTATGATTAAGCATATGATTGGTGCTGCCGAGGCGGGAATTTATAGTTTTGGATATACCATTTTCTCTATTATCAATGTAACCATCAGTTCTCTGGATAATGTATGGGGACCGTGGTTCTACGAGAAGATGGAAGCAAAGGATTATCAGGGAATCCGTAAATATAGCTCCAAGTATGCATTTGGAATGTTGTTGTTTTCTTCCATGCTGATGTTGGGAAGCCCGGAGTTGGTAAAGCTCCTCGGTGACCGGGCTTATTGGGATGCGATGTACTCCGCGATTCCGTTGATTGCCGGAGGCTTCTTTATGTTTTTGTATTCTCTGCCGTCCATGGTAGAATATTACTATGCAAAAACAAATTATATTTCCTTTGGAACAGGTATCGCAGCAATTGTTAATATGGTGCTGAATCTGGTATGCATTAGGAAATTTGGTTATCTGGCAGCTTCTTATACGACGCTGGTAACCTATCTGTTATACTTTGTGTTCCACTATATCATTGCATGGCGTGTGCAGAAGAGTTGCATTTTTGCAACAGGCAAGCTGGCGCTCTATTCCGTTGGTGCGTTACTGGCAGGAGCTCTGTCGCTGATTTTTATTCAGAACTGGCTGGTACGTTGGGTACTGTTGGTTGGCATTGGTATCGTAGCTATCTGGTGGGGCGAAAAAGAATTTGGAATAGTAGAAAAGGTCAAGAGTAAGTTGCACCGATAGATTGGGATAGATTCACAGAGTGGAGAGAATTACATGTTAGTTTCTGCGATTACAGTACTGCTCTTTGCAGTAGGTATCTTAGGATTGCTGCTATATCCTAAGACCGAAGGGAAAATGAATGGAATAAAGATTATGGTCATGGGTACCATGGCAATCCTGTGCTATCTGGCATTTTGCGCGGCAGTGTGCAATGTGGTGGGTATCTTTGTGGGACTGCCTTCTACCTGTGTGTCCTTGGGCATTTTAGATGTACTGTTAGTTGCAGGAATCATTCGTAAGAAAAAGGTGCAGAAGTTGTTCTGGCGTATTTTGGATATTGTCAGTCTGGTACTGCTGACTGCATTTGTGCTGTGGATCACACTTCATATTTTTACAACGGATCTGGCATTACAGTATCAGAATGTGGATGCAGCGGTACATTTTTCTGCGGCTGTTGATCTGATGAAGCGGGGATCATGGGATTCGTTGATATATTTTTCTGCTTATATTGACGCCATGTTCATCGCGCTTTTTGAGCCGATGCTGACCCAGGCTCTTTATTTTAAGGCGTTTATTATTGCGGATATTTTCATGCATCTGCTGGAAATGTGGGTGTTCTATTATCTGGTGCTGACCATCAGCGATAAGAAGTTGATGCGGATTGCTGCACCAATTCTTAGTGTGGGATATTACTTCGGCTATCCGGCTTACAGCTATATGGAGGGAAACTTTGTATACTGGAGCAATGGTGTCGTGATTTTTATGCTGATGCTGTATGCATTGATTTTAATTGAGCGTGACCGAAATTTGTGGCGTTATAGCATTCCGCTGTTGCTGGTTGGAACCTATGGAAATCTTTGTTGCAATAAGCTGTATGTGCCGATTAATACGTTAGCGCTTGTGGCAGTGGTGTTTATGATTCTGTTGGATCGACAGAAGAAGCAGGTTTACAAGAAGCGGATGATACAGGTGGCAGTGGGAGGCTGTGTTCTGGTAGGAGCAGCAGGAATTACCTGCATGATTCTCTGGGAAGAGCGTCTGCGGGAAATGCTGAGCAGCTTGATTGTGCCGGGGGGTATCTATTCCGCACTGTATGCGGATATGATTTTCTTTTTGCCGGCGTTGTTTTATGTCTGCTACTATGTGTTTGGAAAAAAGAAGGAATCCAAGGTAGTAGGTACGGTCAGTGTATGCATGCTGCTGGTTACGGTGGGGATGTATATTCTGTGGTACAACCGATGGATGTCCAATTACTATTATTATAAAATTTATTACAATCTGTGGCTGTGTGGATGGTTGTTGATTGCAACTGCCCTTGTGATTATGGCGGAACGTGGAAAAATGGCGGGATTTTTCGCCTATGCTGGAATGGTGGTGTTGATGTGCTACCTTACCCTTTCGGATTATGATGGGAAACTGGCAGAAGTGCATGAGGACTATAATGGAGAGTATGCGACCACACAGTTCTGCTCGATTTATCGCTATAATAGGAATTTGATGCTGTCGGATTATGAGGATGCTCATATTTCAGAACTGACACTGGATGTGTTCCATTATGCCATCGATACTATGGTGGGAACGGATGTGGAGATGGTGACATCGGATATCAGAGTCCAGAGATGGTATCAGGGAAGTGCATGGTCTCATGAAAAGGGTGAGAAATATAACGAGCTGGAATTGGCAGAATTATTGGAATTCTTAGATCAGACCGGAGTACAGGCGATTATCGTGGAGCGGGATGATGAAAAGTATCTGGAGAATCAGGGATATTTTGAACACTGCGTTCCGGTGTACGGTAATGAGGATGCAGTCATTTTGACACCTTTTGCGGAGCAGTGGCTTGTTGTGCCGGAGGATGTACAGGCAGTTTCGGATCAAAAGATGGAATTATACACATACGCCTTAGAGGAGTATGCAGAAGAGTTTGTACCTTTGATGGCGACAAAGGATGCCTATTACGATTATGTGATGTATTACATCCAAGCTGGAAATGAGATGACCGACTTCTATCCATGGGTTCAGGAAGAGTATGAGAATGTGCTTAAGAACATTGATAATCTGAAGGAACATGAGGTGGAGCATTTCATTCTGTTGAAGGAGGATGCATATTATCTGGAAGTACAGCCGTATCTTACCGAGGAGAGTATCGTTTATGAAAATGAGGCGGGCGTGGTGATTGCGGTGCAAGAGATGGAGGTAGAGTAATGCTTTCTATCATATATATGATTCTGTTTTTGGGCTGCCTTGGAGGAATTTTGTATTACCCTAAGGCAAAGGGCAGAATGAATGGAGTCAAGTCGATTGTCATGGGAAGCATGGCAATCTGCTGCTATCAGGCACTGGCAGCATGGCTGCTTGATCTGGTGCATATCAAAGTAGGGTTAGCATCCATTGGGGTGGTGACCCTGCTTCTTGCTGTTCTTCTATGGGTGGGAATCTGGAAGAAAAAGCAGTGGCAGCAGTTGTTCTGGCGAGTGAGTGATGTAGTTAGCCTGTTGGTGCTGATAATATTCGTTCTTATCATATCTGTGCATATCTTTGGCATAGACCTGCAACTGCAATATCCCATGGCGGAGGCAGCAAGCTACTTTACGGATGTGATGCGCACAGTAAGAGAGGGAACCCTTGAGGGAACTTACTTTTCCCAGTTGATTGGGGCGTTATGGGTAGAATTGTTATCCCCGATACTTCCGGAGTCCATGTATTTTCAAGCATTTATTTTGTCGGATATAAGTATGCGGGTATTGGAAATCTGTATGCTTTATGTGTTGATCGTGACCATCAGTGATAAAAAGATCCTGCGTTACGGGGCACCGATTTTGTGTATTGCTTATTTCTGGGGCTATCCGGCATATAGCTATTTATCTGAAAGTTATCTGGCATGGAGCAATGGCGTGATGATATTTATGTTGATGCTCTATGTGATACTGTTGATGGAAAAACATCGCATTCCATACCGCATAGGTGGTGGACTACTGGTGGCAGGTGCGTTTGTGGGACTTGGTTGCGACCGATTATTTATAGCAGGGGTCAGCCGAATGGGAGAGCATGAAATCTATGCTTCCATGTATGGAGATCTGATCTTCTTCGTGCCGGTGTTGATTTATGTGCTGTATTATGTGTTCTGGAAGAAGAAAAAAGCATGGACGATCGCGGTTACCAGTACGGTCGCTGTTTTATGTACAGTGGTTAGCTATATCTGTTGGTACAACAACGTGATGCCACAGGAGCATTATTATAAGCTGTATTATTATCTGTGGCTGTTGGGATGGTTGTTAGTGGCAGTGGCGTTTGATATTGCAGCAGAGACGGGAGAACTGGTAGAATGCTTTTCCTATGGGGGAATGATTGTTGTATTGGCATATATTGTGTTGTCCAATTATGACGAACGTATGATATTGAACACTTATCATACGGACGGAGATTATACTACGAAAAACTTTTTCTCCCTGTATCGCTATAATGCGGATGCGATGCTGGTGGATTACGAGGACTATCAGGTGTCCAGGGATGCACTGGCTGGCTATGAATATGCCCTTGGGCAGCAGGAATGTGTGCCGATTCTGACGGAGGAGACCACAACCGAAATGTGGTATGATGCCTTGAGTGGCGAGGATTCTAGTCCCTATAGACTGAGCCAGAATGGTTTGCCAGAAGTGCTGACGATGCTGGATGAAAATGAGATCCAGATGGTAGTAGTGCGGAAGGACAGATCGGAATATTCGGAATATCAGAATTATTTTGACAGATGTGAGACTGCCTTTGAAAATGAGGGTGTTGCGGTATACAAGAAGCCGGGAACAAGCTGGCGAGATGTATATGATGCCGAGGCGGCAGAATATGCAGAAAAAGTGGAACTGTACACTTACGTAAAGGATGAATTGGCAGGGGAAATGGTGCCGCTCATGGCAAGAAAACCAGCCTGCGTAGACTTTATCATGTATGAGGATGTGACAGGAAGTAATTCTGCGGAATATTACACATGGAATTATGGTGAGCGAGAGAACATTGAAAATCTCAATACTCGCGGTGTGAAGTATGTGATACTGCTGAAGGAGGACGCATACTATCAGGCAAATCATGGCTACTATGAAGGACAAGACATTGTCTTTGAGAATGAGGCAGGAATCGTAGTAAGATGTGCGGGGGAGGAATGGTTCCTTGGGGAGTAGAATGCCCAATGTTGCGGTATCAGGGCGGTTGTGATATAATAATATGAAATTTTTTGAAAGAAAAATCTAGTAAGACCAGCGGTGATTTTGGGATGAGAGGAGGAGCTATGCAAGTATTAGAGATTCATAAATTAGGACCAATAGAAGAATGTGTAGTAGAAATAACTCCTTATATGGTACTTACTGGACCACAGGCATCTGGAAAGAGTACAATTGCTAAGGCAACGTATTTTTTTAAGTCATTTAAACATGTGCTGATCGAGCAGATAAAAAAAGCCCAGTGGAATCTCAGTGCGATGGATGATGAGGAAATTAACAGAGGAAATCTGCTTAAAAGAGAAGTAATTAAGCAGATGCGATTGGTATTTATGCAGATATTTGGGTCTACATGGGGGATGGATAGAGACATGAAGATTCACTATGAGTATACACCGAAATATAGCATTACAGTATCATTAACGGATGATCCCTATAATCCGAATTACTTATGGTTTGAATTCAGTGAGGCGCTGACAGAACTGATTGGAAAATGGAATTCCCAGATATATGAAGAAAAATCAAATTTAAATCTTACTATGTTGCAGGAACAGGTAGGAAAAGAGCTGAATCAGTTAGAAGAGACTGTGTATATTCCCGCAGGCAGAAGTATGATGACATTGCTATCCGGACAGATAAATTATCTCTATTCAACGATGGATGATACCCAAAAGAGAACCATTGATTATTGTACGCAGAATTATCTGGAACGGATTATGCGCATAAAGAGCAGTTTTTCTGAGGGTATGGACAAGATGGTGGCAGATTTTTGTGCTACTTCAAGCGAGAAAGTGCAGAAACGTGCAGTGAAGGAAGCATGTGCTCTGATTGACAAGATATTAAAAGGCGAGTATCGTTGTGTAGGCGGTGAGGAGAGACTACTGCTTAGTGATGATCATTACATTAAGATTAATTTTGCTTCATCTGGTCAACAGGAAGCAATCTGGATTTTGAATATTTTGTTCTATTATTTGCTTTATAATAAGCGAGCGTATTTCATTATTGAAGAGCCAGAATCGAATTTGTTCCCGGAAGCACAGATGTATATCACAGAGCTGATATCCCTTGTGCAGAATTATGGACATAAAGTGTTTGTTACCACTCATAGTCCATACGTTCTTGGAACTATGAACAATCTTCTGTTTGCAGATAGCCTTTTAAATCAGGGGGTAGTGGAAGTAGAACAGATTATTTCGCCAGAGTACCGGATTCATTATGCGGATTTGACTGCACTTTATCTGGAACAGGGCATGGTGCAGGCTTGTAAGGACGAGGAAGAAAAGTTGATAAGAAATGAAGTGATTGACGGAGCATCGAAGATCATTAATAAAGTATTTGACGACTTGATGGAGTTACAGTTTCGATAGGAGGAACGATGTATCTTACAAATGAAAAATCTCTTTGCGAGAAGAATCAGAGGGTGATTGTATCCAGGGATAAAGGTGCAACGACACGACATGTGGCAAATAACTCAGGGGGAAAATCTGATGTACGACAGTTCAGACTGGATGGCGATATTTTTGAACAACAGAAGACCTGTGATTTCCTAGTGCTGAACGATACTAAGAAGGATGCCTATTTTATCGAATTAAAGGGTAGTGATATCGAACATGGTGTGGAGCAGTTGGAAACAACAGCACAGAAATTTCAGAAGGAACTGGCAGGATATGCGTTTTATTATCGGCTGGTTTTTAGCAAAGCGAGGACCCACGATGTGAATGGTAGTAAATTTCTGGGATTTAAAAGGAAGCATTATAATTATTTTAAATACCAGAAAAAAGAGATTGTGGAAGAGATATAATTTTTGTAGTAGAAAAGGAAGTAAGATAGATGAACGCAAGAGAACGATACAAGCATCTACTGAATTACGGAGCAAACTTAATATCCCTGTTGGTGGAAGGATGCTGCTTTGCGTATATTTGGTACAATGTGTATGAAGAGACCTACGGCTTTTACCGCCGTGGTAACTGGGCAGTTATCGGCTTATATGTGCTGGTAATATTCTTCTTTACGAAGGTATTTGGCGGCTATAACATCGGCTATATGCGGATTCCAGATATCGCATTGTCCCATATACTGTCTATTTTCCTCAGTGGTATCGTGGGCTATCTGGAATTATGTCTGGTGTGTAGAGATTATGTCAGTCCAAAGCCGATCCTTGGTGTAATGGCGGTGGAAATGATTTTCATATTGCCATGGATATATATCGTGCGGAAAATGTATGCACATCTGTATCCGCCGAGACAGATGCTGGTGGTATACGGAGAATATCCACCGGATGATTTGATCGCCAAGATCAATACCAGAAAGGACAAGTACAATATCTGTGCATCTGTCAGCTATACGATTGGTTATGAAAAGCTATATCCGATGATTCAGGAATATAATGCGGTGGTACTCTGTGATCTTCCGGCACAGGCGAGAAATCAGATCATGAAGTACTGTTATCAGGAATCGGTGAGAACCTATGTAACACCGAAGATATCAGATATCCTGTTCCGTGGAGCGGACGATATCCATCTGTTTGATACGCCGTTATTACTATCCCGTAATCAGGGATTGTCCATCGATCAGCGCATGGTGAAGCGTACCGTGGATATCGTATTGTCATTAATTGGAATCGTTATCGCTTCACCATTTATGATTATCATTGCACTGGCAGTGAAGCTGTATGATGGTGGCCCGGTATTGTACAAGCAGGAGCGTCTGACCAGAGATGGAAGACCATTTATGATCCTTAAGTTCCGTAGTATGGGAATGGACTCTGAGGCACAGGGAGCAAGACTGGCTGCCAAGGGAGATAAGCGTGTAACTCCGGTTGGAAAGGTTATCCGTAATATCCACTTTGATGAGTTGCCACAGCTTATTAATATCCTAAAGGGCGATATGTCTATGGTGGGGCCAAGACCAGAACGTAAGGAGATACAGGATCTCTATGCAGAGGAAATTCCAGAGTTCGTGCTGCGCACCAAGGTAAAGGCAGGATTGACCGGATATGCACAGGTGTACGGTAAGTACAATACTACACCATATGATAAGTTGAAGTTTGATCTGACCTACATCGAGAATTATTCGTTGTGGTTAGATATTAAGATAATGCTGTTGACCTTCAAGATTCTGTTCCAGAAGGAAAATACGGAAGGCGTGGATGAGAGTCAGAAGACAGCGATGAGAAAGAGCGAAGAGTAAGGAGCTAAGATGGGATATTCGGTACTGATGTCTGTATACAAAAAAGAAAAGCCAGAGTATCTGGCACAGGCACTGGATAGTGTGATAAATCAGACGCTTGTGCCGGATGAAATCTTGCTGATGGAGGATGGCCCACTGACGGAGGAACTCTATCAGTTAATCGAGGAGTATAAGAGAAAGTGCCCGCAGTTGGTGACATTTCAGTTTGAGGAGAATGTGCAGCTGGGGCGAGCTCTTGCCAAGGGTGTGGAGCTCTGCGCTAATGAACTGATTGCTCGTATGGATACGGATGATATCGCAGTACAGGATCGTTTTGAACAGCAGTATGCCTATATGATGGAGCATCAGGATGTGGCTGTGTGCGGTGGATGGCTAGAAGAGTTCAATGATGCTGGCACTTATTCTAAGATTAAGCCTATGCCAGAGGCAGGCGAGGAGTTAAAAAAGTATGCAAGATACCGCAATCCGCTGAATCATATGACGGTGATGTTCCGAAAGGAAGCAGTACTTGCAGCAGGAAATTATACACATTTTCCACTGCTAGAGGATTATATGCTGTGGAACCGTATGCTTGCAGCAGGGGCTATTTTTTATAATTTGCCACAGGTACTGGTTCGGATGCGCAATAATGATGGTGTATATGACAGGCGAGGCGGTGGAGCATATTTTAAGCAATATCGGAAACTGCGCAAGGAGCAGCGGAAGTTAGGAATTTTCACGCTGTGGGAGTACATGGTGGCGCTGGTGTTGACTGCAGGCATGACGTTACAGCCTGCTTTTCTTCGTAAAATGATGTATCGCAGAGTGTTGAGGAAGTAGATATGATTAGCATTGTGATTCCGATTTATCAGTGTAAATGGAATATAGACCAGATCATGGAAGATATCTTTGCCCAGACCTATCAGGATTATGAGGTGTTATTGGTGGATGACGGTTCCACGGATGGCAGTGCAGAGCTGTGCATGGAATATGCCAAGCAAGATGCGAGAGTGCGGGCAATTCCTAAGGGTCACAGCGGGGTCAGCGAGACCAGAAATGCTGGAATCGCGGAGGCGAAGGGTGAGTATATTGCCTTTATCGATTGTGATGATCAGGTGGAATCGGACTATCTGGAAAAGCTGGTGAATGGAATGGGTGACAGTGATCTGGTTATCGCATCCTTTGACAGACGATTCTTTAGCGATGAAAAATATGTGCGGACAGTGCCTGCATATGCATTGGATGCTAAGATTAATATAAGAGAAAATTTGAATGAGCATTTTTCAAAGTTATATACTTCGACGCTACTTGGAATTGTGTATTGCAAGCTGTTCAAGCGGGAGATCTTAGAAAAAAATGAAATTAGATTCCGCAAGGATATTCACATCGGTGAGGACTATTTATTTAATTTTGAATACTTAAAGCAGTGTAATCAGATTAACTGTATTTCATATGTGGGATATCATTATATTTGCAAGGAAGGCAATTCCCTGATGCATCAGGCAGATTTGCGAAAGTTCGAGTATGGAAAGGTGCTTTATGAAGAGTCCATGCAGTTCTGCGAAGAGATGGGGCTGATAGAGGAAGCGTCTGCTGGAGTATCAAATCTGTATCTTAGAACCTGTTTTAAAAATATCGAGAACATTTATCTCTTACAGGAGCGGATGACGCGAAAGGAAAAGAGAGCTTTTATCCGCAGGGTAATCGAGGATGAAGATACCAAGTGTGCATTAAAGGCTTCGCGCCCGGATTGTAAGGAATTTAAGATATACAAAATGGTGCTGGGTACGGGAATGCCAGCATTGGCGGGCGCATTTTCGTGGTTACGCCTTTGGTACAAGCGGATGCTAGGCAGAGGATAGGACGAGGATTGTAATATGGCAAAAGTTGGAGTTGTAATATTGAACTATATCACCTGGCAGGAGACGGAGCGTTGCATTCGCAGTATCAAGGAGACAGAGCCGGGGGATGGGGTGCATATCTATGTGGTGGACAATGCGTCGCCGGAGGTGGATGCACTTCGAGAAATCTGCGTGAGAGAACAGGTAGAGCTGATATGCAATCCAGAGAATGGAGGCTATGCGGCTGGAAATAACGTGGGAATTGCAAGGGCATTGGAGGATGGATGTGACTATATCCTGATATCCAACAATGACATTCTCTTCCATCCGGGCAGTATTGCAGGGATGCGTGAATTCTTGGAAACACATCCAGAGTACGGAATTGTGGCACCCAAGATATTTGAACAGAATGGAAGCATCCAGCGGGGACATTTTAAGAAGTTGCCATCCTACGGAGATATCTGGTGGACACAGACTGTTCTGCGTTATGTCTTTAAGAAACCGATGGATGTCCTGTATGGGGATGCGGCATTTTATGAAACACAACAGGATATATTTGCTGCCTGTGGTTGTTGTTTTCTGATGCGGAGGGACTGTGCAAAACAAGTGACACCGTTGGACGAGATGACTTTTTTGTATGAAGAGGAAAATATCTTGGGAGTACGGATGGAGCGCGCGGGCATGATGACAGCGTACCTTCCGAGCTGTCAGGTGACGCATAATCATGATCAGACCACAAGGTTGGTAAAGCCTTTTGCGTTGATTTGTTGGGCATGCAGTGAAATCTATTATTGCAAGAAGTATCTGAAGCTTGGCTGGTGGAAGATTCATATCCTGTATTGGTACCGGATATTGATTTTCCTGCTTCATGGGGTACGGGATAAGGCGTATCGGCAGCAGTGGAGCAAGTTCCGGGAAGAGACGAAGAAGTATTTGAGGATGAAGTAAGAAACGAAAGGATGTTTAGGACAGAAGAATCTGTTCAGAGCATCCTTTTTGGATTCGGGAAGCGTAAAAAGCGAAAAAAGTGATACAAAATATGGAATGTTCGATTGAAAGTGGGTGAAATTCTCGAAAAAATCGAATATTTCATTGCATTTTGCGTGGGATTAGTATATAGTCTAGGTGGGAATAAGAGAAATGGAGATACGCTTATGTTAATCATGTTTAGAGTGAAAAATTTTGCATCCTTTAAGGATGAGGCTATTTTAGATATGAGAGCAATTACATATAAAGATATGAAAAGCCATGTCCTAGAAAGTGAAAAGAACAAAGTGGTAAAAACATTAGCTATCTATGGAAAGAATGCCAGTGGAAAGTCCAATTTAATAAGTGCACTTTATTATTTTGAAAGTTTTGTTTATAATCAATTTTTCGATGCAGGTAATCGAGAAGATGAAATTGATTTTGGCGATAAAATGCCTAATATACGACGCAATACATTCAAATTGAGCGAAGAAGTAGACAATGATTCTGAATTTGAGATAATATTTTATCATGATAACAGGACTTATCAGTACGGTTTTTCTATTCAAGATATTCCAGAAGAGAAAAAATACATTATCAAAGAAGAATGGTTACTTATTGATGATAAGACAGTATTTGATAGACAAGGGGATAGTATCACCTATGGAAAAAAATATGAGAATGAGTTAAAAAGAATAGATAAAACAAGAAATGACAGACTCTACGTGGGCATATTGGATTATTTTGCAGAAGGTGAAGTAAAAAATATTGTTGATGGTTTTAAGGAATACTTGAGAATAAAATTCAATGTTCATTTTGAACTTATTCTCGAGGGTAGTGTAAAAGGTCTTGTGTCAGGTGTTAGCTTTTCTAGACGAATTGCGGAAGATGAAGAATATAGAAGCACAATTGAGAAATTTATAAGAGTAGCAGACGTTGGAATAACAGGACTTAGCGTAGAAGAAAATCTGGATGAGAGCACAAGAGAGCATCGCCCTTTTGAAATTAAAACAATTCACAATGTTTATAATAGTAAAGGGGAAACGGTAAGACAGGAGAAGTTCGAGTTGAATATGGAATCCTCGGGAACAATTCGATATTTTTCCTTTATTCAATATATATTGGATGTTATCGAAAAAGGAGGAGTATTTATTGTTGATGAGATGTCGGCAAGATTACATCCAATTTTGTCAAAGTTTATTGTGGATTTGTTCCAAGGAGAAATGAATAAATCTGCTCAGTTAATCTTTACAACTCATGACATCTCGTTGATGAATAGAAAACAACTTAGAAGAGATGAAATTGCTTTTGTTGAGAAAAATGAGCGGGGCGAGTCATCATTGTATACATTGGCGGATATCAAGGCAAGGTCAGATGCAAGCTTTTCCAAAGATTATATGTCTGGTAAGTATGGGGCAATTCCTGTAATTAATGAGGGGATCATAAATGATGAAATGGTAGGTGAGTGGTTATGCCAAGACTAGTAAATGGTGAACGTAAAATCACGAATCCTAAGCCGGAGAATGCGGGTAAGTTACTCATATTTTGTGAAGGTCATACCGAATATAACTATGCAGAGGATTTTTTGCGTGATGATGAAAATGCGAGCAAATACTTACATTATGAAAAGCATTTAGTATTTGATTGTGATGCGCCACAAAATATCCAAGATGTAATCACGCTGATGATGGAATCAGAGAATAAATACATATTGGATTATTCAAATCTGTTGTTTGAAACTTGGTTAGTAATGCACTTTCAAAATATTGAGCCGCAAGGAGAAAATGGCAAGAGAGCTATAATAGGATTGATGCGTGACTATCTGGATGTGCCAAAGTATACGACAAAAGAGAAGGCAGAAAAGGGTACGATTGGAAAAATATTAGGTAGCAATGGAAATGAAAAGATAAGAGCTGCTATTGACAATGCAAAAGTATTGGAGCAGTATTGGGAGGCGGAAGGGAAACAGATGGATAAAGATATTGTTCAGATGAATCCTTCTGTTAATATATATAAGCTTATAGAACGGCTTTTGGATGAAATCGTATACTTGTGTAAGTAGCGTTGATGGAGGAGTACCATGGAAAAGGAACTAGTTTCAATTATTATCAGAACATGTAATAGACCGCATATCTTGCGGGAGACGTTAGAGAGCGTCCGCAAGCAGACCTATCCGAATATTGAAGTGGTAATTGCGGAGGACGGAGCCAATACAGCACAGAAGATGCTGGAGGAAGAATTTGCGGACTTAAATATCCAGTATGCTTGTACTGGAGAGCGCAAGGGAAGAACTGTGGTAGGAAATCTGGCACTTTCCATGTCGACTGGAGCATATCTGAACTTTTTGGATGATGATGATCTGCTTTTTCCAGAGCATGTGGAGGAACTGGTAAATGTCCTAACGGGAGCCAAGGAAAAGGCAGCTTATTCCATTGCCTATGAGAGCGTGGTGAAGTACGATGAGAAGCGCAGATGTTATAAAGAGCGCAAGCGGAAAATCCGTTATCAGCAGCCTTTCAACCGTACTTATCTGACTTTCCACAACTATATTCCGATTCAAAGTATTATGTTCTCAAGAGAACTATATGAGGAACTAGGTGGCTTCGATGAGCAGCTGGATATCCTAGAGGATTGGGATGTATGGGTGAGATATTCCACCAAGACGGACTTTATCTACGTGGATAAGATTACGTCTCTGTACCGTGTTCCGGCAAAACAGATTAAAAGAGATGCGGACATGTATCATGCCTATGAGGAAGTGACGAAAAAGTTTGCACAGTATGGCACCCAGATGAATTACTATGAGATAAACCGGGATCTGGATTATGTGCTGGAAGTGATAAAGATGCCGAAGTGGAAGAAGAGATTGAAGGCGATTCGGAATAATGTGTTGTATCGGTAAAATTGAGCTGGATATTAATTGCGAAGGAGTCGATTGTCATCTGTTGATTTGTTTTCTGACTTTCATACTTAAATGATTAAAAGTGAAAAATACCCTAAGCCTTACAAGCAAAACCCAGCTGTACATTACGTTTTCGATAGAAAAACGTAATGTACAGCTGGGTTTTTGTGCGAAATGGAGAAAATAGGTGCAAAGAGTGTAAAATACCCAAATAATTGCGATTGATAGGAGATTATGGTATAATGATTCTGTTTGTATAAAAACGATGGGAGGTAAGACAAGTATGGACGATAAGATTTTTGTTACAAGATCATCAATGCCACCATTGGAAGATTATGTGGAAGAGATAAAAGAATTATGGGATTCTCATATGTTGACCAATATGGGAGTTAAGCATAAGGAATTAGAGAAACAGTTGAGAGAATATCTGGGAGTAGAGAATGTTTCATTGATGGTCAATGGACATCTGGCGCTAGAACTTGCGATTCAAGCGATGAATCTGACGGGTGAGGTTATTACAACACCTTTTACATTCGCATCAACGACACATGCGATTGTGAGGAATGGTTTGACACCTGTGTTTTGCGATATTAACCCAGATACCTATACGATAGATGCAGATAAGATCGAAGCACTTATTACAGATAAGACTTCTGCCATTGTGCCGGTGCACGTATACGGGAATATTTGTGATGTAGAAAAGATAGAGTCTATTGCAAAAAAATACGGCCTAAAGGTAATTTACGATGCAGCACATGCATTTGGCGAGACTTACAAGGGAAAGGGAATTGGTAGTTTTGGCGATGCATCCATGTTTAGTTTCCATGCGACCAAGGTATTTAACACGATAGAGGGAGGAGCAGTTTGCTTTTCTGATGAACAATTTGGTTTGGATTTGTATCGATTGAAGAACTTTGGTATTCGTGGTCCTGAGAAGGTTGATTATGTAGGCTCCAATGCAAAGATGAATGAATTCCAGGCAGCGATGGGACTGTGTAATTTGCGCTATGTGGATGGTGAAATTGCAAAGCGAAAGAACGTATATGATTACTATGTAAATAACTTGGGAGATATTCCTGGCATACAGCTTATGAAGCTTCAGGAGAATGTAGAACATAATTATGCATACTGTCCGGTTGTTTTTGATGAGAAAATATTTGGTGCAACACGAAATGAAGTGTTTGATGCGTTAGCAAAGGAAAATATTTTTACTAGAAAATATTTTTATCCATTGACTAATTCATACGATTGTTTTCATGGAAAGTATGATGTAAATAACACCCCAATTGCACTGCATATTTCAAAGCGAGTTCTGACATTGCCAATGTATGCAGATTTGGACAAGGATACAGTTGACAGAATATGTGAGATAATTCGTAAGACAGGGAATCAGTAGGAGGAAGTAATGATTAGAGGTTTTGTAGATTTTTTTGTAGACTTATATAAAGATAGGAAGGTTATTTTCGAATTAGCAAAGAATGATTTTAAGTCAAAATATACCAATTCATTATTAGGAATAGCGTGGGCTTTCATGCTTCCGTTGACCATTATTTTGGTATTATGGTTTGTATTTCAGGTGGGATTTAAGTCTAGTCCGGTGGATGATATACCATTTATTTTATGGTACATTCCAGCATTCTTATCATGGCAGTTTTTCTCAGATGCATTTGGGGCTGGTTCAGGATGTATTTTTGACTATTCTTATTTAGTGAAGAATATGCAGTTCCGTGTAAGTGCATTGCCATTGGTGAAGATTATGTCAGCTAGTTTTGTTCATTTGTTCTTTATTGCATTTATCTTTATCATTTATGCTGTATATGGATACTATCCGAGTATCTATAACATACAGGTAATTTATTATTATCTGTGTGCCGTAGTATTTTTGTTAGGATTGACATGGATGATGTCTGCATTGGCTGTATTTTCAAGAGATATTTTAAATATCATCTCCTTAATTATACAGGTCGGATTCTGGGCGACTCCGTTGGTGTGGGATCCAAGCGCAATGCCAGAGACCGTTCAGACTATTGTGAAGATCAATCCTATGTATTATGTATGTATGGGATATCGTGAAGCATTTACGAGTGAGGTGTGGTTCTGGTATCATCCATGGAATACGCTTTACTTTTGGGTGGTAGCATTGGGAATGATGTTTATCGGAGCATACGTATTTCACAGATTAAGACCACAGTTTGCGGACATGTTATAGAAAGAGGTAGATATATGAGCGAATTTGCGATACAGGTCAGAAACCTGACTAAAACATATAAGTTATATGAGAATAATAAGCGAAGAATTATAGAAGGGCTATTTCCGAAGGCGAAGCCACACTATAAGGAGTTTAAAGCACTTAATGATGTTAGCTTTGACATAAAAAAGGGCGAGATAGTAGGAATCATTGGTAAGAATGGTAGCGGAAAGTCTACATTACTTAAGATTATTACTGGTGTATTAAAGCCTTCTGATGGAAGTGTAGTTGTGGATGGCAGAATTTCTGCATTATTAGAGTTGGGAGCAGGCTTTAATCCAGAGTATACAGGAATCGAGAATATATATCTTAATGGTACATTGAATAAGATTACCCATGAGGAAATGAGTAAGCGAATTGACGATATTGCAGATTTCGCAGATATTGGAGATTTTATCAATCAGCCGGTAAAGAATTATTCTAGTGGTATGTTCGTGCGTCTTGCATTTGCGGTAGCAGTATATTCGGATCCAGATATTTTGATTGTAGATGAAGCGCTTGCAGTAGGAGATGCAGCATTTCAGGCAAAGTGTATGGCTCGTATGAACCAGATTATGAAATCGGGTGCGACAGTACTTTTTGTTACACATGATATGAATACGGTAAAGAGATTGTGTCAGAGATGTATTTACCTTGAGCATGGAACTAAGATCATGGAAGGACCTGCGGCAGAATTGGCAGATATCTACTTGAAACGAATTCGCGCATCCATGAATGAGGAGCATTTGAAACTGGAAGAGAAGGATGAGGTTTCAGAGGAAAATCAGGAGAAAGCTACAGAAAGTGCAGAACAGAATTCAGTGGAAGAAAGTGCCTCAACAAGTGAAGGAGACAAGCGGGAATCCACAGCAAGTAATGAAGTACATTCCGAATATGAGAATAGAAAGTTCATGGAGCAAACGAAACGGTTTAAAGAAGGCACAGGAGAAGTTGAGTTTATTGATTTTAAGCTGTTTGATGAGAATGATACAGAAACCTTTGCTTTTGCTTTTGATCAGAAAATGAAGATGCGTGTACGAATCCGAGTGAATGAGGATCAGACTTTTGGAGTTGCATATCATATTCGTGATGATAAGAATATGGAACTGTTGGGAAGTTCTACGTTAAGAGAACTTGGAACAATGATAGAAGGTAAGAAAGGCGAGGTTTATGAGATCGAGATGATTACGCCATTACCGATTATAGAAGGAAATTATAATATTATGTTAGTTGCATCAAGACCTGTAATAGAAAACAGAACAGCAATGTTTCTTTCGCTTATTGAAAATGCGGCGGTTTTTGCAGTGGAAGAGAATGCGAAAGCAAAGTTGTGGGATAAGGTTTATCTGAAAAACGAGGTGAATGTAAAAAAAATACAGTAACCGTTAACTGGAAGGGGAGAATCCGCATGATAAATGAGAAAAATCGAATGTACAGTATCGATTTGATGAAGGCGATAGCAACATATTTGGTGTGCTATTCACATTTTAATAATTCTGGAGCAGTAGATGTGGAGTATTATTTTACGCCATCTGGAATATTAGGATATGGTATATTGATGATTGCTGCTTATGCTGTTCCGATATTCTTACTTATCAATGGGTATTTAGTTATTCATAAAGACTATTCGATGAAGGATTACATGAAGAAAGCCCTTCGTATTATCTTGGTTACTTTTGTATGGGGAATGCTATACAATTTGATTTTTGGGATAGTATTTCACGAAGAAAAATCAATGATAGACATAGCGAGGATTGTGTATCAGGGAGGAATATACTCAGGTGAGTATATCAGTATAAGAAATTGGTTCTTTTGGGCGTTGGCTATCATTTATATTTTGTTACCATTTGTAAGTGCTGTATTTAAGAGTGAAAATAGGAAAATGCCATGGTACTTATTTTGGCTTGTATTTATATTTACGATAGGTAATGACTTGGTATCGAGAGTGCTTACGGTAATAACTATATGCTCTGATATGAACTTAATGGAGTTTTCCAGTATTTTTCCAAAGATAAATGTATTTACTTCGTGGGATTCATTTGCTCTGGCATATTTTATAGCTGGGGGAATGATATATCAGTACAAAGAAGAGATTTTGAGCAAGTTTAGAAAAGTGAAGTTTATACCATGTATTCTTGCCATGTCTGTAACATTGATGCTGTATGGAATGTGGTATATGGTAAAAACAGAAGGATATTATAATATAGTTTGGGCGGGGTATCCATGTATTGCGCTGTTTGTTGGCGCAGCTATGCTGTTTTTGCTTCTGATTGACAAAAAGATAACGCTTCCTAATTGGATATTGTGTATTATAGTTAAGATATCAAAGAATTCTATGGGGATTTACTTTGTGCATCTGCTGATAGGAACGCTTTTGAAACCAATTTATCTAGCAATGAATGGAAGTGATATGTTGCTGATGGGAATACTTTTTTCGCTAGTGGTATTTCTGATATCAGTGATTGTATGTGAAGTGGTAAGAAGGATTCCGGTACTTAATTATTTGGTTAGACTCTAAAGCGAGGCTTGATGAGTGATTTGAGAAAGGTGAGTGGAAGGTTATGCGACTAGGTATTATGCAGCCTTATTTTTTCCCGTATTTAGGTTATATATCGTTGATAAAGCATTGCGATGAATTTATTTTGTTTGATACACCGCAGTTTATTCGGCATGGTTGGATTGAGCGAAATAGAATATTAAAGCCAGGCGGGGGATGGCAGTACATATCAGTTCCCTTACTTAAGCATAGTCAGAGGACTGCAATAAAGGAGATTGAGATAAATAACAGTACAGACTGGAAGGCAAAGATTCTTGCACAGATGGTACATTATAAAAAGGCACCATACTATGATGCTGTTATGAATATGTTACAGCAGGTCTTTGAGAAGGAATATACAGATATTGTTAGTCTGAATAAGGAAGCGTTAGAACAGGTCTGCGCTTACTTGGGAATCAAGACGGAAATTAAGGTCTTTTCTAAGATGAATTTGAATATTGCTGAGGTAAATGCAGCGGATGAGTGGGCGCTTAATATTTGTAAAGCGATTGAAGGTGCAGATGAATATTGGAATCCACCTGGGGGAATGGAATTTTTTGATGTTAGTAAGTATGAGAATGCTGGAATCGGCATCAAGTTTCAGAAAATGAATCTGAGGGAATATAGACAAGGTAAGAATGACTTTGAAGCTGGATTGTCTATTATAGATGTCATGATGTACAATTCACCAGAATCGATTCATACGATGCTGGATGATTTTGAGTTGATGTAGTCAAAGTAAGCATTTGGGAACAAAGGGGGACTATGACAATGGTAGGAACTGCAAAGATTGTCGTGAATGCAGATGATTTTGGGATGTCTCATGAAAAGAATCTTGCGATAGATGAATTGATGCGGGAGGGGATATGTACCAATACATCATTGGTGGTGAATATGCCAGATACAGAGGAAGCTGTTAAGATGGCATTCGAGGGTGGATATCAAGATAAAGTTTCTCTACATTTGAACTTGACAGTAGGAGAATCAATAAGTGAGGGCATACGAGAAAAAACATTATATTATGATAATGGACAGTTTGCTTATAGACCTATCATTAAGCTAAATAAGCAGGTTTACCCGATGTATATAAAAGTAGTCAGAAGAGAAATTGAGGCGCAAATTCAACGGTTTATTGGCTTTGGTTTTGAACTTAAAAGTATTGATTCCCATAACTGGGTACATTTAAGAATGCCGGTATGGATGGCATTAAAGCCGTTGATCAAGAAATACAACATACCGATTGTTAGACCTATGTGGGATGGATATAAAAGACCAGAAATTGCATCGGAAAAATGGAGCAAATATTTTACGAGATTTCAGCCTATTTTATTGAAATGTCCGCAATGCAGGGTGTTAGGACATACCAGTAATATAGAGCAGTTTTTTGTGGATGAAGAGAGCCTAAGAAAAGAGCGTTATGTGGAAGTGTTTGCGCATCCTGATATGATAGATGGACGAAATATGGATATATCAAGTTCTTACTTAAAAAAGGGTAAGGATACAGTTGAAAATAATGTTAAATTATTGGAACAATATGAGAAGGTTTCAATAGCGCAGATATTGGAGGAGTATTGATATGAAGAAAATTGTTATTATCGGAGCAACTGGTGAAACCGGAATGTATATTACCGATTATTTCTGTAATGTAGCAAAGGGCGAATACGAAATTGTTGCAGCAGGATTGCGCAAGACAGACTTTTTTGATAGATACGGAATTAAGTATTATAGTATTGATATTTTCCAGTCAGAGGCATTTGATATGCTTCCGCAGGAGGATGTTCATGCGGTAATATATACGGCAGCAATGATGCCAGGTAGAATGGTTGGTTATGAACCAATGAAATATCTGGAGACGAATGTATGTGGTACTTTGAATGTTCTGGAATATTGCCGTAAAGTGCATGCGGATCGTATTTTGTTTACGCAGACGATTCGAGATTTGGGCAATAAGATTGGAAAGGAAACAATAGAGCCGGACGCAGCAAGAGATTTCTCATATAAGGGAGACCATGCTGTATATGTAATTTCTAAAAATGCAGCGGTGGATCTGATTGAACATTATTATCAGGAATACGGAATTAAAAGATTTATCTTCCGTTTACCGACAATTTATATGTATACACCAAATAAGTACTATTGTGTGAATGGTGAAAAGCGCATTATGGGATTCCGTCATATGATGGATCAGGCGATGAATGGAAATGATATTGAAGTGTGGGGAGATCCATCCAAAGCGCATGACATCGTATATGTAAAGGATTTGGCAAAGATTTTTTATCTTGCGTGTAAATGTGATACAACAGATGGAGGCATGTATAATGTGGGAACAGGAATGCCTGTAACACTTCTGGATCAGGTAAAAGGAATGGTAGAAGTTTTTGGTGAAGCCGATAAGAAGTCGCAGATTGTATTTTGCCCAGACAAACCGAATGCAAGACAATATGATATCGACATTGAGAAGACTCGTAGAGATCTTGGTTATGAGCCGAGTTATTCATATATTGAATACTTGGAGGATTTTAAAAAAGAAATGGAAATGGAACGTTTCAAAGATTTGTTTTAGAGTACATGAATAGGGATATATTATGAAAATAACAGTTATCTTAACATCTTATAATCACGAGAAGTTTATAAAACAGAGTATAGACAGCGTGTTGAATCAGACATATCAGAACTTTGAATTCATCATTGTAGATGATTGCTCTTCAGACTCTTCATGGGATATTATCTGTGAGTACAAGAAAAAGTATCCGCAGATTATTACCATTCGTCATGAGTATAATTGGAGAGGTGGAACCGTAGAGGATGTAGTGAAAAATCACGCAACAGGGGATTATATTGCGCTGCATCATAGTGATGACATATGGGATCAGGACAAGCTGCAAAAACAAGTGGATGCGATGCAAAGCGTACCAGGCTGTGTAGCTGTCTTTACAAATGCGGAAGCGATTGATGATGACGGTAATAAGTATGCGGATGAAAATGGCTTCTACTATAATTTGTTTCAGACAAAAAACAGATCAAGACAGGAATGGTTAAATTACTTCTTCTATCAAGGGAACTGTTTGTGTCATCCGAGTATTCTGATAAGAAAAGACATCTATGAAGAGGATGGATTTTTTCGCAAAGGACTACGACAGATTCCAGACTTTGTAAAGTGGATTCAGGTATGCAGGAAGCATGAAATATATGTACTATCAGAGGCATTGGTTAAGTTCCGAGTACATGCTGCTGGAAAGAATGCAAGTGGCATGAGAGCTGAGACTCAGATTCGTTCTACTGTAGAGTTGTTTTTGATGCTAGATGAATATGCGCAGATAAAGAAGCAGGAAGAGTTCTTGAAAGTATTTCCGGAGGCGGCACCATATTGTAGACAGGAAGCATTTATACCAGAGTACGCGTTGGGAAGGATATGTACACAAGAAAACATGCAGCCATATACCAGATTATATGGTGTTGAATTGCTGTATCATGTGTTGAATGATCCTGCGAAAGCAGAATTGTTGAAGGTGTACTATCAGTATACAATGCAGGATCTTATGGAGCATAACGGTAAATACGATGTATTTGGTATATTACCAGAAGCGTTTGAACAGATGAGAACCATATATCTGGATACAGGAAATGGCTATAACGCGGATGAGATGCACTGCCAGAAGTTCACATTGGGAAATGTGGAGTCTTTTGAATGGATGTGTCAAATTGAACTGGAAGAAGGAAGGCGATTAAAGGCTTTACGTTTTGACCCAGTAGAAGGTGTTATGACGAAAGTAAGGCTGGATAAGGTGCTTGTAAATGGTGTAGAGACTTCGTGGATTGCGGAAAATGCACTGTGTGATGCAGAAGACAAACAAATTTTTGTGAATTTGGATCCGATTTATGCAATTACAATTCCTGAGCAGGAAGAAGTGACAGGACAGATTGAGATTGTAATTAGTGGCGAAGTGGAACGTCTTACGAATGATGAGATTAATCAAGTGGTTACAAGGATAATGTATGAGAAGCGTGATACTATTTATGATTATCAGAAAAAGTTATATGAAACGGAAGAGACGTTACGAGTGACATCTGAGGAGTTAAAGTCCACGTCCGAGGAATTAAGAGTAACATCCGAGGAATTAAGAGTAACATCCGAGGAATTAAGAGCAACATCCGAGGAATTAAGAGCAACATCCGAGGAATTAAATTCGATAAAGACTTCACGGATATATAGAGTGATGAGACGGTTTATTGAAAAAAATAAGGAATCGTTGATGAAAAGTGGGAGGAAAAGCTCATGAGAAAATGTGCGGTGTGCGGGAATGAGTTTCAGGCGTATGTACCGATTGAACAAAAGTATATAGACTTGCCCAAACAATATGGAAGAGAAAGAGAGACAAGATCAGAACTATTGAACAAGGACGAATATTCATGCCCATGTTGTTATTCAGCAGATCGAGATAGAATGATTATTATGTTCTTAAAAAAACTTCGTACCAAGATGAGTCAAGGCATTGATTTTTTTGAAGTTGCACCTTCAGGAGCAATGCAGAGGTATATATATCAAAATTGGGGGAAGAGCAATTTATATACGGCGGATTTATTTATGAAGGGGGTAGATTATAAAGCAGATATTCAGGATATGAAAGAAATTAAGGATGAAACATTCGATTTTATAGTTTGCAGTCATGTTCTTGAACATGTTCAGGATGATAGAAAGGCAATGCAAGAACTTTGTAGGGTATTAGATAGAAGAGGATTGGGAATCATCATTGTTCCGCTAGATTTAGAACAAGCATATACAGATGAGGAATGGGGACTTTCAGAGGCAGATAATATTAGACGTTTCGGACAAGGTGATCATGTCCGTGCATACAACAAGGATGAGTATATTAAGCGATTGGAAGAGTGCGGATTTGGCGTCCATCAGATAAATAAGGAATATTTTTCTGAGGAGGAATTTGCAGAGAATGCGTTAACGGAAACATCGACGTTATATCTGGTTTATAAGAATCCCAAATTATACGGTGCGCTTAGTGATGTGGTAGATAATTTTGCGAAGATACATGAGAACCTTGACATTAAGAGGGAATATTTGTGTGAATCAGAATCTTGTAATCATTGGATTGATTTGTGTGCTGTCGAAGAAGGTATATTGAAAATATGGGGATGGACTTATATTTTCGGACATAATAGTAAGAATACCAAGCTTAAGCTTAAGTTAGAAAGTGATAGTGCCGATTACATTTTTGGCATAGGAACTAGAAAACGAGATGATATTCAAGAGAATTTTGGAAATGAAGAATTCGATTACTCATACTCTGGAATCGATGTTCTGATGTCTGTTGAAGACATAGAACCTGCTATGTATGATGTGTATATACTTGTGCAGAATGGAAATGAAAAGCATAGGATTGTAGCAGCGAGGAAACTTGTCATAGGTATGAATAAATAGAAAGGCTAGTATAGATGGAATTAGTAAGCGTAATTATGCCGTGCTATAATGACGGCAAATATATCAAAGAAGCGATTGAGTCTGTGAAGAAGCAGACCTATCCAGAATGGGAGCTCATTATCATTGACGATGGTTCGGATGACGAGGAAACGGTTAAGATTATAGAAAGTATTGAAAACGATAGAATCACGGTGCTTCACACGGAGCATTTAAGACCAGCAGGGGCAAGGAATCATGGTATTAAGCATGCAAAGGGCAAGTACATATTGCCTGTGGACTCCGATGATAAGATTGATCCGACCTATATGGAAAAGGCAGTCAAAAAGATTGAGTCAGACGAGAAGCTTGGCGTTGTGTATTGTGAAGCAGATTTGTTCGGAGAAAAGAGTGGCAAATGGGATTTGCCAGCATATTCCTTTGACAAGATGCTATTAGATAACGTAGTATTTGTAACAGCGTTGTTTTATAAAACAGACTGGGAGAAGCTTGGAGGCTTTAATACGAATATGGCAGCAGGAATGGAAGATTATGATTTCTGGTTGGGAATCTTAGGACTTGGAAGAGAGATATATCAGATACCAGAGATTCTGTTCCACTACCGTATTAAGCCGGTATCACGTACTACCGGATTTCAGTCTGATTATACACAGATGCAGGAAGTATATCGCCAGATGTACGATAACCATAAGGAATTCTATGCAGAGTATAATGAAAAATATGCTAAGATACTGCGAGATGCATTGATTGAACAAGTTGCGATTCGAATGAAGTATGAGAGCGTGTTTGAGAAAGTGCAGAAATATTATAAGATGCCAATAATAGGAAAAATTATCAAAAAAATAATTGCGAAATAGCAAAAGATAGGAGAACGTTATGATAGTATTTACATCCATATGTACCAATTATGCACACAAGGCAAGAACATTAGCAGAATCTGTAAAAAAGAATATTCCAGACGCGAAGTTCTTAGTATGTCTTACAGAGCGTGAAGTGCCAGAGTCGATGAACTCACCATATTTTGACGAGGTTATTCTGTCGAAGGATATGTGGGAGGGTAATTTTAATCGTTATATCTATAAGCATGCGATTGTGGAAGCTTCCACTTCTGTAAAGGGACATTTCTTTAAATATATTATTGATCATTATCCAGAGGAAGATAAGTTCGTATATCTTGATCCAGATTGTTATGTATATTCTGATTTTGTGGAATTAAGAGAGTTATTAAACACAAGACCAATCGTACTTTGCCCACATTTATTACAGCCGGGAAATATTGATATGGAGCTGTCTTCTACAGCTCACGGTGTATATAACTTAGGATTCCTCGCAGTAAATAGAAGTGAGGAAGCAGTGAAGTTCATCAACTGGTGGGCAGATCGTCTGTACCTGTTCTGCTATGATGATATTTTAAAGGGAATCTTTACTGATCAGAAATGGATTGACTTGGCACCATGCTTCTTTGATGTAGAAGTATTTAAGCATCGTGGGTATGACTTTGCTACATGGTCATTATTGGATTGTGGTATGACAAAGGAAAATGGACAGTATTTTGTAAAGGGAGACCCTCTTAGATTTATTCATTTCTCAGGATATGGTGCAACAATCGAGAAATGTATGAATGACTGGCTACCAGAGGGAGAGCATCCATTCCGCGAATTGTATAGTGAGTATTCTAAGCTTCATGAGAAGAATAATGAAGATAATGTATCTAAGACACCTTGGAGCTATAGTAAGTACTATTCAGGTGAGGACGTGGATGATGAATTGAGAGTAGAATATCGTAGTAATAATGATGTGATGTTCTCGATAGAAGATCCATTTGCATTGAGCAATAAGGAGATGAAGCACATATTAACCGGAAAAGCATCAGCAAAGAAAGCTGAGAGAGCAATTGAAATTTTAAAGAACGATGGATTTTGTGCCTTATGTAAAAAAATGGTGGAAGTAGCTAAAAGGTAGAGAACTAGAACTGAGAACGAGGAAAACTATGAAGTATGATAAGATAATAATTGGTGCAGGTTTATATGGCTTGTATTCAGCACTTTTTTGTGGAGAAAGAGGAGAAAATGTCTTGGTATTAGAGTGTGATCCGACACCATTTCGTCGTGCTACCTATATTAATCAGGCAAGAGTTCACCAAGGCTATCATTATCCTAGATCTATTTCTACAGCTCTGAAATCAGCTGGATATTTTGAGAGATTCAATAAGGACTATGGATTTTGTATAAATAGAGAGTTTGATAAAGTATATGCGACATCAGCTGAATATTCATGGTCGAGTGGGGAGCAATTCAAGAAGTTTTGCAAGGCAGCCAATATTCCTTGCGAGGAATTAAATCCAGAGAGATTCTTCAATCATAGAATGTGTGATGGTGCATTTTTGACCAGAGAGTATACCTATGATGCGATGATTTTAAAAGATTATTTGCTGGAAAAAATCGAAGCTCTAAAAAATGTTAAAATCTGTTATGGAGTTAATATTACCGGAATTGTAAAGTTGCAAGATGTGTATGAACTTGAACTGGAGAATAGAGAAAAATGTCAGACTCCGTTTTTATTAAATGCATCGTATGCATCGACTAATCAGATTCTTGATATGCTTGGATATGAAAAATTTAGAATCAAGTATGAATTATGCGAAATTATATTATGTGAAGTGAATGAGAATCTGAAAAAGTATGGTTTTACAGTGATGGATGGACCGTTTTTTTCGATAATGCCTTTTGGAAAAACTGGGTTACACTCATTAACATCTGTGACCTTTACACCACATACTACTAGTTATGATCCGACGCCGACGTTTGAATGTCAAAAGAGCAGTGGGGGATTTTGCACTCCTAATCATTTGGGAAACTGTAATGATTGCCAAGCGAAACCAGAGACCGCTTTCCCATATATGGCAAATTTGGCGAGAAAATA
Source organism: uncultured Roseburia sp. (assembly GCA_964491235.1). Taxonomy (GTDB): domain Bacteria; phylum Bacillota; class Clostridia; order Lachnospirales; family Lachnospiraceae; genus Roseburia. The sequence continues at coordinate 124,026 of CAZBFN010000008.1, forward strand.
TTTGAAAAACGATTATGAATTTGCATATAAGAGTTCACTGTTTTCTATGAAACCAATACTTATGAGTTCGGAGATTGATGATTCGCGACCGACTGTTATTAGAACTTATTCAAAAAATCCAACATGTGTAGGGGTATTATCTGGAAAAATTAATACAGTATATGATTTAGATGAGGTATTAAGCGATGGAAAATAAAGAGAAAAATTTTGTGTCTGCTGTAATTTATGTGCATAATGCAGAAGACCGGCTTGAGACATTTCTTAGTAATATAATAGAGGTCATGGAAGAGAATTTTGAGAAGTCTGAAATAATATGTGTAAACGATTATTCGGATGACAATAGTGTAGCAGTCATTAAAAAGATAAGCAAATCTGTAGAACATACTACAATTTCCATCCTAAATATGAGTCATTTCCATGGACTTGAAATGGCAATGAATGCAGGGGTAGACTTAGCTATTGGAGATTTTGTTCTAGAGTTTGATGCGGTTGTACAGGACTTTGAAAAAGAAGAGATAATGAACGTATATCGAAAGGCCTTAGAGGGCTATGATATTGTGAGTGCTTCATCGAACAAAAGACAGAGAGTTTCATCAAGTATTTTTTATTGGATATTTGAGAAGTTTACCAATATTTCCTACAAAATTTATACGGAGCGTTTTCGTATTTTAAGCCGGCGTGCAATCAATCGAGTTGGAAGTATGAATAAGTCCGTTCCTTATAGAAAAGTGGCCTACGCTAATTGCGGATTGAAGACAACAAATATTAAATATAATTTGTGCGATAATTGTTGCAAAAAACAAAGAGATGATAAAATGGAGAAGCGATATAGAAAAAGGCTTGCCATAGATACTTTAATTGTCTTTACTGAAGTTGGATATAGTTTTTCTATAGCGATGACGCTTATCATGATGTTGATATCTATATGTGTGGCAGCATACACAGTTATAGTATACATAACAAGTACGCCTGTAGCAGGCTGGACTACTACAATTTTATTTATGTCGGTTGCGTTTTTGGGGTTGTTTGGTTTGCTGACAATTATTATTAAGTATTTGCAGATTATAGTAGACTTAGTTTTTAAAAGAAAATCATACAATTTTGAAAGTATTGAGAAATTGACTAAATAGATGAGGGGATGGGCAAATGGTAGCTTTAGTAGGTTATACAGGGTTTGTTGGAAGCAATATATATGAAATGGGTTGTATAGATAAGGCATATAACTCAAAGAACATACAGGAAGCATATGGGCTAAAACCAGATGTGTTGATATATGCTGGATTACGAGCCGAGAAATATCTGGCAAATAATTTCCCAGAAAAGGATATGGAATTAATTTATCAGGCACAAGCGAATATTGAAAAAATATGTCCACGTAAACTTGTGCTGATATCCACAGTTGATGTTTTAAAAAATCCAATTGGAGTAGACGAAAATGCAGAAATTGAGTGTGAGGGATTGCAGGCGTATGGACTTAATAGATATCGTTTAGAGGTTTGGGCAAGAGAGAAGTATCCAGATGCCCATATTATTCGTCTACCGGGGTTGTTTGGAAATCAGATAAAGAAGAATTTTATATACGATTTTGTAAATGTCATTCCGTTTATGCTCAAATTTGAAAAATTTCATGAACTGCTAGAAAATGACGGCGAATTAAGTGAATTTTATGAATTGCAAGAGAACGGTTTCTATAAGTGCAAAGAACTTGAACAAGGACAGCGTGAGATTTTAAGGGAAAAGTTTAAAAGATTACAATTTACTGCATTAAATTTTACAGATAGTAGAAGTGTATATCAGTTTTATCCGTTAAAAAGATTATGGAATGATATTCAGATTGTACTGGAACACGATATTCGGTTATGGCATCCGGCAACTGAGCCGATATCTGCAGCTGAGATATACAGTTTTCTAACGGGAAATGAGTTTAAAAACGAACTTGGCGGAACAAGCATTAAATACGACTATAGAACTGTTCATGCCGAATTGTTTGGCGGCTGTGGACAATATATCATGAATAAGCAGGAGATTTTAAACGAGATAGCAGATTTTGTGAGGGAACAAAATGAAAAAAAGTAAGGCGAATCTGAAAAAAATAAGCTTGGTTATGGCGGTGATGCTAGTTTTAATAAGAATAATCTATATATGGGTTGGAGAAGAAGTTAGAAGAACTAGTTATTATTCGGGTCCAGAAACAATTTCAGAGTCCGCATGCAGGGTAGAAATTGAAAATGGAATAGTCCAGAGATTTAAAACAGAAAATTCGAGATTAGAGAGCATAGAATTGCTATTTACAAATATTCACCAAGAGCACGATGGTGTATTGATCATGCAGATTCTATCAAATGAGGAGTTGTTGTGGCAGAGTAATATAACCGTGCAAAGCTTAACAGATGATGTGTGGCATCATGTATATGTAAATATCCCGACAGAATCGGATAAAGAATATGACATAAAGCTGATAGCAGAAGCTGCAGTGTCTGATATATGTGTATATGTAGTTGAAGATACAGATGGAGCTAGTGAGGCATCTGGTTGTATATTAAGTGATCAGAAACAGCAGGGACAAGTGTTGATGCGATATGGTTATAGTACAGAACCTTCTATGGGAGATAAAGTTTTGAGCTCGATGGTTTGGTGCTTTATCTTATTGGTGCTTTATATTTTTATATATTATTTCGAAAAAATTTGTAGAGTTGTAAAAGGTATAGGTGTTTCAACGGCAGAACTGCTTGGAATCAAGGAGTCATATGCGAGTGTTGCAATTTTTCAGACAATATTAGCATATATATTAATAGAGTCAAGTGGAATTGAATTTCAGATATCAGGAAAAGTTTTATTGCTGAGTGTATCATTAATTTCGGCCCTTAAAGGTACGGAGAAGAAAGAATATTTACAACAAAATCTTGTAACTACGAGATCTAAAATTGGATTTATATTTGCTGATTTATATGCTGCATTTGCATTGGTAGGAAATAGGCTATTTATATATCCACTATATAAGCATGTGCTATTTCAAGAGATACTAGTTTTTGTAGTGGCGGCTATTTGGTTCATACCAATTGTGGCATCTTTTATGTTTTGGTATGCTAAAATTGAAATAAAACAGAAAAAGAACAGGTTATTTCGGAGTGAGAAGTGGTTTGTTGTAGTTGTAATCATATTGCTTTTAGTTCCAGCGGGACTTGCATTGTATGGATTTAATCCGGGAATTACTACGGTTGATTCGGAATTATGCTTGGCTGAAAATGCTCATTCATTACGGGGAATGACAAATTGGCATCCTCCATTTTACTGTATGCTGTTGAGGGGCATTATTACTATTTGGGATTCCACATATGCTGTTATTTTTGTGCAGTATATATTTTGGGTATATGTTTTAGTAGAAATGTTGCTTTTTTTAAAACAGAAAGGAATGGGAGAGAAGTTCTTAATATTTGTTGCATTTATAACAGGAATTAATGCGGCTAATTATCTTCAGATATCTACAATATGGAAAGATATACCGTATACGCTTTCTTTGTTATGGTTAACTGTAATTATTGCGAAACTTGTATTAGGCGAAGCCAAGGCGAGAAATTGGTATACCTATTTGGAATTAGTTGTGTCACTGGTCTTTACATTCTATTTTAGACAGAATGGAATGGTAATTTATGTATTAACAGTTGTGTTATTAGCACTTGCACTTAGAAAGAATTATAAAATATATGTGGCTCTGGGGATTTCATTGCTTTTGGTTCTGTTTATTAGATTTCCAGTATATTCATATCTTGAGGTACAGGAAACGGGAGGCGGTGGTGCTTATATTGGCTTGAGTCAGGATATATTAGGCGTTTACTATTCTGGTGGCGAAGTTTCGAGTGATACAATAAAGATGATAAATGTTTTGACAAATTACAATAATGCAGAGTTTGGATATGATCCGTATTATGCAACCTCAACATATAATCTTGATGTCAGTTATGGAGAATTTATTGCAAATTATTTAGATACATTTATAAAAAATCCGATATTGATGCTTCGGGAAATTGTATGTAGACAGGACTGTATATGGGATATTTTTGGTGGCGAGAATGCAACATTAAGTTGTGTAAATTATCAAGGAACGATTGATGGGTATAATTCTTGGAATGATTATTATCCTGCGCACGAGCAGAATTGTTTTTCCATCGTGATGGCTGAAATAACTAATTATACAGCATCAAATCAGATTCTGAATGTAATTATCTGGCGATCAGGATTAAGTACATTAATTGTGATATTGGCAGTATTTACTGCATTAATGAATAAAACATTAAATAAGCGTTGGATATTGATACTTACACCATTTGTCGGTCAAATTCTAAGCCTGATGTTGTCAACAGGCTGGTCAGACTTTAGATATTATTGGTCACTAAACCTTATGGGTGGATTCATAATGCTAGTTCTACCAACTATGTCGGAAAAGAAAAAAAAAGAGTTTTAGGAGTGTTATTATGAAGTTAGCAATTTCAAATATTGCATGGTCTGAAGAACACGATGCATATATGCTTGATATCATGAAAAAATATGGTTTTACAGGACTGGAGATTGCACCTACCAGAATTTTTAAAGAGAACCCATATGATGCTTTAGCAGAAAAACAGGAATGGGAAGAGCGACTTTGGAAGAATAACAGAATTTGTGTGCCTTCTATGCAGTCTATATGGTATGGAAGGCAGGAGAGATTATTCGGAACAGAGGAAGAGAGAGAGTCTTTGTTGCAATATACAAAAAAAGCGATAGATTTTGCAGCAAGTATAAAGTGCAAGAATTTAGTATTTGGGTGTCCAAAGAATAGGAATGTGCCAGACGGTGCGCAGGTGGATTGTGCTATACCTTTTTTTTATGCATTAGGGGAATATGCGGTGAAGATGGGGACTGTAATTGGAATGGAGGCAAATCCAGCAATTTATAACACGAATTATATAAACGATACTTTATCTGCACTTGACTTAATTCAGCAGGTAAAGTCCAATGGCTTTAAATTGAATTTAGATGTGGGCACGATGATACAGAATCAGGAAGAGGTGAGTGAACTTGAAAATAGGGTACAGTTTATTAACCATGTGCATATCAGCGAACCGGGACTCAAACGCATAGAGAAGAGACATATGCATGAAGAATTAGCCGAACTTCTAAAAAAGGAAGAATATGAAGGATATGTTTCTATAGAAATGGGAAAACAAGAAGATTTAGCGATCATAGAAGATACTATGGAATACGTAAAGGAGATTTTTGAATGATATATGAAAAACAAAGTGGTGTTCCTAGGTTTGAATGTAAAGAATATGCACAAAAGGGCAAAGAATATGTAGTGCTAATTCCTATTATTAATGAAGGAAATAGAATTCAAAAAGAGCTAAAGCGTGCATATGCAAATGGGGTGTCTGATTTTGCAGATATCGTTATTTGTGATGGAGATTCTACAGATGGATGTACCGAGGAATGCATGCTAAGGAAGCTTGGAGTTAATAGCCTTTTAATAAAAAAGGATGAGGGAAAGCAAGGCGCACAATTACGCATGGGAATATGGTGGGCGCTCGAAAGAGGCTACAAAGGGATTATTACTATTGACGGCAATAATAAGGATAGCATAGAGGATGTTCCAAGATTCATAGAAAAAATAGAGGAAGGTTATGATTTTGTTCAGGGATCAAGATTTGTTAGTGGTGGAAAAGCAATTAATACGCCATTTATTCGAATGATATCTGTACGTTTAATTCACGCACCTATTATTTCGTTGACAGCAAAAAAATATTTTACGGACACAACGAATGCATATAGGGGATATTCAGCCCAATATTTATTGGATTCTAGGGTAAGTCCATTAAGGGATATTTTTATGACGTATGAATTATTGGCGTATCTGTCAGTAAGGGCTACTCAGCTGGGCTATAAGGCATGCGAAATACCTGTGACAAGAGCATATCCGAAAAAAGGAAAAACGCCGACTAAGATTAGTTTCTTTAAAGGTAACAGTGAATTGATGAAAATTCTTTTTAAAAATTTGTGCGGAGCATATAAGCCAAGATAGGAAATGAGACAGATGATAGAGTCAATACGGAAAAATAAAAAGGGAATTATATTGATGCTCATGTCGTCAGTATGTGTATGTGTAGGTCAATTATTGTGGAAATTATCTGTAACAAACGGGATAATTTTTATGATGTTGGGGTTTGCTCTCTATGCAATAGGAGCATTAATTATGATAATTGCATATAAATATGGAAAGTTATCGGTACTGCAACCAATGCTTAGTTTGAATTACGTATTAAGCATTGTGCTAGCAGGAATAGTTTTGAAAGAAAATATAACTTTTGGCAAATGTATTGGCGTGATTATTATAATAATGGGAGTTTTATTAATTGCGGGAGGAGACGAAGATTGATTTATTATTTTATTTTAATTATTATGACGTTCATTGGTTCCGTTGCGTCATTATTTTTAAAAAGAGCGTCAGGGGAAGATAATATCAAGACAATGCTGTGGAACGCTAATCTATATATTGGTGGTATACTATATTTAATGTCGGCAGTTTTAAATATATATATACTAAAATATTTAGATTACTCGGTAGTCCTTCCAATGACTGCGGTTACATATATATGGACGATGATTTTATCTTACATAATATTAAAGGAAAAGATATCAGTAAAGAAGTTAGGTGGAGTATTATTGATTATTGTTGGTGCAATTTTTGTTTCGATATAGATGACGAATTGACAGAACATAGTTTTGAAGAGTAAATAGAAAAATGCTTTTATGGAAGAATGGTGCAGATAAATGAGAGGTATAAAAAGAACATTAGCAATATTTTTAGCAATGACAGTGCTATTTACAACTGTTCCGATAGAGATAATTTGGGGACAAAGTGTACCCGAAATGCAAGAAAATTCGGAAGAAATAGCAACAGAAGCACCAGATGAAACGGTGGGTGGTATTGAACAATCGCAGGATGAAGCACAGTTTGGAAGTACAGAGAAAGCTGATAGTACAGTTAATACGGAGAGTGCAGGAAGTACAGAGAAAGCTGATAGTACAGTTAATACGGAGAGTGCAGGAAGTACAGAGGGTACAGAGAACACTGAAAGTACGGAGAATTCTGACGGAACAGGAAGTGCTGAAAGTACCGAGAGTACGGAGAAGTCCGACGGAACAGAGAGTACAGAAAAAGAGACTGGAACAGAAGAAATTGAAGAAGAAACCGAGACGCTCACTGGAGACGAGCTTGAGGAAGATACGGAAGAGATTGAAGTTGAATATTTGATTCAGTACCTGATGGTAAATGAGAGTAATGTATCTCTTGGAGACAAGCAGCAGGTCGTTGTTGGTATTGGTTGTGACAAGGTAATTGAAGAGGCCGTTTTACAATATCGTAATCAGAGTACCGGAGAGGTTCTTCAGCAGTATTTCACTGGGGGTACAGATAATGCGATATTGTTTGAAATACTTTTTGATAATATCAATCAGACAGGTACATATCAGTTAGATGCAGTTATCTTTTATGTAGAGGGCGAGGAGTACACAGAGTCTTTTACAGAAGCCGGCATCGAAGCAGTATTTGGTGTGAATCAAGAAGTGGTAGCAACTCCGGATGCAGTGATTGACGATGGCACAACAGAAGAAGCGGTTGATGTCGATGTAGTTACCATTGATGAGAATGGTAATACGACATCAGAGACATCCATGGAGGAGGCAATCAATAATGCAAGTGCATCTCAGGTAATGACACTTGGTCTGGATGATGAGGATAGTGCAGTATCTGCCTATAGTTTGAGTAGATCAAGTAACGTTGTGGTGGTTCTTGATCCGGGACACGATAATACCCATGCAGGTGCTCAGGCATATGGTCTGGGAGAAGAGGATATAAATCTTAAGATCGCAATGTACTGTAAAGCTGAGCTGGAAGAGTATCAAGGTGTTACCGTATATCTGACACGAAGCACGGATGGCAGTTGCCCATATCCGGGAACGACAGCAGGACAGTGTAATCAGAATCGAGTGGCATTTGCCAAAAGTGTAGGGGCAAATGTATATGTAAGTTTGCATAACAATGCTGCATCTAATACGTCAGCGAATGGAGCAATGGTGTTTTATCCAAATGCGAATTATAATCCGTGGGTAAGTGCAACGGGTCAGGGATTAGCACAGCAGATAGAGAACCAGTTGGTTGCATTAGGACTGTATAATCGTGGTATTACGATTAGAGATGCGCAGGAGGACAAGTATCCAGATGGTACAGCAGCAGACTATTATGGTGTTATTCGTAATAGTAAGTATCAGGGAATTCCAGCAATTATTGTCGAACATGCATTTATGACAAATGCTGGGGATGTGAATAATTTCCTGATTAGCGATGATAAGTTAAAAGCTCTTGGTGTGGCGGATGCGACAGGAATTGCATCTTATTATGGTCTTTCTAAGGTGGTAAACATTACTGTTACGTCTGGAGAGGTGACAGTAAATAATGTAAATAATAGTGTGGGAACGGCACTTATGAGCGTTTCAAATGTTACACCGGTAGATAAAATAAGCAAGGTATCCTTTGCGGTTTGGTCGAAGTTTGATCAGAGTGATTTGGTTTGGTATGATGTGGCAAGCAATGGAACTGGTAATTATCAGACTACGTTGAATATCAGTAAACATCAATATAATATTGGGAAATATTATGTGGATGCATATGCGTATGATATTTATGGAAGGAGTTATTATATTGGCGGAAATACGTGTACATTTTCGGTCATAAAAGTTGCAATTACGGCAACTGCAAATTCGGATCAGACTAACTATATGATATCAGCTGGGAATATTGTGATTCCAGGAGGTATAAAGCAGGTAAAGTATGCTGTATGGAGTGAAACAGGTGGACAGGATGATTTAATTTGGTATACGGCAACACTTGACTCATCCGGAAAATATACTGCGAATGTTCCAATTCTAAATCATCAGACATCCGGAAAGTATTATGTGGATGCATATGCAATTGATGCAAATGGTGTAAGCCGACATATAGGAGGGACAAGCTTCCAAGTTGACTCGATAACAGCATCAACTATTGCAATAAAAAATGTTGACTATGAAAAAGGTCAGTTCGATGTTGTTGTTAGTGGAATATCTTCAGCATCAGGTATTTGGCGTATACAGGTGCCAGTATGGAGTAAAACAGATAAATCTGATTTGCATTGGTATCTTGCAGAAAAGCAGTCTGACGGAAGTTATGTAGCACATGTTGATATTGCAAATCATGGGTATGCATATGATACCTACTATGTAGATATATATGGAACTGCAGGAAATGGTATTCGAAAATATCTTGGTGGAAAGTCCATTAAGATAAGCATTCCAAAAACAACTGTGACAGCAACTGCAAATAGTGATGAAACAAATTATACCATTAATATTCCAGAATTAAGAATGGCTGGAACTCCACAAAAGGTAAGAATTGCGGTATGGAGTTCAGCAGGAGGACAGGATGACCTGATTTGGTATACTGCCAGTGCCACAGCATTAGCTGGGTGGAGAGCTAGTGTACCGATTTCAAATCATAAGACAGATGGAACTTATTATGCAGATGTGTACGTGACAGATGCTAGCGGATCAGCTTCTTATGTAGGCGGAACAACGTTCAATGTTTCGTCACCTTCTATTGGAGCAATTCAGATTGCAAACAAGAATGAGGGAACAGGGCAATTTGATGTGATTTTGACGGGAATATCTGCAAAATCAGGTATCAGCAAGGTTCAGGTTCCGGTATGGAGTCAGTCAGATAAGTCAGACTTGTATTGGTATACCGCAACGAAACAGACGGATGGAAGTTATAGAGTTCAGGTAGATTTAGCAAATCATAATTATAATTATGGAACTTACTACGTGGATATTTATGCTACCAGCGGAAACGGTGTACGTAAGTATATGGGTGGCACGAAGGTGGCTATGAATAAGCCAACTCCGGTGATAAAAGTGTCAGGAAATGCAAGCCAGACTCAATATACAGCTACTATTAGTAATGCAGGGCTTGCTGGTGGAATCAAGTCAATGTCCTTTGCTGTGTGGAGTAAGACAGGAGGACAGGATGACTTGAAGTGGTATACAGCAACGAAAACATCAGATGGAGTATGGACTGCTAATATCCCAATTTCAAATCATAAGACAACGGGGCTGTATTATGTAGATGCTTATGCGACCAATGCAGCGGGTAAGAGAGTCTATATGGGCGAAGTGACATTCCAGATAAGTGACGTTTCGGTTGGCTCAATTAGCATAGATAACAAGAATGAAGCCACTGGGCGTTTCGATGTGATAGTAAAAGGAATTTCTACACCATCTGGAGTAAACACAGTATCAGTTCCAGTATGGAGTCAGTCAGATAAGTCGGATCTGCATTGGTATACAGCAACCAAGCAAGCAGATGGAAGCTATGTGGCAAATGTAAGTATTTCAAATCATAATTATAATTATGGAAAGTACTATGCAGATGTCTATGTGCTAACTGGAAATGGTATACGTCAGTATGTTGGTGCAGGAAATGTGACTATGAATGTGCCAACAGCACAGATTACTGCAACAGCTAATAGTAATCAAACTAAAGTTTCACTGGTGGCTTCCGGTGTAGGAGCACAGGGAGGAGTAGAAACTGTTCGCTTTGCAGTGTGGAGTCAAGCAAATGGGCAAGATGATTTAAGATGGTATAATGCGACCAATACGACACCGGGAACATGGGCTGTTGATATGGCGGTCGCTAATCATAAGACAGCGGGACTTTATTATGTGGATACATATATGCAGAGTGCGTCGGGAAACATCGTATATCTTGGAGGCGCAACCTTTAATGTGAGTTCACCAACAGTTTCTGCTGTAAATTTAATCAATTATAATGAGGCAGACGGAACTTTTGGTGTACAGGTAGCAGGTGTGCAGTCTGTAGCAGGAATTGCTAGTGTTAGAGCAGCAGTATGGTCTGCGTCAAACCAGAGCGATTTGGTGTGGTATGATGCAACAGCAACATCATCTGGAACATATCAGATAGGTGCAGATATAAGAGAGCACCAGAATAATACTGGTACATATTATGCAGATGTGTATGTTACAGACAATAATGGAATTTGTGTATATGCTGGTGGTGTTACTTGTTCGATGGTAAATGTGACAAACATATATCATCCAATCATGGGTTCCACTTCTGTAACCGTAAAGCAGATGGCAGATTATTTTAAAGCCTCATCCTATTATCCTTCTTACTATGCAAATACAGAAGCTCCGACCATCGAGGCATTCTGTAAGATTTACTTAGAAGAGTGTCAGGCAGAAGGTGTGAAGGCAGAGGTTGCATTCTGTCAGGCAATGAAGGAAACGGGCTTCTTGAAGTTCGGCGGCAACGTTAGCATCACCCAGTTCAATTTTGCTGGATTGGGAAGTACTGGTGCAGGTGTTGCAGGAGAGACTTATCCAGATATCAGAACTGGTATCCGTGCTCAGATACAGCACTTGAAGGCATATGGCAGTGGTGATCCACTGAACCAGACTTGCGTAGATACACGCTTCAAGTATGTATCTAGAAATACAGCACCATATGTAGAATGGCTTGGAATTCAGGAGAACCCTTATGGTAAGGGTTGGGCAACGGCTAAGAACTATGGTTATGATATTGTGAGAATGATAAATACGTTGAAGACATACTAGAATGAAAGAATCTCCAGTGGAGTCGTAAGACTCTACTGGGGATTTTTTGCAAAAAGGACTTTTGCTTGTAGAGAATAGTAAGCGTCAAATGTAAGCGTCAAATCACTCGCCTTAACAAATCGTTAGTTTTGTGCCACAC
>CAZBFN010000009.1:0-130089 GCA_964491235.1 uncultured Roseburia sp.
CCTTAGGATTACGAACGATTGCACGACCCATAGCAACACGCTGTCTCTGTCCACCAGATAAAGCCTTTGGCTTACGATCTAATAATTTCTCAAGGTCAAGGATCTTAGCAGCCTCTTCTACTTTTCTCTTGATCTCATCCTTTGGAACTTTTCTTAACTTAAGACCGAATGCCATGTTATCGAATACGGTCATATGTGGGTACAGAGCGTAGTTCTGGAATACCATTGCGATATCTCTGTCCTTAGGCTCTACGTCGTTCATTAACTTTCCATCGATGTAGAACTCACCAGAAGAAATGTCCTCAAGACCAGCGATCATACGAAGTGTAGTAGACTTACCACATCCAGAAGGACCTACGAAGATGATGAACTCCTGATCCTCTACCTCAAGATTGAAATCCTTAACAGCCTCGAAACCGTTAGGATAAACTTTACAAATGTTCTTTAAAGATAAACTTGCCATTGGTGTAAAACCTCCTAAAAAATTATTGTTCGTTTTTAACTACTATTACTATACAAAAAAACAGTTCAAATTACCATAGACCGCCTACACAAAGAAATTTGGCATTTCTTGTAGGATGTTACAGTGTTTTGAACCGTTTCTTAATTCTTTCGTCAATTTGACAGGTTTTTATCCAAAAACTGGTCAGATTGACGAAAGCCTATCTATGACCTTTTTCCTATTGTACACCTGTACTTCCGATTCCGCCTCTATCCTCATTCCCGAGGCAATCCACCTCTTCAAAGCAGATTGTTGGCTGGTGCTTCTGAATTCGGAACTGACAGATACGATCGTTTACGTTGATCTCCGTGTCTCTGACTGCCAATGCCGGCATCATCCATACGTCATTATCACCACAATATGTCTCATCTACTACTCCCATGTGGTTAGTCTGGATAATACCAAAGTTCTTATAGGTAGAACTTCTCGGCACAATGGCGGCTTCATATCCTGCTGGCAACTGCATGGATACTCCAAGCTTGATCAACTTGAACTCACCCTTTTTTAAGATCACATGCTCTGCACTTCGCAGATCGATCCAATCACTCTTGCCATCCACATAGGTCAAGCGCTCGATCTCATCGGAATGATACTTAATTCTAATTGTCTCTTTTTCCATCTCTATTCACTCCACTCTAAGGCGCCATACTCAGCACGCTTATCACGCATCATAAGCTCTGCCACGGCATCCTTTACAGACATATCCTCAAATAATACCCGGTTTACAGCCTCGATGATCGGCATATCCACATCATACTTTTTCGCAAGGGCGATGGCTGCCTTGGCAGAATACACACCCTCTACTACCATCTTGACCTCGTCCATTGCCTGCTGCATGGTATAACCCTGTCCAATCAGCATACCAGCCTTACGGTTACGGCTGTGCTTACTCTCACAGGTCACGATCAGATCTCCAATACCAGTCAGACCACTTAAGGTCTCATACTTTGCTCCCATCTTAAGGGCAAGTCTTCCCATCTCTGTAATACCGCGGGTAATAAGCGCTGCCTTCGTATTGTCTCCATAACCAAGACCATCCGCCATACCTGCTGCAAGAGCGATGACATTCTTAAGAGAACCTCCAAGCTCCATGCCCAGCACATCCGGACTGGTGTATACACGGAATACTTCATTCATGAAAATATCCTGCACGCCCTCTGCCACACGCTTCTTGGCTGCACCTGCCACCACAGTAGTCGGCAGGCCGACGCCAACCTCCTCCGCATGACTTGGTCCACACATAACAGCCACATCAGCAGCTGGAACCTCTTCCTCCACGATATCAGAAAGAGTCATAAGTGTGTTCTCTTCAATACCCTTTGCCACACAGACGATGACCTGTCCCTCTTTTACAAAAGGTGCCATACTCTTTGCTGTGCTTCTGGTAAATACAGAAGGAACTGCAAGAATCAAATACTCCTTATCTTCGATTGCTTCCTGCAGATTAGATGTAAAGATCATCTCCTCCGGCAGTTTCACACCCGGAAGCTTATCCACATGCTCATGCTTTTCCTTGAGCATTGTAATCTCATCCTCAACGATTGACCATACAGTTACTTCATTGTTATTTGTATACAGCACCTTTGCAAGGGCAATTCCCCAGCTTCCAGCACCGATGACTGCTACCTTTGCCATGTTACTTTCCTTTCTCAAACGAACCTATTCTAGTCTTCCTTCTTCTTCATTCCAAGTTTGTTCTCTGTTCCGTTCAACAGACGCTTAATATTAGCACGATGACGCCACAATGCCATACCTGTAAAGCATGCAGTTATAATGTAGAACTCTGGCAGATACTCTGCCTCCATATGCAGATATCCCATCTGGCCAAACACGATGACCTGAATCAGATAAGCAATAACAACCAGAATCGATCCAAGAGACACATATCTGGTGATTGCAATAGAACCAATAAATAAAACCAGACAAATAGGCGCTGCCAATGGACATACTGCAAGAATCACACCTGCTGTACAGGCAATTCCCTTACCGCCCTTGAACTTCAGATAACATGGGAAGTTATGACCTAACACTGTACCAAATCCAGCGTACAATTCCAGCACCTTAATGGAATCCGGATAAGATCCATCAAAGATAACCTTTACCAGCACCACTGCCAGGATTGCCTTACACAGATCTCCTAAGAATGTGATCAATCCAGCCTTCCAGCCAAACACTCTCAAGGAATTGGTCGTTCCTGCGTTACCGCTTCCCTCATTACGGATATCAACTCCCTTAGTTCTACCGTAGATATATCCAGTCTGAAATAATCCACATACATATCCGATTGCCAGTGCTATCACTCTTGCCACTATCATGATTGTTCTTCCTTTCTCTCTCGTATAATGAATTTTAATGCAGTTCCACGGAACCCAAAGGTCTCTCTAATACGATTCTCCAGATAACGTGTATATGAGAAGTGCATCAATTCCTTATCATTTACAAAAATAACAAATGTTGGCGGTTTTACTGCGACCTGAGTCGTATAGTAGATCTTCAGACGCTTGCCTTTGTCTGAAGGCGGCTGCTGCATCGCCACTGCCTCTGCTACGATCTCATTCAAGACACCAGTTGCCACACGCATGCTGTTATTCTCAATGACTACGTCGATCATCTCAAAGATCTTATGCAGACGCTGCCCTGACTTTGCAGAAATAAATAATATCTCTGCATAAGGCATAAAGCTTAATATCTGTCTGATCTTCTCTGTATGCTTGTAAATGGTCTTGTCATCCTTCTCGATGGCATCCCATTTATTGACTGCAATAATAATGCCCTTGCCACGCTCATGGGCGATACCCGCAATCTTTGCATCCTGCTCTGTCACGCCCTCTGTGGCATCGATCACGATGATACAGACATCAGCACGCTCCACAGCAGTTACAGCACGGATAATACTGTAACGCTCAATCTCTTCCTTAATCTTATTCTTACGGCGCAGACCAGCTGTATCAATGAAGACATACTCTCTTCCATTGAACTTAATATCCGTGTCAATGGCATCTCTGGTGGTACCTGCGATATCAGATACAATGACACGATCTTCCTGTGCCAGCTTATTGATCAAAGAGGACTTACCAACGTTCGGCTTACCAATAATGGCAACCTTCGGACGGGCATCCTCCTCCTCTTCCTTATTATATTCTGGGAAATGCTTTACCACTTCATCCAGCATATCGCCCAGTCCCAGCATAGATGCTGCTGAAATCGGGAATGGATCACCAATACCTAAATTATAGAACTCATAGACATCCGGCATATACTTCTCAAAGCTATCTACCTTATTCACTACCAGTACCACCGGCTTACCGGAGCGTCTGAGCATGTCAGCCACCTTGGAGTCGGAATCCTGAAGTCCCTGTCTTACATCCGTTAAGAAAATGATAACATCGGCAGTTGCAATGGCAATCTCCGCCTGCTCTCTCATCTGGGATAATATGATATCCTTACTATCCGGCTCGATACCACCGGTATCGATCATGGTAAAATTATAATCAAGCCAGTTGACATCCGCATAAATACGGTCTCTTGTCACGCCCGGCGTGTCCTTTACGATTGAAATACGCTCGCCTGCAAGTGCGTTGAACAACGTGGACTTACCCACATTCGGACGCCCTACAACCGCTACTACTGGTTTACTCATCTATATACCTATCCTTTCCTAATTACCAAACTTAATTTCCTGTCATAACGAGTCTGTCCTGCAGACTCGTTCGCGCCCGAGCGGTATCGCATAGCGATTAAATTCCTCGCCGCGAGGTGCGCATCGATATTTGCTCAATGCAATGTATTTAACATTGCATTCAGCAAATCCTGACCGCTTGATTTTACAATATCTATTTCGACTTGTAAAGCGCTTTTGAGCTCATCAAGAGTCATGTCATCTAAGAATACTTCCTCTCCACTGCGCAAAAGATTACATGGTAAAAGTAAACGCTCTCCCAATTCCTGCACACTGAGCTGTGCCCTTAAATCCTGTCCTGTCAGTAGTCCGGATACCGTAATATTCTCACCGAAAAAGTCATTGCGTATCGGATACACTAAAATCCGATAATTCGGCAACAACTCCATCACCTGCTCCGCCATCTCCTGCAAAAATGGTCCCATCAGGCGTCCCGTAGCAAGGGATATTGTATGCTGTCCCTCCATATCCGGTAAAAATTCCTCTGGCATATCTTTTGCTTCTATATCGCCCTTTAATATCTCAAGTGCCTCTGCAAATTCATCTAACAGCAAGCGAATCATTCCAACGCCATTTTCAAGCTGGATATATCCATCATAGTTATCCTCCTCTGGCAATGGCATGTCCGCCAACAGATACCACTCGTCACTGGCATGAATGAAATGTGTGCCATGGCTCTCCATGCACACATCCTGCCATTTATGAATGGTAGCAAGTACCTCCCTTGCATCCTCCTTCGTAAAAGGCTCCAGTGGATACAAGCCCTCTCTATGCTTTGAAAGTCCCACCGGCACCACCGATACACTCTCCATATAAGGAAGATACTTGGTCAGATCACGAATGGAACGCTCCAATTCCTCACCGTCATTGACACCCTTGCACAACACGATCTGTCCGTTCATCTCAATGCCGCCCTCATAGAGCATATCAATCTTTTTTAATGCATCCCCGGCAAAGCGGTTATTGAGCATCTTACATCTCAGTTCCGGATTGGTGGTCTGCACAGAAATATTGATCGGTGCCAGCTTGTACTCAATAATACGGTTCAGATCCTTTTCCTTCATATTCGTAAGAGTCACATAATTTCCCTGTAAAAAGGAAAGTCTAGAATCATCATCCTTAAAATAGAGGGTCTCTCGCATCCCCTTTGGCATCTGGTCTATAAAACAGAAGATACACTTATTATGGCAAGACTTATAATTATCCATCAAACCATTCTCAAATACAATTCCAAGATCCTCGTCATAGTCCTTCTCAATCTCCAGTTCCCAAGGCTCACCATCTGCCTTCTCGATCAACACCTCTAAATATTCATCATGAATCAGATAATGATAGTCAAATACATCATCGATTTCCTTACCATTGATGGATATTAGGGCATCCCCAGGCTCAAGCTCCATCTCCTCTGCAATACTTCCCGGTTCTATTTTATCTATGATATGTTTCTTACTCATACAATTCTCCTACTATGATCTCGCCACTGACAGTAATTTTCGATGGCATCCCTTTTAGTTTACACTAAAAAAGACGGAATAACAACTATTCCGCCTTTTTTATTCTAGCTTTCCCAAAAAGCTTACTCCATCTCCGCTTCAAAATACTCAGTAGTTATCCAAAGCCTCCATGTATCATCTACAGCACCAAGCTTCTCTAAGGTCTCAATCGTATTGGTACATTCCGGTCCAAAACAGATGTATGAACTGGATCGCATTGGAGATATACGTTCTACCTGTTCCATCTGTGAACCTTCATCAACCTCATAACATTCATAGTAATCCCAAATATCATAATATCCATTATAATTATAATATTCTAAAGAAATGTTATTGTAATAATATTCATATTCATCAGACCAGATACAATCTAAATAGTATGGATCATAATTACCTTCCTCAATATCTTTCTCGATTGCTGCAACAATCTGCTCCATCTCATCTCCGCTAAATGTATACTCCTGATAATTCTGCTCCTCATCATATACATCGATATATCCTGTGAGGTATTCATTTGTATCATAATCCCAACCAAGAATATTGTTCTTTAAATTCTCCTCTTCTCTCTCCCATGCAAGAATCTGGTTAGTAGGAGACATCTCATCCTCCAGATATTCCTCCGTGAGCGGCAATGGATATCTTCTTTCAAAGATTGTTCCATCCTTGAGGTAATATCGGATTGTAGTGTAGTAATATCCTTCCGTTCCCTTTTCAATTTCCAGATATTCCTTCTTACTATCGATCACCTGCTGGTGTAATGCCAGTAACTGTGGAATATCCTCACTATCTACCACTATCGGATAATCCATATTTACAAATACTTCTGCAATTTCACTCTCTTCTGGCATTTTCCGCTCAATTCCAAATGCATCCACTTCGAACAATGTAAAGAAGAGAATCGCCAAGACAGTAACACCGCCCCACTCGATCAGACGCTTCTTCTTAAGCACCTTAAAATGCTTCTGCAACAGCATTTCTGCTGCAAAAAAGAAGAGAAATCCAGTTACAATGATACTTGCTACAAGGCATACATACACATCAACCCGGTGCGATTCCTTTAAAATCCTTGTAAACACAGAAGACACAAGCATTCCACCGCACAATGCCACTCCCCAACGGAAAATTGGCTTCACAATGCCAATACTGATAAAATCTCCCGCTGTCTCAATCTGACGTCTCTTGTATAACTGATACGCTGCGACCACCAATACTACTGCTACCGCCGCATAGATCGCCACCAAATACATTCCATGCATCTCAATTCCTGTAATATCATACGTCTTCTCATCATAGATAAGATTGGAGTACAGATTATTTCCAAGATAATAGCAAGGAGACAGAATACAGGACTTTCCTGGATTCCATGTATCTGTGATTCCATAGCAGAGCAATTGCTTTACCATATCAACTATGTACAGACACCCCACATACAAGTAATTCAATATATAGTAATATGCAGGCATCGCAAAGGCGTGTCCTGTAAACATCGCTATGAACACCGCCATAGAATATGCGAAAAAGCTGATTCCCATCTGACAAATAAGGCCTATAAACAAATATTGAATACATGTAATTCCATTTGCCAGACATACCAGTACCGAAACCAGAAAAGCGATGATCTCTGGCACTAACAAAAATGAAAGCCCAGACAAATAATTTGTCACAAATAGCTCCAGACGATTCACCGGAAGCGCATGCATCATGTTAGCATTTTTTCCTGAATACAGATAGGAAAATACTGCCAATGCCATTACGACTGAAAACAGAAAAATGGAAAATGGGGAAAGCTCTGTCTCCAACGCATACTGTACGATCTCATACATGCGTGACACTGCGTCATAATCCTCATAATACCATTTATTCGTTGCCAACTGCCAGATCTGTACCGGCATTAACAACATTAAATATCCAAGATATAAAGCCCACAACGGCCAGTAATGTGTAAAATTCTTCTTAAATATCATCCGATTAAAACAGGATGTCTTTGACTTCATAATCTGCCCCTCCCATCTCATAGATAAAGATCTCTTCTAATGTCAATGGCAATACATCCACTATGGTCGGATTGCTCTCTGCAAGTGCCGCCTCTGCCTCCTTCGGATCCCCCTTTACGATCATGGTGTAAACACGTCCAGTATTGGACATATGCAATACTTCAAATCGATCTGGCAACTTTGGCATTCCACTCTGGCATGCCACCTGAATCTTGGACACACTGCCCTGTAGATCACTTAAGGAACGCTCCACCCGAATCTTTCCCTGATGCATGATTCCCACATGATCGCAAACATCCTCAAGCTCTCGCAGGTTATGGGAGGATACCAGTACGGTCATCTCCTTTTCTGCCACCTCTGACATAATGATGCTCCAAATCTGACGTCGCATCACTGGGTCGAGACCATCCACTGGCTCATCTAATATCATCAGTTCTGGTTTACAGCAAATCGCAAGCCAGAATGCCACCTGCTTTTGCATACCCTTGGATAATCGTCTAATATTTCTCTTCACATCTATACTAGGAAAGAACTCCTGCATCCGGTAAAAAAGCTTGGAATCGAACTCTGGGTAGATGCCCTCATAAAAACGCTTCATTTCCATCGTATCTGCCTGCATAAAGTAAAACAGATCGTCTGGTATGTACGCCATCTTAGCCTTTACCTTCTTATTTTCGTATACCTTTTCCCCCTGTACCAGCACCTCTCCGGCATCTGGTCTGTATATTCCAGTCAAATGACGGATCAATGTAGACTTTCCTGCACCGTTTGGACCTACCAGTCCATAGATTGCACCTCTTTGTACATGCATATCCACACCCTTCAATGCCTGAAATCCGTCAAAAGATTTTTCTAATCCCCTAACCTGAATCATGTCCTGTCTCCTTTCTCCGCAAGTTTATCCATACGCTCCACAAGATCCTTCTTTTTCACTGAGAGGAAATACAACTCCTCCACGACCTCGTCGAACTCTTCTAGTAATTCATGTTGTCTCGTATCATAGATATCCTGACGTTCCGCCACAAAAGTTCCCTTACCCGCAACGGTATATAAATATCCTTCACTTTCCAGATCTCGGTATGCCCGCTGGATCGTGTTCGGATTAATTGCGAGAGAGGATGCCAACTCCCGAACGGAGGGTAGTTTCTCATTGGCAGAAAGAGAATTCGAGATAATCAACTTTCGAAATCCATCCTTGATCTGTTCATAAATCGGCTTAGAATCCCGGTAATTTAATTGAACCAAATCATAACCTCCCATCTGTACTAACTGTACTGTGTGTTTTAATACAGTTACTATAGCATGGGAGGTCTTCTGATACAATAAAGATAATCCTATGATATTATGAAGGTTTTCTTAAGATGAAACGAAGTGAACTCGCTCCTTGCGACCACCTACCCCAAATACGCCTTCAACAACTCAAATGTATTCTTCACGCCATCCTTATGACTTCTCTCATAGCCGTGGGATGCATATACGCCAGCTCCGATCAGTCCATGACGCACATCATAGCCTGCGGTCAACGCCACATCTGCATCCGAACCGTAATATGGATATACATCCACCGCAAAATCAAGCTTCGCATCCTTAGCCGCCTTAATCAGTCCTGTCACCACGTCATAATTGTATGGCCCTCTGCTGTCCTTCGCACAGATGGACACCTGCGTCTCCTCACAGGTCAATCCTTCACCGACACAGCCCATGTCCACAGAGATGACCTCTGTCACACCCTCTGGGATAGATGCTGCTCCACCATGACCTACCTCCTCATATACTGTGATATGCTGATAAATCATACGCTCTGGCTCTACCTTTTCTTCCTTTAAATACTTTGCATAGCCCAACAAAATACCTACACTCAGCTTATCATCCAAAAAGCGGCTCTTAATATATCCACTCTTTGTCACCACCGTTCTTGGATCAAAGCATACGAAGTCGCCTACCATAATGCCAAGTGCCTCTACATCCTCCTTGGAATGTACTGTCTCATCCAGCACCACCTCTGTCTCATCAAAGGTACGTTTTTTATCATTATAATCTCCATTTACATGCACAGATGCATTGGCAAGCTGTAAGGATCCCTCAAATACCTCACCAAAGCGAGCATGTATGCGGCAATTTTCTGCTTCTGCATTGTTGGCATTCATGCCACCAATTGGAGTAACTTTTAGTCTTCCATTAGACTTAATCTCTGATACCATAGCACCAAGGGTATCAATATGTGCTTCCAACATAATGGCATCCTCTTTCTTCTTGCCGCCAAGTGCCACAAGCACACCGCCCTTTACCGTCATCTCCGGTTCGTATCCCAGTGATCGATAAGCCTCCATGACATAAGCTGCCACTTCCTTGGTAAATCCACTTGGGCTGTCGATTGCCAAGATCTTTTTTGTTTCTTCTATTATATAGTCCACATAATTCTTTGATTCCATGTCAGTTATCCTCATTTCTAAATTTATATCAGGCACAAAAAGCCTCCCAGATTACCCCGCTTTCCATGGCTTGCCCGATGGGAAAACAATACATCCGGATTGCAACAGGTACAGATATCCGTCACCGCGATATGCTCCTCCTTTACTCCAGCCTCCAGCAATACGATTTCATTGGCACGCCACAGGTTGAGCTGATACTTTTTGTCTGCCTGCTCCTGTATTGCTTCATTCTTCGGACTCTCCATGAGGATCTCCTGCTCATGACCGGAGAACTCCTTCGCAAACTCCTCTGCCACGTCCCAGCTCACCTCATAACAGTCCTGACAAATGGACGGACCAATTGCACAGATTACATCCTCTGGCTTGGTGCCATATTCCCGCTGCATAGCTTCTAGGGTCACCCTTCCCATTCGCGCCACAGTTCCCCGCCAGCCAGAATGACTCATTCCAATAGCCCAATGCACTGGGTCTACAAAATACAGCGGCACACAATCCGCAAAAAAGGTAGACAGCACCAGCCCCGGTTCATTGGTAATCAGACCATCCACATCCTGATAATCCCGTTCTCTCACAAGTCCTTTGCCAGCATCCGCCATGCTCACCTTCCGCACATTTACCGTGTGGGTCTGGTCGGTAAAAACGAAGTTCTCGTAATCCACCTCCATCGCCTCGGCAAGTCGTCTATAATTCTCCTCCACCGCAGACTTATCATCCCCTCTGGTAAAGCTCAGATTCATCGTTCCAAATATACCTTCGCTGACACCACCGATTCTTGTGGTAAAACAATGCTTTACGATTCCTAATTCCTCCAACAGAGGATATTTCAAAAGCAGCAAATCACTGCCATCCACCTTATGCCATTCTTCCTGTAATACTTCCTGCTCTCTGCTTTTTCTGGTTATCTGCAACTTTTCTTCTCCTATCTATTCATGTCAGCCCACATAATCAAATGCATTTTTTAACACTTGAATCTCATCACCCTGCACTGCCACTACATCAAAACGGCAGGGCATCGTCTCACCATAGCCATGTGTCAGGCAATAGTAAGACGCCGTCCTGCTGATTATCCTTTGCTTTTTCTGATTCACCGCCTCAAAGGGAGTTCCCATCGCTGCATTCCTACGGTACTTTACCTCCACAAATACAAGATATTCCCCGTCCCTTGCAATGATGTCGATCTCTCCCTGCCGGCTTCTGAAATTATATTCTAAGACCTCATACCCCTGTTGTTCTAAATATGCTCCTGCACGCTTCTCATATGAGGTTCCCACTGCACGCTTATTCAAATACTTCCTCCATGCCAAGTAACATCTACTGCCAGTCTCTTAATCAGCTTCCACTATAATAAGCCAGAATCGGTAAGCTTGCGCTTCATGCGATCCATATCATCCACAAATACCAGAATCTCTGCCACCACCTCATAAAGTTCCGGTGGTATCGTGTCACCAATCTTTAACTTCGAGAGGGTATCTGCCAGCTTATTATCCTGATAGAATGGAACGTCATTTTCCTTTGCAGTCTCGATAATCTTCTCTGCCACTGCACCTTTGCCTGCTGCAAGTATCTTTGGCGCCACATCTCCCGGCTGATAAGCAAGCGCCACCGCAGTTTTCTGATTCTCTTCCTTTTTCTCAGCCATAAAACACATACCTTTCTATGTATCTTTAAAATCTCAACCTACGCTCTCACATCAAAGGAATATCTGTGTAGACTACCACCCGACATCACTCTTCCCTTTTTCACAAAATTCTCCTTGAAGTTGATCTCCTTCTTCTCATTGGTAATGGTAATCGTACAATTATATCCCTTATTTTTCAACCGCTTCTCCAAAATCGGCAGATGCTTTTCCACAATATCGTAAGAAGCATCGTTGTCAAAATAAAAGTTGGTCTTTACCTGCTTTCTAACCATCCGCACCGATACATCCGTTGAACCCAGATTGTCCATATCCAAGTGAAGAAATGCGGTCAATTCTGCATCTGGATCGTCCAGCCTCTTGCGGTTGCTATATACATACAGTTCTCCATTGGCATTCTGTCCCGACATCTTAAGTGGAATCTGTACATAATGATAAATCTGGTTCATTTGATTCATGAACTCGATATTTCCACGGATATCCGATGCCGTCTGTAAAAACGAATTCTGTTCGATGCCCACTGCCCGCATAGCGGTCTCCATCTGACCAATCTGCCGCTCCATCTTCTCATAGAGCTTGCCAAGCTTTCCTTCCTCTTTCAGCTCCTGCGGATGAATCAGCCACTGTTCTGCCGCCATGCTACGAAGCAAGGTCTGGAATTCCTTTCCTGCAAAAAGCTTTTGCACTCCTGCAAACCCATACTGACTATTTTCTGAAAGCGCTCGCTGCAATGACTGCATAAATTCACTTGCCGTCATGTTCTTATTTAATGCCATCTCCTGTGCAGGCTGCATCTGCACTTCTTCCTGCTGCATCTGAAGCTCAATGGCCTCATCCTGCATCGTGTCTACGAAAATCTCTTCGTTCGCTTCACTTACAAAAAGCTCCGTATTTCCAAGCAAAGTCGGAATGTCCTGCAATGACTTAGTAAGGGAGGCTATCTGCTCCTCAGAAAGCAAAGTGCCGATGGTATTCGGCATTCCCTGCTCTCCATTCTGTGCCGCTGTCGTCTGTTGTCCGTTCTGCGCTGCCACAGTCTGTTGCTCTCCATTTACAGCCTGCTGTAACAGCTCATCTGCCAGCTCCTGATTCGCGGTGGCTCCTAGCTGGTCTGTCGGTTCCTGCACTGCTTCTCCTAATGCCACAAAGTCCAGACCATTCCCAGCCAGTGCTCCTGCGCTTTGCTCCTGACCTGCCACAGCGGAATTTCCAGCCACGTTCTCTCCATTTCCCAGAAAGATATCCACCATTTTACTATATAATGCGAAGGAATCTTCCACCGCCATCCCTTCGTCACCAAGGGTCTCTGCCATCTGACCGACTGCCAACTGCATCTCATTTAACAAGCTATGCTGATCAGACAGATACTGTTCGAACTGACTCGCCAATGTCTCGGTCACTGGCATTCCAAGCTTTGTCATCTGCACGATCGTCTGCACGTTTGACTCTGGATTGGCATTCAGTATCTTTACCATATCCAAGATGCTCTGTCTGTCCACAGACATCTGTTCCTGCATCATGGCATCCACCATCATAAGCGTCCGTTCCGTAGCTGGAATCTGCGCCGCAGTCAATGCGTTTAGCAAAATTGGATTGTTGGCATTTCCTGCACCATTGTAGGGACGTATCGATACGGTAAGTCCATCATTTGACTTTACCTGAAAAAACATGGCAGTTCCCGGCCTTAAGTCCACCTTACCGTCCAGTCGTGCAGAAATGACCTGTCCATTTCCCAGTGCAAGTATTACCTTTCCGCCTCGCACATGGTTGACCGTTCCCTCAAACACGCTTCCTGCCGACAAATCTCCCACGGAAGAGACCAACTTCTGTGTGCTCTGTGCTCCCCGCAGTTCCTCCGTTCCATTTGTCACATTTCGATTGTACTGTCCAAGCATATCTGATATCTGCATACCACTTCCCATGCCTTTCTATCTTCAACAAATTCCGTCATTGCCTACACAAAATTTCCAATAAAGCTTGCCCGGTGAATCGGAGTTGGTCCATATTTCTTCAATGCCGCTATGTGTTCCGCAGAACCATAACCCTTATTGGAAGCAAATCCATACTCCGGCATGATGGCATCATATTCCACCATCAATCGATCCCTTGTCACCTTTGCCACAATACTTGCTGCTCCAATCGAGATACTCTTAGCATCTCCCTTAATGATCGGCACCTGCTTGATATCGACCTGTGGAATCGTCACCGCATCATTTAATAATATATCGGGTTCCACACTCAATTTACTTATAGCCTCCCGCATAGCTTCATAGGTCGCCTGCAATATGTTGATCTCATCAATACGCTGTGGACTTGCCATACCAATTCCCACTGCCACTGCCTTTTCCATGATAACATCGTACAGTTCTTCCCTCTTTGCTGCAGACAGCTTCTTGGAATCATTGATATATAGGATGTCGCAATCCTTTGGCAGTATGACTGCTCCTGCCACCACCGGCCCCGCCAGCGGTCCTCTTCCCACCTCATCGATTCCACAGATATGAGCGTACACATCGTATTCTTTTTCGTATTTTTTTAACTGCTCCGTACGGGCAATCTCCGCCGCCAGCTTCTCCATGCGCTTCTTCGCCTGCTCCACCAGCTTGACCACACCTGCCCGCTCATCACTCTGATATGCTTCGATAAAAGAAGGCAGCATTGAATCCTCTGCCGCCTTTAATTCTTCCTTTATAACTCCAATCTTCTTTTCTTCCATCTGTATGCTCCCATCTACTGCTCTGGACGCTCCAAAGTAATTCTTCCTAACTTTCCACTGCGGAATTCATCAATTACAAGAGCTGCTGCCTTGCTGTAATCCAGTTCATTTCCCTTTGAGATACACTTACGGTTCTCCGCAATCTGCTTTAAGATCTCAACTGGCTCCACATCTTCCTTCAGTGCATTTTCCTCTGTGCTATAACGCTCTGATAATACACCCGGATAATTGGCTGTCAAAATCTTGATCAACTCAAGGGAAAGTTCATCGATATTTAAAATCTCGTCCTTAATAGATCCAATCAGTGCCAATCTAAGTCCTACCATCTGATCCTCGAACTTCGGCCATAAAATACCTGGTGTGTCCAAAAGTTCCACGTTCTTATTCAGACGAATCCACTGCTTACCCTTGGTAACGCCCGGCTTATTTCCAGTCTTGGCACATGCCTTTCCTGCATAAGAATTGATAAAAGTAGACTTTCCAACATTCGGAATTCCCACTACCATGGCACGGACAGGACGATTCTTGATTCCACGCTTTCTATCACGCTCAATCTTCTCCTTGCAGGCCTCCATGACCACCGCAGTCACATTCTTCATACCAGCCTTACTTCTGGAATCAAGGCTTACCACATAATATCCCTTTTTCTTAAAGAATTCTGCCCATTCCCTGCTGACTGCCTCGTCCGCAAGATCTGACTTGTTCATCAGTATGAGTCTTGACTTATTTTTTCCCAATTCATCGATGTCCGGATTACGGCTGCTGAGTGGAATTCTCGCATCCACAAGCTCGATGACCAGATCAATCAGCTTGATGTCCTCCTGCATCTGGCGCTTTGCCTTTGTCATATGTCCTGGATACCACTGAAACTGCATATTTTTTCTCCTATTCTTTCCTATCACTTCTTAGCTGATTTTACAAAAATCCAATGTCGCCCCAAGGCGCTACACGGAACCATGCTTTTCCGATAATGTATTCCTTCTTTATATTACCAATATTGGCATAACGGCTATCCTCACTGTTGTTACGATTATCTCCCAGCACGAAATACTCATCCTCACCCAACGTGATCTCCTCTGCCGCCAATCCTGCATCCTCCATGGATGCCACCTCTATCTCCTCATCAAAAAGCTCTCCGTTGACATAGAGTGCTCCATCCTGAATCAGTACCGTATCTCCCGGTACAGCCACTACACGCTTCACGTAATAGTGGGACTTCTCATTGCCATTAGGTAAAAATACGATAATATCATTCTGCTTTGGATTCGTTACTTTATAGATAAAACGGTTGACCAAAATCTCATCACCACCGTTTAATGTCTCTGCCATAGACTGTCCCACCACGCTGGTACGAAGTCCTATAAAGTATACCAGTGTAAAGGCAATCAACAGTGTAATCAGTATCTCCACTGCCCACACGCACACTTCCTTTACCTGTGCCATATTTACTTTTCTCTTCTGTCTGCCAAAATTCAGACCGCTCCGATTTCTTCGCATATCTATCTTGTCCTCTCTCATCCTATCGTGAGCCAATACTTATCTCTACTAAAAAACGCTTCAATTCCTGTTATACTTTATCACAAAGTCCATTTCTCTGCAATCAAAATGAGACTGCTACAACTCTATCCCTGTCCAAAAAAATACCAGAACACATCCGCTATGGAAATGTTCTGGTATTCTAATTTGGCATTGATTATTTTACTAACTCTTTTACCTTAGCTCTCTTACCAACACGATCTCTTAAGTAGAATAACTTAGCACGTCTTACCTTACCCTGACGAACTACTTCTACCTTCTCAACGTTTGGAGAATGTAATGGCCAAGTCTTCTCTACGCCAACACCGTTAGATAACTTTCTAACTGTGAAAGTCTCACGGTTGCTTCCGCCCTGTCTCTTAATAACAGTTCCCTCGAAAACCTGGATTCTCTCACGGTTACCCTCTTTGATCTTACCGTAAACCTTTACAGTATCACCAACACGGAACTCAGGTACTTCTGCCTTAAGCTGCTCAGCCTCAATGCTCTTAATGATTTCGTTTGCGTTCATTTTGTGACCTCCTATTATTTGGATGTTCTTAATACGCCTATTCGTAACAGAGGACCATCTATTTACTCACAACTGTTGTATTTTACCACAGGTTCTTTGGATTGTAAAGACAAAATTACAACTTTCCCTAGTGTATCCTATATATTGCTCCCTGACCAGTAGATTAGCTGCTTGGAAAAACATAATCCAAGGGACTCCTGAAGCTTCATCGAAGCCTCATTTCCCACCACTACCTGTCCAAATGGTGTCATTCCCCTTTCCAAAGAAAGGTTTATCATATAGGTCTCTAATGCCTTTCCTATGTGTCTGCCACGGTACTGCGGCAACACCTCCAGCATTCCAAGTCCTCCCTCAGCATGCATGCCCACAAAGCCAGCCAGCTCACCCTCAATAAATGCGCCATACATCCAGCCCTTTTCGATACGATCCTTGATGTAATCCGCATCATCCACCATGTGGTAATTTGCCGTCACCACATCAAGATACTCCAAGGTAAGGGGACGAATCTCTGGAATTCCCTCCTGCTTCTTTCCATCCAATCTGTAAAGTCCTGTAATTGGAAGCTTTTCCTTTCTGGTATATACCGCTTGGTAGCACGTTGTCCTCACTTTTGCAGAAAGCATTTCTTCTGCCTCAGCAATCATAAAATCCTGATGTAGCACCAGCGATTCCAAAGCACTCGCATCACCTACATCCTCCTGTAACGCGAAAAATGCCTTCCTGCCCCCTTTTACACTTTCTGCTGTATGAAAATAAATACCACTCGCCATATCATATAATACGATATTGGCATCCTTTGCGTAGACAAGGCGTGCCTGTCCACGATTGATCAACTCGATCATATCCATATGCAACAGCTTTTGCTTTTTTAATATCTCTAGGCACTCCTGCAATGCCGCATAACGCTGATACATATCTGGGCGGCGCTCCTTGGTGCGTTTAACTGCCTCCTCCTTACGCCAAGCATCAATCTTCTTCTGATTACCTGACAGCAAGACATCCGGCACTCGCTTTCCCATCCACTCTTCCGGGCGACTGTACTGGGGATACTCTAGCAAGTCTCCCTCAAAGGATTCTGTCACACCGGACACATCATTATTCAACACTCCCGGCACCATTCGTGCAATGGCATCCACCATTACCATCGCTGGCAATTCCCCACCAGTCAGAACATAGTCACCAATGGAGACATAGTCTGTCACGATTTCCTCTAATACACGCTCATCAATTCCCTCATAATGACCGCACAACAGCACTAAGTCCTCTTCCTGCGCCAGCTCCTTTGCCAAGGTCTGGGTAAAGGTCTGTCCCTGTGGTGTCAGATATACGGTACGGAGCTTTGGAGATGCACTTACTGTGCCCTCTGCCACTGCTTTCCACGCATCATAAACAGGCTGTGCCTGCATCAACATACCTGCACCGCCTCCATATGGATAATCGTCTACTTTCTTATGTTTATCTAAGGTATAGTCCCTGATATTGATCGCCTCGATGGAAAGCAATCCCTTTTCCGCGGCTCGTCCAATAATACTCTGGGACAAGCCCTGCATGATCATATCTGGAAACAATGTCAAAATATGAAAATTCATTTTGATCTATCCCTTCTGCTTCCTCACATTCCTCTATGCCCAATACATAACAAGCGCTAAAAACATTACAATCAATCGAATAACCGCAATCACATCCGCAATAATTCCGACTACAAATCCCGCTGTTGCCATTCCCTTTTTCTGGGATGTCAGCGCTTTTCTACCATATATGATTCCTAGCGTACCAAAAAGAGCTCCTACTAGTGAACTTACAATATTAAATACAATACCTACCACCGAAAATGCAAGTGCCATTCCTGCATATCGTGATGTGTCTGTTCCTCTAACGTAGATCTGTGGCTGTCCCTGCATATTTGGCTGCCCCTGCATGTTCGGCTGCCCCTGCATGTTCGGCTGTCTACCTGGCATCGCCTGACCATTCGTAAATATTGGCTGGAACAAAAGTCCAATCAATTCCTCAATATCCTTCTTATAAGCACTCTTCGGAACACAGCCCATGAATCCGTCCAATGCATTTTCCGCGCCATAGACTCCCGGCAACCAACAGGTTCTCGTCCATGCCTCCACATGAAAGATACCGTTGCGATATCCCCATGTCAAAAACTTTGGAATCTCAAAAAATCCATCTCCTGCACGATAAAGTCTCTCCCCCTGAAACTCTACCAACTTAAAGCAATGCTTGTTCAAAAAATCTGTCATGATGAACTGTACAAAGTCATCCGGCTTATTTAACTCCACTTCCCTGATATATCTTGCCATTTTCATTTCTCCCTAAATTATTTCCGATTGATGCCTCTTAGTCCCGGCAAAAGGTGCACTAACATACTGCCACCCTCA
Source organism: uncultured Roseburia sp. (assembly GCA_964491235.1). Classification (GTDB taxonomy): domain Bacteria; phylum Bacillota; class Clostridia; order Lachnospirales; family Lachnospiraceae; genus Roseburia. The sequence continues at coordinate 18,887 of CAZBFN010000009.1, forward strand.
ACATCAACTTCCTTCACACAATCTTTGATCGCTGGAAGCAGAATCTCCTCACCGTCTTCTGTCCTAATTTCATAGACATCATTTGCGCCAGTCTGAAGCACATCCGTCACCTCGCCCAAGGCTTCCCCTTCGTCGGTCTGTACCTTAAGCCCAATCAGGTCTGCAATAAAATATTCATCCTTTTTCAGCTTTACCGCATTCTCTCTGGTAACAAAAAGGCTCATCTTTCTGTATTTCTCTACATCATTGATATTGTCGATGCCCTTGAACTTTAAGATGACCATATTTTTAAAAAACTTCACTCCGGCAACTTCAAGATCAATTTTTTCTTTGCCTGTATCTAAGATTACATTTTTTAATTTCTTAAAACGAGCCGCATCATCCGTGGTCGGAAACACCTTGACCTCACCCCGCACACCGTGTGTACTTGTGATGACACCTACCTGTAATAAATCCTCCATATAATTCCTCCATAAACAATATGTAAGAAACAATTCCTATCGCATAATACGAAAAGAGGCTATCTCCAATCTCACGATTAAGATAGCCCAAAACTTACTGCATAATTTCTACAATAACTTTCTTCTCTTCCTTTGAGGCAGCAGCCTTCACAACGGCACGGATTGCCTTTGCAATTCGACCCTGTTTGCCGATTACCTTGCCCATGTCGGACTGCGCTACACGTAATTCCAAAACAATGGCTTTCTCATTCTCGGTCTCGGTTACAACAACCTCGTCCGGGCAATCGACTAGTGATTTGGCAATTACTTCAACTAATTCTTTCATTAGGTCCACCTCACTAATCCTATTTCTCGATGCCTGCGTTCTTGAAGATACGAGCAACAGTATCTGTTGGCTGAGCTCCGTTAGCTAACCACTTCTTTGCTAACTCTTCATTTACATGATACTCTGTTGGATTCTTAGTTGGATCATAAGTTCCGATCTCCTCGATGCACTTTCCATCTCTTGGGGATCTGGAATCTGCAACTACGATTCTATAGAAAGGAGCCTTCTTCTGTCCCATTCTTCTTAATCTGATCTTTACTGCCATTACTTTCACCTCCTTGAAAATTGCTAACTATTTATATTAGAATGCGTATTACGCGATTCTTAACCATTAAAACGGAAGTCCCTTGAACATTCCTCTCTTGCCTCGCTTCATCATACCAGGCATCTGCTTCATCATCTTCTTCATCTGTTCAAACTGCTTGACCAGACGGTTGACCTCTGCAATATCCACACCAGCACCCTGTGCAATTCTGCGCTTTCTGCTCGGATTCAACAAGGATGGATTCTGTCGCTCCTGCGGTGTCATGGAATAAATAATCGCTTCCGTGCGCGCCAAACTCTTCTCAGCCGCAGCCTCGTCAATATCCGGCATCTTACCGCCGCCCATACCAAGTCCCGGCATCATACCGAGTACACTGGACAGACCGCCCATCTTCTTCATCTGACCCATGGATTCTAAGTACATCTCAAAGTCAAACTCATTCTTGCGCATCTTCTGCTCAAGCTTTTTCGCCTTTTCCTCGTCAAAGTCTTCCTGTGCCTTCTCAATCAGAGTAAGCACATCGCCCATGCCAAGAATTCTGGATGCCATACGATCTGGATAGAACTGCTCCAAATCAGAGAGCTTCTCACCCATTCCTGCATAGAGAATCGGCTTTCCGGTCACTGCCCGGATGGAAAGTGCCGCACCACCTCTCGTATCACCATCAAGCTTTGTCAATATGACTCCGTCAATACCGATACGCTCATCAAATGTCTGTGCAACATTTACTGCATCCTGACCTGTCATGGAATCCACAACAAGTATGGTCTGGTGCACATCTACGCTTTCCTTTATCTGGATCAACTCTGCCATCATGTCCTCATCTACATGAAGACGTCCAGCAGTATCGATGATAACAATGTTATAGTCATTCTTAAGTGCATGCTCAATTGCTGCCTTGGCAATATTCACCGGGCTGTTCTTATCACCCATGGAGAATACTTCCACACCCTGCTTCTCACCATTGATCTGCAACTGCTCAATTGCCGCCGGACGATAAACATCACATGCCGCAAGGAGTACTTTCTTGCCCTTAAGCTTGAACTTTCCTGCAAGCTTCGCTGTGGTGGTGGTCTTACCAGCACCCTGAAGACCTGTCATCATAATAACAGTCAACGCTTTTCCCGGCTGCAACTTAATCTCAGTCGTCTCAGCGCCCATCAGCTTGACCATCTCTTCATTTACGATCTTGATGACCATCTGTCCCGGATTCAGTCCGTTCATCACGTCCTGTCCTACGGCACGCTCCTGCACGTCCTTTACGAACTGCTTAACGACCTTGAAGTTAACATCCGCTTCCAATAACGCAAGCTTTACTTCCTTTAGCGCTACCTTAACGTCGTCTTCTGTCAATCTTCCCTTGCTTCGCAGGTTCTTAAATACATTTTGAAGTTTTTCAGATAAGCTGTCAAATGCCATCTACAATTCCTCTAATATCTGATTAGAAATCTGTTCGATTTCCTCCATAATTGCATCGTCGTGACTCTCATGGAACTTCTTTGCCAATCCGTGGATGTTCTCCACCTTCTGCTTCGCAGATATGAACTTCTGAATCAAATGAAGCTTCTCTTCATAGCCCTCCAAGGTCTTCGTACACCGCTTTACCATATCGTGTACACCCTGTCTGCTGATTCCCTCTTCGTCTGCGATCTCTCCGAGCGACAAATCGTTAAAAACAAAATCTTCATATATCTTTCTCTGACGCTCATTCAGCAACTCTCCATAAAAATCATAGAGATAAGCCTGTTCTATCTTCTCTTCCATTCCAATCACCTTAGGTAGATTATCATAAAAGGAATAAGGTGTCAAGTATTTTTTCTTGACACCTTGAAATCTTTTTATTTTCTTGTATCGGCTCCTTATGCCTGCTTTCCACATTCCAGCACGTTCAATCTGACCTTTGCTTCCACAATCTGTCCCCAATTCTCCAATGCCAGATTGTACGTTACCGTCACACGCTCAGAAACAACATGCAGCTCCTGATTCATTTGTAATTGTCCATGCTTCATAACACCGATATCACTCTTCATCAAGTCTGCTGTGTTTTCAAGCTTGTCCACACGCTTGGTAAGCTCCTGAAGTTCTGATCTAATGCTGCGAGTCTCTTCTTTCAGGCCACAGACGTCTTCCTTTAAACCATTGACGTCTTCCTTCAGAACACTTACTTCCTGTTTCAATACACCGACGTCTTCCTTCAGAGCACCAACATCTTGTTTTAACTCACCGACGTCTTTCTTCAATTCATTGACATCTGCTCTAAGACCGCCCATCTGGTCAAGTATCAAGTCTACTTTCTGATCTAGTGTCATACGCTCCTCCTTTCTATGGAAAATACCATATGTCTTATACTCACAACAGTCCCCCACTGCTGCTCTCTCCCTGAATGAAAGGAGTATAACACAGTCATAGTTCAAAGTCTATTTGTCAATTTTCACAGATTTTAGGACTTATTTTGACCTCCAAATTCCTGTATCCCGCGATATATGCGACATTTGGATGTCAAACAACGGCTGCCACGCTCTGCGAGTCAGCCGCTGTCAACTAAAAAGAGAAGCCCGAAGGCTTCTCAATTTTTTAAAGTTCGTCAGTATTGATATGCATGTTGAAAGTATTACCCTCGAAGTCATCATCCCACAGATCGTAGTACTCAAGAATGAACTCATTCTTCTCGTCTGGAATAATGTAGATCAGGTTTCCTGTCTCGCTCTCACCAACTCCGATGTAGTACTCTGTTGGTAATGAATCTACGAAATCTGGATCTGGGTAAGTACCCTCATCCTCTCCCCATAAAAGTGCAAAGTCTGCATCACTCATTGGGATCTCCATGTCAAAGGTGTTCTTGATTGTAACATTTACAACCATGAATGTCCAACCATCCTCAGTTACATAATCCTCTAACTCCTTTGTCAGACGGATTGAATTGATGTTCATATCAAAGAATGCACTCTGCATTACATCGTCAGTTGTTAACTCAAATGTCTGTCCATAATCTCTTCCATCTGCCTGCAGTGCGGTAGCTACGTCATCAATTACTTCCTCTGCACCAGATGCTTCCTCTGTCTCTTCTTCTGCGTCATCCTCGTCCTCTGCATCTGCATCTGCGTCATCCTCATCCTCATCTGCATCAGCCTCAACTGTTGTAGTTGTCTCCTCTGGCTCCTTATCACCACATCCGGTAAAAAGTAAACCACAAGAAAGCATGGACATCATTAATAATACTGATAGTTTCTTCATAACAAATCCTCCTCTGTAATTTCTGTAAAATTTTCCAAAAAAGATTATAACATACTTTTTCAGAAAGAAAAGCCCTATTTTTAAAATAAAATCGCCATTTGCACAATTCCACAGGCAATACTTAGGATAGAACATACCCCATATAGTACTTCCTTACTACCTGTGGTCGAAAAAAATCCCACAGTCGAAAACAGGAACACATCCACACACAGCACGATCGGCCATGTATAAAATCCTAATCGCATTCCATTTATGGCTGCTATAATCGTTGCCACCAACACTCCGCTCAACAGAACTCCTAGCAGATATAGAATTTGCAAAATTCGCTTTTTCCATTGCTTTTCCTGCACTTATAACACCTCGCTTTTATGAAAAAGGATAGAGTTCCGTTTTGTCACTCTATCCTCTCACCCTTCGATTCTACAAACTTGTTCTCACAAGCTTTGGCTTATATCCCTTTTTCTCCAAAGCCTTCATAATCTGCTTCTTATGATCTGTTCCAAAACTCTCTAATGTAATACGAAGCTCTACTGCCGCACTACGGTTCGTGCTAACGAACTGATTGTGCTCTAACTTGATAACATTTCCCTGCTCTGCCGCAATCGCAGAAGCCACTTTGGTCAATTCACCTGGCTTATCTGGAAGAAGCACGGATACGGTAAAGATTCTATCACGGAAAATAAGTCCCTGCTGTACCACAGAGGACATTGTGATAACATCCATATTTCCACCACTTAAAATAGATACAACACGCTTATCAGAAATATCCAGATGCTTTAACGCAGCTACCGTCAAAAGTCCAGAATTCTCCACTACCATCTTATGATTCTCTACCATATCAAGGAACGCAACCACAAGCTCATCATCCTCAACGGTGATGATATCATCCAGATTCTTCTGGATGTATGGGAAAATATTACTTCCCGGTGTCTTTACTGCAGTACCATCTGCAATGGTGTTGACCTGTGGCAATGTGGTAACCTTTCCCGCCGAAAAAGAAGCCTGCATACAATTCGCACCAGCCGGCTCCACGCCGATGACCTTAATCTTTGGATTCAACAACTTCGCCAGTGTTGATACACCAGTTGCCAGACCGCCACCGCCGATTGGAACTAAGATATACTCCACAAGAGGAAGCTCCTTAAAAATCTCCATTGCAATGGTTCCCTGTCCTGTTGCAACCGCTGGATCATCGAAAGGATGGATAAATGTGTAACCTTCCTTCTCTGCCAACTCATATGCCTTCTGACATGCTTCATCATAAACATCTCCGTAAAGTACTACCTCTGCACCATAGCTCTTAGTACGATTCACCTTGATCAATGGTGTTGTGGTAGGCATGACGATAACTGCCTTCGCACCATAACATTTTGCTGCATATGCCACACCCTGAGCATGATTACCTGCGGATGCTGTGATAAGTCCTTTCTCTCTTTCCTCTTCCGATAATGTGCTAATCTTGTAGTACGCGCCTCTTACCTTATATGCTCCAGTAAACTGCATATTTTCTGGCTTTAAATAAACTTTATTTCCTGTCTGCTGGCTTAAAAAATCACTATATACGAGCTTTGTTTCAAGGGTTACTTCTTTGACTTTTTCACTTGCTTCCTCAAACTTATCTAATGTCAACATCTTTGTCTCTCCTTCTGCTATTCCGCTGTCTCCACTTCAAATAAAGCATTTACGAACTCATTCGAATCGAATTTCTGCAAATCCTCTATCGTTTCTCCTACACCGATATACTTCACTGGAATTCCAAGTTCAGAATGAATTGCCACGGCGATACCACCTTTGGCAGTTCCATCCATCTTCGTCAATATAATACCCGTAATCTCTGCCACTTCCGAAAACTCTCTCGCCTGATTAAGAGCATTTTGTCCTGTGGTCGCATCCAAAACAACCAAAGTCTCACGGTAAGCATCCGGATATTCCTTCTCCAAAATACGATTGATCTTCTTTAACTCTTCCATCAAGTTCTTCTTATTATGAAGTCTCCCTGCTGTGTCGCAGAGAAGCACATCTGCATTTCTGGCTTTCGCCGCAGCCACTGCATCATAGACGACCGCCGCCGGATCTGCCCCATCCTGTCCACCAATCATGTCTACACCAGCACGGTTCGCCCATTCCAAGAGCTGATTCCCCGCTGCCGCACGGAATGTATCTGCTGCCGCCAGCACCACTTTTTTGCCCTGATCCTTAAGCTTACCCGCCAGTTTTCCAACCGAAGTGGTCTTTCCCACACCATTCACTCCAATGACCAATACAACCGACTTTTCATTCTCAAAACGGTAAGCCGTCTCGCCCACATCCATCTGTTCCTTGATACTATTGATCAAAAGCTCCTTGCACTCAGCCGGTTCCTTGATGTGCTGCTGCTTTACCTTTTCCTTTAAGCTCTCGATGATAGCCTCCGTTGCATTCACACCGATATCGCCCATAATCAAAATCTCTTCGATTTCCTCATAAAACTCTTCATCAATATTGGAAAATCCTCTAAATATAGAATCAATCCCAGATACGATGTTATCTCTGGTCTTGCCCAATCCGGCAACCAGCCGGCTCCAAAAACCTTTCTTCTCCTCACTCATAAATCATCCTCCGCTACTTGTCCAGATCACTTTCAATCAGATTTACAGATACCAGCGTTGATATACCTTTCTCCTGCATGGTAATACCATACAAACGGTCTGCCGCTGCCATCGTACCACGTCTATGGGTAATAACAATAAACTGCGTATTCTTCGTCAGCTTATGTAAGTACTTCGCAAAACGTCCAACGTTGGAATCGTCTAACGCAGCCTCGATCTCGTCCAACAGACAGAATGGAGACGGCTTCAGGTTCTGAATTGCAAAAAGTAACGCAATCGCAGTCAGTGACTTCTCACCACCAGACATCTGCATCATATTCTGTAACTTTTTTCCTGGTGGTTGCGCAATGATCTTGATGCCACATTCCAGAATATCCTCGCCCTCCACAAGCTCAAGGGTACCCTTTCCACCTCCGAAGAGTTCCTTAAATACCTTATCGAACTCACGCTGAATCTCTGCAAACTTCTCCATGAACTGCTTACGCATTCCAGTATCCAGTTCCTCGATAATGCCAATCAATGTCTTTTCTGCCTCTACAAGGTCATCATGCTGCGTCTTTAAGAACTCATAACGCTCAGATATCTCCTTGTAATCCTCAATGGCATTGACATTGACATCACCTAACTTACGGATATCATCCTTGATGGATGCGATTAACTTCTTCATTGCAGTGAGATCTGTGTATTCCTCATTGCGAAGCTCTATCGCCGCGTGAAGTGTCAGTTCATACTCTTCCCACATGTAATTATTCTGATACTCATGGGCTTCCTCTAACTTCTCGCGCTGGCTGTTCAAACGGAAAATTTCCTTATCCAAATCTGCAATCTTTTTGGAAATATCCTCTCGCTTCTGGAAAAATCCCTTATAAGCAGTGGACATCTCCTCTTTACGACTCTGGTTCTCCTTAAGCTCTGCCTCTAACTTTGCATACGTATCATCAGAAGCCATGATCGTCTTCTTGATCTCCTCGATATCATGACGCTTCTTCTCTGCATCTGCCTTGGCATCCTTCGCCTCAGCCACAAAATTCTCCCGCTCGTCCTCATAGCGCTTGATCTCGCTATTAATACGATTCAAGTTCTCTAATACGAACTCTACCTTCTGGCGAATTGCAGCTTCCTCTAACTGAACCTCAGATACTGCCTGCTGTGCAGCCTCTTCCTTACCAGCATTTTCGTCCAATGTCGCCTGGAATTTTGCATTTTCTTCCTCGATCTGCTGTTCACGAATCTTAGCCTCTTCAATCTCCTGAAGAATCTTTTCCTTATTCTCATTGATCTCATTGAGCTGATTTTCAATCTCACGGTTCTCATTTTTCAGTCCCGCAAATACATTCTCGCTCTCATTTTTCTGCTCATTTGCTCGTTCCACATTCATCTTTGCAGTATTCTGTAAGATGAACTGCTCCTGCAATACAGCCTTATTCTTTTCGATATCATCTGCAAGAAGGCTCTGTGCTGTCTTGATATCATCCAGACGATTTCTGCACTCTGCAATCTCCTTTTCAAGAGATGCAACAGTCTTCTCTAACTCCTCGATCTCACGCTTTCTCGCAAGAAGATTACTGGTGTTCTTAAATGCACCACCAGTCATGGAACCACCTGGGCTTAAGTACTCACCCTCAAGGGTTACAATATGAAGTGAATAACGATTCTTTCGCGCCAATGCAATGGCACAATCGATATTCTCTGTCACAATTACTCTTCCCAACAGATATGCGGTCACGCCCTCATACTTGGCGTCCGTTTTTACCAATGTATTCGCAAGCCCAATGACTCCCGGCTCCTTAAGAGCATCCATATTCTTGAAGTTGCCCTTGCCATCCACACTGGTGAGCGGAAGGAAGGTCGCACGTCCGAAGCGATTCTGCTTCAAATAAGAGATCATCTTCTTTGCAGTTTCTTCATCCTCAGTTACGATATTCTGGATATTACCGCCAAGAGCTGTCTCAATGGCGATTTCGTACTTCTTGTCTACCTGAATCAAGTCAGATACAACACCGATCAAGCCCTTATTCTGATCCTTCTGCTCCATAACGCGTCGGATACTGTTACCATATCCATCATAGCGCTCTGCAATATTTTTAAGAGAATCCAATCTGGACTGCTCTTTGTGATACTTTGTAGTTGCCTGCTCTAACTTCTGTCTAGTCTCCACAGACTTCTGCTTCCACTCACGGTTCTTTTCCTCCATGGCGGCAGCATTCTGCTTGCTTTCTGCAATGGCAGCATTAACCTCATCAAGCTCCTTCTGGTAACCACTCAAGACAGCTTCCAGATCCGCTTCCTCCGTCTTTCTAGCGAGCAAACGCTGGGTCAACTGTGCCTTGCGGATATTTACCTGCTCTAACATCGTATCATAACGCTGCTGTCTTGCCTTAACGGATGCCTTCTTATTTAAGAGCTCAATAATCTCATTCTTGCCCTTCTCAATACCCTCGGTACAGCGAGAGATTTCCTCCTGCAATGTGTGCAGACGTTCCTTTGCTTCCTGACTCTTTAACTCCACAGCCGCTAACTGCTCATCCAAGCCAGCCTTTTCCTGCTCGTAGGATTCCTTTGCCTTTACGCGCTCTTCCTTGTCACGGTCAATGGAATCCAGTCGGCTCTGCAAATGCTCATCTGTCATCTCCGCTGTATGGATCTGCTCATTGAGGACGTTGATCTGTCCCTCCAATTTGCCCTTCATAACAGTGGAATTACTGAGATTCTCACGGATAGAATCAATCTTCTCATCCATGGAAGCCATATCCTGCTCCATCTTCTCATACTCAGTCTTTACACTCTCGTAGGACTCATTGGCATCCTTTAATTCCTGATCTGCGATACGGTACTTTTCCTGTACTTCCTTCAACTGACCCTCGATACGCTCCACTTCTAATAGGAACATATTCACATCATAGGTCTTTAATTCTTCCTTTTTCTTCAGATAGATACGCGCCTTCTCCGCCTGACGCTCCAACGGTCCTACCTGACGCTCTAACTCAGCCAAGATATCATTGACACGCACCAGATTCTCCCGCTCACTCTCAAGCTTCTTCTGGGCTGTCGCTTTTCTCTTCTTATACTTAACGATACCAGCTGCCTCATCAAAAAGCTCCCTGCGTTCCTCCGGCTTACCGCTAAGAATTCGCTCGATCTGACCCTGTCCAATGATAGAATATCCCTCTTTACCGATACCCGTATCGTAGAACAGCTCCGTCACGTCCTTCAGACGGCACGGATTACCATTGATCAGATACTCACTCTCACCAGAACGATAGACACGTCTTGCAACTGTCACTTCCTCAAAGTCAATCGCCAATGCATGGTCTGCATTATCCATGGTAATTGCCACATATGCATAGCTGAGAGGCTTACGGTTCTCCGTTCCCGCAAAAATAACGTCCTGCATGCTGGCTCCACGGAGCTGCTTGGCACTCTGCTCACCTAATACCCATCGTACTGCATCTGCTACATTACTCTTACCACTACCGTTTGGCCCCACGATGCCTGTAATACCATTATGAAAATCAAATACGATTTTATTCGCAAAAGACTTAAATCCCTGAACTTCTATACTCTTAAGATACATACATTCCTCACCATTCTTACATCTTTGGTTTCAATACAAGCAATGCCTGATATGCTGCTTCCTGCTCTGCGGCCTTCTTGGTATGTCCACAGCCCTCACCGACAGGCTTATTTCCTATCATAGCCGCCACTCGAAAGCTCTTATCATGATCCGGACCTTCCTCTGCAATCAACACATAATGCAAAGGGTCGTTGTAATTGCCCTGCACTACTTCCTGCAAAATAGTCTTGCTATCATAAAACAACTTCTTATGCTCAATATCTGTCAAAATAAAGCGATGTATAAAGGCTTTCGCTGGTTCAAAACCACCATCCAGATAAATAGCTCCAATCACTGCCTCAAGCGCATCCGATAAAATCGACTTACGCTCTCTTCCTCCTGTCTGGTTCTCGCCCTTTCCCAAAAACAGATACTCACCAAGATTAATCTCTCTGGTACAAAGTGCCAAGGTCGGCTCACAGACAATACTAGCCCGAAGCTTTGTCAAATCTCCCTCCGGCATCTTCGGATAATTCTCAAACAAAAACTCACTGGACACTACCTCAAGCACAGCATCTCCCAAGAACTCCAGTCTCTCATTGTCCGAAAGCTTCTTCATATGCTTCTCATTGGCAAAGGAACTGTGGGTCAATGCCTGTCTAAGCAGTCCTTCCTGCTTGAAGGTATATCCAATAATTCCTTGCAACTCCATTAACTTCGACATTATAATCCTCCTTAATCAGAGGTCTTTTCTTGCCCCACACACCCGTATAGTGTAAGAAAAAGCCTCGATAGATACATGACAAAGCCCTTGTTTGCTTTTGCAGAAACAAGGGCTTCACTTAACGTCATCAAATTGTCTATTATGCGTTTAAAGCATTCTTGATCTTATCTACTGCATCGGATACGGTTACGATATGTTCTGCATCTTCGTTTGCAATCTCAATGTCAAATTCCTCTTCAATACCCATAATAATCTGAAAAATATCAAGAGAATCTGCTCCAAGATCATCTACGAATGTTGTCTCCATTGCGATTTCTGCTTCATCCACATTCAAAACCTCTGCAATGATTTTTTTCAGCTTTTCAAATTCCATACCTACATTCCTTCCTGTTCCGTTGAACTTATGATATTTTGCTTAATTTTCCCGTTAATGTCCTGTTCTTTAAAAGTCACACACTGGTAAATTGCATTGGTGATTTCCATCGCCTTTGCGCTGCCGTGGGTCTTGACCACGAGACCATTCAGCCCCAAAAGCGGTGCTCCGCCATACTTTGATGCATCAAAACCTTTCAGTGTCTTCTTGAGTGCTGGCAATGCAAGTGCCGCTCCGATCTTACTCTTTAAGGAGCTCATCATGCCCTTCTTGACTGCACCAATCAAAGTACTGCTCAGACCTTCATACAGCTTTAAAATAACATTTCCAACAAAAGCTTCACATACAATGACATCCGCCTCACCATGTGGAATCTCTCTTGCTTCGATACTTCCCACAAAGTTGATATCTGTGCATTCCTTTAATAATGGGAAAGTCTCCTTTACCAGAGCATTACCCTTCTCTTCCTCTGCACCAATATTGACGATAGCCACTCTTGGGTTCTTAATTCCAAGTACATTCTCCATATAAATAGAACCCATCTTAGCGAACTGAACCAGATGTGATGCTCTTGCATCCACATTGGCACCACAGTCAATTAACAGTGATACGCCCTTCTCTGTTGGAATAAGTGGTGCTAAAGGTGGTCTCTCAATTCCCTTGATTCGTCCCACGATAACCTGTCCACCGACAAGAATCGCTCCGGAACTTCCCGCAGAAACAAATGCGTCTGCCTCCTTCTGCTTCACCATATTCATTCCCACAACGATAGAAGACTGCTTCTTCTTGCGAATTGCATTTACTGGCGGTTCTGCTGTCTCAATTACTTCCTCAGCATGCACGATCTGAATCTGATCCTCAGGATATGTGTGCTTCGCCAACTCTGCCTTAATAACATCTTCCTGCCCTACTAAGAGCACCTGAATATCCTTTCTGTTATTAACCGCATCCACAGCGCCCTTCACTGGCTCTACTGGAGCATTGTCTCCACCCATCGCATCTAAAACAACTTTTGTCACTTCAGCCATATTATTCTGCTGCATATCTAATCTCCAATCTGCGCCGTTAGGGTATTCCCCTCACGTCTATAAAAAAATATACTATAAGTCTTTCTATAAATCAATATGAAAAAATCTCAATTTCCATCATTAATTATAGAAGTCCTGATTACGCTCCTCCTCAGCCGCAATATCCTCCTCGGACATGTATTTTCGGAATATCTTTTCCAAAATCAAATTTGCGATCAACATATATGCTGCTGGAAGAATGAACATCATAGGTGGAAGATACATCAGACCAACGATAGCCACACCCAATATTACAAAAAGTAAAACTGTCCATGGCAAATTTGCAATCGCAATCAATCCAGAATTCTTAAGTGCCTGCTTTGTCGTATTCTCAAAACGTGCAATATAAGGGAAGAGGTAAATTCCCCATGCAACCACAAGTGCCATGAATACAACAAAGAGTGGATAGATGCTTCCTGACTTTTCTCCCGCTGCCGCAAACTGGTACATGATATAGCAATCCATTCCGAAAAACAGTTCCATCGCAAGCATAAGTAATCCAACTAAAGTAGACTGCTTAAAGTTGGTTCTAAACGCATGCCAGAACTCTTTTAAGATATAACCTCTATTATAACGGATTACCTTATTAACAGTATAATATAATGCAGTGGTTGCCGCCCCGGCTGTAACTACTGGTATGCATAAAAGCAACCATATCACACTTAGGCAGACACAATCAATAATTTTGCCTAAGCTCTGAAAAAATTTGTTATCTAAATTAAAAAACTCTCCCATATGTACACTTCCTTATTTCCGAAATATCTTTTCACTTGAGCAGTGCTCAAGTATAACAAAATGGGAGTGTTCTTTCAAACACTCCCACGGTCAGGTCATAATTAGTCCTGAGCAATAATTTCTTTCTTATTGTAAGAGCCACAGTTCTTGCATACTCTGTGAGGCATCATTAACTCGCCACATTTGCTGCATTTTACTAATGCAGGAGCAGTCATTTTCCAGTTTGCTCTTCTTTTATCTCTTCTTCCCTTGGAAGATTTATTCTTTGGACAAATTGACATTCTTTACACCTCCTTAAATTTGTTAAAGACATCTTGGATTGCTGCCATTCTTGGATCCAGTTCTGTTCTCTGGCAATCGCAGTTCCCCTTATTCAGGTTCATTCCGCACACATTACAAATTCCTTTGCAATCTTTGCTGCACAGAACTTTCATCGGCCAGTTCACCAAAATCTCTCCATAGATAAGCTTATCTATATCCAGATTTAATCCAATCAGGTAGTCGGTCTCTTCCATCTCTTCATCACTGACCACAGGTCCTTCTAACTTCAAGTCCTTGTCAATTGAAAAGTGGATGTCTGTTGGAACATCCTCCAGACAACGGCTACACGGAATCGATACCGTCAAATCAACATCACCCTGGATAAGCAGCCGCTTGTTCTCCCGGTTAGCGATTCTTATATCAATCGGTGCCTTCTTCGTGATCGGGAATTCTCCTAGCCGCGATACAAACGAATTGAGCTCGATTTGAACTTCTTTGGTAACTTCCTTGTTCTCACAAGACACAATTTCAGAAATATCTATCAGCATGGTTCACTCCTTTGCCTCAATGATATATGAGGTTTTCACACCTAAACAATTATACATAGGCATGTATCTTTTGTCAATCATTTCTTTGCAAAATTCGTCAAGTTTTTTTACTTGACACTACTGTTCACTCGTACCTCGTTCCAGTAATCATTCGCCGGCTTATTTTAAGTTTTGCTACGCAAAAGAAGCCGGCTCACTCCTAAATCATTGTTTTTCGCTGTCCGACAGCAAGTGTCTGACAGCTCTCCAAACAGTAACTACTTGACACTACTGTACTAACGCTACTGTCTCTCTTGCAATTGCAAGCTCCTCGTTGGTAGGGATTACACATACCTTAACCTTAGAGTCTGGAGTACAGATCAACTTATCCTCTCCACGAACTTTATTTGCCTCTGGATCTAAGGTAACACCAAGGTATCCAAGATACTCTACTACCTTTGCTCTAACGATCTGTGTATTCTCACCGATACCTGCAGTAAATGCAATGGCATCCACACCGTTCATAGCAGCCACATAAGAACCGATGTACTTCGCTACACGATAGCTGAATACTTCAACTGCATTGATTGCAAGCTCGTTGCCCTCATAGTAAGCATCCTCTAAGTCACGGAAGTCACTGGACAGACAGGAGATTCCCTGAACACCAGACTTCTTATTCAATACTTCCATGATACCATCGATATCTAAGTTCTCCTTCTTAGCAATGTACTCCATGATGGCTGGATCGATATCACCAGAACGTGTACCCATTACAAGTCCCTCCAATGGAGTCATACCCATGGATGTATCTACACACTCACCATTTAATACTGCACTGACAGAAGCTCCACCGCCAAGATGTGCAACGATAATCTTAGAATTCTTAAGGTCCATACCAAGGAACTCTGCTGTATGCTTTGATACAAAACTGTGGCTGGTTCCGTGGAAACCATATCTTCTTACCTTATACTTCTCATAGTACTCATATGGAAGACCATAGAGATATGCCTTCTTAGGCATAGTCTGATGGAATGCTGTGTCAAATACACCTACCATTGGTACATTTGGCATCAGTTCCTTACAAGCATTGATACCGATCAAGTTAGCAGGATTGTGAAGTGGAGCAAGCTCATTACACTCTTCCACTACCTCTAAAACCTCCGGTGTAAGTACAACGGAAGATGCAAACTTCTCACCGCCGTGTACAACACGATGTCCTACTGCATCAATCTCAGACAGGCTTGTGATCGCGCCAGTCTTAGGATTTACTAATGCATCCAGAACCGCCTGAATTCCCTGCTTATGTGTAGGCATAGCTATATCTGTAATCTCTTTATCAAGTCCGGTCTTCTGATATACTAATCTTCCATCGATACCGATTCGCTCGCAGATACCCTTTGCTAATACAGCCTCGCTCTCAGAATCAATGAGCTGATACTTTAATGAAGAACTTCCACAGTTAATAACTAATACGTTCATAATTTTCCTCCTAATTTTACAATTAATTTTAGTATACCCCTGTCAGCCTTGGGTTTCAAGCCATCAAAGGACAGTTTTTTTGTATAAAATAAAAAACAGCCTGCTAAATTTTTAACGTTATTTTTTTAACATTCTTACATCCTCTTTCATTCTTTTTTCCGACAGCCCTTCTGATTTTTCACTGTAATTGCATAAGCATATAAAAATGTGATACCATACCTTATATATGATGCCCAAAGGCATCAAAAATGCCCTTAGGCACATCCAACAGGAGGCTTTATGAAAGTTATCGGTATTATCGCAGAATACAATCCTTTTCACAACGGACATGCCTATCAGATTGCAGAGATCCGCAAAAGAACCGGTGCAGACTATATCGTCGTGGCAATGAGCGGCGACTTTGTACAGCGGGGAACTCCTGCCATCATTGATAAATATACACGTACCAATATGGCACTCTCCTGCGGTGCCGATCTCATCCTTGAGCTGCCGACCCTCTGGGCGACCGCCTCCGCAGAGGATTTTGCCATGGCAGGCGTGACTTTGTTCGACAAAATGGGCTGTGTGGACGGCATCTGCTTTGGTGCCGAGACAGATAATCTTGACCTACTCTCCTCCCTTGCGGATATTCTCGCCAATGAGCCAGAAGATTACAGAGAATTACTTTCTTCTTATATAAAAGAGGGCTTGACCTTTCCTGCTGCCCGCGCCAAGGCTCTTGTGAATCATCTTACGGCTTCAAGTCGCGCAGATGAACTTTGCAAAGCAGATGCTCAAATTTCAACAGAGGCTATTTCTTCTATTATAAATGAGCCAAATAATATTCTTGCCATCGAATACTTAAAAGCCTTAAAGCGTCGCCACTCCTCCATCAAGCCTTATCTAATTAAACGGGAGGGTGCAGGTTATCACGACGCAACCATATACGACACCATGACGGCACTGGACTCCACTCAAGCACAAGACTCCACTCAAGCACCGGACTTCACTCAAGCACAAGACTTCGCTCAAGTTCCGACCGCCTCCGCAACGGCAATCCGCAAACTGCTGCTTCCTACTCAGGAAGGCAACGCCCAGACAAGCTGCTCCGAAGGCAATGCCCAGACAAGCTACTCCGAAGGCAACGCCCAGACAAGCTGCTCCAAAAGCAACGCCCAGACAAGTTGTGCAGAAGACTCCAACACAGCCACCTTGCAGGATAAAGCGCTTCCAGACCTTAGCACTGCCATGCCGGATGCAGCCAGACATCTCTTATCCAATTATCTGCAAAAATCCCCTGCTCTATGCGCAGAGGATTTCTCACAGATATTAGGATACCAGTTACTGACTGTTACTCCAGATATTCTTGCAAAAATCAGTGGATGCAATACAGATATCGCCAATCGGCTCTATCGCAACCGACAGACCTTCTATTCTTATGAACGTTTTGTGGAGCAAAACAAAAGCAAGGATGTGACTTATACTCGTGTCAGTCGTATTCTGATTCATCTGTTGCTCGGTATCAGTCAGGAAAAGGAAGCCATCGGAAAAGCCAACGACTATATCCCATATCTTCGCATCTTGGGATTTCGCAAAACTTCTGGCGTACTGGCTGCCCTAAAGCAGAATGCCAGCGTACCCATTATCTCAAAGCTTGCCGACGCAAAAAATCGGCTCCCAGCACAGGCACTTTCTATGCTAGAAGACGATATCTTCGCCGCTGACCTATATGAGCAGATCAAATATCAAAGACAGCAGCAGAACCCATCGACCTATCAGGATACTGCTGCTGCACAAAACGAATATACCAGAGGACTTGTCCTCTTATAAGTTCAATCTTATAACTTCTGTCGCTTAACTTTCCACCGCTCCCGGCTGGCACAGCCTTTATTTTTCAGGCTGGCAGGTCGGAAGTGTCAGAATAAAGCGATTCCACTCCTTTTCATAACGATAGGTGACATCTCCACCGTGCTTTCTCGCAATTCCTCGGGCAATAGCAAGTCCAAGACCTGTTCCTCCGTTGGATCTGCGGGATGCATCACCTCTGACAAATGCAAGGAACATGCGCTCCCTTACCTCCTCTGCAATCTCCGTTCCATCGTCTGATACGATAAGAGATACACTATCTATCTTCTCACTTACCTTAATATCAAGCTTTGAACCAGTCTGATTGTACTTGATGGCATTTGTCACCAAATTGGCTGCGGTACGAGTAATCAGCCTCTCATCCGCCATGACCTTGATTGCATACTCTGGAATATCAATCTCTACTTCCAGATGGGACATTTCCTCATAATATTCTGCACAGATCTGGCGCACGATTTCACAAAAATCGATTTCCTTCATATCTGGGCAGTAATCTGTGCTCTCCATTTTTAACATGGTGAACATATCATCTGCCATCTTATTGACTCTGTCACCCTTCATTGCAATCGTCTGATAGTAATGATCCAGATTTTCTTCGCTTACGATACCCTCCGACAATGCGGCAGCACTACTTTTTATGGTCGCAAGCGGTGTCTTTAGGTCATGAGACAGTTCGAGTAACATTTGATTACGCTCTTTTTGCAGCTTGGCTCTTTCTGCTTTTTCATGTTCCAGCCGATCGATCATCACATTAAAAGAATCCACAATTTCCATGAATTCTCCTTCTGTTTGGAAAGAAAGTCTTACATTTTCTTCTCCTTCCGTCACGCGACTCATTCCTTCCCCGATCTGCTTTAACGGTTTACGGATCTTACGATAAATATACCTGCTGGCAACGACACCATCCACAAGCAGTAGTGCAAACATCACGATCCACACACTCTTTGCCAAAGGTGATGTCTCCATTTCTCCCACTTCAAAATTCATCTGAATACGTACAACATCCTTCGGATAACAGATCAGATAACAGCCTCCCTCAATAGGCTCATAAAAAGTACGATAATCACTGGCTACATCATCCTGCATCGTCGCTTCCAATAATTCCTTCTCGGTGTAGGAATAGCTATCCGTCTGTTTCTCACCAAACACCTCTACGACCTGGTAATTCTCATCTAGCTTTTCCACCCAGCCGCGAGCGCTGTAAACACCCACCAAAGGGCCAAGACTTCCATCCTCCAAGACCACCTCTGATGGCACCAATTTATTGATATCTCCACTGCCCACCACAATCAATTCCAGAAATGAGAACGCAAAGATTATAATAATAGCCGCAGTCGAAAACAGGAAGAAACTTATCACCAGTTTCGTGAAAATACTTTTTTTCTTCTTATGATTCTTTTTCAAACTTGTATCCCAATCCCTTCACTGTTTTTATCATGACCGGACTCTTTGGGTCATTTTCTATCTTATTACGCAGGTTGCTGATATGTACCATAAGGGTGCTATCCTCGCCCATATACATATCCTCCCATGCATAATCAAAAATCTGCTGCTTGGTATAGACTCTGCCCGGCGACTTCATCAGAAGCTCCAGAATACGATATTCCGTCTTGGTCAACAGGATATCCTCCCCGTTTTTCTTCAGGGAACATTCCTGTAAATTTAATACCAGATCAAACATACGAAGTTCGCACTCTTTTTCTGCCAAAGGTTCTGCGTAGCTATAAGTTCTCCGAAGCTGTGCCTTGACTCTTGCCACCACCTCCATTGGGTTGTATGGCTTAGTCACATAATCGTCTGCCCCTAACTCCAGTCCAAGTATCTTGTCATAATCCTCTGTACGGGCTGTCATCATAATGGCAGGAACTCGGCTCGTCTCTCTAATCTTACGCAATACTGAAAATCCATCCACCTCCGGCATCATAATGTCTAAGAGTACCAGATCCGGCTGTTCACTTTCAAATACTGCAAGTGCCTCTTTTCCATCTTTTGCTTTTACCAGAATCATATTCTCCCTCGCAAGGAAAAGCTCCAATGTATCCAATAATTCCAGCTCGTCATCCGCTGCCATAATCACATACTTCTGTTCCCTCATTGCTGCACATTCCTTTCTGTCTACTGTGTATGTAACTTTCTCCTGCTACACTCCAACTGCACTGCCAAGATAGTCGTCCAGACTGTCTGTCACGCAGAAATTATCCTTCCACTCCGGCATCAGTTCATCTAAAAGCAAGCATTTATACATACCCATCTCATAATACTTTCCAGCTCCATTTGTATAATCAAATGTACCAAAATAAGTGTCTCTCCATGCCTCATCACCCTCTAACAGACGGTAGACCTCTGCCTCTACATAGCGGGCGCTTCCCTCAACTATCTCAAAATAATTCTCTGAATAGGCCGCTTTATCACTAAGCTGTGATTCTCTCTCCTCTGCTACTGCCAGCGCCTCTAAGACGAGCTGCTTTTTCTCTTCCAGATCCTCTGTCTCATATGCCTTCATCAAAAGTTCCATTTCCTCGGAAAATGATACCACTAACTCATCCTTAGAATCAACCTCATTTACTATAACATCTGTCATATTATCTGATTCGGAAAGTCCCGCCGCTGTAAAAGTCGTCTTAATCTCGTCTTCCCAATTCGTCATCTGCCATGCATGAAATGACTCATGCCACAGCGTTGCCACATGGGCATTGGTGCTATATGTCGCTTCCCCAAAGCTCATCTCTCCCGAAGATGCACTCTGAGCTGTATCCAAAAGAGAAAACATATCTGAAAAATTATCATAGGTCGGAAGAACCACCTGATACTCTCCATCAATCTTACTGGTAGTTCCCACGAAAGTACTAAATGCAGCCTCTTCCTTGGTCACTTCTCCATCTGCCACCACATAATCTTTCTCTCCATTGAAGAAACGAATTTTAAAATCAGAAGGAGCAAATCCCGCAAATCCATTCTCCTGCATCTGCTCCTCTAACTCAATTGCTGTATCATAAATCTCACGATCCACCTTTTCTAATCCATATGTACCTGTCAATGCAACGCTTGCCACAAGCAGAACGCCTACTGCACCGTATCCAATCTCAAATACTTTCATAACTTTCTCCTATGCTTCCTTTTTCTTAAATACAAATAATCCAAGTGATACCACGTAAAGGATCAACAATCCAACCAAAATAATATGTACGTCCACTGCCTCCTGCGCCATCAAGTTCTGTGCCTGTGTCTGAATTCCATTCATATCTGGTAAAACAGTTAAAATTCCTGTCAACGCTGCACCTGCCACGCCACCAGCGATATTTTTATATATCTCTAACACGCCATGCAGAACTCCAACGATAGTAAAAATAAATCCAATCGCACCTGCTGCACCTGCTGGCAACTTGATGCTTAATACACTAGTCAACAGACTTGCCATAGCTACATTCACACTTACGATTAAAAACGCTGGTATCATACGAACCAGATAGTCCATACGGCCATTCGCTATCACGTAGAATGCCAATGCCAAATATAAGATTCCCATAGCCAGCATTGCACTAAGAACATTTGCAAGGGAAAGTCCCGCATGATACTTGGACTGTGAAATTCCTCTCACCCAGACTAAATGGCTGTTTCTGCGCTCATACTCGTTTGGAATTGTGCGGATAGAAAGCACTACCGCAAGAATACATCCCACTGCGTTCATCATCGTATGCATTACCATAAACATATTATTGAAGCTCGTAATTGGCTCACCCTCAATCGAAATTGTGGCACTGCCACTAGTACATAATAATAAAATTAAAATTCCGATTGCTACTACGATATATAACTCTTTTCTTCTGATTCTCTCTTTAAAAGCATTCTTAATAATTACCAACATGTTATTCTGCCTCTCCTCTCATCTGTAAGCTGCCTCCGACGGCTTCTACGAACATTTTCTCTAATGTCATCTCTTCTGTAATATCGCTCTTCACAAAGTCTCTGACCTTGTTACCCTTTTTCATAATAATTCCACGGTCACAGACCTTCTCAATATCACTTAAGATATGAGAGTTCATGATGATTGTCTTGCCCTGCTTTTTTAATCTCTGGATCAGATCCAACATCTCAAGTCTTCCCATGGCATCCAGTCCTGCACATGGCTCATCTAATATCAAAATATCAGGATCGCCCAAAAGTGCCTGTGCCAATGCTAATCTCTGTAACATACCCTTGGAATAGAAGCGAACCTTTGTACCATCGTTGTCAAGTCCCACCTCTTCCATCAGGCTTTCACACATATCCTTTAACTCTTTTTTCGGAATCCCCTGTAATTCACCGTAATACATGATCACTTCCTCACCTGTTAAAAATGGTGGAAAATATGGTGTCTCTGGTGAATATCCTATCTTGCTGCCCTGTGGCAGTTCAATCTCACCACTATCACTTTTTACTAAACCAAGCATCATTTTGATGGTCGTACTTTTTCCTGCTCCGTTGCTTCCGAGCAATGCGAAAAGCTCCCCCTCTTCCATCGCAAATGATAATCCGTTTACAACTTTTTTGTTACGATAACTCTTTGATAACTCCTCAACCTTGATCATCTTATGTCTGCTCCTTTTTTGTATTGTTCCTTACAGATGATATATTAAGGCAGTGGTTTAAAGATAAAATAAAAGCAACCTAAAGATTACCTTAAGGTTGCTTTTTATATACTTCCCGTAATGTCTCCATAATCATATGCCACTCCAAGCCTACCGCATAGGAAAAGTTCTTCTGATACCCTAGCCAAAGCTTTTTCATTACCGAACTGTTTTCGACTTCATCAAAAACTTCAAATGCATCATCTAGCAAATCTATCGTACCACGCTTTTGCGCGGTTGCATTCAATGCATCATGAAATATAGATTGGGAAATTCTATCTCCATAGATTTTCCAAAGAATATATACATCATAAAAATCTCTCATACGTGTATTAGCAGTAGCTCGGCTAATAATTGTTTCCATCTTTTCTGCCAATACAGTCTCCAAATTATACGCCCAAACTTTAATGGAACGATCTTCCAGCATGAGCTTAAAATCATACTGTACCTCTCTTGGTGTAATCGCATCTCCCGTGGATATGTCTATTTTCAATGGTGTAATGACCCCATCAAACTCCGTCATCATACTAACACGTATCCCCGGATACTCTGCACCTTCCATGATCTGCGAGATATGCTTAATATGAAATCGAACATCATCCTCTATCGGAACTGCAATAATAGCAGATACAATATGCTCTACATCTTCTTCGCTGACATTAGCACCTTTCATCGTTGCATCTAAATCCATCGTTGCCCGTGCATCCAAACCAACCATCGCAGCAACCAGCATTCCGCCTTTTAATATAAATTTATCCTTATACTCAGATAAAGAAATTCTCTCTAAAAACCTCTCCATCATATAATTTCTCATCAATATCTGAGCATCCGCCGATTTCTGCTTTGAAAGATTCCTTATTAAATCCTTTAGCTGCTTTGAAGACTTTATCACTATAAAAGCACCTCCAAATATTGCCGTAATATCTTTTCCACACGAAACATCTCTGCATAACGCATCAAAGTACGCAAATTCTTATCCTTTCGTCCTGCATATTGCTTCAATGCATCCTGAAACACCTGAACTTCAATGCTGCTTCTACTCCGAATCAAATCACAAATCGTGCGCTCCATATCATAGACTGGAACAACATGTCCAAATGAAGTACGACCAGAAATCACCCCAACCTCGTGCAAATCTTTTTTTATTGTGTAGACCTGCACTCCTTCATTTTGTAATTTTGATGGATTATAGCCAGTCTTCAATGTAATGGAATACTTTGAAGGTTCACGGTCTGTCAACTCATGAATAAGCAACGCTGTTTCATGCGAAAACACCGCCTGCCCACACCGCAAATGAAGTAAATACATCACATCTCGCCAAGCATCCTTTGAAACATAAATACCATGCGCAGCCTGATCCATATTCCGCGCCTTCACATAGTTATAAAAAGTAGGCTTAGAAACTCCAATTTCCAACACTTGTGATGTCTGAATAATTCCATCATTTATTTCAATCAAATAATCAAGCTTTTCATATTGATCCATAATCCACATTCCTTTCGTGCTAACATTATATTTTATATTAGCACGAAAGTAAAGTGCTAATAAAAGAAAAATCCCCAGCCTTCTTTCCGAAAGACTGAGGATTTAATTTTATCTCTTCTAATTAGTGATGGAACAATCTGATTCCTGTGAAGGCCATCGCCATATTGTATTTGTTACATGTATCGATTACATGGTCATCACGGATAGATCCGCCTGGCTGAGCCACGTACTTAACACCGCTCTTATGAGCACGCTCGATGTTATCACCAAATGGGAAGAATGCGTCAGAACCAAGAGCTACGTCTGTGTTCTTGTCTAACCATGCGCGCTTCTCCTCAGCAGTAAATACTGCTGGCTTCTCAGTGAAGATGTTCTCCCAAGCACCATCTGCAAGGACATCCATGTAGTCCTCACCCATGTATAAGTCAATTGCGTTATCTCTGTCGGCACGCTTGATATCTGCCTTGAAAGGAAGATTTAAGACCTGTGGAGACTGACGTAACCACCAGTTATCTGCCTTAGAACCAGCAAGTCTGGTACAGTGAATTCTGGACTGCTGTCCTGCACCGATACCGATTGCCTGTCCACCCTTTACATAACATACGGAGTTGGACTGTGTATACTTTAAGGTAATCATGGCAATTGCAAGGTCAATCTTAGCTGACTCTGGAATCTCCTTATTCTCTGTTACAAGATTGTCAAAGAAGTGCTCATCAATCACAAGCTCATTTCTTCCCTGCTCAAAAGTAATTCCGAACACTTCCTTGCGCTCAAGTGGAGCTGGAACATAAGAAGGATCGATCTCGATCACATTGTAGTTACCGTTCTTCTTTGCCTTTAAGATCTCAAGAGCCTCATCTGTGTAACCAGGAGCGATTACACCATCAGAAACCTCTCTCTTAATTACAAGAGCTGTCTCCTTATCACAGACGTCAGACAGAGAAATGAAATCACCGAAGGAAGACATTCTATCAGCACCTCTTGCACGGATATATGCGTTTGCAAGTGGAGTGAACTCTACATCCATATCGTCTACCCAGTAAATCTTACGCTCTACCTCAGTAAGAGGAAGTCCTACTGCTGCACCTGCTGGAGATACATGCTTAAAGGAAGTAGCTGCTGGAAGTCCAGTTGCTCTCTTTAACTCGGATACTAACTGCCATCCGTTGAATGCATCTAAGAAGTTGATATAACCTGGCTTACCAGAAAGCACCTTGATTGGAAGTTCGCCATTCTCCATGTAGATACGGGAAGGCTTCTGATTTGGGTTACAACCATATTTTAATTCTAACTCTTTCATTGTTTTTTCCTCTCATATATGTATTATTAATTCATTTCACGCAGACTCGTAAACTTCTTTTACACGTTCTTGTTGATGATTCTTGTCTCGTATTTTCCAGTCTCGATATCAATGTATCTTACGAACAGGGATACCTTGTTATCCTCGTTCAAGTTCTTCCATAACATGTTTGTGAAAGTATCGATATCGCCATCGATCTCAACCCACTTTGGCTCTCCCTCGAAGCTTGGAAGTGGATTACCGTCGTTCATGTATGTATGAATGAAACGACCCTCACCTGCGATTGGGTTCTCATATGCGTATGTATAACGGTTACAAGCTGCTCCGTTACCATTGTTGCTCTTTAAGATAGACATTGCATAGCTGAACTTTCCGTCCTCGATATGCATGATACCTGAAATTCTAGGTGTATAGTTAGGAGCGTCTGGCTCGAACTCTCTGGTGCGAAGTGCCTGCTCAAAAGTCTGCTGCTTATCCATCAACTCATAGATGGTATCTGTCTGATCACCATTTGTCACGATAGTCTTGTTGCCAAGAACACGTACTGGTGCGTAAATAATCAGACTTGGATCTGTCAACTTAGAAGGATCAAATGCCTGTGTACGGATACCCTCGCCATCCTCTACAAATACACGGTTACGGCTGTTCTCGCTTCTTCCCATAATAAAATAAGCGGTTACGGCATGCTTACCATCTTTGGACTTACCAATAACGATTCCTCTTCCCGGATAAGCATTTGTGCTAAGCTGTGTTTCCAATGACATCATTTCCATGAATTTTCCTCCTGAAATATTATCTTGTATGTTAGTTGTTAGGCTTTTTACTGCAACAAAAATATTTCCTGTCACCGTAAAAAAAGCCAACTCACCTGAGTAATTCACCCAGACGGTCGGCATTCGATCAGTTATACTTCATGTGGTTATTCCACTTTCCGTCAGTCATATAACTGCTCTTATTTAATCATGGTTCAAAAAAAATGTCAAGAGATTGAATTTATTTATTTTTGTAACAGTTCAGCCATGACCTGACAAACAGGATAATCATGCTCGCATGAATTAGACTGTTTGATAGGTCATGAGCAAAACGCCGTCTTATGAGCAAAGTTAGCTGCATCGCAGCGAGAAAGCATCGTAGATGCGACTTTGCGAATGGCGTGGGCTGAGCTGTTACTTTATTTTTCATATCACGTGTGTTCTTCGGTTATAGTTGCTTTTACTGGAAATATATTGTAAAATTTATCTCAGTATGAATTTTAGGGAAATTCATCAAAATCATTTGGAATATGAGGAGGAGTTTATTATGGATGGAAATTATTATCAGAATCCACAGCAGCCAGCACCGGAGAAGAAAGGATTTTCCATTGCTTCCTTAGTCCTTGGACTTGTAGGACTTGTAGCATGGTGCCTTCCATTGCTCGGCTATCCAGTTACTATCGTCGGACTGATTCTGGGAATCTTAGGAATCAAAAAGGGCGGAAAGGGAATGGCAATTGCAGGTATCATACTGTGTGCTATCACATTATTACTTACACTTGGCAACTCTGCTCTTGGCGCTTATTTTGGAGCTACCGGTCAGCTGTATTAATTAACAAAGAAAAGAAGGAGAACTGTTAAAATAATAGTTCTCCTTCTTTTTTATTGCATATGATTCTTTAACAAAGTAAGGAACACTTCTTCTTCCTTGCGAGCATCATAGATTCGATTTCCCTCCCTATCAAAATAGAGAACCTTATCCTTCGGCACATGAACAACGAGTTTTTCCGGTATGTCCTCCCACTTATTGTCTGCCTTCACATGAAGTTTTCCAACCTGCGTGGTAACATCATACAAAATATCACTTCCCATCGGTTCTGATACATTGACAGTTCCTGCCAATTCAATATCATCCTCATTCTTATTTCTTGTATGTAAATCCTCTGGGCGGATACCAATATAGCCAAATGGCATCTCGATCAGATTCGTAGAAGGATTTCCAATGAATCCTGCAACAAAAATATGATTCGGGTTCGTGTACATCTCCTTTGGAGATCCCTGCTGCACGATCTTGCCCTCATTCAACAGGACAATGTTATCTCCCATTGTCATAGCCTCAGTCTGGTCATGTGTTACATACACGAAGGTAGTTCCCAATTTCTTATGTAACTCCAAAATACTATGACGCATCTGATTACGCAGCTTGGCATCCAGATTAGACAGTGGCTCGTCCATTAAAAAGACCTCCGGCTGCTTTACAATTGCTCTTGCTAGAGCCACTCGCTGACGCTGTCCTCCAGACATCTGTCCCGGAAGCTTGTGTGCCTGATCCTCCAGCTCGACAGTACGAAGGGCAGCTCTTACCATCTTGTCGCGCTCCTGCTTTGGTACTTTCTTAATTTTCAGGGAATACTCCACATTCTTGTAAGCTGTCATGTGAGGATATAGAGCGTAGTTCTGAAATACCATTGCCACCTTACGATCCTTTGGCTCTGCCTTTGACACTTCATTTCCTGCAATCCATAGCTCACCCTCATCTGCAGATTCCAGACCACTTAAGATTCTGAGCAAGGTAGACTTACCACATCCAGAAGGGCCTAAAATAATCGTGAAAGAACCATCTGGAATCTCCAGATCAATGCCCTTTAATACTTTCAGATTTTGAAAAGATTTTTTAATATCTTTGATTAAAATTTCACCCATCTTAGTCCTCCAACATTTTCTTTCTAATCTGTTCTATCTCTAATTCAGAAAGTCCGATTTTTCGCAGATAATTTACTGATCCGTCATACTTCTCTTCCAAATATTCTAAAGTTCTTCTCATGGTGTCTGCCTTGGATTCAAAAATCTCCTCCCGCACACCTTTAATTCCAGCCTCTTCTAACTGCTGCTTCTGCTTCTTCACTTGCTTTTCTATGTTTTTGCCAGAAGGCTCATAATCTGCGATGATCTGCTCCTTTGCCACTCCGCAAATAGAAAGAATCAGCATAGCTGTGACACCCGTTCTATCCTTTCCCGCAGTACAATGAAAAACAATTCCTGCTTCCTCCGCTGCAATGATGCGCAACTCCCGTAATAACGTCTGGCTATGCTTTTCTAAAATACAAACATATAACTCATACAACAGGTCTCCCGGTGGAGACTGCATATTTACCTCGCCATTAATCGGAATAGAATGATACACAAGGGTATTACTCTTATAAAATGGATCAAGTTCCTTCTTTTCCTCATATCTGCGCAGATCAATACAGACCTGAATACCGTATTCCTGTAATTCTTTGATTCCTTCCTCTGTCAGATTCGAAAGATCATCTCCCCTGAGCAGCTTGTGTGTCTTCAGTCGGATTCCATCCTCATTCACATAACCGCCTAGCTCTCTGATATTCAATCCCCCTGCAACCTTCAGTGGTTCATTCGCTGTATATTGCATTACTTTATTCCACCTTTCATAAACGAATTAATGATCTGTCTACTCATCAATATATATACAATCAAAATCGGAATCGTAGAAATCGTCGCTGCCGCCATGGAGGCTCCCCACATATTCGTATCTGCTCCCGTAAAGGACTTCAGACCGATCTGTATTGGCTTGATCTCTTCACTGCGTGCAATCAAGGTCGGCCACAGATAATCGTTCCATGCGTTGATGACCAGCACGATTCCCAAAGATACCACCGATGACTTCATATTCGGAAGTACGATATCCTTTAATATCTGCAATTCGCTGCTGCCATCCAGCCGTGCCGCATCAATCAATGCCTTTGGCATAGCGTTAAAATTCTGATACATCGTTATATTGGTAAATACAGAACAGCAATGAGGAAGAATCATTGCTATAAGTGTATCATTGATTCCCATCTCAATAATCTGCACATAGTTTGGCACCATGATTGCCTGAATCGGAATCAGCCAAGTCACTGCCAGTAATCCGTAGACAATATTTTTCCCCCGAAACTCCCATCTAGTAAAGGCATATGCAAATAAAATCGCGATCAGAAGCTGGATGACCGCCGTTCCCAGACTGATGACCAACGAATTAAAAAGCATTCTGCCTAAAGGCAATGTCGCAAATGCTTGCTGATAGTTCTGCCATGTCGGATTCGTTACAAACATGTCATATCCGAAGATATCTGAACTATTTTTCAATGAAGATATCGTCATCCAATAAATTGGAAAAATGCAAACGAAAGATAACACAAGCAAGACCAGATGTGTCACTACTTTCATAAATTTCTTTGTCATATCAATCTCCTGTTCCTAATTATCATAAAATGCCACTTTCTTTGATAACGCCTGCAATAGCAACGCAATGATACCAAATATAATTAAAAATATCAGTGAGGCAACTGCACTTAAGCCCACATTCGAATTTCCAAAGGCATATTTATAGATCATGTAATAGATATTGGTAGATGTTCCATAAGGACCACCCTGCGTCAGCATGTCAATATTCGTAAAAGTCCACTGATTCGCAAATAAAATACTCATCATAAGCATCAACATGACTGTTGGCGATAATAGCGGAATCGTGATATCCAAAAATCTCCGCACTCCACTGGAACCATCCATCTTCGCTGCCTCATAATACTCCGGATTAATATTCCCAATGGAAGCAGAAAACATCAGCGTTGCAAATCCGATCATTTTCCAGCCACTGATAAAAGCGATTACCAGTCTCGCCCAGTCCTCTTCCATAAAAAAATTCATGCCATTCTCGATGATTCCTAGGCTCATCAACACATGGTTGATCAGTCCATTGGTCTGATGAAGCAACCACTGAAATACGGTTCCCGTTGCCACTGGTGGCATGATCATCGGGAAGAAAATCATCGCTCTATAAATCTGCTGTGTCTTTTTTCCAACATTCTGGACTAATGCTGCCACAACAAGCGGTATGATGACGGAAAATGGAATCATCATTAAAATATAGTAAAAGGTACTTTTTATCGCTGTTCCAAATTCTGGTGTATGGAACAAATCATAAAAATTCTGTAATCCCACGAACTCCGGTGTGGTACCCGGAAGCATATTCCAGTCACAGAACGTATACACCAAGGTCTGAATCAATGGCTTTATCAACCAAAAGGTAAGTAACAGGAGCGTTGGCAACAAAAAGAGCCATGGCTTAATGCCGCCACCGTCACGGTATTTTCCTTGTTTTTTTGAATTGTTTCGCATTTTTATCTCCATATATAGCAAATGGAGCAATCCTAAGCAT
The DNA here is from genome assembly GCA_964491235.1 of uncultured Roseburia sp. Taxonomy (GTDB): domain Bacteria; phylum Bacillota; class Clostridia; order Lachnospirales; family Lachnospiraceae; genus Roseburia. The sequence goes on from CAZBFN010000009.1 coordinate 48,906, forward strand.
TACTCCATTTGCATTCATATTTTTAGTTTTCTCCAAGATACTGATTCATCTGATCCTGATATTCCTGCATGGTAGTTGCCACATCCGCATCTGTGGTAAGTGCCTTTACTGCCATATCAGTATATAAGGTATTCAGCTCAGCCGCATGATCTCCGAGCCAGATAGAACCAGACTGAAGATCCTCCAGACGCTCAATGTTCGCCTTAATGATTGGGTTCTCATCCACAAATCCCTTTAAGTAATTCTCATCCTCTGCCAGATATGGGCGTAATGGCAGATATCCAATCTCAGATGTAATAATGGTATATCCCTCATCACCAGTTACATATTTGATGACCTCCCAGATAGCCTGTGCCTTCTGCTCACTGTCTGCACGTACAACAATTGCACTTCCTGAGTTGGTCGGAACAGATTCCTGTCCATCAAATCCTGGCATTGGGTATCCATATAATTCCCATCCACCCTCTGTGGATGCACCAACTAAAGATGAGTATACGGAGGTAGACTGGATATGCATTGCTGCCTCTCCTGCTGCAAATGCCTGCAATGCTTCTGCATCCGTTCCACCTACTGCTACACCATCTGAATAGAACTTCTTCCAAGTCTCAAATGCATCGATACCTTCCTCACTGGCAAATTCTACTGCTGTGCGATCCTCGTTCAATACTGTTGCACCATTGGAATAGAGAATACTGTCAGTTACCCAGCCAGTACTATTGGTCGGTGATAAAGCAAGACCATATTTTCCAGTTGCCTCCTTCACCTGCACGCACCATTCATACATCTCATCCCAATCTGCTGGCGGCTCAGACGCATCAATTCCAGCTTCCTCTAACATATCAACATTGACATAAAGCATTGGTGTACTAAAGGTAAATGCCATTCCGTACATCTTGTCATCAACCTCACCTAATGCTAAGCAATTCTCTGGAATTCCCTCAAAATGTGCCTCTAACTCTTCTGCTGGGAATGTATCCTCAAAAGCTGTGATTCCCATATTCTCCATTGCACTGCCAAGGCTCTTAAAGGAACACTGTATGATATCCACCTGCTGGCCTGCCTTGATGTCTGTCTCGGACTTGCTATCCTCATCTGCTACTAACTCAAGAATTACGCCCTTTTCCTTACCAATTCCATTATTAAAATTATCCATCAATGTCTGGAATCCAGTTCCAAATGCTGGACTGGCATAGCTATAAGAATAAAACTTTACAGTTACTGGATTCTCTGGATCAAGAAGGTTCTCTTCCCATACGACACCCTCTGTCTCTTCTGCCTGTCCCTCTTCATTGGTCACTGCTGCACTCTCGCTATTTGCATTTGTACTGTCACCAGTGTTACTCTCTGTGCTGCTTCCACATCCTGTAAGTGCACTCATTGCAAGGGATGCTGCTAATATAATTGCTCCGATTTTCTTCTTTTTCATATTTGCCTCCTAATATCTTCCTATTCGTCTCTCTTTTTTAACATATCTTTCATTTCTTCAAATGTCATAGACACTGCTGCATTGTACTCGCCCAAAGTCTGATAAGATACGGTTGCATTTTGTCCATTTACCTCTGCTGTCAAGTAACCAACTTTATCGATATAGCCGATCCGTGCCTTATCTAAGACAGCTCCTGAAAACGCAGTGGAATCACATGTATACTGAATGAATCCGTTCATTGCATTTGTTGCATTTTTATGGGTATGTCCAGAAAAGATTGCAAACACATCACTTCCCTTTAATACCTCTAACACTTCCTCACTGTTCGTCATTTCCATATGATATAGCTGCTCTCCACACCAGAACAATGGATGATGCACAAAAATCATACTTCCTTTTTCTGATGGTTCCGCTAATACTTGGGATAGCCATTCTAACTGCTCAGGAAGAATTCTGCCTGACTCTTTTCCCGGCACTGCGGAATCCAGTACGATGAGCCGATATCCATCCACGTACTCCACATAATGATATGGTGTCGCTTCCTTTTTTCCTAAGAATACTTCATTAAATGCTTCCTTCTCATCATGATTTCCCAGAACGTAAAGCACTTTCTTGTCTGACGGAACTTCTTCTTCAATCAGATTCTTCAAGAACTCATAATCTTCACATATTCCTTCATGCACCAGATCCCCAGTGATAACCGCAAAATCGGTCTGCGTCCAGTCGGTGTCCTGCAAAATCTTTCTCAGATTATTTGCTGGCACTGGAAGCTTTCCTAACAGAGCATCCGCCCCTTCGCTACCATACTGTTTTCTCACATGGGTATCGCTGATTTGAACAAACCTCATACACTACCTCCGTGTTCTCTTGTTTCCTTGATTACGGAATTTATTTTAGTGCCATGCGGAATTTCATTCCATCAACTTTCCGTCAAATTATTGTAAATTGATTGTAAAAACTGAAAATTCATTCGTTTTTACACGTTCTTTACATGTTCTTGACAAAACGTCGCGTCCTCTATGATATGATGTAATTAACTACACAAAAGGGAGAAAGATTAGAATTGATTTATAATACGATATATGGAAGCAATCCTATTTCAAAGATCATGAGTATCTATCCTGAGCTATATGCTAAAGCCCAGCAGATTGCTACGACTATTTTAAAAGATCCAAATAAGATTATTTACCAGTCCATCAAGGAGCTGGCAGCAGAATGTGGAACCTCCGAGTCCAGTGTGGTTCGTTTCTGCAAACAGATAGGTTATTCTGGCTACAATGAATTCAAATTAGAGCTTGCCAAATGCACTGCCGAAATGGAAACGGTAAATGAACTGCTCTCGGAAGCCCAACCCGCCCAGAGTACTCTTGAGAATCTTACCCGCGAAATATTGACAGACACCTCTACACTGTTACAAAAAATGCAGACTGCACTGGATTATTCTACCCTGGAGCTTATTATATCCACCATTGCGGATGCCAAAGTTCTCTTCATCAATGGATATATGTATTCTGGTCTGATGGCATTTGCATTCTGTGAGCGTATGAAGTCCCTCGGCATTCCTTCTCTGATTGCCTGGGATTCTATTTCCATGAAGCAGAACTCCATTATGGTAAATGATTCCTCCGCCGCTCTCTTTCTATCACGTAGTGGCGCCAGCAAGGACAGTGTAGAAAACGCCATGGAATGTAAAAAGAATGGTGCCAAAGTTATCGTCCTCACTTCCTCTGACCATTCGCCATTGGCAAAGGAGGCCGATATACTTCTCACCATTCCTTCATTTTCTAATTCTATATTTGAGCATTATTTTCCAAAAGAGATTGCATTTCAGATCATACTAGATATTATCTATTCTGGTGTCAGTCTGCGCCAAAAGGAGTCCTTGCCTGCTGCTCAGAAAACCCAAGAATTAGAATACGAGATTCTGCGCAGTGCCATCATGCCTTATCCGCCGAATTCCCGTAATAATTCCTGAGTCCTCACCCTCCAAGTATTCTTCTCACACGCCTGTCGGTATCCATTCTCTGCAATGCGCATGAGTTTTTCCTCATCTCGTAGCAGCATACGGATGATATCTGGCAGGTGCTCCCGCTCTTCCAGCGAAAAATACACAATATCCTCCCCGTCTGTAAACTGCTCCCGCAGATACTTGCTGTCATCCGTCAGCGCCACCGCCTTTTGCAGCATTGCCGTAAAAATACGGTCATGCACCCCATCCTTGAACCAAGGCATAACATTAAGGGCTATCTTGGCATCCCGCACAGCCCTGACACATTCCCCAGAGCCAACCTGTTTCCCATTCTGTATGATATTCTCTGGCTTCTTGCAGGATAACTGATCCCAGTCCGCACCAAATACATGCACCTTAATATCCTGCTCTGCCAATTCTTTTATGATTTCCCCACGATAATAGGTTCTAGCACAGAGATCGACCAGCAGCATCCCAGATATAACTGTCCGAATATCAGCATCTGCCAGCTCTCCTAGCTCTGCTGTAATATGCCGCTCCATCACCACATCCACCGACTGGGCGGGCTGTGCAATCAAGTCATCCAAAATTCCACGATAAAATGCCGCATATTCCTCATCCATCTCATCGAATCTGCGATAAAGCTTCTGAAAGGGCACATAATTGGCAGTAAAGACCACATCGTACTTGCGCTCACCATAAGGAATTAGCTGCTCCTCATAATCCCATCCCTGCTCTAAGAGTATATTTCCTGCTGTGGGCAGGAACTTTACCTTTATGCCCGGATAAAATCGCTTGATATACTGCACATGCTCCCTATCAAGGCAAGATACCGTCATTTTCTCTGGCGCTTGCATCAACTTGGAATGATAATATAGGGGATGATCCACCAAAATATTGAAGGCTGACATCCCATATGCTTCCCAGATGGTACCGCCAGACTCCTGTAAAAACACATCCTCCCCACTATATCCAATAAAATTAAAGGTAACAATTGCCGTATCTCCTCTGGTTACAAACTGCTTTAATCCTTCCATGGACTCATACAAATCCTCATAATCCACAAAGTATACCTCAAGCCCTTGCTCCTGCAGTTCTAACGCAATCTGTTCGGAAAAATATCCCAGTGTCTCCACCGCGTTTTTAATTAGTACAACCTTCTCGATTTTTGCCATAATTTTAACAAAGGGGGGATATTGCAATGCAATATCCCCCTCTCCTTCGTACAATATTAATTCTTAAAGCTGTGAATTGGTGCAGGTATTCTACCGCCACGATTGATGAAATCGTCACAGGAGAATCTATTGACTGGCATAATTGGTGCATATCCAAATAAACCACCGAACTCTACGGTATCGCCAACACCCTTTCCGATAACTGGAATCAGACGTGCTGCGGTAGTCTTCTGGTTGATCATACCAAGTGCCATCTCATCTGCGATCATACCAGAGATCGTAGTTGCCTTAGTATCTCCCGGAATTGCGATCATATCCAGACCTACGGAACATACACAGGTCATAGCCTCTAACTTCTCAAGTGTGATAGCTCCAGCCTTCACTGCATCGATCATACCCTGATCCTCACTGACAGGAATGAACGCACCACTTAAGCCTCCTACATAAGAGGATGCCATAACGCCGCCCTTCTTTACCTGATCGTTGAGCATTGCAAGTGCTGCTGTGGTACCTGGTGCTCCTGCGTACTCAAGACCGATCTCACAGAGAATATCTGCTACGGAATCTCCGATTGCTGGAGTTGGAGCCAGCGACAGATCCACGATACCAAATGGGATACCCAGCATCTTGGAAGCCTCCTGCGCTACCAGCTGTCCTACTCGTGTTACCTTAAATGCAGTCTTCTTGATGGTCTCGCAAAGCACCTCGAAGTTCTCTCCACGTACCTTTTCTACTGCTCTCTTAACAACACCCGGTCCGCTGACACCGACATTGATGATAGCATCTGCCTCTGTCACACCGTGGAATGCTCCTGCCATAAATGGGTTGTCATCCGGTGCATTACAGAATACAACTAACTTCATACAGTCAACAGAATCTCTATCCTTAGAACGCTCCGCTACCTCAAGAAGAATCTCTCCCATCAGCTTCACTGCGTCCATGTTGATACCAGTCTTTGTGGATGCCAGATTGACAGAACTACATACTCTCTGGGTTCTGCAAAGTGCAATCGGGATAGAACGAATCAGCATCTCGTCTGCTGTTGTCATACCCTTAGATACCAATGCAGAATATCCACCGATCAGGTTCGCACCTACTGCCTCTGCTGCTCGGTCTAAGGTATCTGCGATAGTAGCAAAATCCTCTGGTGTCTTACATGCTGCTCCACCTACTAACGCAATAGGGGTAACAGAGATACGCTTGTTGACGATTGGAATACCGAACTCATTCTCGATCTTTTCACCAACAGATGCCAGATCCTTCGCAACTGTGGTAATTCTATTATAAATGTTCTCATTTAACTTCTTTAAATCGGAATCGATGCACTCTAAAAGGCTGATACCGATTGTGATGGTGCGGACATCAAGGTTCTCCTGCTCCACCATCTTATTGGTTTCAATAACTTCCCATTTATTAATCATATTCTTATACCCTTCCAGTTAAATTCTGTGCATCTTCTCGAAAATCTCTTCTCTCTGGCACTTGATGGATACGCCGATCTGCTCTCCGATCACATCTAAATCCTTCTGGCACTCCATAAATGCCTTTGTTGCCTGCTTCATATCTACGATCATCATCATATTGAAGAAACCTGATACGATGGTCTGAGAAATATCCAGTACATTGATCTTATTCTCTGAAAGATAGGTACATACCTTTGCAATGATTCCTACGGTATCTTTTCCTACTACGGTAATAATCGCCTTGTCTGCTGTGTTTTCCATAATGCTCCTCCATTCCGACTTTTCCAATTTATGGACTATAATAACATAACCTTTTTATAATTTCTACTACTAAATGCTTGTGTATTTATTAAAAACCACTTTTTAAAAGCAAATCATCTGGGATGGCTCATCCCTTTTTGCTACATACATCGGGAAATCATCCCCCTTGTAAGGGTTATCTCCCATGGTAACTTCCTGACGCACCGTCTCGTAGGCAAGCGCCTCGTAATTGTTCTCCTTGGACAAATGCCCCAGAACAACGGTCTTAAATCCATCATGAAGCACTTCTCCCAGCAGTCTTCCACTGAGTTCATTGGACAGATGGCCTCTGTCACCTAAGATACGCTGCTTCAACGGATAAGGATAACTTCCCACCTGAAGCATATGTACGTCATGATTTGCCTCCAATAGCAACACATCCAGATTCTTGAGCTTTTCTACGATCCTATCATCGTACTTGCCAAGGTCTGTCATGATCGCCATGGACTTTCCATCCTGCTTGAACTTATATGCCACTGGGTCTGCCGCATCGTGGGATATGGCAATCGGTTCGATGGTCAGATCGCCTATGGTAAAATCTACCTCTGGTGTCACCTCATGAAATAAGGTCTCGTCAATCTTTCCCACAGACTTGGTATGCAGGATCGCATCGATTGTCCCCGCTGTGGCATACATCGGAATCCCATAACGTCTTGCCAATACGCCAAGTCCCGCAATGTGGTCGATATGCTCATGGGTAATCAGAATCCCCTGCATCTCCTCCGTCTTTAAGTCAATCGAGTTAAGCCCTGCTTCAATCCGCTTACCGCTGATGCCTGCATCTACCAACAGATGACACTCATCCGTACCAACACAGATACAATTTCCACTGCTTCCACTCGCAATGCTACATAATTCCATCTTAGTCTTCCTTCCACATTAACTCAATCTCGTCTCCATCGGAAAGTGGCGCTGTAAACTGTGCATTCTCTCCATTGAGATTGGTAATGATAGCTCTGCCCTTTGATACGGTCAGATCAAAATCATAATAGTTAAATAAATCTACAAAAATATAGCTGCTCTTTCCAGACATCCGCACAGGTTCTCCATTGATGAATACCACGATAGAATCTCCTGCGTTTTGGCTCTCCGCGGCCTCTTCCTGTGCTACTTCTGCGGTAGTCGCTGTTGCCTCTTCATTTACTGCTTCTGCGTTCTCGCTACCTTCTGCTACGGAAGCTGTGTTGCCAGTTTCTGAAACTGACTCTGCAATTTCGCTATCGAATGTCTCGGAAGCTTCCTCTGCAATTTCACTATCGACTGTCTCGGAAGTTCTCTCTGTCTTCTCGCTATCGGCTGTCTCGGAAGCTGCTCCTGACATTGCTCCATCGGCTGTCTCTAAAGACTTCTCTGCATCTGAGTCCGCCACATTGCTATCTGCCTCGCTACTAGTTGATGCTACACCCGCTGCTGCATCATTTCCTTCTGGCGCGCCCGCTGCCTCTGCATTCTGACCGCCAATTTTTCTAGCTCCCACTGGCATGGTAACATCAGATGCCACTTCAAGATCCTCTGGATTTACTGCTGCCGCTCCAAAGGAAAGTACGGTCCAGTCAATATTAAAGTTCTCATAAACCAGAGAATCCATGGTTGCCACACGATTATTTACCAGAATCTCATGATCCATATCCACTTCCACATCCATGAACTCAGCTACCTGTCCTACGGTATAGAAGCTTCTAGTATCCACATGATCTCCGTCCTTGATCTGGTAGGATGGCAGTTCCAGACTTCCATTTACCTCCAAGAGCTTTGGACAACGGACAATTCTTCCATTTACCACAAATACCACCGTTGAGGAGGAATACTCATCCAACTGCTCTAAGGTGCAGATTGCTGGCTCACCCTGAGTAGATGGCTCAATAATGATATCACTGCTTGGCTCTAACGGTGTATTGATATTTGCTGGTCTGTCGTTCATGAAGATAGACGCAGACTCTCCCGGCTCACCTCTGACAATTCTTGGTGCCCCGTTTACCATGAACTGAAGCTCTTTTCCTCTCTTCGGGAATAGATCTTCATTCGGAAATCCTGCCTGCAATGCAGCATCCACGATGGTAAGCTTATTATTATCGTATAACTTGATGCGCTCTCCGTTGAAACGCACCATGATAAAGCTATTGCGCTGATCATAATAATTCAGACAGATACCAATCGGAGTAACAAGAAGTGGGTCCTTCTGGATCTCAGTCTGTAAGAAAGTAACCTCATGAAGTACTTCCTCACCACGCAGGGCAACTCGCTCCTTCGGCAGTCCAAGCTTCTCTGCCAGCATCTCTGTATATCCGTGAATCTTACCGCCACCACCGACAATAAAGGTAGCGCTGACGCTCTTATCACCATTTAATTCCTTAATCTTGGCAGCCACTTCTGTGGTCATCTTATCTACCACCGGCGCAGTCAGTTCCCACACGTCCTTAGATGGAATCGTATGCTCGATAAGCATGATATCCTTGTATGTAACCTTATCCTCAATGCCACTTGCCAGCTTAATATACTCCGCTGTCTTGAAGTCTACCAGATAGTTCTGCACGATCAGCTCGGTAATCTCATCTCCCGCCAACGGAATCATACCGTATGCAATGATACTTCCATCTCTGGTAACAGAGATATCGGAGGTACCTGCGCCGATATCTACCAAGGCGATATTCAACAATCTATAATTCTCAGGAATTGCAACATTGATAGCTGCAATAGGCTCCAAGGTCATGTTTGCCACGGTAAGTCCTGCCATTCCTACTGCTGCATAAAGTCCATCTACAACATCCTCTGGCAGGAATGTAACGATAATATCCTCACTGATACTGTCTGCCTTATGGGACTCCAAACTAGAAAATGGCTCATCATTCAGATAATACTTCACCACAGAATATCCTACACAGTAGAACTTATACTTGGTGTCGTTCATCTCCTTTAAGATTTCCTGAGCCTTCTCAATACCCAACAGATCCAATGTGTGGATATCCTCCCCTGTCACAATGGTCTCCTCTGGGAATTCATAAGAAATATTGGTCGTCACTGTCTTTAACACACGACCAGCGGCAGCGATACATACTTCTGTCAACTGCTGTCCAATCTGTGACTCCAACTCTTCCTTTACTCTGTTAATGGTTCTTCCTACACGTCCGATATCGTGAATCTGTCCATCCAGCATGGCTCTGGTCTCATGCTCCACCACATACTGTGCTACGACAACAAACTCATCCTCCTCGGTGCGGTAACCAACCGTTCCCACCACGTTTCTGGTTCCAATATCAAGTCCAAATACCAATGGCTGTTCAAATATGCTCTTATCACTCATCTACGGTATCTCCTACTCATCTGTCATATTGTAGCTTTCGGCATCATCATCTATGCCATATTACGCAATGCCTCATCAATCTGGGAAAAAGAATCCTCCACGCTGCCATTATTGTCAATCACGACTCTGCAATGGCTTCCATACGCATCCTCCTTCAACTGACTGGCAAAAATCTGCTGCACTTTTTCCACGGAATATCCGCGGCTATCTATCAGACGCTGTTGTCTAATATCCTCTCTCGTATAAATATACCAGAGTTCGTCACAAATTTCATCATAATGTTCTTCAATCAGTAATGCTGCCTCCAAAACAAGAAGCTTCAGCTTACCAGCTTCCCGTTCCTCTCTGGCTGTCTGCTTCACATATTCCTTCACTGCCGGATGCACGATCCCATTCATTTGCTGGCGCTTTGTGGCATCTGCAAAAATTACCGATGCCAGCTTACTTCGGTCAAGTCCACCCTCCGGTAAAAAAATATCTTCCGTTCCAAAAACTTCCTCAATAACGCGGTAACAATCTGTCCCCGGCTCCATAAGGTCATGGGCGATCTCATCTGCAAGCATCACCCTTGTATCCGGCTTTTTTGCAAGATAGGAAAGAATTGCTGACTTTCCTGCTCCCACACCACCGGTAATTCCGATAAATTTCATACTGTTCCCCTAAATATATTCCTTGGCTTCATACCAGTCGTGTCCGGTATGCAGCACATATTGCTCCATCATTACTTGGCTTCATACCAGTCGTGTCCGGTATGCGCATCTATCTCCAGACACACAGCAAGTTCTGCTGCGCCATGCATCTCTTCTTCCAATATCTTCTTCACTTCCGCTTCCTCAGACATCTCTGTCTCCACCAGAAGTTCATCGTGGACAGTGAGGATCAATCTGGACTTAAGTCCCTCCTCAAGCAATCTGTCATGTACTCGTATCATAGCAATCTTGATAATGTCCGCCGCTGTTCCCTGAATCGGGGAGTTCATCGCAATTCGCTCTCCAAAGGAACGCTGCATAAAGTTGCTGCTAGAAAGCTCCGGTATCGGACGTCTTCTTCCAAACATAGTAGTCACATAGCCCTTATCCTTCGCCTCTGCCACCAGTCCGTCCAGATATCCCTTGATTTTCGGATAGGTCTCAAAATAGCGCTCGATATACTCTGCCGCTTCCTTTTTACTAATACTAAGATCCTGACTCAATCCAAAGGAACTGATACCATATACAATACCAAAGTTAACTGCCTTGGCATTCCGACGCTGTAAATCCGTCACTTCATCAAATGGGATATGGAATACCTGTGATGCCGTAGTACGGTGGATATCCTGTGCCTCCCTATAAGCCTCGATCAACTTCTCATCCCCAGAAAGATGTGCCAGCACACGAAGCTCGATCTGTGAATAATCCGCATCTACGAACACATAACCTTCCTTTGGCAAAAATGCCTTACGAATCAATCTTCCCAGCTCGATTCGCATCGGGATATTCTGTAAATTTGGCTCGGTACTGCTCAGTCTTCCTGTGGCAGTTATGGTCTGATTGAAGGATGTATGGATTCTTCCGTCTGCTTCAATATAATTTGCCAATCCATCCGCATAGGTGGACTTTAACTTGGTAAGCTGACGGTACTCTAATATGTCTGCTACAATCGGATACTCTGGTGCCAGACGATCCAGCACATCCGCCGCTGTGGAATAACCAGTCTTGGTCTTTTTTCCATTTGGTAACTGTAACTTCTCGAATAAGATCACACCAAGCTGCTTCGGGGAATTGATGTTGAACTCCTCACCAGCCTCCTCATATATCTTCTTCTCTAATTCCCCAATACGGACTGCAAGCTTATCACCATATTCCTTTAATGCGCTGCCGGAAGCAATGATACCTTCCTTTTCCATATCCGCAAGGGTAAATACCAACGGCATCTCCACGGTTCGGAATAATTCCTCCATCTCAGTGGCTTTTAATTCCTCCACCAAAGCCTTTTTCGATGCAAATGCCACATATGCCATATAACATACGCATCGTAAGAACTCCTCCGGCTTATCCTTTGCTGCCTTATCATAGGTCAGCTTATCTAATAAATCCTTCCGGGATGGAATCATTAAGTTTACATAATCCTTTGCAATATCCTCATATGGATATTCATTCTTAATCGGATTCAGTAAGTATGCGGCAATGGAATTGTCAAACAAATTCTCCTGTGACACTGTGCCAATATTTTTCTTCTCAAGCATGCCAAGATAAGCAATCTGTGGCTTTAAATCAAGAGTGGCATAAGCGGCTGCTGCACTCGCGGTGAACAATTCCCGAATGGTATCGCAGCTTAATTCTGCTCCTGCCTCAATATAATAGGTCTCTTCCTCACCCAGAGAAACTGCCAATCCCATAAATGGCTTTCCACTCATCTTACCATCCGATTCCAAGGTAGAAGTCTCTGCCATCATACCAGCATTTCCAAAGAGACTCATCTGACCGTCCGCTTCCATGCCTTCCTCATGAGCTTCCTCATAAGGAACCACATAAAATCCACACTCCACTCCACGGATTTTTGCAAAAATCTGCTCGGCTTCTCTTTTGCTCTCTATCTTTTTAAAATGCTCCTCCGCCTGATTCTTTGGTGCTGTCACCTCAAATCTACCTAGGAGATTCTTGAATTCCAGTCTCTTACACAACAAATAGGCTTCCTCCGTATACAGGTCGGAAACCGCTTCTAATCTAGCATTTTGCAGATCATATTCGATATCTGCATTGATTTCAATGGTTGCCAGCGTCTTACTCATCTGCGCCATATCATAATGCTCCCGCAGATTGTTGCTGGCTCTTGGAGGCTTAAGCTCCTCCACATGGGCATATGCATTCTCGATACTGCCGTACTGGGCAATAATCGCAGTCGCCGTCTTCTCACCAATACCCGGCACACCCGGAATGTTGTCGGAAGTATCCCCCATCAGTGCCTTCACATCGATGAACTGTATCGGTGTCACCAGATACTTTTCCAATACTTCCTTCGTATTATAATCCTCGATCTCCGTTCCAGTACGCTTGGTCTTTGGAATACGGATCTTGATATGGTCGGAAGCCAACTGCAAAAGATCTCGGTCACCGGATACCACCGATACCTCCACGCCCTCTGCCTCACTTCTCTTGGCGATGGTTCCAAGCAGATCGTCTGCCTCGTAACCGCCCTTCTCAATGACGGTAATTCCCATCGCCTTAAGCATTTCCTTCATCAATGGAACCTGTTCCTTTAGCTCGGATGCCATCGGCTTTCTGGTTCCCTTGTACTCTGCGTACATTTCATGGCGGAAAGTCGGCTGTGACACATCAAAGGCAACCGTCAGGTAGTTAGGCTGCTCCTCCTCTAAGATCTTAAACATAATATTTAAAAATCCATATACCGCATTGGTGTGAAGCCCCTCGGAATTCGTCAGATCCGGAATTCCGAAAAATGCTCTGTTTAAAATACTGTGTCCGTCTATCAATACCAGCTTTTCGCTCATGTCAGTCTCCTTTAGATAGCTCTTGTATACTTCTTGAGCCATTCAATTTCTTCCTCCGTCATATATGGAGAAAGTGTCTTATATACCATCGCATGGTAGTCATTTAATAGCTTCTTCTCACGACCCGTCATCTCCTCTGGATCAATTGCATCCAAATCGATCGGTGCGTAGGTGATATTCTCAAAGCACATGAACTGACCATACTCATTCTTCTCTGCCTTGTGGCATACTAATTCATTCTCGGTACGGATACCGTACTTACCTTCCAGATATACGCCCGGTTCATCCGTGGTAATCATGCCCTCTTCCAAAGTGCCGTTGTCGTTACGCTCTGGAACGACTCGCCAACGGAAACCATTTGGTCCCTCATGTACATTCAACACATAGCCAACACCATGTCCAGTTCCGCACTTATAGTCAATACCCATATCCCATAACGGTCCACGGGCAAGAATATCCAGATTCAATCCAGTACATCCGTATAAAAACTTCGCATTGGCAAGGTTCAGATTAGAACGGCATACCGCAGTAAAATGCAAACGCATCTCATCTGTAATCGGACCTAATGCCATAGTTCTTGTAATATCCGTCGTTCCCTCAAAGTAATGTCCGCCAGAATCCACCAGCAAAAATCCCTCCGGCTTAAGCTCGGCATTGGACTCTGGTGTAGCTGCATAATGCATCATTGCTGCATTTGCTCCATAAGCACAGATCGTTCCAAAACTAAGCTCAATAAAATTCTCCTGCTCTCTTCTGCGCTCCTCTAAATAATCCGAAGCAGAGATCTCCGTCATCGGAATCTTTCCAATATTGGTCTTGAGCCAATACATGAACTTCGTAAATGCCACACCATCCTTTACGTGTGCCATTCGGGTATTATCTACCTCAGTTGGATTCTTGATTGCCTTCATAAGTTCAGTTGGATTTGGCTTATCCACCACCTTAATTGCAGGATTTACGCTGCTGGTGATTCTATAATTCACTGTACTTCCATTCATCAGCACACAAGCATCCGCTGGAATCGTCGGCACGTAATCATAGATACCATCGTAAGGCTTCGTTACGATCTGATTTTCCTTAAGATAAGCAGCAATCTTCTCATCTACCACTTCCTCCTGTAAGAACCAGATGCATTCCTTATCTGTCAGTACCAGATAAGACAGAACCACTGGCACAGACTCGATATCTCCTCCACGTATATTTAACAGCCATGCGATATCATACAGGGAGGTAAGAATGTGAACATTGGCTCCATCTTTTGCCATCTCCTCACGCAATGCTGCGATCTTATCCTTAGTACTCTTACCGGAATACTTCTCCTCCAGTAAAAATAGTGGTTTCCTAGACAATGCCGGACGATCTGTCCATATCAGATCAACCAAGTCCTCATTCACATGCAAAGAACCATTCTTCTTCTCTGCAATCGCCAAAAGCTTCTTACCCCAGCTTCCATTGACAACTCTTCCGTCAAATCCAAGGCATCCACTCTCTGGGAGCTTGTCTTCAATAAACTCATCCACCTTCGGCACGCCCTCTTCGCCCATGCGGTAAAGTGTCACGGTACTTCCCTCAAGCTGCTTCTCCGCCTGTACAAAGTAACGTCCATCTGTCCAAAGACCTGCCTCTGTCAAGGTAACCACAGCCGTTCCCGCTGATCCGGTAAAGCCTGTGATAAATCTTCTCGCCTTAAAATGCTCTCCTACATATTCGGATTCATGGAAATCAGAGGTCGGAACCACATAAATATCAATGTTCCGCTTCTTCATCTCCTCACGTAATGCCTGTAATCTTGCCTGTATCATCTTCAACCAAACCTTTCACATTATGCGTCTTTATATTCAAAAAACTTCGTATCGATCTCTGGGTAAGAGCGCTTCAAAGAAATCGGCTTACCTGCACGATTCAAAAAGCAATGGGAGCTTCTTCCTGTGGTACGCAGCTCTCCTGTCTCCTTATCTGTCATACGATATTCCAACTCTAACTTAATGCCATTGTACTTAATAATTCTAGGCTCAATGACCACAGTATCATCAAAATGCACCATACTGTGATACTCGCAGGATACCGCCAGCACTGGGCTGATGATCTCCATTGCCTCCATCTCCTTATAGGATAGACCAATTTGCTCCATCATATCCATGCGGGCTTCCTCCATCCATCTAATATAATTAGAATGATGGATAATTCCCATCTGATCCGTCTCGTAATACTTCGCGCGATGCTCGTATGGACGCACCTTTATATCTTCCATCTCACTTCCATAGATTTCGATCTCTTTTCCTGACATTTAAATTCCTTCTTTCAAAAAACCTCATGTAGGTTTTACACCGCCGCGCTGTGTCACTCGAGAGCCAAAGGCTCTCTCGTTCGCGGGCGTTCGCCCTATCAAGCCGCATCTACGTAGTCACCACGCCGTGCTTGCGTACTCGAGAGCCAAAGGCTCTCTCGTTCGCGGGCGTTCGCCCTATCAAGCCGCAAAGATACAAATACCCCTGTGCAAGCACGGGCATTTGTATCTTCACGTCTTGGCACGGCTCATTGCCTACCCGTACATTATCCCACATCTATGGAAGTTTTTCAACGTTAGCCTTCAAAATATTCGCGGTAGTCTTCCTCGTTTGCAAACAGTATATATCTGCCCTCTACATAGCCCATATAACCTGCATCTACTACATATCCCTTCATAAAAATGCACTCCTTTTTCGTCTCTTGATAAAAGGAGTGTACTTCTTTATATGTCCAATATTTCGGACATATAAGAAACAAATATAATGTTATTCAAAAATTAAATGTAAAAATTCCCTTATGCACTAATTTTTGTTAAACTTTATATAATTTTGAAATTAAGATGTAACCTTTTTCTATTTTCATTTGTACTATTAGTGAAAGGCCTTTTCAATAAAACATAAGATAAAGGAGCGCTCATGAAACAACCAGTTCAAGAACTGATGGCGCTGTATCAGAACAATCTCTTTATCATCGCCTTTAACGTTTGTAAAAATGTGGAAGATGCAGAGGATGTTGTTCAGGATACGTTCCTTCAGTACCATACAAGCAAAAAAGATTTTGAAAGTGAGCAGCACATACGTGCATGGCTGATAAGGGTGGCAATCAACAAAGCAAAAAATATGAATCATACCTTTTGGAGGCAGAATAAGCTTTCTATCGAAGACTACATAGAGACATTGACCTTCGAGACCCCGGAATCAGAAAACCTGTTTGAAACAGTCATGAAACTTCCGGAAAAGTATCGTATCGTCATTCACCTATTTTATTATGAGGATTATACCATCCGTGAAATTGCTGATATCCTAAAGCTCAGTGAAAGTAACATAAAAGTTAGATTATCACGTGGACGAAAACTGCTCAAAGAATCATTACAGGAGGAATGGGAAGATGACGAATAAAGATAAATATAAGCAAGCGTTTTCTGTATTACATACCTCCGCTGACTATTCTTTGGAGGTAGAAAAAATGACAAAATTTAAGAAAAAACAGAGACTAAATCTTGCAATTGCTGCAGCTGCTGCATGCATTGTTTTGGTAGGAGGTTCTGTAAGTGCCTATGCTGCAAATTTAGGGGGGATTCAGGAGAAACTTTCCGCCTGGATTCACGGTTTTGAAAGAACTTTGGATACAACGGATCATGGAGATGGTTCCTACACCTTCACCTATGAGGAAGATGGTACAGAGCAATCCTTTAGTGGCGGTGGAATAAGCATAGGTATAGATGGAAATGAGACTCAGATGTCTGCCGACGAGCTCATCAACGGAATGAACGAACTTCCAGAGGTTGACGAGGATGATAACGGTACTGTCTGGATCTATTATTACGATCAATCGGTCGACATCACAGATATGTTCGATGAGGATGGCATATGCAGAGTCGCCTTATCCCACGATGGAAAAATGATTTACATTGAAGTGACACAGGATGACGACGGCTCTTATCCATATTCTTGTGATACAGACATATCCAAGCGCAAGCAGGAATTATATACTGTCATTGAATAAGCTGAATATACATTGGATTATTTAACAAAAGCTCTGGTTCATAGTAACGAATCAGAGCTTTTGTTATAAAAAATATTAATTTATAATGCCAGGCCTCTGCGCTTTCTTACACAGATACACACAAGGAATATCGCCACACAGGTGCCGGATATTCCTGCACCGAGGGCAAAGCCCGGTGTTTTGTAACGAAGCTCAATGTCATGCTCGCCCGGCTCTAGGTGTACACTGATGAACGCGCCACCAAACGCCTCCGGCTCTGTCTCCTCTCCATCTACATAGAGCGTCCAGCCGTCCTCCTGTGCAATAGAGAATATCAGTCTGCCCGCTTCCTTTACCTGTATCCTTCCAGTTATCTTATCATCGGAACATGATGTCAGCTCCATCGTCTGCTGGTTCAAGCTATCGTAGGCAGTCTGTACCACCTCTGGATTCAACCGATAGACTGTCATCTGTACCAGCTCATTCTTGGAATTGGTGATGCTTACCTCTGTTCCTGCCTCACAATATCCCAGTTCCAGTGTATAGCCATGAGATACCTTGGTGAAGCTGCGGCTTCTACCAGCACTGTTTCCCTGCGTCAAGGAATCCACCGATGTGCTTGCATAAGTAGCGTAGTAATAGCCTGTCTCCTCCGCCACAAAGCTAGATTCTCCCACCTCTGAGACACAGGATACTGGAACTAACATCTGCTCCGTTGCTCCAAGGAGCTGTGCAAGTTGGTTCTGGGCTGCGATATCCCCATAGTTCTCATAATCCCAAGTGGCAACCACATCCTCACTCATCATATATCCCAATGGCAACACGTACTCATTTTCATACAGATAAGTCTCACCACTGGATGCCACCAACCTCCGCATCGGATTTTCCTCCATGTCATTATCCGCCAGCACATAACGTACAGAAAGCATTGCAGACAATAGCGGTGTAGAACCACTGATACAGTAGAAATTCTTACCGCCCTCCATGCCAACACTTTGATAGAAATGGCTAACATTTAAGTTCATCAGGGAGGAAAACTGGGTCGCGGAACGATAACCAGACAACGCCGCATCATTTTTTGTCCGACGCTCCAATTCCTCTGTCCGGTAAAAAAGAACGCCCTCTCTCTCCATCTGCTCTTCTGCCTCGCTAAGCACCTGACGATAATCCGCAAGATTCTCCACGTAAGCGGTACGGCTCACCGTATCCAGTCCCGTCATATCATAATTCAATGTAAGCTCCGCCACGATGCCAAAGCATCCGATGGCAAGCATCATATTGCGCACCTTTTGGGCTCCTGCCACATATCCAGCCACAAGAATCAAATAGCAGACCACAAAAATGCCACTGACAATAAAGGCCTTGTTATCCACCGTATCATTTTTCCCGAACTGGAATGTCAACACAAAAAACACACCACACACCACTGCTGCCACCAGCACATGCCACCACTGGTTCTCTTTTAACCATAAAAATGCCTCAAACGCCATCACCAGAAGCACAAAAATATAAAGAAATGACTGTCTACCCGGAAGAGAAGTCGGGAAATGCAGTCCATGCCAGATAAAATCCAACAGATTATTTGCAAAGCTTACCACCAGAAATGCCAACAGTAACATTCTTGCCACCTTGCTCTGCCATGTAATCTTGCGATTACACAAATACATCACCAGAAGCACCAACACGAACACTCCACAATAAAGATTCGGCCAATGTCCATCTCCTGTGGTATATGGTTGAGAAAGAATCAGATGTCTGGACAATTCCGCGATAATATTAAAATACCACTCTATACTTTCCGGGAAGGAAATTCCCTGATTACCACTGTATCCCAGTATGATTGCCGTCGGGATGATCAGCACCATTCCCGTTCCTCCCGCCAAAAGAGAATACCCCGCAAAACGAAGCCACGGCACATATCCTGTCTTACGGTTCTCCAGCCAGTAGATAAAGAACCACAGCACCAGAAAAATACATATCATAATGGAAATATAATAATTGCTCAGAATACAGAGGGAAAGCATGCTGTAATACAACAGAGGTCTGCCCTCCTTCACCAAGCGTTCCAAACCTAAAATCACCAACGGAGCCAGCACCATACAGTCTGTCCACATAATGTTCCATGCATATGCCGCCATAAAAGCTGACAGCGCATAGGCACATCCAAAAATAGCTGCCCCGAACATTCCGATTTCGCGCTGGATTCTATTCTCCACCTTATCACTTGCCAGTTTAAAATGCTCGATCACATAATAAGCAAAGGTCACTCCTGCAAATGCTGTCTTAAGCACCACCAACAGGGTCATGAACTCAATCACATAATCTGCCGGACAAAATACCACCAACAGATTCAATGGGCTTGCCAGATAATAGGCATACAGGGAGATAAAATCTGCTCCCAATCCCACATTCCACGTATAAAATATACTTCCACCTGATCTTAACTTATCCATCAGCTCCGAAAAAAACGGACAATACTGATGATACATATCCACCTGAAGCATGCACTGTTCCCCAAATGGATATATTCCATGGTCAATACAAACAATGATTGTAATGAGCAGCGGCACCAAAAAAGCTGCCCCTAGTGCAATTTTTTTATTCATTCTCATGACTCCTCTTTCCAGTCAAACACCTCATAATACTGCAATTTCCGGTAGACATCCATCTTACCAGATTCCTCTGACACCGAGCCTTCACTACCATCTGCTCTCACCATGCGGACAGTAGAAATAATCGGATACTCCTCCTTTAATTCCAATAGGAAGTTCTGATAGGAAGTGGTCGGAACTCCCGCAGTCTCTAGCAATTCCGCCGCCAGATAATTCACACTGATATCCTGATTCTGCCCTTCCTCAATATCATAATTTGCCCATATGACATAAGGCACCTGATAACGCAGCTTTAATTCCTCCTCAGAAAGTGAATTCCATGACATTCCATTTTGTGCCAAAATGGAAGCTGCCACCGTATCGCTAGGCTGATGATCTCCAAAAAATAATATCACCGTTTTCTCATCCACTCCAGAAAAATATGAGATCAACTTCTCCAAGGACTGATCCGACAACTCTATCAACGATAGATATTGATTTAGCGAGAAATTATCCACACCCTCCACCGTGATATCTGGTGAAAAGTTGGCGTAAGCATCCTGATAGCCACCGTGATTCTGCATCGTCACATTAAAAACAAACAGCGGACTCCCCTGCTCCTTATTCTCATAAAGATGAATGATCTTATCCACACAGGCCGCATCACTGACATAGGTACGCACACGGGACGCGATAGTATAGTCATCCACAAAAAGACTGTCGTCAAATCCAAGCCACGGATACACCGTATCCCGCTCCCATCCACTGGCATTATAAGGATGGGTCGCCACGGTCTGATATCCCAGATCCTTTAACTGGGACGCCAGAGAAAGCCGCTCTCCGTTAATATACTGCTGATATGGCACGCTGCCCTGTGGCAGAAACGCCATGGTATTTCCTGTCAAAAACTCAAACTCTGTATTTGCCGTATTACCACCGCACACTGAGACATTCAGCGTGCCCGTCACGGTATTTTCTGCCCCCTGCTGCAAGCTGTGAATATAAGGCATATAATCCCGGTTCGTCTCAAATTCCCCCAGCACCGACAAATCGGAAAAGGACTCGTTCATCACCACAATGATATTCGGTAACTCCTCCGTCTCCTCCGTGCTAGTCTCATAACCGGCAAGAATCTCCTTGGAATTCTCCACGCTGTATCCATCCGGCTTATCTATGGACATGTACGCCAGATTCATCACAAAAGTAACTGGTATTCCATCCACCTCTGTCATAAATACCGGCGTGAACAGCTTATTATACAATCTATGTCTGTTCTGGAAGCTTTCCTGTTGCAAGGTATTTGCAAAAAGTACCAGCATCACACAAAGCGCAGCCCCCGGAATGCACCGCTGCCAAAAAACATATTTTTTTAGCGTAAGCTTAACAGGTTGCAATGCCACAATTACAATCAAAAAAATAACTGTCACCACCACCATACGTCCATCTGGCGTAAAATCATAATTATTCGCCACACTGGCAGCCGTCCGCCACGAAAAAATATCCCATGGCACGATGGGATTCGTCCGAAAACGCACCACATAGGCGTTGGCAATTCCATAGATCATCACCACCACCGCCAAGATGCGGTAAGCCATCCGAAGTCGTCCCGTCAGGCAGAACAAAATACCTGCAATCAATTCAAACAATATAATATTAAAAAACTGTGCCCACGGCCGCACCTCCACAAAGGGATTGTGGGTATAGCACTCTAGCAAATAAAAAAAGGCTGCTGGCGGAATCAATGCTGCCATTCCCCAAGCTGCCTGTATGATCCTCTTCTTATCTATTCTAAGACCTTTCATTGTAATGTTCATATCCTTCCAGTCAATTTCCCTGTTCCTACTGCCCCACATCATAGTTTGGCAATATCCATGCTATTTTATCACACTGCATTCTTTTTTCCTATTTATTTCACAAAAAATTCAAAAACTACAATCTCTTCGTTTTGTTTAAATTTTGTCGAATTTTTTACTTTTTTTGACAATTATTGTTAATAATAAAAATTGTTTTTGATATTTTGCACAACTCACATTGACATCACTCATTTTATCGACTATGATTCACTTGGACATAAAATTCTTGACTAAAAAGGGTGGACAACATGAACGATGAGAAGGAATTGAATCGTTTAACGAAAGAAAATGACAACTTCAGAAAGATCATCGAAACACAGCAGAATACAATCAATCGCATGATAGATTATTTTATTCTTGGTCAAAGGGGTGCCAACCTAAATAAGTAACTTCCGCAAAAAGGGATGATGAGAATCATCCTCTTTTTATTTGTCTTTATTTATCTTTTTTACTCCCAATGCTATAATACTATATACAAAACAACGATTTTCCATACATCAATATAGCAAAGGAGATGCTTATGTTTCATTTCACAGAAGATTGTATTATTGGAATACCGCAAATAGACGATGAACACCGCTATCTGTTCTCTCTCATTGAGAAGGGAATGGAACTTTTACACAGCGAATATCTTACAGACCGCTATGAAAAAGTAAAGGAAATCTTAGGAGAATTAGACGACTACGCAGAACAGCATTTCGCCCACGAAGAGGCTTATATGGAGCAGATTCGTGACCCAGAACTGATTCGCCAGCGCATGCAGCATAATCTATTCCGCGATCGAGTTCGTGACTGGATGTTCACTGACATCAATGATGAAGCCCATCAGCAGCAGCTATTGGAGGACTTGATGAACTTCCTTGCCAGATGGCTCTACCATCACATCATCGGAAGTGACATCATGATCGGCAAACTGCCGCCATTAGAGGAATGGATGATTCGTGAGAATCCTTGTGAATTTACCGAGGAATATCTCACTGGCATTGAACTAATCGACAGCGAACACCGCGAGCTGTTTTCCATCGTGGAAACTGCATACAATCTCGTAAAGTCATACTCCGTTGCAGACAGCTACGACGAAGTACTCAATACATTAGATCGATTAAAGCAGTACACCGAAGAGCATTTCCATGATGAGGAAGAATATATGGAAAGCCTCCAGTACGAGGGACTTGAAGCTCAGAAGCGCGCCCATGCTGCTTTTATAGACAAGCTTGCCACCATCGACCTCGACAAAGTGGATGAAGACCCACAGAAGTATATGGAAAGCCTCATCGAATTCCTGTTAGGCTGGCTGGTTCAGCACATCCTGTATACCGATAAGAAGATACCGAATCGGACTTGAGAATGACATAATGGATTACATAGTAAGAGCGTCAGCAATGCTGACGCTCTCTATTTGCGAAAAAACATAACTTTCCATTTTCAAAAAGAATAAAGTGTGCGCTTGTCGCACACTTTCGCGCCCGAGCGGTGTCGCTTGCGACTCTCTTCCTCTCCGCGAGGTGCGCATCCTTGCGGAGCATTTTTAATTCATAGGAAAGTCAGACACTTTCTCACGCTAAAGCAGCAAGGTCTTTCCTATGAATTAAAAAAGAGATATGATCTCGTCATATCTCTTTAGTGCCGGCAATGGGACTTGAACCCATACGTGGTTGCCCACAACAGATTTTGAGTCTGCCTCGTCTGCCATTCCGACACGCCGGCATGTCTTTCGCGTCACAGCAATGCTGTTCGCTCAAGCAGAAATTATCTTACCATATCCTTTCCAAGAATGCAAGTATTTTCACAAAATTTCACATTCATTTTTTGAAAAAATGAAAACTCACCCTCTCTTCTCTTCCCATTTTTTGCCATCTTTTCATTGACAAAAGTTATCATATATGATAACTTTTTATTAGACTTATTTTTTGAAGGAGCCGCATTTTTTCGGCAGATTGAGGGTACGATGAAGGACATGAAGAACCGGCTTGCCCCCCGCTATGAAGTGGTGGAGCAGCTTAAGGATGCTAGAAAGTCACAGAACGTGACACAGGAAGTGCTTGCCGAGCGGGTCGGCACCAAGAAGTCGAATATTTCACGATTTGAAAGTGGTAAGTATAATCCGAGTCTGGATTTTCTGATAAAGGTGGCAGACAGCCTTGGGAAACAGATTCATATCAAGATTAGTTAATAGATTTAGGAGGATATATAGATGGCAACAGCTAAGATATTAGGAAAGAGCAAATCAATTGATCAGGATGTAGAATTATGCCGGACTACCAACGAGCGTATCAGCAATCAGGCAGCCCAGCTTTTGATTGAGAACCAGATTCCATTTACCAAGAACTGGATTCGGATTCCATTTTTCTTGAGAGAGAAGTATCGTGGAGCCAGCCAGATCTATATTATCCGCACCCACCGCAACCGTTACGGTCAGGCGAGACGCACCATCGATCAGATGGAGGCTCCATTCAAGCAGCGACTTGTATTGAGCAACTACTAATTTTCATCCATGAGCTTTTTCGTCTCATGGAACATTTCTAAGAAGGCTTCCTCTACTTCTTTAAAAGGACTCACTTTATATTCCGGCAGCCGCAGTATCTGCGGCGCCGTTTCAAATAATTTTTCCCCCATAAAATGTTCAAATTCATAATACAGACAGGTATCATCGATGCGTTTTACGATAAGAGACTCTCTTTCGCTCAATCCACCCGATATATATTTGGCGTAGATGGCATCCTGCAATACCTTTTCAATTCTGCGGTACTCTGGCAGGCTGCCTTTTACTGGTCTAGTGATGTCCGAAAGATATGCCTCACTGGCATCATGCATCAGACAAGCCATGATCTCTCTTGCACTGCGCCCCTCCGCCTTTGCCAGCATGGCACAGTCCATAGAATGCTGTCCCACGGAGTAGAATTCACGAAAATGTCCATTGGCTCTAGTCATAAGGGACAGGGCGTGGGCGATGTCCTCGATCATGATATCCTCCTGCTTCGGTGCAAGAGGCGTAAAATGTACCTTTGAATAAGTCGTTATATATTCCTGCATTCCTTCTCCTTCACTACCTTGTACAAAGTCTGATATAAGATTGCTGTATCAATCGGCTTTGCAATGTGACCATTCATTCCTGCATTTAAGGATGCGCTGACATCCTCTGCAAAGGCGTTGGCGGTCATAGCATATATCGGAATGGTGGATGCCTCTGGATGCTTAAGACCGCGGATTGCCTCTGATGCCTCGTAGCCATTCATCACTGGCATCTGGATATCCATAAGCACCGCTTCGTAAGTTCCCTCGGCGGCGGCTTCGAACATCTCCACTGCCTCTTTTCCATTCCATGCATGATCCACCTTCATATTGACAAGGCTTAATAATTCTCTGGCAATCTCTGCATTTAACTCCGTATCCTCTACCAGCAATACCTTCTTACCATGGAAATCATAAGATTTCTGCTCCGATACCTCCGTCTCATTCGCAGATTCTAGCCTTTTCGCAGTTCCTGTCTCATCCGCAGTTCCCGTCTCATCCACAGTTCCTGTCTCATCCACAGTTTCTGTTTTGTCCGCGGACACTGCTTTATCCACCGCAGCATCTGCCACTTCCACAGACTCTACTTTTTTCGTCATTGCAACTTCATCATTTTCAGATGCTATTTCCAATCCAAACGGCAGCGATACCGTAAATGTAGTGCCGCAACCCTTCTCAGACTGACAGGAAATCGAGCCTCCCATCAATTCTACCAGGTTCTTCGCAATGGAGAGTCCAAGTCCACTTCCACCATGCTTCTGGGCGGTTTCCGCTCCCTCCTGTTCAAAAGGTTGGAACAATCGCTCAAGCATCTCTGGACCCATGCCTTCTCCGGTATCTGTCACGATGAACTGATAGTAAGCATTGTCCTCCCGACGCTGTACCTCCCGCACTGTCACTGTAATCTTGCCACCCTTCGGTGTGAACTTATAGGCATTGGAGATCAAGTTCAGCAAGATCTGATTCAACCGCAGTCCATCTCCCCATACATGATAGTCCATGACCTCCTTGGTATCCATCTCAAAGAAAACACCCTTTTGCTTACATTGGGTAGCATATACCGTTTCAATGGAATCCAAAATGTCCCTAAGCACAAACGAACTCTGTGCAATCTTCATCTTGTCACTCTCAATGGCAGACATATCTAAGACATCATTGATGATATTAAGAAGCACCTTGGAGGAGGTCTCTATCTTGTCCAAATATTCCCCCACCTGCCCCGGCTCTTCTACTTTATGTTTTGCCAGCTCCGTCAATCCTACGATGGCATTCATCGGCGTTCGTATCTCATGGCTCATGCGGGCTAAAAATTGACTCTTGGCACGGTTTGCCTCGTTTGCCTGTGCCACCGCCTCTCCCAGCTGTCTATTCTTCTCTTCCAGTCTATGATAATTTCTTCTGCGCAATATGCTAAATGCTATCAACAGAATAATCACAGCAAAAGCCAATACTCCAATGGCAACAAATGGATATCGGAACCGATAAAGCATATCTCCCACTGTCAACCGATAGCTATTTGCCACAGTATGATCCACGGTGAACTGTGCCAATTCCGTGGAAGTGATAGAGGAAATACAGCGATTTAATATATTAGTAACAATCTGATTTTCCTCTGTGTTAAGAGACACAATGCCCATATTTTCCTGCATGAAAAAAGTAGGAACCACGGTCATTCCCTCATAATGAGGATTCGCTAGATATGGTTCTAGCACATTGACATTCTGGGCAGCAAAATCAACCTTTTCCTCCTGCACCATTTTAAGGCACGCCTCGGTATCTTCGCACAGTATAATTTCAAACTGCGGATAGTTCTCCTTAATATGGTTCTCCAATGCGACATAGCTTCCCGGAATTGCCAGCTTATAGGTACAGTCCTTCGCATCCAGATCAAAATCCATACCACTGAGACATACCAATGCCACATCATCGGTATAATAGCAGTCCGTCAATAGATAGTCTTCATTTGCAAATGCCGGATTATCCACCATAATTCCTGCAACAAAAGCCTCTGGATTCTCTTCCAAATAGTCCGATGGCTTCACGCCATTTGGCATCATTT
The DNA here is from genome assembly GCA_964491235.1 of uncultured Roseburia sp. Classification (GTDB taxonomy): domain Bacteria; phylum Bacillota; class Clostridia; order Lachnospirales; family Lachnospiraceae; genus Roseburia. Next base: position 75,538 of record CAZBFN010000009.1, read on the forward strand.
CATATTCAAAGGTAAGACCACTCTTTTCTTCCAGAAGCTTTAAGATGTCTACCGTGATACCTGTGATCTCATCCTCATCATTCCTATAAGAAAATGGCTTCAATGACGGGATAAAAGCTATCTTTATCGCATCTGCTTCCTCAATATATTCCGCCTCTTCCCTTGTCATAATCACTTCCTGATCCGCGACCATATTCCCATAATACTTCTGATACAGATCAGTCTGAAAGGAAGAACCCGCTGCTGTAATCTGCCCTAATGCATCATCCAGCTCATCCATAAGATCCTCGTTCTTAAGTCCTGTCATAAAATAAAACGGGTCAGAACCAAAACGACAGATTACCTTATATCCCGGCTTAAGAGAAAGACTTCCCATCGCCGCCGCATCTACCTCTTTCGCATCCAGCGCCTCAAAACATTTCTCCGGGGTATCGTAGTTCACGAACTCAAAGTCAAATCCCTTCTTTGCTGCATATTCCGAAAACTCTGCATTCTGGAAGCTATCTGTAAGCACTGCGATCCGCATGCCATCAAAAGCTTCAAAATCATTGTAATAATAACGATTATCATCCTCTCTGACATACAGGATACTGGACTCCGCTCCAATAGCATACTTGGAAAACAGATAATTCTCTTCCCGCTCATCGGTCTTTTGGGCATGGCAGATAAAATCGATCTCCCCATTCTTAAGACTCTCAAGGTGATTCTCCCAGCTATCATACACATACTCATATTCCCAGCCCGTATACTCTGCAATCTCCTCCAGATATTCCACACCGTATCCCACATAGTCACCGTCATCCTCCAGTGTGATAAATCCAGAATAATCAATATAGCCAATTCTTACGGTACGGCTTTCCTGTCCGTCATTTTCAGCCGCATAGACCCCATTTACACCTGCCAATGTCATCATGCACACAATGACAAGGAATGCTGCTACCGCCCTTCTCCATCTTTTGTACATCCGCTACCTCCCCACTTTTTTCGCGGTATTTCCTATTATTTAAGAAAAGCCATTCAACTCCTCCACATAGGCAATTACGAACTTCTGTATATCCATTCCCACTGACTCATCATACTCTTCCCCATTTACAATGGAATTGGATATGATCCGCACCCCGATAAATGGAACTCCATAGGACACACAAAGCTGTGCCATCGCCGCAGATTCCATCTCCTCTGCCACTGTCTGATAGCGTTCTCTCAGCAAAGCGATACGATCGATCTGATTATTCCATTCATCCGCAGAGCCGATAACGCCTCTCATGGTGTGTTTTGTTGTCTCTACACGCTCCGCAACTGCAACTAATCTCTCATCACAAGAAAAATCTGCAATCTTCTCTGTTACCCCTTTTGCCTTATTATATATCTCAAGCTCCAGTGGTCGAAATCCCTGTACGTCAATGCCAGCACCGGACGCGCCATACTCCCACATTACAGCACCCATCGGCACAATACGCTCACCGATTAAAATATCCCCCAAATGAATCTCTGGGGCATGTCCTCCGGCAATTCCCTGATTAATCACCGCTTTCGGTGCAAAATAGGTAAGTGCAAGGCTGGTGGCTGCCGCGGCGTTGACCATGCCCTGATAGGTTCTTGAAATTATAACAGGCTCTCTATGCTTTCCCAGAAAACCTGTGTGATACTTATAGATTCCTAAGGTAACACAGTCTGCATCCTCAAGCTGTCCAATCATGTATTCCGTCTCTGATTCCATCGCCCCCTGAATCAAGATAGACTGCTGTGTTGTAAAATCATATTGCTCCATATATCTGTCCCTTTTCCTTTTCGAATTCTACTCTCATATAAAGCCCCTTTGTTCCGATTTTAGCACAGCCTTATTACAGGAGTCAATCTCGCCTCCCCGCTAGAATTTATAAGATTTTAAAAATGTTCTCTTGACGAATATTTTAATCTGTTTTAAGGTGGATAGAGAATCTTTGAACACATTAAAGAAGTGTCAATTTTATTATATTTACAGGAGGATTTATTTTATGGAAAAAATCGCAAGTTTTACCATTGACCATATCAAGTTGCAGCCGGGTGTCTATGTATCCAGAAAGGATCATGTAGGTGCAGAGGTGATCACTACCTTTGATCTTCGCATGACCTCCCCGAATGACGAACCAGTTATGAATACGGCTGAGATGCACACCATCGAGCATCTGGCAGCTACCTTTTTACGCAATTACAAGGAATTTGGCGACAAGACTGTCTACTTTGGACCAATGGGATGCCGCACCGGTTTCTATCTCCTGCTGGCAGGGGATTACGAATCCAAGGATATCGTCTCTCTTATGATCGAAATGTTTGAGTTCATCCGCGATTTCAAGGATGAAATACCTGGTGCTTCTCCAAAGGACTGCGGCAACTATCTGGATATGAACCTTGGCATGGCAAACTATCTGGCAGACCGTTATCTGAATAATACCTTGTACAACATCGACGAGGCACATCTGATCTACCCAGCATAAGATATGCTCACAGACAATGAGGCATCCTTTCGCGGATGCCTCTTATAACGCAAAAGAGATAAGGACGAAACATCCTTATCTCTTTTTATTTTCTATCACATTCTCGCTGTTATCAGCCCTGTCGCAAGCCATACTCCCAGTCCAAAGAATATCAGTCCCGCCATCGTCACGAGTACATCACGCAAATGTATGCGCTTAGTAACAATGAACATCCTTGGCCGCTTCTCGTTTACATAGATCTCATACCATTCGCCTTCGATAAACTCTCTCTTCAGCTTCGACTTGCTCACAGTCTCCGTACTCTGTTCATGAAAGTCTGCTCCAGCGACCTGATAATCAAAAACTGGAAAATACAGAGGACCACCTCTTCCAGTGGAAACCCTGTTATATCCACGGTATATTCCCCGAATAGGCTGATTGCAGGTTATAATATGTCCCATATTACAGATTCCTAAAAACGCTATCAATCCACCAAAACATAGGTACAATAGCATAACTGTCAACGAATCATCATGCAGAACGAACTGTGTTATCACTAAAAAGATACCACATACCATAAAGCCTGCTGCCAGCATCACAGTTCTTCTATAATCCTTATTTGCTTTCTCTAACTGACCTGCCCACAGACACAGGAAGCCTCCAACTATGAGTACAAATCCCACTACTGATACCTCGCCTGTAACTTATCGTATTCTCTATTAATCTCCTGAACCGTACTGATATCACCAGAAGCATTGTCCGGGTGGTAGATCTTAATCAGATCCTTATAGCGCTTCTTAAGAGCATGCTTGTCCTCCACACCGACAAAGAACTTGTCGCCACGCACGATCTGTCCAGACGCCTGAGAACGCTCTTCAATCTCATGCTCATTCACATATTCATAGAACTTACGCTGTTTCTCTACCTGCTTCTTCTCACTGGCAAGCTTCTGTAATTCCGCCTCAAGAATCTTCCACTTCATCTCGAAAAGCTTCTTCTCCTTTTCGATACGATCCTCTTCTATATCCTTGGCAATCGAGAATTCATGCTTTTCACGTTCTAGCTTTCTACGCTCCCGCTCTAATTCTCTCTTTTCCTTTCGTAATGCCTGTTTGCCGCGCTCAATCATATCTGTCTCTTCAAAGCACCACTGCTGGAAAGCAATTTTCATGTCATCTGTCCTAATTGCTGACTGATCCATGTCCTTTCTCCTCCTGCATATGCAGACACTAGTATTAGTAACCAACTATCGAACATGATACTACATTTAGTAGCATTGCTCAATAGGCAATATTACCTAAAAAAAGAGTGACTGTAATACTGCAATTCGACAGTATCACATGTCACTCCTTGTCATATTCCCTTAAATATCGTCCAGAGATTCCTTGATCTTATCCATGAATCCCTTCTTTTTCTTGTGCTTCTCAGAAGCGGTAGCACTTTCCTGTGAGCCCTTATTCAAAGAACCTCCCGTAGCTTCATCAAACTGACGAAGCAGCTCCTTCGCCTCTGCGCTTAAGCCTGTTGGAGTCTGAACCACAAGGTCTACATACTGGTCTCCACGAATTGACTTATTACGCAGGGACGGAACACCCTTGCCCTTAAGACGAATTCTAGTACCTGTCTGTGTACCCGGCTTTACCTCATACAGCACATCTCCATCCACAGTACCGATACGGATCTCACCGCCCAATGCTGCCTGTGCGTAGGAAATCTGTGCAGTAGAATAAATATTCATATCCTGACGCTGGAGAGATGGATGTCTGGAAACCACGACCTCCACCAACAGATCTCCTCTTGGACCTCCGTTAATACCCGGCTCACCCTTCTCGCGGATACGAACGCTCTGTCCATTATCAATACCTGCTGGGATTGACACCTGAATCTTCTTCTTGCTTGCAATATATCCTGTACCACGGCAGTCTGGACACTTCTCACGAACGATCTTACCAGAACCACTACACTCTGGACAGGTCTGCACATTCTGGACAGTTCCGAAGAAGGACTGCTGGGTAAATACTACTTTACCCTTTCCACCACACTTAGAACAGGTCTCAGGTGTTGTTCCCGGCTTAGCTCCGGTTCCGTGACAAGTCTGGCACTCATCCTTAAGAACCATCTCAATTTCCTTCTCACAGCCAAATACAGCCTCCTCAAAGGTAATTCTCACACTGGTTCTTAAGTTAGCGCCCTTCATAGGACCATCGTTCGCTCTTCTTCTAGAACCACCACCGAAGAAATCTCCAAAAAGATCTCCAAAGATGTCTCCCATATCCATGCCAGAGAAGTCGAATCCACCAGCGCCGCCTGTTCCATCAAAGGCTGAATGACCAAACTGATCATACTGTCTTCTCTTGTCAGCATCACTCAGCACTGCATAGGCTTCCTGTGCTTCCTTGAACTTTTCTTCACATTCCTTATCTCCCGGATGCATATCTGGATGATACTTCTTGGCAAGGGCACGGAATGCCTTTTTGATCTCATCATCTGATGCAGTCTTACTTACACCTAAGACTTCATAATAATCTCTTTTATCTGCCATAACGATTCCTCTTTCCAATCCTAATCTATCACACGATCTCCATGCATAGCTTTCTTGTAAATATCGCTTTATCGCACAGAAGGTTTCCAGATGTCACCATCCGGAAACCCCTTTTATATGCCATGCGAAACATGGTAGCATAATGTGACTATTTTGTAAATATCTGAGTTTCAGAATAGAATTTAGACCTCTTTGAAATCTGCATCTACAACATCGTCATCTGCAGAACCTGTTCCTGCTGCTCCGCCCATATTGCTCATGTCTGGACCTGCTCCTGCTGCTCCCTGAGCTGCCTGTGCCTGATCATACATCTTAGCAAATACCTTCTGAGCACTCTGTGTTAACTTCTCCTGTAATGACTTCAACTCTGTTACATCAGCCTCTGTCATCTCTTCTGCACTCTGATGTGCATCTAAGAAGGACTTAACAGCGTTCATGTCGTTCTCAACTTCTGTCTTATCAGCAGCATCTAAGTTCGCACCTACCTGATCTAATGCCTGCTGTGTCTGGAATACGAAGGAATCTGCATCGTTTCTTGCATCGATAGCTTCCTTTCTCTTCTTATCCTGAGCTTCGTACTCTGCTGCCTCTCTTACTGCCTTATCGATCTCGTCATCAGACATGTTAGATCCAGCAGTAATTGTGATGTGCTGCTCTTTTCCTGTTCCAAGATCCTTTGCGGATACGTTTACGATACCATTTGCATCGATATCGAAAGTAACCTCGATCTGAGGTACACCACGACGTGCTGGTGGGATACCATCCAGACGGAACTGTCCAAGGGACTTGTTATCTCTTGCGAACTGTCTCTCACCCTGTACTACGTTGATATCAACGGCTGTCTGATTATCAGCTGCGGTTGAGAAGATCTGGCTCTTCTTGGTAGGAATTGTTGTATTTCTCTCAATTAATCTAGTTGCTACACCACCCATAGTCTCGATAGAAAGTGAAAGCGGAGTAACGTCTAACAATAAGATCTCGCCTGCGCCAGCATCACCTGCTAACTTACCCCCCTGAATGGAAGCACCGATTGCTACACACTCGTCTGGGTTCAAGGACTTGCTTGGCTCCTTGCCTGTAAGCTGTCTAACCTTATCCTGTACTGCTGGGATACGTGTAGAACCACCAACTAATAATACCTGACCTAAGTCTGCGTTGGTAAGTCCAGCATCCTTCATAGCGTTCTGAACTGGAATAGCTGTTCTCTCTACTAAATCATGTGTTAACTCATCGAACTTAGCTCTTGTAAGGTTCATATCAAAGTGCTTTGGTCCCTCAGCAGTTGCTGTGATGAATGGCAGGTTGATATTGGTTGTTGTAGCAGAAGATAACTCCTTCTTAGCCTTCTCTGCTGCTTCCTTTAATCTTTGAAGTGCCATCTTATCTGCGGATAAGTCAACTCCCTCAGCCTTCTTGAACTCATCGATCATCCACTGTGTGATCTTGTTATCAAAATCATCACCACCAAGATGTGTGTCACCGTTGGTTGATAATACTTCGATGACACCGTCACCGATCTCGATAATGGAAACATCGAATGTACCACCACCAAGGTCGTATACCATGATCTTCTGCTCTTTCTCGTTGTCAAGACCATATGCTAAAGCTGCTGCTGTTGGCTCGTTGATGATACGCTTTACATCAAGACCAGCAATCTTACCAGCATCCTTAGTTGCCTGACGCTCAGCATCGTTGAAGTAAGCAGGTACTGTGATAACTGCCTCAGTTACAGTCTCACCTAAGTATCCCTCTGCATCAGCCTTTAACTTCTGAAGTACCATAGCAGAAATCTGCTGTGGAGAATACTGCTTATCATCAATTGCTACTTTATAGTCTGTTCCCATATGTCTCTTGATAGAAGCGATTGTCTTCTCTGCATTGGTAACTGCCTGACGCTTTGCTGGCTCTCCGACTAATCTCTCACCAGTCTTTGTAAATGCTACGATAGATGGTGTAGTTCTTGCACCTTCCTGATTAGCGATAACAGTTGGCTTTCCACCTTCCATAACTGCTACACAGCTGTTTGTTGTTCCTAAGTCAATACCGATAATTTTTCCCATGACTAATTCCTCCTATTTCTTCTATAAAAATATTGTCATTGTTTACTATCTATGGTCAATGGCATCTCTGCCAGTCACCTTTATGATACAACGCCTACCATACTGTGGCGTACTACGGAATCCTTGTATGTGTAGCCCTTCTGTAACTCCTGTGCCACAACGCCGGATTCATATTCCTCACTCTCCACCTGCATCACTGCATTGTGGAAATCTGGATTGAACTCGCATCCTACTGCCTCGATTGGCTTCACTCCAATGGAGTCTAACTCGGTAAGCATCTGCTTATATACCTTATCCATTCCAGTAACGAATGCATCTTCCTTATTCTCTTCTGGAACAGCTGCAAGTCCTCGCTCAAAGTTATCGATGACTGGTAAGATCTTCTCGATGATGCTCTTAGCTCCCATGTCGTACATCTGAGCCTTTTCCTTTTCTGTACGCTTACGGAAGTTATCGAACTCTGCCATCTGGCGCTTCAACTTATCGTTGAGCTCTTCGATCTGTTCGTCCTTCTTATCCTTTTTCTTTTTGAAAAATCCCTTCTTATCTTCGGACTTCTCAGCAGCCTCTGTCTCGTCTTCTTCGCCTTCTGTATCCGCTGCTTCCCCGTCTGCTATATCTTCCGCTTCCACATCCTCAGCAGTCGCTTCCTCTGCTTCAACAGTCGCTTCCTGTTCCATATCTTCTACTTCTTCTAAAATCTCTTCCTTATTCTCTGGCATCTCATTCCTCCACACTTCATATTTCTGTGATTCAAGCCAAGCTTTATGTCTGTCCCTTCGGCTTATCTAAGATTCCATCTAGCGAATTCTTAAGTACCTTAAGGTTATCCATGACTTTCTCATAATCCATCCGCTTCGGTCCGACAATTCCTATCGTTCCCCGGATGCCTTCACCTAATTCATAAGTTGCTGTCACAACACTACAATCTCGCATTGTCTGAATCGGGCTTTCATTTCCTATATAAACCTGAATCCCTGTATTTTCTCCTTCTAACAGGTTCTCAGTTACAAGGCTTGCTAACTGCTGCTTCTCCTCAAAAGTGGATATCAGCTCACTTGCCTTCTCCGAATCGCTCAGCTCTGGATACTTGAAAAAGTTCGTCGTACCGCTGGTATAGATTCGAATGTCATCATCCTGTCCCATGGTCTCTGCCAAGGTATCAAGAACATCACTGACGATGTCGCTGTGAATACCAGCCTGTTCCTTAAGCTTTGCTATGGTTCCAAGATTGATCTCCTCCAAAGCCAATCCATTCAGATTGGAATTCAACAGGAAATTCAGCTTTAGCATCGTCTCATTGTCAATCGGCTCTGATACGGAAATCATCTTATTCTTGACCATATTTCCTTCTGTGACGATTACCGCCAACACCTGATATTCATCCACATTGGAAAGCTGTATGAACTTCACCTTATTGCGATGATAGCTCGGTGCAGTTACCATCGTTGCATAATTGGTATTGTTGGCAAGTATCTTAGCGACCTGCTGTAACACCTGCTCTACCTTCTCCGTATGCTCGATGACAAAGCTCTTCATCTCATCCACTTCACGGTTCTTCTCCTCCATCAAGTGATCCACATAGAAGCGGTATCCCTTATCAGATGGAATACGTCCCGCTGAAGTGTGAGGCTGTAAAATATATCCCAGCTCCTCCAAGTCAGCCATCTCATTACGGATCGTCGCTGAACTAAGGTTCAAATCCGTATACTTAGAAATCGTTCTGGAACCTACCGGTTCGCCTGTCTCAAGATAATTACGGATAATTGCATTTAAAATTTTGGTTTTTCGTTCATCTAATTCAAATTCGTCCATCACTGGTCTCCTATAATTAGAGTATATGCAGTTTCCTTTTTGATTATTAGCACTCGTTCATGTGGAGTGCTAACATCCATGTACTTAAGATAGCACCAACATATTTCTTTGTCAACAGGATTGTTGGAAAAATTGAGGAATTTATACTTTGTTAATAAATAAGCCGAGTAAAATGAAAAAGGAAAGAGCGCGTTCGCAAATTCATTTGCAGAACCGATCTTTCCTTTTTTATTTTATTGGGCGCATGCCCACAGCGAGACGTAACGCAGTGCAGTCGAGCTGGCTCGGCTTATTCTCACACTTATTGGGCGCATGCCCACAGCGAGACGTAACGCAGTGCAGTCGAGCTGACTCGGCTTATTTCTATTTCCTGCCACCTCAACTTACTTACTCATATCTCAACGCATCAATTACTTCCATCTTAGAAGCCTTATTTGCTGGATAGTATCCGAAGAATACACCCGTCAACATAGAGAAGAACAATGACAGCATGATTGCTGTTCCAGAAGGATGTACTTCCATAATAATGTAGCTAGCATATTCTGCATACATATTCTGGATAATAAATCCTGCCACCTGTCCTAAGAGTGCTCCGATACCCACACCGATGAGGATACCGATCACACCACCAATCAGACACAGCACGATTGCTTCTATTACGAACTGCATCTTAATGGTACGGCGCTTAGCACCAAGTGCCATACGGACACCAATCTCTCTGGTACGCTCTGTGATGGACACCAGCATGATATTCATAACGCCGACACCACCAACGATTAAGGAAATCGCTGCAATACCAGAAACCGCTACCGTAATAACATTCAATACAGTATTGATCATTCCCATATCGGACTGCATATTATATGCAGTTACCTCAAAGTCCTCATTGTCAGCATAAATCTCATCAAAATATGTAAGGATATCCGCGGTTGCCTGTTCCACATCTGCCAATGGGGTAAGTAACATATTAAAGTAATCATAACCAGTCTGATCTGCTCCCTGTAACTTAAAGCAGGTCTGCAACGGAATCATCAGTTCTGTGACACGATCCTTTTCTGCCACACTGGTATCTACCTTACCAAAAAGTGCCTGATTGTACTCGTAGACACCTACGATAACAAAATCATAAATTGCTCCATCAGAAGCTACAATAGAGATTTTCTCTCCGATTGGATTCTCATCACCAAAATAACTTGCCGCCATGGTATCTGCAATCAGGCAGACCTTTTTCTGTCCTACGTTATCTGCCGCTGTCAGACTTCTACCTGCATACATTTCCAGCTTCATATAGTCTAGATACTCCGGTGTGATACCATCAATATTGACGTTGGCATAATTATCTGGATTGGTATCATCCTTGATCTGTCCTGAACCAAGGTAACTCTGCGCCGCAACACCCTTGATTTCATCTGGATATGTTGCAACCAGATCATCGATCATCTGCTGCGTCACATAGTCGTCCTCATCCATCTCTGGATATACCCATGTATCCCACTCCTCATCAGTCTCTGGATAACGCGCATCCACATATACAGAAACAGTGTTACCACCAAGAGAGTTCAGTGTCGCGGTCAAGGTACTCTGAATAGAACCACCAATTGTCGTAATGATAATCACGGAACTGATACCGATGATAATACCAAGCATGGTCAGCAGTGAACGCATCTTATTGGCAAAAATACTGGTTACCGCCTCTTTGATATTCTCAAAAAACATTAGCGTCCACCTCCCTTATCTGACACGATCTCGCCGTCTAAGAGTGTTACGATTCGCTGAGTCTCCGCTGCAAGCTCCTGTGAATGGGTAATCAGAACAATCGTCTTGCCCTGCTCCTCATGAAGCTTGTGGAATAAGTCCATGACCATATGACCCGTCTTGGAATCCAACGCTCCTGTCGGCTCATCCGCCAGAATAATAGCAGGGTCATTGATCATCGCACGGGCAATTGCCACTCTCTGCTTCTGTCCACCAGAAAGCTCATTCGGTCTATGTCCGGCACGATCCTCCATACCTACCATGGCAAGCATCTCCATCGCGCGCTCCTTCTGGTTCTTCGCACGGTCTTCCCCGTACATCAATGGAACCATTACATTCTTAAGGGCATTTGCTCTCGGTAGCAGGTTAAAGTTCTGAAATACAAAACCAATTCTTCGATTACGGATCGCACTGCGGACCTCATCTGTCATAATATTTACATCCTGCCCCTCAAGGTAATAAGTTCCCGCGGTCTGTCTGTCCAATACTCCAATGATGTTCATCAATGTACTTTTTCCGGAACCGGACTCACCGACGATGGAAACAAACTCACCCTGATTTACTGTAAGGTCAATCCCGTGAAGAATCTCTAATTCGTTGGGCTTTCCCTCATAATATGTCTTAACTATCTTTTCCATTCGGATTACTGGTTCGCTCACTATTCCACAACCTCCACAACTGCATCGTCCATGCCATCTGTCATATCAACGTCAATGCCAAGATCCTGATTGGAGTACATCTGCTCTGGCGCAAAGGTATCTCCTTCCATGATGGAATAAGTATAGTCGTAGATCAGCATATCACCTTCCTTAAGGTCACCGCCGGTTATCTCAGTATAGTAATCTATCTCTTCGCCAAGCTCTACATTCTTGCGCACTGCAGTAGCAGAACCATCTTCATTTGCCTCAGCTACCAGTACATATGCATTTCCTTCCTCATCATACTGAATCAGATCATATGGAACAGCCAATGCTTCACCCTTTTCCTTGATCATGACCTTTGCCTTTGCTGCCATACCGATCAAAAGATCCTGATTATCAATAGAAATCTCAACAGAATATCCACCAGCCGCTGCCTCTGTACCTGTGGACTGGTTCTTAACTCTGACAACTCTGGACACAGTTCCTGTAATCTCCTGCTCTCCAGTAGCATCTGCAGTTACCACAGCGTTCATGCCCTCTTCCAGCTTTAAGATGTCCGCTTCATCAACAGTTGCGACCAGCTTTAATGCATTGGTATCCTCAATTGTAATCATCGTCGTCTTTGCTGTATTGATATCTCCAACAGATACATTTACCGCTGTTACCACACCACTACAAGGTGCTACCACTTCACAGTCACTCAACTGCTCTCTTAAGTCATCCAAGGTATCCTTAGTACTTGTATCAGAATCCTTATACTGATTCAACTCCACCTGAAGCTGTGCATTTTCAATCGCATTATTGGTACTCTCTAAGATCTGTGCGTACTGGCGGTTCGCATCCTCAAGTGCCTGCTGTGCTGCAGAAGCTGTGGCAAAATCTACCTCGATGCCATTCTGCTGCTGTAACAGAACACCACCTACCGCTGCCTCTGCACGGTCAATTGCGATCTGAGCCTCTTCCAACTTCACTGCCTGATCCTGTCTTGCCTGCTCTACCGCATCTACTGCCTGCTGGTTATTGATGCTCTCCACTGCGTTTGCGTTAGAAAGGGATGTCTCTAACTCTGCAATCTTCTCCTCAATCGAAGCAGAATCTAATGTACAAAGTACATCTCCCTCCTGTACGATATCTCCCACCTGCACGTTCATCGCGGTAACCTCGGTGGTCGCCTTAGAGATAATATTGGTCTTGCTATCTCCTGCAATTGTTCCCTTCAAAGAAATCGTATCAGAAAGATCTCGCATCTGCACTGGCTCTATCTCCACCAGATTCGTAATCATCGCTACCTCCTGTGTAGCGCTGCTTAACATCTTACCAATGATTACCACCACAAGTGCCACCACTACCAGTACAGCAATCCATACCTTCTTCTTTTTCTTTGGCTGTACTGCCACGGTTCCTTTCTGTTCGCCTAATTCGTTTTTGCCCTTCATGTTCTCTCTCCCTTATTTATTTTTGCAATTTACGCTGATTGTACCATTATCCCACTTGGAAAAAAATGGACTTAAATGAATCTTAAGAATTCTTTTGAATTCCTTACGATTTCTTCATATTTTCCATCTGTACTATTGTAATAATACAGTAGTTGTTTTCAGGTGTCAATATAAAAATAAAAAAGGCTGCCATGATTTTTTCTCAATGGCAACCCACATATTACTTATGAAATTCTTTCTTAAATACCGTCATCATTTCTCTGGTCAAGGAAAGTCCCTCCGGGTCATCCGGCACATCACTGTAATGTACCCACTCGGCTTCCGCCAGCTCCTCCTCATCCATTTTAATAGAAGAAAGTCCCTCCGGATCATCCAGCTCACAAAAATATCCCAGCAGAAGATTCGAGTCAAATCCCCATGGCTGACTCTTATAATAACGAATGTTCTTCACAGAGAGCCCTACCTCTTCCATGACCTCACGCGCCACCGTCTCCTCCGCAGTCTCGCCAATTTCCGTAAATCCCGCAATCAGCGCATATCTCTTATATTCCCGATTCGCGTACTTGGTCATCAGGATATACTCTCCATTTGTCACACCCACGATCACCGCCGGCGCAATCTTAGGAAATACCCGGTTATCGCAATCCGGACAGGTCAGCATACGAAGCTTATCACTGTGCTCTAACCTGCTGCCACATCTGCCACAAAAACAGTTGTCCCTATACCAGACATACAGATGCCACGCTGTCGCCGCCGCAAAGACCTGCTCCTTCGGCTTCCGTGAACGTACCGCAAACATACGCACGAACGCATAGTCCCACTCGTTCTTCCAATCCGCAGTCGCATTCGTTGCCACACTCCCAGTCGCTTCCGCACTCACACTCGCAGCCGCGCCTTCACCTGTGCAACATGGAAGCAATTCCTCCGGCAACTCTGTCAGAAAGTAATCCCTCTCATCCACAGAAAACAGATATACCATCTTCGGCAATGACCTACCATATTTTTCACACCACGCCTGTAACGCCTCATATGGTAAAAAATCCAGCTCGCCCTCTCTTTTTACCAAAATCTCATTATGATAAAAAATCATCAGGCGGCTTCCTTCGCCTGGCTCTTTGCATCGATATTGATTTTCTAACTGTAATGGAAAAATGTCCTGTATCATCCCAATCGCCTCCTATGACAGTTTCACTCCGCATGCATCGTATCATATATTAAGGCATTGTAATCTTATCCAGAATTCCTGTCAAATGTGCAATGGTCACACCATAGTTCGTCATCGGAACCTCCTGCTCCCTTGCTCGATCGATTCGGGACATGACATATTTCCGGTTGAACATACAGGCTCCGCACTGAATGATAAGGTCATAATCGCTGAGATCCTGCGGGAAGTCCATGCCGCTGACGATATCCACAGTAAGGGTCTCACCAAATCTCTTTTTCAACATCCTTGGTATCTTTACCCTACCGATGTCCTCCGAAAGTGGCGCATGGGTACAGCACTCTGCGATCAGCACCTTAGAATTTGCAGTCAGAGCATCAATCTGCTTTGCTCCTTCCACATAATAGGGCAGATCTCCCTTATATGCCGCAAATAAGACAGAAAAGGATGTCAGCATACTCTCCGCCGGCTTATGCTCATAGACATATCCAAACACCTGAGAATCCGTAATGATAAGCTTCGGTGGCTCATTTAACACCTTAAGTACCGCCTCAAGCTTATCTGTGGTGACACTCATAACAAGACATTTCTTATCCAACAGTTCCCTTATGGTCTGCACCTGTGGCAATATCAATCTGCCCTTCGGCGCCTGAATATCCTGAGGCATCACGAGAAGTACTAAGTCCTCCTCCCCCACAAGACTGCCTGTAATCTGCTGACTGCCATAATTTTCTGGTATCTTTCTGGTCAATGCCTCCTTGACCTGCGCCATGCCCTCACCAGTCTTGGCACTGACAAGCAGCGCCTCTTCCCCAGTCTCATTTTTTATCTGGGCAAGAAACTCCTGTGCATCTGTGCGAACATCGGCCTTATTTACCACAAGCAGCACTGGCGTATTTTTCTCTTTGAAAAAATGATACCAGTGAAGCTCCTCCTCCATATCGAATGTCATCTCTGCATCCACATTTTCTGTATCAAGGGTCTGTCTCTCACCTGCAAAGAGGATGACCGCCAGCTCCGTCTTCTCCGCAGCCAGCTTTGTCTTTTCCAGACGCTTCTCCCCAAGCTGGGTATCATCGTCAAATCCTGCGGTATCAATGATCGTACATGGTCCTAAGGGATGTACCTCCATTGCTTTGTAGACTGGATCTGTGGTAGTTCCTGACACATCCGCGACAATGGAGACCTCCTGTCCGGTAAACGCATTGATAAATGCAGATTTTCCGCTGTTGGTCTTTCCAAAAATACCGATGTGCAGACGGTTGCTGCTAGGTGTCTCATTTAAAGTTCCTGCCATATTTTCGTCCCTCTTAAAACTCAATCAACGTGTGCCAAAGCCCACTCTGCCGCGGGTAAAGAATACTCCTAGAAGCGGTAGTCTCTCTTACCCTCTGCAATGTCGTGGATATGCTCAGAAGCGGTCTGCTGTACCTTTGGATTTGGAATGTTCTTAAGCTCACGCTCGATCAATTCCATACCGATCTTCTTAGTCTCTTCGCTGGCGTAATCCTCCAAGTACTCCTTTAATGTCATCAGCGCATTTGGATGACAGCAATTTAAGATCTGCATATTTTTGCAAAGTGCCATAAAACGGTCACCGGTTCTACCCTCTCTGTAACATGCCGTACAGAAGCTTGGGATATAATCCATCTTCATCAACCAGTTTACGACCTCGTCTAAGGTTCTCTGATCGCTGACGTCGAACTGCTCAGAATTCTCCTCCTCTGGTTCTGGCTCTGCATAGCCACCCACACTGGTTCTGGATGCACCACTGATCTGGGATACACCAAGTGGTAATACGCGCTCACGTACTTCCTTGCTCTCACGGGTAGAGATAATCATTCCTGTATATGGTACAGAAATACGGATCAATGCACAGATCTTAGCAAAAATATCATCGCTGATTCCGTTGTCGAACTGGGTCGGGTCAATATCATCTGCACGCTTTAAACGAGGTACACTGATGGTATGAGGTCCCACACCATGTACTGCCTCTAAATGCTCTGCATGCATCAACAGTCCTGCGAACTCATAGCGATACATTTCCAGTCCAAAGAGTACGCCAAGTCCTACATCGTCGATACCACCCTCCATGGCACGATCCATTGCCTCGGTGTGATATGCGTAGTCATGCTTTGGTCCTGTTGGATGTAACTGCTCATAGCTCTCCTTATGATAGGTCTCCTGAAACAGAATGTATGTACCGATTCCAGCTTCCTTTAACTTGCGGTAGTTTTCCACAGTGGTTGCTGCGATATTGACATTGACACGGCGGATCGCACCATTTTTATGCTTAATGCTGTAAATGGTCTCGATACACTCCAAGATATATTCGATTGGGTTGTTTACTGGGTCTTCTCCTGCTTCGATGGCAAGACGCTTATGTCCCATATCCTGCAATGCAGTTACTTCCTTTACGATTTCCTCCTGTGTCAGCTTCTTTCTAGCGATATGCTTATTCTTCAAATGATATGGACAGTATACACAACCATTCACACAGTAATTGGAGAGATATAACGGTGCAAACAATACGATACGGTTACCGTAAAAATCCTTCTTGATCTGCTGTGCCAGCTCATATACTTCCTCGATCTTCTCTGGTATCTCACAGGCTAACAGTACGGATGCCTCTCTGTGATTTAAGCCCTTGCGCTCTCTCGCCTTGGCAATGATGGCATCGATCAACTCCACATTGTCCTTGTTGGCATCTGCATATGCCAGTGTTTCTTTGATTTCCTCGTCGGAGATGAACTCCTCTGCTTTTAATGATTTTGCGTCGTACATAATTTTATATTCCTTTCTGTTATGTTTCTATTTTTTGTAATCGCCCCGGTCTGTCACCACTTCATAGCCAATGCTCTCCATGCGCTTTTGCATGCAGAATCGGCATTCAGCAGCCTCATCCCCAGTGCATATTTTGTTATCATATAACTTATATTTATCTCTGACATCCACCGGGGACAGGTTCGGCATAACCACATTGGCACCTGCAAAGATGCCCTTCTCCCTTCCCTTCGGGTGAATCGTGCCGAGAGCCGTGGTGGATGGCAGCAGCACATGGGGATGCAATAGGCGAATGATGGATAATAGTCTTAACGTCATGTCCATCGTTCCTGCTGTCTCATTTCCAAAAGGGGTATCCTTCTGCGGAATGAATGGACCAATGCCCACCATTTCCGGCTGCAATTCCCGGATGAACTGCAAATCCTCATACAGGGTATCCACAGTCTGGTGGGGAGAACCCACCATAAATCCACATCCAGTCTGATAACCGATATCCTTTAAATCCCTCAGGCATCTCTTACGGTTCGCAAGGGACATCTCTGCCGGATGAAGCTTCTGATAATGGGTTTCATTGGCAGTCTCATGCCGAAGCAGGTAACGGTCTGCCCCCGCATCGAAATATGCCTGATAGCTCGCCCGCTCCTTCTCTCCAATGGAGAGAGTCACGGCACAGTCTGGGTAATCCCTTTTGATTGATGCCACAAGCTCACAGATCCTCTCATCTGTGTAATAAGGATCTTCCCCTCCCTGCAATACAAAGGTGCGGAATCCTAATTCATAGCCCGTCTTGCAGCAGGATAATATCTGCTCCTCAGTCAATCTATAACGGTCTGCATGACAGTTACTCCTTCTAATGCCACAATACAGGCAATCATTCTTACAGTAATTCGTAAACTCGATCAGCCCACGGATATAGACCTGATTCCCATAAATACTCTGGGCGGTCTCTCTTGCCCGCTTCGCCAATTCCTCAAGGGCTTCCTGATCCTCTGTGGTAAGTAACACCCGAAGCCCCTCTAGATCAATATTTTTATCCCTTTGCAAACCCTCAATAATCTCTGTCTCCCGCGACATTATACGCCTCCCTCTATTGAGTATTTCCTGTGACATTAGAGTACACCGTCTTTGCCGTAATTCCCTCTAATCGGCCCACTTTTCCGGACAAGGCATTGATGACATCCTGTGGCGCATCAATGGCAACACTGATGATATTTACCCCTCTTTCACGATATGGAATCCCCATCCGTCCGATGATATAATTGCCATACTCATGCAGCAGATGATTCAACTGCTCGATGGATTCCATATTTTCAACGATGATTCCGATTAATGCAATTCTTGTCTCCATGCTCACTCCTTATATCTATTTTTTGTACAATAAGACATACATACACAAAAAGGCTGTATCTAAACTTACGCTCAGATACAGCCCTAATCTACATACCAAAAATACACGTCCACGTCGCCTGTCGCCACGTAGCACGCATCGGTCATGTTCTCATTCATGTTAAGCCATATCTTTCACCGCAAGTATTCTTTTGGTGTCAGAAACTCATCTTTTAGACTATGTAATAAGAACGCATCTCATTACTAAGTCAATCTCATTACTAAGTCAATCTCATCCTAACACGGTTTTGAGAGGGTTTCAACCGATTTTCCCAAACTTTATCACGTGCACGCGAAAAGGTACAATCCTTGATTTTCTCCATCTTTTACTTCTTCGTCAATCCTTGCTCCGTCAGCTCGTATATCGTGTCACATACCTCGTTGATATACTTTCTGTCGTGGGAAATGCTGATGATTGTTCCACCATAATTCTTTAACATCTCTCTTATGACCGGATTGGACAGTGGTGAAAAGTTTCTGGTAGGCTCATCTAATATCAGCACATCACATCCCGCCATGCTCATTTTTAGCAGAAGCAGCTTCGCCTTCTGCCCGCCGGATAACTCCTCAATCGGATGTAGCATCTCGTCAGCAGTATATTTCATACTTCCCAGATAGGTACGAATCCGACTGACTTCCTCCCTATCCCCTGTCTCACACAGGAAATCCACTGGTGTTACCGTCATATCAAGGGCATCTTCATAGTTCTGTGGCATATAATAGGCTTTGATATCAGTACGTGCCAATAATTCCCTTGCAATCTCCCGAAGCAGTGTGGTCTTGCCGGCACCATTTTTTCCAATGATGCAGATATGCTCTGGACCTGTCACAGACAGCTTAATATCCCTCGCCAGCAGACGCCCGCTCTCTCCGATTCCTTCGCTTGCCCCTTGGCTTACCCACAACTCCTCCCGGGCAAACTCCAACACCCGCTTGCCATTCGGCATCGAAATAGCCTCCCCGAACTTGATGAAAATGGCATCCTCAGTCTCCGGTATCTCCGTCATATTTTCATATTCCTTGTCAAAGCGTCGTTCCATGGACTTCACCGCATGCATTTTCTTTTTCAACATCTTGCCACCGTGAGGGTCCTGTCTGGTAATAGAATTTTGCTGATGCTCCACCTTCTGCTGAATCTGACGGAACCTCTCCTGCTGCTTTTCGTACTCGCTGCGCTCCTTCTTTGCCACCTGCTCCTGATGGGCTAGGCTGCTCTGCCGTCTGCTCACATATTCCTGATAGCCCAGTGCCATAATCGTATAACGGCTCTTGGTCTTGCGCATGATCTGCTCTATGTGAATTATCTTATTGGCTGTGCGCTCCAACAATGTCTCGTCATGGGAAATATAAAGTACTGGCATCTTCACCGACTGTATGAACTGCTCCAACCACTCTAGGGTCTGAATATCGATATCATTGGATGGCTCATCCAGAAAAAGTACATCTGGCTGCTCCATCAGGATCTTGGCAAGCTGCAACTTCACCTTCTCCCCACCGGACAGTGCACCCACCCGCTGATCCGAATAGAAAATATCCGCTGGCAGATAAAGCCTTCCACTGATTTCTGACAACTCCTTGGGTGTCATCTCATAGAACTGCTCATTCTGACAGCAGAACTCGTAGACACTCATATCCTTTTGCTCCTTCGGCAATTCCTGCGCCAGATAACCGATGCGGGCATTCCCCTTGATGATCTCACCGGAATACTCCACATAATCCTCCACCAATGACGCATCATAGACCAGCTTTAGCAGGGTAGACTTGCCATTTCCCTCCTCACCGATTAACGCCGCCTTGTCACCCTCATTTAAGACCATGGAAAAATCCTCCAAAATGACCCGAAGATCCTTCCGATGTGTAATTGTAAGATTCCTAATCTGTACCATATAAACTCCTCCTTTAAAAGGAAGTGCCCCCCACCTTCACACAGGTCTTTCCTAGAGAAGAACAAAAGTGCGCTTCACGCACTCTCGCGTTCCAATTTCTGACATAGCGCGGCTTTTGTTCCGCGCGCGATAGCTGCGCATCTGTGCACGAAGTGCTTTTATGCAATAGGACGCAATTTCCTATTGCATAAAAAAGATGCAAGGCTTCCCTGCATCTTTTTTTACATGCGTCCGCCGGCAATGCCAGCATCCGCCACATCATATCTGATTTCAGTAAAAAGATAAAAGAACTTCCTGTGTGAAAGCATATCAAAAAACACCTCTGGCACTGCCAGATATGTCCGGTCACTTCCTCTGATATGCATATTGAATTCATCATTAACAGGAAATTCTATACATCCTTTCACCCCTTCCAAACGGGCTTATCCCTACTGGATAACGCCACAAACTATATTTAAGATACTATATTATATTCTAGAAATCAAGTCCTTATCCTTAAATTACTTCAAAGGTATATCCCTGTGCCTTTGCCGCATCAATGAAATCTCCCAGCACCGCGGCATTGGTCTTGGACTCTGCATGTAGCAGGTAGATAGCTCCGGGATGAAGCCGCTCTGTCATCTTCGCAAGGCTCTCTGCCTCATCCGGCTGGTTCTCCACATCATAATCCATATATGCAAAGCTCCAGAATATGCTCTTGTATCCACAGTTATTGATCACTGCAAGAGACTGCTCACTGAACTTGCCCGCAGGATAACGGAACAGATTCATCTCGTAGCCAAAGTTATCCTTGATATACTGATGATTGCCCAATATCTCTTCCTGCTGTGCCTCCATAGAAAGAGACGGTATTCCCGTGGAGGGATGTGTTACGCTGTGGTTGCCCACAACGTGTCCCTCATCAATCATACGCTGCACCAGCTCCGGTTCTGACTTTGCATATGGTTCTGTCACGAAAAATACCGCCTGCACGTTCTTTTCCTTCAATGTATCTAATATGGACTCCGTATAGCCATACTCATATCCCTCATCAAATGTCAGATATATGGTCTGGCTATCCTCCCCAATGAACATAGCATTATATGCTCCATACTGCTCCTGTGCTACTAACGCATCATTCGGACGATTCTTTTCATCCGTATGTCTGCCCAGTCCCCAATCCACAATTGCAGTATCAAGTCCCTGCGTATCGATCATCTGGGTCGTCTTCTCAATTGCATCCAGTACCTCAATTGCCTTCTGAGTAGGCGTCCTATCATCTACTGGTGTCTCCCCAGACTCTGTACTTCCCTCTACATCCCAGATTGCCGCTTCTCCATAGACCTCATAGGTCTCTAAAATAGCATCACCGATTGCCGCTGCATAGGCATTCAGATTCTCGTCAAATAGCTGATTGTCCTTGGCATTTCCCATGAAGCCCAACTCCACGATACAGGAAGGCATGTCCGAATGAATATTCACATAATAATTACCAGATTCACTGCTCTGACTTCCATTCTTCACACCACGGTTCCTCTGCACACCTACCGCTTCTAGCTTTTCCTGAATCCGCTGTGCCAAAACAGTGGTCTCATCGGATGCACCACTATATATCCATGTCTCCACACCGTTGCCATCCCCGGTATTACGGTGCAGGGATACAAAGTAATCTGCTTCCTTAAGGTTGGCATATGTACAACGCTCCTCCAGACTTAAGAATACATCCTCATCTCTGGTCATCACCACTGTGACTCCCTTCTCCCGTAGATACGCTGCTACCGCCTGTGCCATTCTTAAGTTATCGTCCTTCTCATAGCGTCCCTGATAATCAGCACCATTATCCTTGCCACCGTGTCCCGCATCAAGGCAGACTACCAGCCCGCTCTCCTCCACTGGCACTTCTTCCACGACCGCTTGACTAAGAATCTCCTGAATATTTACCGTAGGAGTATCTGCCTTCTGCATAAGCAAGCCAAGTCCCTGAAACCCTAATAATACCAACGCAAGCTCCAACATGCACCACGTCGCACATATGAAATTTCTAAGTCTTTTTTTCCTGCGTCTATCTGTCTTCAATCCGTCTTCTCTTTTCGCTTTTTTATACCATATCTTTATTTTAATCCAATCTAATCAGAAACTCTACTGAATATTTTCTTAAGAAATTATGATGATTGCATTTTTTATAATAAAAACTGGGATAATGCATAATTACTGACATCCTGTCCCATTTCCGTCAAATAAATACGCCCTGCCCGCTTCACCAGAAGTCCTTCTTCCTGTAAATGGGTCATGACGTCCTGATACACCGCCTCGATCTGGGTTCCAAATGCCTCTGCAAAGCGGTCTCTGGAAACGCCCTCTATCATACGAAGTCCAAGGAACATGAACTCCTCTATCTGCGCCTTTCTCGTCACCAGCTCTGCCGATGCATGAAGATTGGTTGCTGGCAGATTCTCAACATGGCGTACTTCTCTGCCATTTTCCTGCTCTATGATCTCATTTTCCCAGATGCCTTCCCTGATATTCTCACTCTGCTCCAGATAGTCATACAATTCGCTGATATTGGAATAGCGGATATTCTCCATAAGAGAAGATGCTCCCAATCCCAGTCCAAGATAATTTTCACGCTCCCAGTATCCGATATTGTGCCTACAAGCATACCCCGGCTTGGCAAAGTTAGACACCTCATAATGCTGATATCCCGCTTCCTTCAACACCTGCTCTGTCATCTTCGTCATCTGGTAGACCTCATCCTCCGTCGGCAGTGCAATGGTCTTCATTCCAGCCTTCTGCTTCACTGCATCGAACTTATAGAGATCATAAAATGGAGTTCCCTTTTCAATAATCAGCGAATAGGCTGAAATGTGCTCCGGCTTTAACCGCAGCACCTGCTGTAAGGTATGATAAAAGCTCTCCGTCGTCTGTCCCGGCAGAGAGTTCATCAGATCAATATTAATATTGTTAAATCCATTTTTGCGTGCCAGCTCATAGGTCTTTAGGAACTGTTCATACGTATGAATCCGCCCCAAAATCTTCAGTTCTTCATCATTGGCAGATTGCAGACCGATGCTGATGCGGTTAATGCCCGCCCCGCGATACACTGCGAACTTATGATCCGTCACCGTACCCGGATTACACTCGATGGACACCTCTGCATCCGATGCCAGGGCAAAGGAACGCCGCACTGCACCCATGATGCAGGAAATCGATTCCTCCCTGAGCCAGGAAGGCGTGCCACCTCCGATGAATACCGTAGTGACCAGATAATCACTGCATCTGGTTCCATAGTATGCAATTTCACGAAGCAACGCCTCCACATACGCATTCTGGATACTCTCATCCGCAGAAAAAGAGAGAAAATCACAGTACTGGCACTTTTTCACGCAAAAAGGAATGTGGATATATAATTGCATTTTCTTTTTCATATCTTCACACTCTCGAAAAGAACTTCTCCTTGCAGTTTAGTCCTCATCCAGCTTCAATACACTCATAAATGCCTCCTGTGGGATCTCTACATTACCCACCTGACGCATACGCTTCTTACCTTCCTTCTGTTTCTCAAGAAGCTTTCTCTTACGTGAGATATCACCACCGTAGCACTTCGCCAATACGTCCTTACGCATCGCCTTAACAGTCTCTCTGGCAATGACCTTGCCGCCTACTGCTGCCTGAATCGGAATCTCGAATAAGTGTCTTGGAATCTCTTCCTTCAATCGCTCGCACATTCTTCTACCACGGTCATATGCGCTGTCCTTAAATACGATAAAGGATAAGGCATCCACCTGCTCACGGTTAATTAAAATATCTAACTTCACAAGCTCAGAACGCTCGTATCCCTTTAATTCATAATCAAAGGAAGCATAACCTCTGGAACGAGATTTTAATGCATCAAAGAAATCATAAATGATCTCATTCAACGGCAGATCATACTTAATCAGTGCGCGTGTCTCCTCCAGATATTCCATACTGATATAGACACCACGGCGCTCCTGACAAAGAGTCATGATAGCTCCCACATAATCGCTGGTCACCATGATCTCCGCTGATACCACAGGCTCTTCCATATATTCAATCTCAGAAGGATCTGGCAGATTGGATGGATTGGTCAGCTCAATGACCTCGCCGTCAGTCTTGTGTACCTTATAGATAACACCCGGTGCTGTCGTTACAAGGTCTAAGTTAAACTCACGCTCCAAGCGCTCCTGTATGATCTCTAAATGTAATAAGCCAAGGAATCCACAACGGAATCCAAATCCCAATGCAAGGGAGGTCTCTGGCTCATACTGCAGGGATGCATCATTGATCTGTAACTTCTCCAATGCATCACGTAAATCTGGATACTTGGCGCTGTCCGCTGGATACATACCACAGTATACCATTGGATTTACCTTCTTATATCCCGGAAGTGGCTCCGCACATGGTCTTGCAGAATTCGTCACGGTATCACCCACACGGGTGTCACGCACGTTCTTAATGCTGGCACACAGATAACCTACCATACCTGCTGATAACTCATCACAAGGGATGAACTGTCCTGCACCAAAATATCCTACCTCTGTTACCTCAGACTGGGCACCAGTTGCCATCATACGGATGGAATCTCCCACCTTTACTGTACCTTCCTTCACACGGCAGAATACGATAACTCCCTTGTAAGAGTCATAAAGGGCGTCAAAAATAAGTGCCTGAAGTGGGGCTGTCTTATCACCTGTCGGTGCTGGAATCTTCTCTACGATCTGCTCTAATACCTGATCGATATTAAGACCAGTCTTTGCAGAAATACGCGGTGCATCCTGCGCCTCGATTCCGATTACGTCCTCGATCTCCTTGACCACCTCGTCCGGCTGTGCACTTGGAAGATCCACCTTATTGATAACTGGCATCACATCCAGATCATGATCCAGTGCCAGATATACATTGGCTAAGGTCTGTGCCTCCACACCCTGTGCCGCATCCACCACAAGAATGGCACCATCACAGGCAGCAAGGCTTCGAGATACCTCATAGTTAAAGTCAACATGTCCCGGTGTGTCGATAAGGTTGAAGATATACTCCTCCCCATCCTTTGCCTTGTAGATGATACGAACTGCCTGGGACTTGATCGTGATTCCACGCTCTCTCTCCAGATCCATATTATCAAGAACCTGTGACTGCATCTCTCTACTGGTCAATGTTCCAGTACTCTCTATAATACGATCGGCAAGTGTTGATTTACCATGATCGATATGTGCAATAATACAAAAATTTCTAATTTTACTCTGATCGATTGACATGTTTGTCCTCCTGACATAGATATACTAGCTTATTATAGTTTATAAAACAAACCAACGTCAAGTAAATTGGTGTTTTAAGAATCTCCCCCATAAAACGCCATTTTTCACAAATTTTACACTAGCTTTTTTCTAGGAATGTGTTATGATATTTTCGTCGATTACATCGACACGGGTTTTGTCAACAACCGAGAAAACCCCCTTCTTAAAAAGAACCCATGCTATGGTGGCTGCAAACACCATGGCATGGGTTCTTTTTTTAGGAAGTTGTCTTAAGCTTTTTTCCGTAAAAGCTTTTCGTACATGACGATCATTAATATCAATATAACCACAAGATAGATTGGCAACAGCGCAACACTGATATGGTTCGCAAGCAATCCAAATATTGGTGGCATAATGCAGGTTCCGATATAGGCACATGCCATCTGAACACCGATCAATGCCTGTGACTTATCTGCACCAAAAATAGTCGGTGTGGAATGGATAATGCAAGGATAAATTGGCGCACAGCCAAGCCCAATCAAGATCAGTCCTACCAAGGATACCACTTCATTCAATGGCAACAGCATGGCAATAATACCAAGAAGTACGATCTTCTGTCCAAGACGGATCATCTGGGCATCATTTAACTTCATAGTCAAAAATCCGCTGAAAAATCTGCCCACCGTAATTCCGATATAAAACATACTCGCGAAGGTCGCCGCCGTTTCTGTGGAAACGCCCTTGTGTAATACCAGATAACTACTTGCCCACAGACCTGCGGTCTGCTCCAACGCACAGTAGCAGAAAAATGTGATCATGACTTCCTTCGCTCCCGGAATTGCCACTACCTGACGTAAAGCCATCGGTTCTGTTGGTGCCAAAGGCTCACCGTCTGTCTCCACCGTCTCACCGCGATTCTTCCAAAGCGGAAGGCTAAATAATAGGATGGCTGTCAAAACGATCTGAATGATCGAGATATAACGATATCCCATATTCCAGCTCTGTCCACCAGTCAACGCGATTCCCATGATATAAGGTCCCACAGAAGCTCCAACACCCCACATACAGTGAAGCCAGCTCATATGACGGCTTGAGTAATGCAATGCCACATAATTATTCAAAGAAGCATCCACACTTCCTGCGCCAAGTCCATATGGAATCGCCCACAGGCATAGCATCCAGTAGGAATCCGAGATAGAAAATCCAAACAATGCCACCGCTGTCATGGCAACACTGATTGCTGTCACCTTACCGGTTCCAAGCTTTAATGTCAGTCGGTCACTTGCCAGACTGGAAAGAATCGTTCCAAAGGCAATAATCATGGAGATAATACCAGCAAAGGAAACCGGAACTCCAAACTCGCCATACATCGTCGGCCATGCAGATCCCAACAGAGAATCCGGCAAGCCAAGACTGATAAATGAGATATAAATAATCGCTAAAAGTAAATGCACCATGTTGTCTTCCTCCAAATGTTTTGATATGATTATATCATCACATTTACGAAATAATTAGAACAAAATCCGCTATTTTATATGACAAAATCATCATAAAGGAGACATTATGGCTTTATCACCCTGTAATACCACGACCGATGCAAGCGGCAGAGAGTTAGTAGAACATGGCACGCCCCAATTTCCCATCGCCTGCTACCACGACGATCTAGCACGGGAAGCTGTACCTTGGCACTGGCATGATGAATTGGAGGCCGCCATCATCACAGAGGGTGCGGCAATTGTTGCCATGGGAACCCAGCAATACACCATCCATCAGGGCGGTGCCTTTTTTATCAACAGTGGCGTCCTGCACGGTGCTTGGAATGTAGATACTTCGGCTTGTCGTTTTCACTCTCTCGTCTTCCACCCTAGATTAGTGGGCGGAAGCATAGACAGTGTCTTCTGGCAGAACTATATTGAACCGCTGCTGACTCATCCCACGTTAAAAAGCTTTGTTTTTGACCCTTCCGTGGACTGGCACAAGGAAGCGATTGATGCGATTGAGGAAGCATGGCAGAATTGCCTTTTAGAAGAATCTGGATATGAATTTCGAATTCGTTCCGCTTTATCACAACTCATTTTTCTATTAAGCAGCCACCTTCCTGCCAACCTCACCACGCCATCTCCGCAAAGTCTGCGGGATGCGGGGCGGATTAAGACAATGCTTCAGTACATTCATGACCATTACGCTGACGAGATTACCCTTTCCCAAATCTCTCAACATGCCATGATCAGTGAAAGCGAATGTCTGCGCTGCTTCCAGAAAATTATCGGGACTTCACCGATTCAATACGTAAAGCAATATCGCATCCAAAAGGCATCCGAATTACTGACTACCACGGATCAGAAAATATCCGATATCGGTGTACTCTGTGGCTTTCAGGATATCAGCTACTTTATAAAGACCTTCAAAAAGAAAAAGGGCGCTACCCCCAGCGAATACCGAAAAGAAAAAGGCACGGAACTTTGATCGTTCCATGCCTTTTATTATTCATTTTGAAAAAGTGGTGTGGAATAATACCGATCTCCACTGTCTGGCAATAACGCCACCACTGTTTTTCCCTTATTCTCAGGTCTCTTTGCCCAGTCAATCGCTGCCTTTAAGGCTGCTCCTGATGAGATTCCCACCAGAAGTCCCTCTTCTCTTGCAATTTCCTTGGCATATGCATAAGCATCCTCATCGGTAACGGTGATGATCTCATCATAAATCTCAGTATTCAACGCCTCTGGTATGAATCCTGCTCCAATTCCCTGAATCGCATGCGCTCCTGCGACACCCTTAGAAAGAAATGGAGAAGATGCTGGCTCCATTGCAACGATCTCTACTGCAGGATTCTTTTCCTTTAAGAACTCTCCTGTACCAGTAATCGTACCGCCAGTTCCAACACCTGCAACAAAGGCATCTACCACGCCGTCTGTATCCTCCCAGATCTCTGGGCCAGTGGTCTTTCTATGAGCTGCTGGATTTGCCGGATTCTCAAACTGTCCTGCCACGATGCTGCCCGGAATCTCCCCTGCCAGTTCATTCGCCTTCTCGATGGCGCCCGCCATGCCCTTCGCTCCGTCTGTCAACACGATCTCGGCACCGTATGCCTTAATAATATTGCGGCGCTCGATACTCATGGTCTCTGGAAGTACGATAATCACACGATATCCCTTGGTAGCTGCGATTGCCGCCAGACCGATTCCAGTATTACCAGAAGTCGGCTCAATAATAGTCGCCCCTTCCTTTAACACACCTCTGCGCTCCGCATCCTCGATCATTTCTAATGCTACACGATCCTTGGCGCTTCCCGCAGGATTCAGATACTCAAGCTTTACCAACAATCTCGCTGCCAGTTCATGCTTCTTCTCTATATGCGTCACTTCCACCAGTGGCGTATGTCCAATCAGTCCTGCTGCTCCCTGATATATCCGTGCCATCTCCTACTCCGCCTTTCTATCCTGCTCATTTATGCTATCTTTATACCTGCTCTGCTTTTCCCTGTGCACCATTCTGCTGCCACGCCACCAGATCTGCCAATGTCACATTGTCCACCACATCACGGATTGCCTTATCAACCTTGGTCCATAATAGGATCGTGGCACACTGTCCCTGCTTGGAACACTCCACTTTTCCAGAGGATAAGCACTCTACTGGTGCTAAGGAGCCCTCCGTCAGACGTAGCACATCTCCGATCACGTATTCATTTAACGGCTTTGTCAGACGATATCCGCCCTGAAAGCCACGACTGCTACTGACGTAGCCTGCTTTATTTAATATAGAAATAATCTGCTCGGTGTATTTGACAGAAATCTCCTGTCTGGTGGCCATTTCCTTCACCGACACCGGATGCTCTGTTCCATTGATTGCAAGGTCATAAAGAATATGAATGGCATATCTTCCCTTTGTCGTTATCTTCACCTGTATTCATACTCCTTTCCATGCCGCCTAATCGTCTGCTCTCACAACTGTTTTGGCGCTTTATGCTTTCAGAAGCTCTTCAAAATCCTCTGCAAGAAAACGATGATAAAATGCGTGTCCTCCATCAAACTTTACACAGTATCGGTAGGCATCTGGCTTACCATCTGCAAAATAAAGAACATCATCGAACTCATCGCTTCCAATATGAATACACTCTACATCATCCGACCATTTGTCAAATATGCCGCGGACATCCTCCAATGTGATTCCATGCTGTAAAAAACAGGCAATCAGCTCATCCAAAAATGGATTCTTCTCCCAGTTCTCATGCACATACTCTGCACCCTGTGCTGGAATCAGAAAGCAAATGCGCTCTCCACTGCACTTGCTGATCTCAACCTCGCCCAGCCTGTCTCTCACATAACTGCAAAAAGGGGTAAGCGCCTGTGCCACAGCCTCGCGGCTCTTATCTGTCAGATGCAGAATATTGGCAACGGAGGCAGCCGGAGAATAAAAACGAATGGTCTCTCTCTCGTACCCAAGCTTGATCTGCTCCTCCAATATCACATCACATAGATAGTCCCGCAATCTGTCATAGTCCTTCTGTGTAAGTGTCTCCATATTCTAGTACTCTTCCTCTTCTTCCTCTTCGCTGATATCTGCCTTTGGCTTCTCAAGTCCTTCGATCTTGATGTTGTGCTTCTCTGCATAATCCCAAAGAGCTGCATGAATCGCTTCCTCAGCTAAAAGAGAACAATGTACCTTAACAGGTGGAAGTCCATCGAGAGCCTCCATAACTGCCTTGTTGGTAATCTGAAGTGCCTCGTAAATGGTCTTGCCCTTAACAAGCTCTGTTGCCATACTGCTGGTAGCCACTGCTGCACCACATCCAAAGGTCTTGAACTTACACTCACGAATGACCTGATTCTCATCAATATCAAGATACATTCTCATGATATCTCCACACTTTGCGTTACCCACTGTACCAACACCGCTGGCGTCCTCAATCTCTCCTACATTTCTTGGGTTCTGAAAATGATCCATAACTTTTTCACTGTACATATCTTATACCTATCTTTCTATTATATATTTTATCTTCTTAGCTATTCTTCTTAATAAAATCCTCATAAAGCGGAGACATATTTCTCAGGCGCTCTACGATCTGCTTTAAGTTATCCACTACAAAGTCTGCATCCTCCATGGTAGTCTCATCGCTGATAGTCAGACGAAGAGATCCATGTGCGATCTCATGAGGCAGTCCAATTGCAAGCAGTACATGGGACGGATCTAAAGAACCCGATGTACATGCAGAACCGCTGGATGCACAGATTCCCTTGCCATCTAACATGATAAGCATAGACTCACCCTCGATGAACTGGAAGCTGAAGTTAACATTGTTCGGCAGACGCTTGGTTCTGTCACCGTTCAACTTCGCATATGGGATTTCCTTCTCAATACGCTCGATCAAATGGTCTCGTACTGCGATCTCTGCTTCGGTACGCTCCTTCATATTGCCAGTTGCAATCTCTGCTGCCTTTGCAAATCCGATGATACCTGTTACGTTCTCTGTACCCGCTCTTCTGCGGCGCTCCTGTGCACCACCGTGTACGAAGGAACGAATCTTCACACCTCTTCTGATATATAAGAAACCAATACCCTTTGGTCCGTTGATCTTATGACCACTGGTACTCATCATATCGATGTTCATCGCATCCACATCAATTGGTACCTGTGTATAAGCCTGTACCGCATCTGTGTGGAATAGTACACCGTGCTCATGGGCAATCTTACCGATCTCTACGATTGGCTGGATGGTTCCGATCTCGTTATTTGCAAACATAACGGAAATCAAAATTGTATCTGGGCGAATCGCCTTCTCCAATTCGTCTAACTTCACAAGACCATTCTCATCCACATCGAGATAAGTCACCTCAAAGCCCTTCTTCTCCAAATACTCACAGGTATGGAGAATCGCATGATGCTCGATCTTAGTTGTGATGATGTGCTTACCCTTAGACTCATAAGCCTCGGCTGTCGCCTTCAATGCCCAGTTGTCAGACTCAGAACCACCTGCAGTAAAATAAATGTTCTCAGCAGTGGTATTGATGCTCTTAGCAAGCAAGTCTCTTGCATCTGTGATTGCCTTCTTATTCTCGGATGAAATACTATATATACTAGATGGGTTTCCAAACTTCTCTGTAAAATATGGAAGCATCGCCTCTAACACCTCTGGCTTTACCGGTGTTGTAGCGGCATTGTCCATGTAAATGATCTTCTTTTCCATGTCCTTACACCATGTCCTTTTTCTTTATTTCATATCATAGTTGTATGATATGATTTATACTAGTACTATCCTTCCCGTTTGTCAATACGAAAATCCACTGATTACGCCAGTGATTCTCTTGTAATTCTAGGATGTGCTCCACATACCATGCAGTTCTCCACCTGCTTTGGCAGCTTTACCGTGCGAAACTCCATTCTAAGGGCATCATAGGTCAATAATCTCCCCACCAGTAAATCGCCAATTCCAAGTAAATACTTGATTGCCTCCATTGCCTGTAAGCTTCCGATGACTCCTGCCATCGCTCCGATAATTCCTACATTTTTTGCAACTGGTACCGCATCCTCCGGCGGTTCCTCGCCAAATACGCATCGATAGCATGGTCCCTCTCCCGGCACATAGGTCATGATCTGACCACCAAATCGGAGAATCCCAGCATGCACGAAGGGAACTTTCTCAATCACACAGGCATCATTGATCAAGAACTTAGCCTTAAAATTATCTGTGGCATCCACCACAAAATCATATTCTCTTACCAACTCGCATATATTCTCGGCAGTCACGAACATCTGATAGGTCTTCACCCGAATCTCTGGATTGATTGCCTGCATGCTCTCCTTTGCCGACTGCACCTTAGCTCTTCCAATATCCGCTGTGGTATGTATGATCTGACGCTGGAGATTGGACAGATCCACTTCGTCCGCATCCACAATTCCTATATTTCCTACTCCAGCAGCTGCCAGATAAAGCGCCACCGAGGAGCCTAAGCCTCCTGCACCGATGATCAACACCTTACCTGCCAGCAGCTTCTTCTGTCCTTCCACTCCCACTTCTTCCAAAAGGATGTGTCTGGAATAACGCTCTAACTGCTTTTCGTTCATAGCTCTTATCGCTTTCCCTCTTTGATCTCGTCTAAGATTTCAGCCACCGCTTCTCTCTCATCAAAGTGATACTTCACGCCCTTGATTTCCTGATAATCCTCGTGTCCCTTTCCAAGCAGCACGATCATATCTCCCGGCTGGGCATTGACCATACAGTAGGCGATAGCTTCCTTACGGTCATCAATCTCAATATACTTTCCATTACTTCTGGCAAGACCTACCTTGATATCTGTGTTGATATCACGAATCTCCTCATCACGAGGGTTATCACAGGTCAGTACGCACAGATCTGCCATCTCACCAGTCACCTCACCCATATCATAACGGCGTAGCTTAGAGCGGTTACCACCACCACCGTAGACACAGATCAGACGCTTTGGATGGTACTCAAGCAAGGTAGTCAGCACGCTTCTTGTACTCACTTCGTTGTGAGCATAGTCGATAATCAGAGAATAGTCCTTGGACACTGGAAGCATCTCCACACGTCCCTTGACCTGCACCTTGGCAAGTCCCTCAAGAATCGCTTCCTCAGAAATTCCTGCCAGATGGCACACCAACATAGTTACCATAGAATTATAGACAGAGAATCTTCCCGGAATATGCACCTTCGCCTCACAGTTCATGCATCCCTTCACGGTAAAATGCATACCAAGCTTTCCATCCTCATTGATAAATCCAATATCAGACGCTGCCAGATCCACAGCCTTTGCACCATCTTCCGCAGAAAAAGTTCTTACCTCACAGGTATGTCCTTTTAGGATATCCTCCCAATGCTCATCATCTGCATTGACAACGCCCACCTTACACTGTTTAAATAACAGGCTCTTACAATATAAATATTCCTCAAAGGACTCATGCTCCGCTGGACCGATATGGTCTGGAGACAAGTTCGTAAACACACCATAATCAAAAATAATTCCTGCAGTACGGTCAAGCTTCAGCCCCTGAGAAGATACCTCCATCACCACATACTCACATCCTGCTTCCACCATGGCTGCAAACATACGATGCAGCTCATAGGACTCTGGGGTAGTATTTTTAGATGGAATATGCTCCTCTCCAATCAAAGCTCCGATGGTTCCGATCAGTCCGACCTTCTTACCTGCCATCTCAAGAACATTCTTAATCATATATGTGGTGGTCGTCTTTCCCTTCGTACCGGTCAGTCCAATTGTGATAAGCTTACGATCTGGATAGTCAAAAAGAGCCGCAGACATCAGCGCCAATGCCCGTCTTGCAGATGCCACCTTAAGTACAGTGATAGAATCTGGAATCTGAGCCGCCTCTTCTTCCTTCTCCAATACAATGACGGATGCTCCCTTTTCAATGGCATCTGGAATATACTTATGACCATCAGTCACTGCTCCCACCATACATACAAACATGGTCTCCTTAGCAATCTTTCTGGAATCATAGATAATATCCCGAACCTCGGTATCCATGCTTCCCTGAATGCACTCATATTCTAATTCTTTACAAATCTGACTTAACTTCATCTTATCCCTCGTTTCTGCCCCTTCACTGGGCACTTCATTATTCCAATCGTTCTTACCACATTTAACCGTGCGCCACTAGGCACGCTCAAAACCCGCTGGGGAACTTCTCCCCAGCGGGTCATATACTTCAGTTTTAAACACTCATTTACAAATCAAAGTGAGCAAGTCCAAACAAGCCTTTCTACCATCAAAATTCAAATGACTTGCTCCACTTTGCGCGCGAAACGCATGTCGCAAAGCGACAATTTCCATATGCGTTTCTGCGCATCTCTATGCATATCATTAACTTATGAGTTAATGATATGCATAGCGTCAATCTCCGACTCAAATACTGTATGGGATGGTCCCGTCATGAAAAGGTGATTGGTCTCCTCATCCCATTCGATCAGAAGTGGTCCACCGATCTGCTCCACTGTGACCTTGCGGTCAAGGCGTCCCATCAGCACACCTGCCACAACTGCGGTAGCACATCCTGTTCCACATCCGATGGTCTCGCCTGTTCCGCGCTCCCACTCACGAATCTTCACATAATCCCTGCTGACGAACTCTGTGAAAGTGACATTCGTCTTGTTTGGGAAAATGGATGTCATATACTCGATTTCCTTGCCGTAACGCTCCACATCCAGATCTGCCACAGAATCCACATACATTGCACAGTGTGGATTGCCCCAAGACACTGCTGTGATATGGAAGGTCTTATCCAGTACCTCCACTGGCTGCTCAATAAATTCCTCCAACTCGCTGTTAATTGGAATCACCTTAGTAGAAAGTCTAGGCTCACCGATATCAGCACGGATATTGGATACCA
This sequence comes from uncultured Roseburia sp., assembly GCA_964491235.1. Lineage (GTDB taxonomy): Bacteria > Bacillota > Clostridia > Lachnospirales > Lachnospiraceae > Roseburia. The sequence goes on from CAZBFN010000009.1 coordinate 110,058, forward strand.
GACCATCTGTTACAGTCAATGTCAAATGCTGCATACCTCCCAAGGTCTCAATCACCAGTTCCGTCTTATCCGTCAAGCGATGGTCATACACGTACTTGCCTACACTGCGAAGAGCGTTGCCACACATCTCTCCCTCTGTACCGTCTGGATTGAACATCCGCATACGGAAATCCCCCTTGTCGGATGGACAGATCAATACCATACCATCGGAACCAATTGCAAAATGACGGTCGCTGACGAATCTCGCCAACTCTGGTAAATTCTTTAACTCCTGATGAATGGCATCAATATATACATAATCATTGCCAAAGGCCTGCATCTTTGTAAACTTCATTATTTCCTCCATGCTGCCAGTGCTTCCTAAATGCACCAGCGCTTTATCTTATTAAGAATTCATTGCTCTGTCTAAGTCAGCAATGATATCCTCTGCATGCTCAATACCTACTGACATACGAAGGAAACAATCTGTAATTCCAAGCTTTTCCTTGATATCAAGTGGTGTATCCTCATGAGTCTGTGTGGTAGGGTATGTGATCAAAGTCTCTGTACCGCCAAGACTCTCTGCAAACATGATCATGTCTACATTCTTAAGAATCTTCTGCACGGTCTCAAAGCTGTCCACCGTAAAGGAAATCATACCTCCAAATCCTGTGGTCTGCTTCTTGGTCACCTCATAATCCTTATGATCTTCAAATCCTACATAATAGACCTTCTTTACCTTCGGCTGTGTTCTAAGCCACTCGGCAACCTTCATGGAATTCTCATTGTGTCTGTCCATACGAACCGCCAAAGTCTTGATACCACGAAGAATCAACCAGCTATCCATTGGAGCCAACTGGCTTCCATGGGACTTGATATGAATATGAATCTTATCTGCAATCTCCTGATTATCCTTTACGACCACGATACCAGAAATCGTATCATTGTGTCCGCCCAGATACTTGGTAGAGCTGTGTGTTACGATATCTGCACCAAGCTGTAACGGCTTCTGGAAATATGGAGTAAGGAAGGTATTGTCCACTACGGTAAGTGCTCCAACACCCTTTGCAATCTCTGAAATAGCGCGGATATCAGCCACCTTCATCATCGGATTGGTCGGTGTCTCCACGAAGAACATCTTGGTATTTGGCTGGATTGCAGCCTTAACTTCCTCTAAATCGGACATATCTACATAGGTGTGGGTAATGCCATACTTTCCAAATACATCACCGATGATACGGAAAGTTCCACCGTAGATGTCGTCAGAAAGAATCACATGCTCCCCTGGATTCAACAGAGAAAATACTGCCATATTAGCAGCCTGTCCACTGGAAAAAGCAAATCCCTTGATACCACCTTCTAAGATCGCCATGGTACGCTCCAACTCCTGTCTGGTCGGATTCTCAAGACGGCTATATGCAAATCCAGTTGATTCACCAAGTGCTGGATGACGGAAGGTAGCCGCCTGAAAGATCGGCATGCTGACAGCTCCAGTAAGAGGCTCTGTTCCCAGTGCTCCATGCACTGCCTTGGATTCAAAATGCAAATTCTCCTTGGTATCAAAATCTGTATAATTGCTAAAATTCTTCATAGTTTCCTCCATTCTGCCCCAGGGCATATCCCTTCATATAGTGTTATTATACAAAACACTTTTTAAAATATATACTCCCCCAGTGCTGTTTTATATTGCAAATAGTGCTTTTTTGTATTACATTAAAATTAATCTTATTTTCGGAAAGGATTTACTCAATGCCAGAATACAAAAAAGTTGGTTATCTGACCACCAGTTTTAAGATGTTCCATCTGAAAGATACCTCCCGCAAGGAATTCACATACCATTATCATGATTTTCACAAGATCCTGATTCTCTTAAGCGGAGATATCACCTACTGTATCGAGGGACGAACCTACGATTTAAAGCCAGACGATATCGTCCTTGTCAATGCCGGCGAAGTACATAAGCCTATCATCCACTCAGATGCGCCATATGAACGAATTATTATATATGTTTCCCCAGATTTCCTAGATGAATACCGAGAAGAGAACAATGATTTGGGACTTTGTCTGCGACAAGCGTTAGCAGAGCAATCCCATGTACTGCGTCTGCATTCCTCGCGAAGCGGAAAGCTCGGCAACACCATCCGGGAACTGGATAATTCTCTAAAGGATCGTGATTATGCCAGCGAACTCTATCATCGTATTCTTTTCTTAGAATTCATGATTCAGTTGAACCGAGCAGCCCTACACAATCACATTGAATTTATCGGTGACTCTGCCTCCAACGAAAAGATTCTCTCGATCCTCTCCTATTTGAACGAGCATTTGACGGAGGATATTACGATTGAGGATCTATCTGCCCGTTTTTTCTTAAGCCGCTATTACCTGATGCATACCTTTAAGGAGCAGACCGGTTACACCGTGGGCAGCTATCTTACTACCAAGCGTCTGCTTTTAGCAAAGGAACTGATCGTAGCTGGTGCGCCCATTACGGAGGTCTGCTATTCCTGCGGTTTTAAAAATTACTCTACCTTTTCTAGAGCATACAAAAAAAGCTTCGGGGAATCCCCAAGGGATTACCGCCAAAGCCTTTTATCATTATGACCGATCTGCAAGCGTATTCATGAGAGTCGGTATCATCTGCTTCTTTCTAGAGACGATACCCTCCAAAAGAATACCATTCTCGTCTTCGTGCTTTTTGAATGCACTTGCCAGAATTGCTCCTGCCTCATTTCCTGCAAAAATGACCTTGGAGGACTCTGCCAGAATATCTGTCAACATGACATATACCATATCCAGCTTCTTCTCTCCAAGCACCTGTACCATAAATGGACGGAGCTGTTCTCCTAATTTTTCCAATTCTTCATTGCTCATGGCACTGATCTGTGCCACACCAAAGTCACAATCATCCGTATGGAATACCTTGAAATCCTGATAGAAAATCTCTTCCGTCGTCTTATTTTTAAAGTCACTGCCCGCACGGAACATATTCTTCGCGTGTTCCTCGATGTTTACCTCCGCAATCTGCGCCAGACTCTCGGCGACCATCTTATCCAATGCGGTACAGGTCGGTGAACGGAACATCAAGGTATCGGAGATAATGGCAGACAGTAAAAGTCCCGCGATCTGCTTCGGAATCTCCACTCCCTGCTCCTGATACATCTGATAGATAATGGTCGATGTGCAGCCCAATGGCTGATTTCTAAAATATACTGGTGAAATGGTCTCCAAGCTTCCAAGTCTGTGATGATCGATGATCTCCAAAATCTCAGCCTCATCAATGCCATCTACCGCCTGGGACTTTTCATTATGATCTACCAAGATCACCTGCTTCTTCTGCATATTCATAAGATTACGTCTGGAAATCATACCCACATAATTGCCAATCTCGTTGACCACAGGGAAATCTCTGTGACGCACCTTAGACATCACTTCCTTAACGTAATCCACATAGTCATCAATATCAAAGGTAATCAGATCCGTCTTTGTCATATACTGCTTGATCGGCATACTCTGGTTGATGAGTCGCGCCACAGAAAATGTATCAAAAGGTGTGGTGATGATCACACAATCCCTCTGCTCTGCCAATTCCTTTACTTCCTCGCTCACTTCCAGACCACCACCAATGATGATACAGCTTGCATTGGACTGGATTGCCTGCATCTGGGCTTCCTCTCTGTCGCCCAAGATAACAAGGTCATCATCCTCGATATAGTCTGCCATATACTCAGGGTTAGAGGTCGCCACTACCACCTTTCCACGCACAAAATATGCATGCTCATTTCCCGCATAGACTTCACCTTCCAAAGTCTCTGCAATGGTCTTGTACTGGGTTCTCGCCTGAGATAATGCATTATTATCCAATACATCCATGTAGGATGTGGCAATATCCTTGGTTACAATGATTCCATCCAGTTTTCCCATGGTATTCGTAACTGGTAGGGTCACGACTTCCAGCTTCTTCATCAATTTCCATGCACGCTTTAGGGAAATCTGGGAGCTCACTCCCGCTGTCCGGCGGATATTGATATCCTTGATCTGTGCACCAGCATAAGTCACTAGATCTGGCTCATCTGCTCCAAAGTGCTCCAACACATATCTAGTCTCTTCATTGATGCTTCCTGCACGCTTTGCAACATACACCTTATCTTCCGTCTGATTTTTCAAATATGCATATGAAATAGCCGCACAGATAGAATCTGTGTCTGGATTCTTGTGTCCGACCACCCATACTTTTTTTGGTTCCGTACTCATGCTATTCCCCTTTTTCGAAATTATGTAAACCAAGAGCCCCCACTATGGGATTGGCTCTTATATAACAAACAGACGCAGGCTATGCCGGCGTCTTGTTCCTATGTGTCTGCTTATATTAAAAGTTAAATACTCCCAATGAGTATAAGATAAATCCAATCAATACAACAAAGTTCAAAATGGAGAACCAGGAAAGACACTTCACATATCCCTTTACAGAGCCCACTCCGCGCTCCATATCATCCATCTTCTCAATCTTAGAATCAAATTCATTGAACAGATCCTGAATGTTACGATAGCACTTCACGTTCTCGGAATGTACCTTCTCAGATAAATCTGTCTTAATGGACTCCAACTGCGTGGTAGCATTCTCTAAAAGAGCCTTGACCTCTGCGATCTGTCCCTCTGAAAGCTTCTTATTGGCAATTGCCTGCTCCTCTAAGAACTGCTTGTTCGTCGCAAGCTGTTCCTCTGAAAGCTTCTTGTTCGCAGCAATCTGATCCTCGTTCAGCTTACGGTTCGCTTCTAACTGCTCTCCGCTGGCACGCTTCACCTCTTCGACCTGACTTGAGATACTCTTCTCAATGTCATCCATCTTAGTGGTCACGCGGTCTGCAAGCTCGTCCACCTTTCTAGTAAATACAGCAACGATCTTGTCTGCTTCCTCCTGACGCTCTGTCAGAATAGTCTGCAACTCCTGCGCTTTATCTTCTCGCTCATTCACGATAGACTGCAACTCCTGCACCTTGCTCTCCTTGGATGCGAGCAATAACTGCAACTGCTTTGCCTTCTCCCTGAATTCGTCAATCTGACTCAATAAAAAATCTTCTTTTTCCACTTCCTCTTGTATCCTTTCACGATCCTGTGTCTCTTGGGATTCCTGATATACTTCCCAGCCCCCTACGACGCTTTCCGCCGCTTTCTTACTATTATATGCCTTCTCTGTCGCGCTTCTCTTCTCCATCTCTCGTATGTTATCGCGACTTGGTCTGCTCACAGGCTTTCCATATCTGGGGTGAATCTGTGCTAATAAAAGCTGAAACAGATTTGCCATAAACGATTCCTCCCTTTGTGCTTTCCGTACAAAAAACACCTAGAAGTATTCTAACATTCTCTTTTTTCTTTGTAAAGGAAAAAAGAGAGCGTGCACTGCGAATAGCGTCTTGCCGCTTACGCGACAATCCGCACGCGAACCGCTCGCCGGATACTTACATTATCATTCAGCAGATTGCGCCGTGCAATGCGAATAGCGTCTTGCCGCTTACGCGACAATCCGCACGCGTTGCACTCTCATAACACATAAAAGAAGCGCATCCCCATGTAAACATGAGTTGCGCTTCTTATTATGTGTTACTCAATCTGCTGAATCGCGATTATTTATATAACTCAACCAATCTCAGTAAGTGCTCGTAACGATTCTTTGCAGCTTCCTCAGATGCCTTGAAGAGCTTCTCTGCTCTCTCTGGGAAGGATCTTGTCAGACGGCTGTAACGTGTCTCGTTGTTCAAGAACTCCTGATATGTTCCATCACCTGGCTTAGATGTCAGTGTGAATGGATTCTTGCCCTCAGCCTTAAGAGCTGGGTTGAAGGAGAAGAGGTTCCAGTAACCAGCAGCTACTGCCTTCTTCATCTCATCCTGGCAGTGGTTCATTCCGCCCTTAACACCGTGTAACTCACATGGAGCGTATCCGATGATTAAGGATGGTCCGTTGTAAGCCTCAGCCTCAGCGATAACCTTAACAGCGTGAGCCATGTTTGCACCAAGAGCGATCTGTGCTACATATACATAGCCATAGCTCATAGCGATCTCTGCAAGGCTCTTCTTGCCAACTTCCTTACCAGCAGCAGCGAACTGACAAACCTCACCGATGTTGGAAGCCTTGGAAGCCTGACCACCTGTATTAGAATACATCTCTGTATCGAATACCATAACGTTTACGTTCTCGCCAGAAGCAAGTACATGGTCTAATCCACCGAATCCGATATCGTAAGCCCATCCGTCACCACCGAAGATCCATACGGACTTCTTAGCAAGGTAGTCTTTCTTATCAACAGCAGCCTGAGCGTCTGGACATCCAGCAGCAGCTGCCTTCTCTAACTCTGCAACTAATGCTGCAGCAGCAGGTGTGTTAGCCTTTGTATCATCCTTAGTCTCTACGAACTGAGCGAATGCAGCCTTTAATTCTGCGCTAGCCTTGTCAGACTCTGCACACTTCTTAGCGCTTGCGATAGCCTGCTCGCGGAGAACCTTCTGTCCGATCTCCATACCAAGACCGTGCTGTGCGTTATCCTCGAATAAGGAGTTAGCCCATGCTGGTCCCTTCTTGGAATCCTTGTTTACAGTATATGGTGATGTAGCAGCTGGACCACCCCAGATAGAAGAACATCCGGTAGCGTTAGAGATGTACATATGCTCACCAAATAACTGTGTAATTAAACGAGCGTAAGATGTCTCAGCACATCCTGCACAAGAACCTGAGAACTCAAGTAATGGCTGGTTGAACTGTGAGCCCTTAACTGTGTTATCTGCCGGCATACCTGGCTTCTTGCCAACATTTGCTACTAAGTAGTCGAATACTGGCTGCTCTGCTGCCTGAGACTCCTGTGGAACCATCTCGATAGCACCAACTGGACAGACTGTGATACACTCACCACATCCCATACAGTCTAATGGAGATACGCTCATTGTGTACTTGTACTCGCTAGCCTTTGGCTTTGTATCAGCAAGCTTGATCTGCTCTGGAGCAGCCTTAACCTCGTCATCACTTAACATGAATGGACGGATAGTTGCATGTGAACAGACAAATGCACACTGGTTACACTGGATACACTTCTCAGCATTCCATGTAGGAACAGTAACGGCTGTACCACGCTTCTCGTATGCGGATGCACCGTGCTCGAACTGTCCGTCTGGGTTACCCATGAATGCGGATACTGGTAAAGAATCACCATCCATTAAGGAGATAGGATTCATTAATTCCTTAACCATCTTAACAGTCTCTGGACGACCTGTTAACTCAGCTGGAGCTGGATCTGCTGCTGGGTTGGACCAAGAAGCTGGAATCTCAACCTTATGTACAGCGTCTACACCAGCGTCGATAGCCTTGTAGTTCATCTCTACGACTGCGTCACCCTTCTTACCGTAAGACTTCTTAGCTGCCTGCTTCATGAAGTCTACTGCCTCTTCGATTGGCATAACGTTTGCTAATTTGAAGAATGCAGACTGAAGGATTGTGTTGGTACGCTTACCCATACCAATCTCGATAGCCTTATCGATAGCGTTGATTGTGTATAACTGAATGTTGTTATCAGCGATATACTTCTTAGCCTCTGCGTTTAAGTGGTGCTCTAACTCTTCGTCAGTCCACTGGCAGTTGATCATGAATACTCCGCCTGGCTTAACATCCTGAACCATCTTGAATCCCTTGGTTACATAAGATGGGTTATGGCATGCTACGAAGTCAGCCTGGTTGATGTAGTATGGGCTCTTGATTGGCTTGTCACCGAATCTTAAGTGAGAAATGGTAACACCACCGGTCTTCTTAGAGTCATACTGGAAGTATGCCTGGATGTATTTGTCTGTGTGGTCACCAATGATCTTAGTAGAGTTCTTGTTAGCACCTACGGTACCATCTCCACCGAGACCCCAGAACTTACACTCTACTGTACCTGCTGCAGATGTGATAGGAGCTGGCTTAACCTCTGGTAAGCTTAAGTTGGTAACGTCATCAACGATACCCATGGTAAATCTTCTCTTAGGCTCATCCTTCTCTAACTCCTTGTATACTGCAAATACAGATGAAGGAGGAGTATCCTTAGAACCTAATCCGTAACGTCCTGCTGTAAGAACGATTGTATCAAGACCTGCCTCACGAAGTGTAGTAGCAACGTCTAAGTATAATGGATCACCAAGTGCACCTGGCTCCTTGGTTCTGTCAAGAACAGCTACCTTCTTAACTGTCTTAGGAAGAACCTTTAAGAATGCCTCAGATACCCAAGGACGATATAAACGAACCTTAACTAAACCAACCTTCTCACCCTTAGCGGTTAAGTAGTCGATTACTTCCTCAGCTACGTCGTTGATGGAACCCATAGCTACGATTACGCGCTCTGCGTCCTCTGCTCCGTAGTAGTTGAATAAGTCGTAGTTTGTACCAAGTTTCTCGTTAACCTTAGCCATGTACTTAGATACGATAGCTGGTAACTCATTGTAAGCTGTGTTACAAGCCTCACGATGCTGGAAGAATACGTCTCCGTTCTCATGAGAACCACGCATAGCTGGATGCTCTGGATTTAATGCGTGTGCACGGAATGCAGCAACTGCGTCCATATTGCACATTTCCTTAAGATCTGCATAATCCCACTTCTCGATCTTCTGGATCTCGTGAGATGTACGGAATCCATCGAAGAAGTTGATGAATGGAACTCTTCCCTCGATAGTTGCTAAGTGAGCAACTGGGCTTAAGTCCATAACTTCCTGTGGGTTGGTCTCACATAACATAGCGAAACCAGTCTGACGACAGGCATATACGTCACTGTGATCACCGAAAATATTTAAAGACTGTGTAGCAACAGTACGTGCAGATACATCGAATACACATGGAAGCATCTCACCTGCGATCTTGTACATGTTAGGAATCATAAGTAAAAGACCCTGGGATGCTGTAAATGTAGTTGTTAAAGCACCCGTAGCAAGGGATCCGTGAACGGCACCTGCTGCACCTGCCTCAGACTCCATCTCTACTACCTTAACCTGATTTCCAAAAATGTTCTCCTGTCCTGCTGCTGACCACTGATCTACAGAGTCTGCCATTGGGCTGGATGGTGTAATTGGGTAAATAGCTGCAACATCTGTAAACGCATAAGCTACGTGAGCTGCCGCTGTATTACCGTCCATTGACTGTTTTGCTCTGGACATTATTTATTCCTCCTTAAAATGATAATTAAAATAGAGTGTCATATACCGACTTAATTCCAATTTTAGCATTTAATTTGTCGATTGTAAAGGTTTCAGACTGTACGAAAACGCGTGCAATCCGAAAAAATTACACGCGCTCTCTCTTCCTCAATATGTACTTGCGTTCAAATTCCTCCAACGGAAGCGGTCTGTCAAAAAGATACCCCTGTCCATAGCTAAATCCACACTCCAGTAGAAATCTTCTCTGGGCATCCTCCTCGATTCCCTCAAAGATGACCTCCTCCTTGGCCGAGCGGATGAACTGCCCCATCTTAGAGACAAATTCCTGCTGCTCCGCCAGATTGATCCGGTCGGTAAAACTCTTGTCAATCTTAATGACATCCGCAGGTATCTCAAGCAATACACTAAGGGATGAATATCCCGTACCGAAATCATCAATTGCGACCCGGTATCCCAGTTTTTCCAATCGGTCAAGGCAGGCTCTAAGTCCTTCAAAATCCTCCACAATGACACTCTCTGTTACCTCGATCTCGATATACTTCGGATCAATTCCATAGCGCTGCATCAATTGCTCTAATCGTGCGATGAAATCTTTGCCAGCATTCTCAAAATTCTTCCGTGAAAAATTGGTAGATACCGTAAACAATTCTCTTCCAGATTCCTTCCAACGCCGCATCGCCCGCAAAAGCTGCTCCAAAATATAGAAATCCAAATCTACAACATATCCCATATTTTCCAATGCAGGAATGAACCTTGCCGGAGATAATATCTCACCTGCTCCGGTACGCCATCTCGCCAATGCCTCGGCTCCGTAGATCTGCTGCTCTTTTAGTAGGAACTTTGGCTGTAAATATATCTCCAATTCGCCCTTCTGCAATGCACCGTAGAACCTGCCGGTAATGTGGTTCGCCTCATCACGCCTGTCACGCATTTCCTTCTGGTAGGTAAGCACTCCACGGTGCTTCTCCTCCTTCGCCTGCTTTCTTGCCAGATTCGCTCCCTCTAATATCATGTCAAAAGTAGCGTCCTTATCCTCAATAAAACAGATTCCAGAGGAAAGGCGTAATGAGCTGGCAGGATACTTCTGTCTCTGCTGCTCCTCGAACCGCTTATTCTCAAGCACTACCTTCTGATAGATATCCTCCTTGCTGCTGCCCTCCACCAGTTGAAGGAAATAGTCAGAATACATCCGGCATGCTTCCACAACATGATCCTCACTCATAATAAGCTTGGCGTACTCCTGCAAAATGCTATCCCCCACATGTTGTCCAAAATTCTCATTCACATAAGAGAAATTATTCACATCCACATGTACAAGAGCATATATCTTCTCTGCCACTTCACCGTCTGCCACTTCACCGTCTGCCACCAGTTCTCCCCTTACAAGACGCTTTTCCATCCGTCCCCGGAACGTCTCCAGATTATAGAGACCTGTCAACATATCCATATTCTGAAGATGCTTAATCTCTTTCTGATCATCACTGAGCTTATTGCGCAGGGACACAAATACACCCACGACCCTCGCCAGCTCCTTAAAGGTACTCTCCTCTGCCGGAGTAAATCCATCCTTTTTCTCACTGACGCCCAGATAAAGACCGCCGATACGATTTCCAGAGAACTCGAACTTGATCGCTCCCAGATGCTGTATGGAACCACGATCCATTTCCCAGCTCATCGCCAAGTTCTGTTCAGCCGCTTCTAATTCTTCCTTGCTGATTGCAACAAAATCCCCTGTCTCTGCCCTTTCAAGAGCCTCGATGCCTCTTGCAAAAACCTTTTCCCCGCAAGTATATCCGTAGCGGTTCCAATAATTCATCAGAACCATATCCTGTCTGTCCGCAAGATGTTCAAACACCGACACACTGTCCAGTCCATACTTCTTTCCAATCTGCTCGATCAGCACATTCAAAGAACCATTGATATCTCTCGCATGTGCCAAAAGACTGAATGCGAAATGCAAGAACTCCTTATCCGCATCCTGAGTCATCGCACGATCACTGTCCAGTTTCTTCTCTCTGTGCCCAATATTGGAGATAGGTTCGCCCTTCCGCACAAAGGAAAAACTGTTCTTGCCCGCTCCCTTTGTATAGTACATAGCCCGATCAGCCATAGAAAACAGCGTCTCATAATCCGCACCGTCTTCCTTATATACTGCAAGTCCAATACTCAACGTCACGTTGACAATCGCATCATCCCCAATCAGGCGCTTGTACGCTTCCTGACAAAGCCTAGATGCCTTCTCCTGCGCAGCCTCCATAGTGGTATTCTTCATAAAGGCAAGGAACTCATCGCCTCCAACTCTCGCCACAATGTCCGTATCCCGGAATTGATGCTGAATCACCTGAGCAATATCCAAAATCACCGTATCTCCTACCGTATGTCCAAAGGTATCATTGATCTGTTTGAAATCATCAATATCAATCAAAAACAGCACATGCATCCCCTCTGGATATTGGGAAATATAACGGTCGACTTCCTCACCGGCGGCCACTTTATTCAAAATTCTAGTCAGCGGATCAAGCCGCATCTCCTCTGACAATTCATTTCTGATCCTAATGTCCGAACTGATATCATAGCTACGTCCGATGATGCGGATGACCCGCCCATCATCCCCCGCAACACTTCGATAAATGGTTCGATACCAAGCATATCTCGGCTGCTTCTCCCTCGGCGCAATATTGAATCGGAAATCGATACTTCCTGTCTGTTCCCACTGCATCGCCTCCCGAAGAGCCTTATCATAAATCGCCTGATCCTCTTCATAGATATCAGCCATCATCTCTTCCCGATTCATATATCTCTTGCGAAGATCTGGAACCTTGCCATTGAGATGATAACGCTGAGGCACACGGAATCGATCCTGCATCACATCATACTCAAAAGGGAACTCGTCCGTAACCTCCTCTAGCATGCGATACTGCTCGTCTAAAAGGCGTAACTCCTCTTCCAGAGTCTTGCGCTCATCAATATCCCAGCTCGTCAATATATAAAGAGGTGTGGCGCCCCTGTACTCATACAGCTTGCACTGTATCAATTCCCAGCGTACCCCGCCTTCCTTATTTCGAATTCGAAGCTCCATCACTTCTGTCGACTTCTTATTCTTACATCTCTCGATGGCATCCTCGAATCTACCAACATCATCACTATGTATATAATCTGTATATGGGCAGTTGTTTGCCAGAAGTTCTTCCCTCTCATATCCTTCTGCCCGCAGGAACTCTCTATTTACCACCTCAAGATATATCTCATTCCCGCCTCTTGCAACCGCCAATCCCACTGGCATCTCATAGATCAGGTCATTACGCTTCATCGTCTCCAAGCGCTCCAGATTACGTTCAAAATCCCCATATTCCATAGATTTCTTCTCCCTCATCTACTATTAAAGCTTTTCGTAATACCCCTGTATGCCTATCACGCTTATTCTCTGTCTATTATTATATCAAATTTTGTTCGAATTCCAAGTAATTTGTCTAACCTGCATATAATAGGAAGTTTCAGTTGCATTTCTTCGCTTTTTTTAGTATTATACGAATTGGTGCAAAATCACGAGAGATTTGAGAAAAAGTTAGGAGAATATAAATATGATCAGTACGAGTAATGTCACATTACGAATCGGAAAAAAAGCCTTATTTGAAGATGTCAACATCAAGTTCACAGAGGGCTGCTGCTACGGTCTGATTGGTGCTAATGGTGCCGGAAAGTCTACATTTCTTAAGATTTTATCCGGTCAGTTAGAGCCGACAAACGGTGAGGTCATCATCACTCCAGGTCAGCGTCTGTCCTTCTTACAGCAGGATCACTTCAAATATGATGAGTATACCGTTCTTGATACTGTTATCATGGGAAATAAGCGTCTTTATGATATCATGAAGGAAAAGGACGCTATCTATATGAAGGAAGACTTCACCGACGAGGACGGAATCCGCGCCAGTGAGTTAGAGGCTGAGTTCGCAGATATGGATGGCTGGAATGCAGAGTCTGATGCTGCTACCATGTTAAATGGCCTTGGCATCCCATCTGAGGAGCATTACACATTGATGGCAGATATGCCAAGTGCATTAAAGGTCAAGGTACTTCTTGCTCAGGCACTGTTCGGTAACCCAGATATCCTGTTACTCGACGAGCCTACCAACCACTTGGATCTGGATGCGATCAGCTGGTTAGAGGAATTCCTTATCAACTTTGAGAATACCGTTATCGTGGTATCCCACGACCGTTACTTCTTAAATAAGGTATGTACTAATATCGCAGATATCGACTACGGCAAGATTCAGCTCTATGCTGGTAACTATGACTTCTGGTATGAGTCCAGTCAGTTGTTAGTAAAGCAGATGAAGGAAGCTAACAAGAAGAAGGAAGAGAAGATCAAAGAGTTGCAGGAGTTCATCTCCCGTTTCTCCGCAAATGCTTCTAAGTCCAAGCAGGCTACTTCCAGAAAGCGTGCCTTAGAGAAGATTCAGTTGGATGAGATTCGTCCTTCCAGCCGTAAATATCCATACATCGACTTCCGTCCAAATCGTGAGATTGGTAATGAAGTCCTGACCGTAGAGGGTCTGACTAAGACCATCGATGGCGTAAAGATTCTCGACAACGTATCCTTTATCGTAGGACATGATGACAAGATTGCCTTTGTTGGCGGTAACGAGTTGGCAAAGACTACTCTGTTCAAGATTCTTGCTGGCGAGATGGAGCCAGATTCTGGTACTTACAAGTGGGGCGTTACTACAAGCCAGTCCTACTTCCCGAAGGATAATACAGAGATTTTCGATACAGACCTGTTGATCGTTGACTGGCTGACCCAGTTCTCTGAGATCAAGGATGCAACTTATGTACGTGGTTTCCTCGGCCGTATGCTTTTTGCTGGTGAGGATGGAACCAAGAAGATGCGCGTACTCTCTGGTGGTGAAAAGGTACGTGTACTGCTTTCCCGTATGATGATCATGGGAAGTAATGTCCTGATCTTAGATGAGCCGACTGACCACTTGGATATGGAGTCTATCACTGCATTGAACAATGGTCTGATCAAGTTCCCGGGTGTTGTTCTTTTCGCATCCCGTGACCATCAGGTCGTACAGACCACCGCAAACCGTATCATTGAATTCTTGCCAGACGGAACCTTCATCGATAAGGTATCTACCTACGATGAGTATCTAGAGAACGATGAGATGGCTAGAAAGCGTCAAGTGTACTCTATGTCATCTGATGATGAAAATGATAACTAAAATTTTAAGAGGATGTTCCTTGATTGTGGAACATCCTCTTTTTTAATCTATCATGTCTTCAATTGTGATACTTTTTTGCGTAGATAAATCAAGAAATGTCTCCCCAATCCTAACCACAGGACGGAGCAACTCATATTTGTTGAGCATAATAATCCTGCCTATCTCTCCATTGCTCAAACGTACATTTCTCTGAATCGTTGTCTCAGCAATATTCGTAATAAATGTAAGCAACAGGTTAGAATCAAGCTTCTGATATCCCATTTCCTCCATTTTCTTCAATGCTGCAAAAACGGACAGATTATATTCTCCCTCTCGCTTCATTGTATAGGTATCATACATATCAGCAATCATAAGAATACGTCCTTCCCTGCTGATATTGCTTCCAGAAACCTTAAGCGGATAACCTGTACCATCTACTCTCTCATGATGCACAAGCACCGTCTGTTTAATGTCAGGATGAATATTTTGATTTCTAATTAAATTGTATCCATCTATCACGTGTTTCTCAAAAAGATTACTCTCCATCTCCGCGCGATAGCTAAACTTCCCCTGCATTTTATCTGAGATACGTATCAGTCCAATATCATGCAAGATTCCAGAGGCCGCTATGATTTCACTCTGTGCCTTGGTGCATCCATCCCACTTTGCAAGAAGTTGAGCCAAAAGAGCAACATTGATGGCATGCGCATAGAGACCGTTCTCGCTCTGTTTCATCTTAGCAAGCATATTAATCAGGTTTCCATCTGTGCCTGCTTTATCCAAAATACCATTTAAGTCTCCCAATAGATTCGAAACATCTACTGGCTTATTTCCATAAACGATTTCCTTTAAATTTTCAGAGAGATTTTCCTCTGCCACACAAAAACTTTCTCGGAATTCCTGTTCCTGCTTTTCTGAAATCTCCACTTCTTCGACAACAGGTGTCTCATTCGGAGTTTCTCTTTTCACAAGCACCTCTTCGATAAAATGCACTGTCAAAAGACGGATCATCTCCTTAGTGAGAGTTGTCCCCTCTGCCACAAGCACAGTACCGTTCCTTGCATATACGTCACTGTCGATTATCATTCCTTCGCGCAAACGATTCACTTTTACTCTTTTGTTCCCCATACGTTACCCTCACATAGAATATATTCTCTTTTATCATATCACGAACAATTCCATTCAACAAGAGTTAGAAAATTCTTCTCACTGCAAGTACGGTTCTATAAGTTACTGGAGAGGTCAAGGTAATACCTGTCCGCTCATTACTTGCATGGATTAATGTATTATTACCTGCATAAATTCCCACGTGTCCGCTATAACACACAATATCTCCCGGCTGTATGTTAGCCAAGCTTACTGCATATCCCGCGCTCCGCTGTGCGGTAGAATTACGTGGAAGCTTCACGCCAAAGGCTGCATAGACACTCTGTACGAATCCAGAACAGTCTGCTCCATTCGTAAGGCTGGTTCCACCATATACATATGGATTTCCCAAGAACTGCATCGCATAATTTACGACTGCCTGTCCATTGGATACGCTGCTTCCCATAGAAGAGCCAGAAGACTGGCTACTATCAGTAGAAGAGCTTCCACTTCCAGAAGAACTGCTGGTGCCAGAGGAGCTTCCGCTATTAGAAGAACTGCTTCCTCCAGAAGAACTGCTGCTAGAAGAACTTCCGCTGCTAGAAGAGCTACTTCCGTTGCTGCTAGAATTACTACCAGAAGAACTTCCACTGCTGCTAGAACTGTTGCTGGAGCTGCTGCCTGAGGAAGATCCTCCACTACTCTGTGCTGCTCTTCTCGCTGCTTCTTCTCTGGCAATTCGTGCTTCTTCCTCCGCTCTTGCCTGTCTCGCTGCCTCTGCCGCTCTTGCTGCTGCTTGACGCTCTGCCTCTTCCCGTGCAAGTCTTTCTTCCTCTTCTGCCTTAGACTCCGCATGGATATATTCTGTGGACAATGTCACATAGTCGGCAGACACATAGCCATCTCCCTCCACAGTAGATACCTTTACCCATCCTTCTGTGGTTTCGTCCTGCACTACGAGATCATCTCCCTCTGGAAGCATCGTAAGAATTTTTGCCTCTGTGGTCGGCTCACTTCTCACAAACAATGTGGTCGTAGTTACCGTGGCATAACGAGTACTTACGGAACGTGCTAATTCCTCATTTCCAACCACCACATATTCAGCCTTCACATAGCCTTCCACGTTGCCTGAATGAATCCGATACCAACCATCTTCTGTGGTTTCCAGAACTGTCGCTGCAGAATTATTGTACAGCTTTCCAAGTATCTCGCTCTCCGTATTCGGCTCCGACCGCACATTTACATAATTATTCACCTGTGCAATAGCAATGTCTGCATATTCCGATGCCACCACCGGAACTTCATGTACCGATGCCTCTGCCTCAGCAGCTTCTGCCATTGCTGCCTCTTCTTCCAGACGAGCTCTCTGTGCCTGTGTCTCCTCCACCAGACGGCTTGCAATTACCTGCATATTTTCTTCTGCAATCATTTCTGCAAATACTCCCGATACACCTGCAACCAGTGCACCTCCTGCCTGATTCTGCGCTCCCTGCACGTAAATCACATCAGTACTGCCCAGTGCAATCCCACCAGCTAAAAGCAGTCCCAATAGTTTCATACGTTTTTTCATTATGTAGAAATCCTCCAATCATGCATTTTCCAGATGATTCCATTTTGTTACCCATTTGTTACAAAATTATTTCATCCGTGTCACAAATGCATTCTATCAGAGGATGGGAGGGGAATCTACAAGTAGATATTTCCAAAAGCAGACAGAGACGCTCCTGCATATTTCTGCATTCACGCCTCTGCCTGCTTTTTTTGATTTTCCCATATACCTCACATCAAACCTTAGCTTCTTAGTAGCAAAAACTATGCCCTCCGATTCTGTGATCCAGATTTGGCGTTAATGGTTCTGTGGAAAAATAAAGTGTATCATTTCTTAATATGTTCGTTTTGCCATCTAGCACATTATGGATGGACTGGTACTCCTTCTCCGTCGGCTTTGCGATTTCACGGTTCTTCCATGAGCAGAACTGTACGGGATGCTGTTGACTCAGCACATCATAAAGTGTATCTGGATATTTGTCGGATGCCATACGGTTAAAAATTACCTCCACCACGGCTTCCTGCCCCTCCTGTGGTTCTCCGCAGGATTCTAGCCAGACAATTTTTGCTAACAGATTGATCTCATCCTCACTCAAGGTGATATTCCATCGATTTTCAAGCGTCAGCATCGTCTCTTCTGTCGCTGTTTCTGGATTTATCGGCTCTGCCAATCCTGCAGGGATCGACTCCTGCTCCTGCTCTTCTGCCTTATCCTCTCTATCATACTCTGTGACCATCTCATCACTTTTATCACTCTTTTGCGTTGCTACCCTTGTTACCTGATTCTTACTAATACCTGTTTCTTCATCTGATTCTGTCGTAAATGAATCTCCCGAAAGAACATAATTATTCGTTCTCTCTTCAACGTTGGCCGCGGCGATGAGACTTACACAAAAAAAGCACACAGCTACCACGTCCAATATTTTTTTGTTCATTTTGCTCCTTCCCTCAAGAATGATACATATCTGCATAGAACACGTGGCAGCCGTAAGGCTGCCACAACATTGCCTTATCATATTAGATTATTGCCAAATATCAAATTTGTTATTCAAAAGGAACAAAATTCTTTTTCTGCAAATAAAAACATCCCAATATATGGGATGTTTTATCGTTTATCTAATTCTTTTTTGCCTGTATTCCCAATGAAATAGCGCCAAGAATTCCCGGATTCTCTCCCAGTGCAGGTGGCACAATATAGTCTGCAATATGTTCTTCCACCATACTATGATGCACATAGCCTCCCAATAAGTCCCGTACCTTCTCCCTTACCAGCTCAAATAACTGCTCCTGATGCATGACACCGCCCCACAAAATGACCTTTTCTGGTGAATAGGTCAAAATATAATTTGCAACTGCCTGCGCGATATAGTATGCCTCCAGCTCCCATACTTCTGGTCGATCTGCAAGTTCACTTCCCGGCTTGCCCCAACGCTCCTCAATTGCCGGTCCGCTGGTCATTCCCTCCATACAGTTTCCATGAAATGGACACTTTCCAGCATAGGTGTCCTCTGGATGTCTGGCTAACAGGATATGTCCTGCCTCCGGATGTACCAGTCCGTGGAGCAATCCTCCATTACAATAGACTCCCACGCCCACACCCGTTCCAATGGTAATATAGATTGCAGAGTCACAGCCCTTTGCCGCTCCCCATGTCACTTCACCTAATATTGCTCCGTTCACATCTGTATCAAAGCCAACCGGTACATGTAGCGCCCTCTCAAAAGTCCCTACCACATCACAGTCTGCCCAGCCTGGCTTCGGTGTCTTCGTAATATATCCATAAGTCTTTGACTTCTTATTTAAGTCCACTGGACCAAAGCATCCGATGCCAAGTGCCTCGATTCCCTTCCCCTCAAAAAAAGCTATCATGTCTGCAAACGTTTCCTCTGGCATTCTGGTCGGAATAGAGATTCGTTCCAAAATCTCTACCTTACCATCTCCATCCACCTCTGCCACTGCGCATACCATCTTGGTACCTCCGGCCTCAATTCCTCCAATTAACATATCTATTTCCTCCTCTGTTTATAACTCTACTCTTACTTCGATTTTGCATAACTAACCTAGGCTCTATTCTTATAGCTCTACCCTAACTTCAATATCTTCTCTACCAGCTCTGTATGTGGGTGTTTTTCATCCATATTATATATTGCCACACGGTGTATGTCACTGCTCCGATCTGAAAAAGAAGGAAATAAGAAGCCGCACTCTGGCTTACCCGGCTCGTACTCGCCCACCAACGGACAGATGGCACAGATCAGATACTCATATACTTCCTCTGATTCTCCTATGCGTTCCTTATCCGTTGCCTTTATCGGCACATCGTATCTATCGTGAAATACGAAAATCGCATATTCCTTATCCGTCTTATAATGCTCTGCCATATATTCATAAAATGTATACATAAGAGCATCATTTTTCAAGCCACATTCCTTCATCGCCATCAAAAGTTGCCACATACTTCCGGTACCTTCACTCTTTGTCGAAAACTGGTACTCCTTGAGCTGCTCATTTGTCTCTGAAAAAGGAATCGTCTTGGCAAGTGCAAGATTCTTCTCCTTATCCGCCCCCGACAAATTCAAAAAATTCGTGTTAAAGCTTCCGTCTATCTCTCCATCCAGATCCATATATGCACCGGCAATCCGTGTAAAGGATGTCCGCTTCGGAGTCATCCTTCTTGTAAGTTCTAGCATGTCTTCTCTATTAATCATAGGTGTCCTCACTTTATTTCTGTATCTTTTTTCCAAATCAGTATAGCATATTAATAGGTACAAAAAAAGCACTGTGTTTACAGTGCTTTTCATTACAGGGGATGAGAGAATCGAACTCCCACCAAAGGTTTTGGAGACCCCTATCATACCATTTGACCAATCCCCTATATTCTATAAAAATGACGTATCAAATACGTCATTTATTATCTTACACAATATCTTAGCAAAAAGCAATAGTACTTTTGCTTTATTGTACCTTCAAAACTTCATACAGATAATCCGATTTATTTGGTCAAGCCCTCGATCTATTAGTAACAGTCAGCTCCACATGTTACCATGCTTC
>CAZBFN010000010.1:0-128822 GCA_964491235.1 uncultured Roseburia sp.
AGAGCAGAGGACTGAAAATCCTCGTGTCTCTGGTTCGATTCCGGAACTGGGCATTTTTATTGCCTAAAAATAGATATAAGGTAGCTCTTAAGGAAACTTGCGGTTAGGAAACTAGGGAAAATAGTTTCGTTAAAAAGTAACAAAATTTGATAGGAATGAAAAATTGATGTACAGAATTTGTGTGTTATCCACAATTCTGTACATTTTTTTTGTGGGAAAGTACCAAGGAAATCGGGAAAACGGTTACTTAAAAACTGATTGCTGAAAGAAAATCCGTGAAATATAATCATCATAACAAATAGAAAAGGTGCACATTTTCTTTGTTGGATACAAAATAGGAGGACTATTTTATGAACAAATTAATGAAAAGAATATCTGCACTTCTGGCGATGATGCTTCTGGTGATTGCGATGATCCCAAACGCAGTGAAAGCAACTGAAGTGGAGAGCGATGAAAAAGTTGCAATTTATGTTCAGGTACCAGATGACTGGTCTAATCCATGTGTGTGGGCATGGGATGACGATGGAAACAATGCTTTCGAGGCTTGGCCGGGGGAAGCGGCAGATGCAGATCCAGCAAATGAGGGCTGGTATTATATCTGGGTGCCATCTTGGGCAAACCATGTGATTGTAAATGCCAACGAAGGAGCTGTTCAGACTGACGAGCAGATTCTTGATGGAACTAATGCTTGGATTACCATCAGCGCGGCAGATCAGGTGGAAGTATCCTACGATCAGCAGACCACAGGAGAGATTCCAGAGTATGTGGAGAAGTTCGTGGTTCATGCACAAGTGGATGCTAGTTGGGAAAATCCTTGTATCTGGGCTTGGTCAGCGCCAGATGGAACCAACGCATTTGAGGCATGGCCGGGATATGCACTTTCCGATGATGGAGAGGGCTGGTACAGTGCTAAGGTTCCTGTTTGGGTAAATTCTATTATCATCAATGCCAATGAAGGAGCTGTTCAGACTGAGGATATCAGTATTGACGCGGCTGAAGTATGGGTCACTGTGGATGCAGAGGGAAAGAGTGATTTCTCTTATGTAGATCCGAACAAAGAGGAAGTGCCAAATATTACAGTACATGTGGTAGCACCAGCAGATTGGGAAGCACCGTGTCTGTGGGCATGGTCAGCACCAGATGGAACGAATGTATATAGCACATGGCCAGGAGAAGCCTTAGAAGAAGGTGAAAATGGTTGGCTCACGAAGGAGATTCCAGGCTGGGTGAATTCCATTATCGTAAATGCTAATGAGGGTTCCGTTCAGACTCAGGATGTGTCTGTGGAAGTCGGCAAAGATGTCTGGCTGTTGGTAACAGACGGGGAGACTTATGAGGTATCCTATGAGGAGCCAGATGTTTCTGCTATGACAGGAGCAGAGGAAGTGGCAGATGCCACAGAGGAAGCGGCTGCGGAAGAAACAAGTGTGGAGGCAGCCAATAATGCCGAGGAAAGTGGAGTAAATCCGGTTGTAGTAGTCGCAGTCATCGTAGTGATCGCACTGATTGTAGCTGTGATTATCGTTAT
Organism: uncultured Roseburia sp.; assembly: GCA_964491235.1. GTDB lineage: Bacteria > Bacillota > Clostridia > Lachnospirales > Lachnospiraceae > Roseburia. The sequence goes on from CAZBFN010000010.1 coordinate 1,529, forward strand.
GGTAGTTAAGAAAAATAAGAAATAGTCGAAAAAAGCAGACTAAGAAAAGTAGAATAGTTGCAGAGGCATGCTTGCATGTTATCTGCATACTATTCTGACAATGGGAAAATAGGGAAGAAAGGGATGGGGATTATTATGAAAAAAATATGCTCATTGCTCATGGCAGGTTGCCTATTCGTAGGAACACTTTGCGGATGTGGCAGTACAGATTCTGCTAATGAGAACAGCAGTGTTCAGACAGGGAATGACAGCACCACGATTACGATCTGGCATGATAAGGAAGACGCAGTCATTGCCGTTTTGGAGGATAAGTTAAAGACATTAGAGCCAGAAATTGAGATTGTATTTGAGAAAAAAAGTGATATGACAGAGGCGCTTAAGATGGTGGGAAATGACCCAAAGGCGGCGCCAGATATGTATTTTTTTGCACATGATAAGATTGGTGTGTATGCAGAAATGGATATTTTAGCACCAATCACAGACATTATTCCAGAGGAAGAATTAGCTCAGTATATGGACAGTACCATTGAGGCAGCGACCTATAAGGGGGAAATCTATCAGTTGCCAATCTATTATGAAACATTGTTGTTTATGTATAACCGTTTATATATGGATGACAGTGAAGTGCCAGAAACAACAGAGGAATTGTATGCATACATGGAGGCGAATACAAAAGGTGGCCATTATGGATTTGTGGAGCAGCACAGCACACCTTATTACGCTGCTGGATGGATCAACGGATTCGGTGGCTATATATTGAATGAAAATGGAGAAACGGGACTGAATAACGAGAACACAATCGCAGCGGTGGAATATCATCAGAAGTTTGTTGCATTGATGCCGGGAGAAACAGAATATGCCACAGTGAACACCTTATTTGGTGAGGGAATGGCACATTCCACCATTGCAGGTCCATGGCTGATCCCAACTGTAAGGGAGCTTGGAATGGATGTAGGGGTCGCTCCAATGCCAGTAATTGACGAGACAGGAACACCAATCGCACCGTATATGGGCGTACAGGGAATTCAGGTACTGAAATTTGCAGCAGAGGATAAGCTGGATGCCGTAGAGCAGGTATTGCGAGTTCTGATGGAGCCGGAGGTAGGCGTGGAGTTAGCTCAGGCAAGTGGTTGCGCTCCTGCAAATGAGGCTTGCTACGACTTGGAGGAGATCCAGTCGGATGAAGTCGTTATGGCAATGAAGGAAACGGCAGAAAATGCTGTTCCAATGCCAAATATTCCTGAGATGGATGTCATGTGGACCGTGGCAGGAAACTTTTTGACAGATGTGAATATGAGTGGAAAAGATGTCACAGAAAGCGCAAATGATGCTCAGGGAGAAGCTGAAAAATTAATTGAGAGTATGCAATAGCAGCAAGAGAAAGAAGAAAGTTATGAGTAAAAAGAAGAAAAATACATTATTTGCATATGGGTGGTCGGCACCATCGCTATTATTAATCTTATTGATCGTAATATTTCCGATCGTGTATACCGGGTATATTTCGTTGACCAATATGAATGTATACCATTGGAACGATTATGAGATCATCGGTCTGGAAAATTATAAGGATGCATTATTTGTACTGGATAACGGATTTATCAAAGCATTTCTGCTAACGATTCTCTGGACGATAGTCAATATGGTGTTACAGCTTGTGATTGCATTTATTCTTGCCAGCATGCTCAATATTAAGAAATTGCGACTTAGAAATGTGTATAAGACCCTTCTGATATTTCCATGGGCGATGCCGGGATATGTCTCGATCCTATTATGGAAAACAGGTATGTTCAACTCGCAGTTCGGACTTTTGAATCAATGGCTCGCAAGTATGGGAAAAGATCCGGTGCGCTGGCTAAATAGTGATGGGATGGCATTTATCTGCTGTACTGTGGTGAATCTGTGGCTGGCGTTGCCATTTATGATTACAATTATTGATGGTGCATTGCAAAGTATCGATAAGAGCTATTATGAAAGTGCACTTTTGGATGGGGCGACATGGCTGGAGAGAACGAGATATATTACCATTCCGATGATTCGTGCGATTATTGCGCCATCCGTGGTGATTACGGTCTTTACTACCTTCAAACAGTTCGATGTTATCTATCTGCTGACGCAGCAGGTAGGCTCCAAAACTGGTGCAGATATCCATACCATCATGACTTATGCATATGAAAATGCATTCATCACTAATAATTATGGATACAGCTCAGCAATATCTATGATTATCTTTATCATTTTGATTGCATTTTCGATGATGACAAATATGAAACCAAAGGAAGAGGAGGGAAGAGCATGAGCAAGAAAATCAAAGAAGGAATCGGGCTGACTTTTGTAAACATTTTCTTTATTATAATTTGTTTTCTTACCCTTGTGCCTATCCTGTATGCATTTTCGGTTTCACTGAATGCAAATAATAGCTTGTTAAGTGCCGATTTTTCTTTTATACCAAAGCAGTTGACTTTGGAGAATTACAAGGCAGTCTTTACGGAAGAACCAATTTTATTGTGGCTAAAAAACAGCTTGATTTTAGCGGTGGTGACACTGGTACTTTCATTGGGAACAGGAGTCCCGGCAGCCTATGTTTTTTCTAGAAAGAATTTTCCGGGAAGAAAGCTTATCTTAAGAATCTTGATCTTGCTGTATGCCTTTCCATCTCTGCTGTCTATGACAGCGCTGTATAAGCTGCTCAGTCCGATGGGACTCATCAACACTAAAATTGGATTGATCATTGTGTATACAGGAACGGAAGCGGTGTTCGCTCTTTGGAATATGAAGGGATATTTTGATACGATTCCGGTGGAGATTGAGGAAGCCGCCACGATTGATGGAGCATCTTCCTTGCAGATCGTTACCCGCATTATGCTGCCATTGGCAAAGCCGACTATTGCGGTGACGGCAATGATGATTTTGATTTATGTATGGAACGAGTATATTTTTGCAATTAATTTTATGACAGGGGCAGACACTTATACACTGGCAGGAGGATTGTACTCCTTACAGGCAACGGAGATGAGCGGAAGCTGGCCAGTCTTTGCGGCAGCTTCCATAGTGGTGTCTATACCGATTTTGATTGTATTTTTTGCGCTTCAGAAAAATATGACCACTGGACTGACCTCCGGTGGCGTGAAGGGATAGAAAAGGGATGAATAAAAGTGCTATATTACATATTCCTATGTCGCAGTATGCCTATGGAACGGATGAGACTCACGTGACCATTCGCATTCGGACGGGCAGGGATGACATAAAAAAATGTACGTTATATTATGGTGACCGTTCCTGTCGTGTGACACCTGTGATTTTTTCCAGTCAGGAAATGCACATTGTTGCACAGACAGAACTATTTGATTATTTTGAAACAGAGTTGGTCAATCCGTATAAGAGATTGAATTATTATTTTGAGCTAAATGATGGAGCAGAGCAGTTGCTTTATTATGGAGATTTTTTTAGCGAGGATACTGTGATTGATCGCTCCGAATATTATCAGTTGCCATTTAATCACAGGGCAGATATCGTTAAGCCACCAGAGTGGGCACAGGATGCGGTCATCTACAATATCTTTCCAGATAGCTTTGCCACAAGCAACCGCTATATCAGTAATGTGGCGACGGAAAAAGAATTTGCAGGTCTTACCACAAGGGGAAAGCTTGGAGGAACGATCCGGGGTATCACAGAAAATGTAGAGTACTTAAAGGAGCTGGGAGTCAATGCCATTTACATCAATCCGATTTTTGCGGCTGGCGAGTATCATAAGTACGACCTGATTGATTACTATCATGTTGATCCATGCTTTGGAACGAATGAGGAGTTCAAGGAGTTGGTGCAGGTATTCCACAGAGAAGGAATCCGCGTCATCATAGATGGTGTATTTAACCATTGCGGCTGGATGTTCTTTGCCTTTGAGGACGTGGTGCAAAATGGGGAGAACTCCAAATACAAGGATTGGTTCTATGGACTGCAGTTCCCAGTAATCCGACCGGATGATTGGGAGACATATCCGAATTATGAGTGCTTTGGATATGAGCGATTGATGCCGAAGCTAAATATGGCAAACCCTAAGACCGCAGATTATTTCTGCGAGGTAGGTAGATTCTGGGTAAGAGAGTTCGACATCGATGGCTGGCGATTGGATGTAGCAAGCGAAGTAAACGACGGATTTTGGCGAAAATTTCATCAGGCGGTGAAGGAAGAAAAGACGGATGCGATACTGATTGGTGAGGTATGGGAAAGCGCTGGACACTGGCTGGATGGAACGATTTTTGACTCTGCCATGAATTATGATTTTAGAAAGCATTGTAAGCGATTTTTTGCGGAGGAGTCCATTGATGCCCTGGCATTTGATGGCAGGGTGACAGATATGAGGATGCGCTATCGCAAACAGACGGTGTATGCGCAGTTGAATGTATTAGATACCCATGATGTTAGCCGTTTTCTGTCCGTCTGCAATGAAAATGTAGCTAATTACAAGCTAGCGGTGGTATTTCAAATGACATTTCCGGGCATGCCTTCGATTTTTTATGGAGATGAGAAGGGGATATCTGGTATTATGGAGGAAGAATACCGAAGCCCGATGAAGTGGGAGGAATCCCACGAGCTTTTTGGATTTTACCAGAGGCTGATTACCTTAAGAAAACAGGAAGAGGCGCTTAGAGGCGGAGATTACAGTACGGTGTTGGCTGAGAGTGGAAGTCGCCTGTATGTGTTTGAGCGAAGCACAGAGGAGGAGTCTATTCGTATTTTCATTAATATGGAGGAACATGAGGTGGATATTTCCGAACTGGCAGCAAATTATACACCTATGTTGGTACAAGGATTTGATCAGAAAGTGTTAAGTGCAAAGGGCTTTGTAATTATGAAACGTGAAGGGTAACGGAGGACATTATGGCAGCAACAATTAAAGATGTAGCATTGCGTGCGAATACATCAACAGCAACTGTATCAAAGGTGATGAACGGTTCCTATTCGATTTCTCAGGCGACCATTGACCGGGTAAATCAGGCGATGCGGGAATTGGACTATCATCCGAATCTTAGAGCGAGAAATTTTTCCAAGAAATCCACCAAGACAGTGGTGTGGGTCACGTCATTGGAAAAGGATGTCAGCTTTTCCAATCCTCATATGTTTGAGATTATGTGTGGGTTGGAGAGCGTGCTTTCGGATAAGGGCTATCTGCTGATGGTAAAGAGCATCAATGCCAAGGATGCTGTGCAATATATGAAGGAGCTATATCATGCTCAATTGGCGGATGGCTTCGTGGTGCATGCCTCCGTGATTTCTCCTGAGCTGGATGAGATGATATACCATGAGGAGATTCCTCATCTGATTGTAGGAATGCCACATTTTGAGAATCATTTTTGCTGGATTGATATTGATAATCGCTTGGCAGGTGAGCAGGCTGCGAAGTATCTGCTAGAGCAGGGCTACCAGTCACTTGCTTTTATCGGTGGAACAGACGATGATAAGATTACGATGCACCGCCTGAATGGTGTACTGTCAGTGCTAAAGGAGCATGACCTAATCGTTCCAAAGGGCTATGTGCAGCAGGGCGAATCGGAATGCGACAGTGGTTATTATATGACAGAGCAGATTTTGAATAAGGATTCCAAGCCGGATGCCATTATCTGTGCCAATAATTATATCGCATATGGATGCATGAATGCATTGCGAGATAAGGCAATCCACGTGCCGGAGGATATGGGAGTCATCACATTTGATGAGTATCCATTTTCCCAGATACTTAAGCCAAGGCTTACGGTGGTGAGTGTGGATGTGTTTGATCTGGGCGTGCAGGCAGGAAAGTATGTGCTGCAGAAGATTAAAAAACCAAATATCCATATAGAATCCTACATTACATATCCGGTGTTGATTGAGAGAGAATCCACTCGAAGGATGGGATAGATAGAGCTCAAATGCTATTTGTTTAGAGTCACTGTAAGCTTTAAGCCAAGTGGACGCATAATTTTAAGGAGAGTATCAAGATTAGGTGTGGTCTTGTAGGACTCAATTCGAGCAACGGAAGACTGTGGAATGCCACAAAGGGCTGCAAGTTCCCTTTGGGTGATGCCCATGGCCTTTCTTTGCTCAATAACAGCGCCAACGATAGCTGCGATGCTTTCAATTTCTTCAATATCTTTTCTTGATTCTGAATTGAGGGACTTTACATGTTCCTTATAATCATTCCATGTTTTCATCATACATTAACCTCCTTTTCTTAATAAATAGTCATCTCGCTCTGCTTTTGCTTTTTTGATTTCTTTGCGTGGAGTCTTTTGTGTTTTTTTGCGAAAAGCGTGTAATAAAACGAATGTATTATTCTGATGATAAAGATAGAATATGCGGTTATTTCCGGGGCGTAATTCCCAGATATCTTCTGTGATGTGTTTAGCAACGGTATCTGGAAGTCTTGTCCCATTGTCCTGTAATAATTGAATATAGAGCATAAGCTGCTTGTATTGTATTCTGGCATCTTTGCTGGTGGAAGATTTTATACGAAGAGCTTCGAGAAAATCCCAAACATCAGATTCGCCATTTTCCTTTTCATAGAATTCTATGGTATATTCCATAATATACTCCTAACTTCAGGAGAATATTTCCTGATTTGATGATAGCACAAATGCTATCAAAAGGTCAATAAGTATCTATAAGTTGGGGAAGGTTTTCTGTCTGGGGAAAATGATTGAATAAATCAAGAGTGTTCAGAAAGAACATCATTAATATACTACAAAGGAAGACGTGTGACAAGTCAAGATATATATTATTAAAAAATTTATGTGACTGTAAGTCCTGATTTTGTAGTATCTTTGGACGAGAATCTAAAAAAGATTCCGAATATTTGATTATATGGTGGCAATATTTCTTTCAATATGGTATACTAAAAAGGTGTTCGGAAAAGTAGATATTACCGAGCATGGCAGGACAGATAAGTCCAACCATTACTTATAGTGTATGTCACATATACGTGACGGATTGGAGGAGACATGGCTAGATTTACGTTACCGAGAGATTTGTATCATGGAAAGGGTGCATTAGAGGCGCTGAAGTCTTTTGAGGGGAAAAAGGCTATCATTTGTGTAGGTGGAGGCTCCATGAAGAAGTTTGGATTCCTTGACCGTGCAAAGCAGTATCTGGAAGAGGCTGGTATGGAAGTGCAGTTATTTGAAGGCATTGAGCCAGATCCATCCGTAGAGACTGTTATGAAGGGTGCCGAGGCGATGCTTAAGTTTGAGCCAGACTGGATCGTAGCAATGGGTGGTGGATCACCTATCGATGCAGCAAAGGCTATGTGGATAAAGTATGAGTACCCAGATATCACATTTGAGGATATGTGTAAGGTATTCGGTATTCCTAAGTTGAGAAAGAAGGCGCAGTTCTGTGCGATTTCGTCTACATCAGGAACAGCAACAGAGGTTACAGCATTCTCAATCATCACAGATTATCAGAAGGGTATCAAGTACCCAATCGCTGACTTTGAGATTACACCAGATGTTGCGATCGTAGATCCAGAGTTGGCAGAGACTATGCCACAGAAGCTGGTAGCTCATACAGGTATGGATGCTATGACTCATGCAGTTGAGGCATATGTATCTACTGCAAATTGTGACTTTACAGATCCACTTGCATTACATGCAATCAAGATGATTCAGAGTGATCTGGTACCTTCTTATAATGGAGATATGGAAAAGAGAGATTCCATGCACAATGCACAGTGTCTTGCTGGTATGGCATTCTCCAATGCTTTACTTGGTATCGTACATTCTATGGCACACAAGACCGGTGCTGCATTTGCTGATCACGGAGCACATATTATTCACGGAGCAGCGAATGCGATGTATCTGCCAAAGGTTATTGCTTTCAATGCCAAGGATGAGACAGCAAAGGTTCGCTACGGTGAGATTGCAGACTTTATGAACCTGGGCGGCAATAGTTTGGATGAGAAGGTTGATTTATTAATCAAGTATCTGCGCAAGATGAATGATGATCTTAATATTCCACACTGTATCAAGAATTACGGTGCAGACAGCTACCCAACAGAGCAGGGCTTTGTTCCAGAGGAAGTATTCTTAGAGAGACTGCCTGAGATTGCAGCAAACGCAATCTTAGATGCCTGTACAGGATCGAATCCTCGTCAGCCAAGTCAGGAGGAGATGGAGAAGCTGCTGAAGTGCTGCTACTACGATACAGAGGTAGATTTCTAATCAGATCTGTGAGCGGTATATAACCGAGAATTACATAAACAAGAATAGTATCTCCAGTCATTTGTGGCTGGAGATATTTTTTGAATCATAGGAAATACCGTGTTGCATTAAAGCACAAAAGCAGTGATTCCTATGATTCAAAAAGCACTCCGTGCAGGATGCGCACCTCGCGGAGAGGAAGAAAGTCGCAAGCGACACCGCATCAGGCAGGCGGTTAAAACCGCCGTAAGTGTGTGGCAAGCGCACACTTTATTCAGTCATAGAAAAGTAGGGATATCTATGATAAAAGAGGACTCTACGTTTCGTAGAGTTCCTGAAAATGGGACATTCTACGAAGCGTGTGTTAAAAAATAAGACGCATCTGATAGGCTAGAGATGAAAGGAGGAAGAACATTGGATCAAATCAAGATAGGAAAGTTTATTGCAGAAATGAGAAAGGCACAGGGGATCACACAGAAGGGGTTGGCAGAGAGATTAGAAATCAGCGATAAGACTGTTTCCAAATGGGAATGTGGGAATGGACTCCCAGAAATTTCATTAATGATGCCGCTGTGTGAAGTGCTTGAGATCAATGTGAACGAACTTTTATCTGGAGAAAAGTTGTCGGAGATCGACTATTCTAAGAAAGCGGAGGAAAACATGATGAGTCTTATTCAAAAAACAGAGGAACAGGAAAGGAATGGTAGAAGAAATATCATTCAGATTTTATTCGGCATACTGGCATTTGGGGTGTTAGTTGTGCTTATGTTGGCTTATTCAGGACCACAGAGCGTTGCACCGGGATTATTTTTGGATGTTCCGGAGCTAGTGGTATTGATTTTGATGACAGTATTGCTCTTGGCGGCGACGGAGCAGGGAAAGGATTTTCTTGGGGCATTTCGCATTGCCTATGGAAAAAAAGATTCCGTCACACTCGTGGACATCAAAAAGGCACAAAAGGCGGTGGATTTTTGCGGTAAAGTGATGCTGTGGAGCGGAGTATTCATGACATTGTTTTACATTATAGTCGTATTGCATAAGCTGTCAGAGGTAGAAAGCATGGGAGGACATCTTGGCCTTGCTGTGTTAAGTACATTTTATGGAGTGGTAGCAGAACTGCTGTTGCTTCCAGTGAAGGGTAGACTAGAGAGAAAAATATTGCTTTGTCAGCAGGAAATGCTCAAAATGTGAGCTGACTGATGTAAAAACACTCCGTGAGGCTGTATACCTCGCGGAGTGTTTTGCGTTCCAAACGACACTACTTGCATGGGCAAGTGCCAGTCAAGTCGGCACGTGGTGTTAGAAGATTATTTCTGATAGTATTCGATCTGTCCTTTATGGCTGAGAATTAATAGGCCATTCTCATAAATGGAGATCCATCTTGGATTGCCACCAACCTTTTTCTTCTTGGCGATTTCTTCGCCAGTATGTCTATCTATGCCATAGAGATAACCCTTTTCTGTGGCGAACCATAAGGAATCCCCTTCTAAAACAGCCTGAGTAGAAACGCTGGAATCTGCCAGATAGGAGAACTTTTCGGTTAATTCATATTCTGGGGAAATTTCAAAGCATTTCATCTCCCCCATATTATTTCCAACATACATCAAGTTTCCATCCAAAAGCGGAGTACGGGTACATTCAAGTTCCATATCAGTTTCGGAAATTAATTCACCGGAAGCTGCGTTTAACAGGAAGAGCTTTCCGAAGCCCTTATCACTTGCAGTGACAAAAAGAACCTCATTGGATAATAGGAAGCCATTTTTGGCATATAAATTCTCTCCATATGTCCATACCAGTTTGCCGCTATTTTTATCTAAGCAGAGAATGGAACCACCACTGGTGCCGCAATAAATATATTCATCTGTAATTGCAATAGGAGAACCAGCGTCCTTAATATCTTCTGAACTCTCCCAGACGATCTCGCCAGATACTTTATTGATGTAGTAGATACGACCATTGTGCATATAAACATTTTGTTCATCCATGACAATGTCCCAGCTGGCATTGAAGCGTCCTGCCTCGGTTGCCCAGATGACCTCGCCTGTTGCATCGTCTAAGCAATAGAGCTTTCCAGAAAAGGAGGTAAAATATCTTCTTCCACTCTCAGATAGACCCAAGTCTCGGATAACATGCCTTTCTGAAAAGAGTACCTTCTCCTCCTGACTATGTAGATCAAATCGCTTCAACTGGCTCTCATAAAAGCTATCCTTTTTATATTCTAAAAAGTAGGTCAATTCATTCTCATTTAAAGCACCTGTTTCAGATATCATGACTTCTCGCAGACCACTCTGCTTATATTCCCAGACCTTCTTCGGGGCAAGGAGCTTCTTGCCAGTAGCCTTTTTCGGTTTCGCATCCTTTGGGTGGCGAATGTCTTCGATCCACTGCTGAAATACATCGCCCGGAAGGCTGCTTCCCTTCAATACGGGTTTGTATTTGTATTCAACCTGAAAGGTTTCAAATTTTACAGCGTAGACGATTCTCATTTCCGTAGGTTGCGGTGCATCATACTTTTTGCAGATAGTCGATAGTTCGAATAAGCGCAGTGAGCCATTGCTTAGGCAGCTACGGATTACTTCCTGATCCAAATCCAATTGGCTAAGGGTTCGGACATTTTTTCCTATTATGGTAAACAGATTGAAGGAAGTGACAATCTTCTCATTGCAGCAGTAGATACATATGGTATCTACGTCAGTTCCAACGGTATCCAGACAGAGTGCAATCAGCTCTAGCTGGAAATTTCTTAATGCATCCTCAAATGCAGGATTTTGTGTGTCGTTCATCGTTATCCCCTTCTTTCTTTTTGAACTGGCTCATCTCCGATGTTCGGGAAAGCCAAGAACTCCTCTCCAATGCAATATTATACAATAAAACTGCATAAATGCAATTTTTCGGGGGTATACAACAATCTGTTTAGGATGAATGTGCTATAATGGAAAAAGTGAGACAAAACAGATAGGGGATTTCGTATGCAGACAGATAAGACACAGGGGGCAGAGAATGCCCAATACAAAAAAATGACAGAGACTCCAGTATCGAAGCTGATTATCATGCTTGGAATACCGACCACCATCAGTATGCTGGTGACGAATATTTATAATATGGCAGATACCTTTTTTGTGGGAAAGTTAGGAACTAGTGCATCCGGCGCGGTGGGAATTGTCTTTGGGTTGATGGCGATTATTCAGGCATTTGGATTCATGTTTGGACATGGTGCGGGAAGTATCATATCAAGGCGACTTGGGGCAAAGGACGTGGAGAGTGCGTCCCGGTTCGCATCCACATCATTTTTGTGCGCAGTCGTTGCCGGTGGGGGAATTACATTATTTGGACTATTGTTTTTAGAGCCTTTGGTGCGGTTGCTTGGAAGCACGGATACGATTCTGCCTTATGCAAAGACCTATGCGGCATTTATTCTTGCAGCGGCACCGTTTATGACAAGCAGCTGTGTGCTCAATAATATCTTGCGCTATGAGGGACGAGCCGCGTTTGCAATGGTGGGACTTACCACTGGAAGTGTTTTAAATATTTTCGGTGACTGGCTGTTGATGGACGGTCTTGGAATGGGCGTAGAGGGCGCCGGCATTGCTACGGCGATATCGCAGATTATCAGCTTTTTTATCCTGTTATTCATGTTCTTAAGTGGAAAAACACAGAGCAAGCTTTCCGTGAAGTGGATAACAAAGGATTTTTCAGATGTTACGCTTATCTGCAAGACAGGATTTCCGAGTATGATGCGGCAGGGACTGTCTAGTATCTCCACCATGCTGTTAAACGGACACGCAGGTGTATATGGAGATGCAGCAGTGGCAGCCATGTCCATCGTCAATCGCATCTGCTTTTTTGTGTTTGCCGTGGGACTTGGTATCGGACAGGGATTTCAGCCGGTGGCAGCCTTCAACTATGGGGCAAAAAAGTATGGCAGAGTGCGCAAAGGATTTTACTTTACATGGATGGCAGGGGAGGTACTGCTGGGTGGCATCGCCCTTATCGGTATGTTCTTTACACCAGAATTGGTGGCATTTTTCCGGGATGATGCGGAGGTCATCGCCATTGGAAGTGTGGCGCTTGGGGTACAGTTCGTGGCACTTTTCTTCCAGCCACTTTCTGTGTGTTCCAATATGATGTTCCAGAGTGTCGGCAAAAATGGAATTGCCACATTCCTCTCGATGCTGCGGAGCGGGCTATATTTTATTCCGGTGATTTTGGTACTGTCCTATACGTTAGGGCTTTTTGGTATTGAGATTTCTCAGACGATAGCAGATATCATGGCATTTTTTACGGCGTTGCCATTTACGGTATCTTTTTTGCGAAAGCTAAAAGTGCTTGAGGCGGAACAGGTCAGAGTGGCTAATGGAGAAATAATATAAATTTTTTTAAGATAAATGCAACATTTTCCTCTGTTCATCCGTCTTATATATGAGAGGACGATGAAAAGGCAGACGCAATCCTAGAAAATAGGTTGCAGATTCTGCCGGAGAGGGAGGATATTATGAGAAGAAGCAAAGAGGAATTAGACCGTTTACACAAGGAAAAGTGCAAGGAATTAAAGCAGATGCGTGCGAAGATGGCGGAGGATCTCGGAATTGATCTAAAGCAGCGGGAGTGTACTTACGAGGGATATTGCAGTGGAACCTGCCCGAAATGTAAGAGTGAAGAGCTGGCGTTGAATGCGGCCATCTTAAAGAAACAGATGGAGGAAGCTAATCTGAAGGTGCGTGTGGCAGCAGCGGGGCTTACCACTGTGGCGGCAGTATGTTTATCGGGCTGTGGAGGGACGGAGTTATTTTCTAATGATCTGGAAGGAGCGACCCAGCCGGGACCGAATGATGTGGTCTATGAAACAGGAGACTGGGAAGGCGGCGAGGAAGTTTTAGAGGGAGATGTGGTTCTTGATACAGAGTATGTGGATGATGGGTGTGTGGATACGGAATGTATCGATGCGGAGATCACAGATACGGAATCTATGAGTATCGAGATTATGGAATAGAAGAGAGCGGATTATGGAAAAGTTTCAAGTCTTTGGAATAAACAGGCATCGCATGAAGACGGATGGCAGAGGCGTCACCACGCTTGTGGCACTGGCAGGCTGCCCATTGAGATGTCAGTATTGTATTAATGCGGAGGGATTAGAGGATGGTAGCCGCATCGAGGAAGTGACAGCGAAGGAACTGGTGGAACGGCTCGCCATTGACCATTGCTATTTCCTATACACCAATGGAGGAGTGACCTTTGGAGGTGGAGAGTCCTTACTGCATAGCGCACAGATTCTGGAATTTTCAAAGGTGTGTCCAGAGGAATGGAATATTACGTTGGAAACCTCATTGAACATTCCGTTTCAGCAATTAGAGCCACTGCTTACCGGGCGTTTTTCCTTTATTATAGATATCAAGGCGATGCAGCCAGATATTTACAGAGATTACACGGGAAGAGACAATGCTAAGGTGATAGAGAATCTGACGGAACTTTGTAAGCGGCTTGACAAGGAGCAGTATGTGATAAAAGTGCCGGTGATTCCGGGCTACTTAGGCGAGACAGAGGTGGAGGAATCCAAAAAGCTCTTGAGGGAGCTTGGTATTCCAGCGGAGAATATACTTTCCTTTACTTATATGACCAAGAATTGAAAAAAAGGTTGACAGCCCATACATAAAGAAGTATCATACTCATATCGGATTCACACTGCAACGCGTCGCAGTGTGAAAATATGGAGGTTAAACAGACTATGGAAATGGAAATGGAATTCTTACGGAAGCTGCCAACCCCACAGGAGTTAAAGGAGCAGTTCCCAGTAAGTGCACAGATTGTAGCGACAAAGGCAAAGAGAGACGAAGAGATTCGAGATATATTTGAAGGAAAGAACGATAAGCTGATTCTGGTCATCGGACCATGTTCCGCAGATCATGAGGATGCAGTTATTGATTATATTTCCAGACTGCGCAAGGTGCAGGAGAAGGTAGAGGATAAGATTTTTATCATTCCTCGTATCTATACCAATAAGCCAAGAACCATCGGTGTTGGTTATAAGGGTATGCTGCATCAGCCAGACCCAGAGAAGGAATCTGATATGTTGAAGGGTATCATCGCAATTCGTCAGCTTCACAAGCGTGCAGTTGAGGAGACAGGATTTACCTGTGCAGATGAGATGCTTTACCCAGAGAACCACAGATACCTTTCTGATTTGTTATCCTACGTGGCAGTGGGCGCTCGTTCCGTGGAGGATCAGCAGCACAGATTGACAGCCAGTGGAGTAGGTATCCCAGCAGGTATGAAGAACCCAACAGGTGGTGACATTACTGTTATGATGAACTCTATCATCGCAGCACAGAACGCGCATACCTTCCTGTATCGTGGTTGGGAAGTCAAGACAGCGGGCAATCCATATACACATGCGATCTTAAGAGGATATGTGGATAAGTTCGGACGCAATATTCCAAACTACCATTACGAGGATTTACAGAATCTGTTAGAGCAGTATGAGGAGAATGATTCTTTAAAGAATCCGGCTGTTATCATTGATACGAACCATTCTAATTCTGGTAAGCAGTATTTAGAGCAGATCCGTATCAGCAAGGATATCATGCATAGCTGTAAGGTATCCAAGGATATTCATAAGCTGGTCAAGGGTCTGATGATCGAGAGCTACATTGAGGATGGAGCACAGAAGGTGGGCGATGGCTGCTATGGTAAGTCTATCACAGATCCATGCTTAGGCTGGGAGAAGACAGAGAACTTAATCTACGAATTGGCAGAGTTGTGGTAATTCGTATACATGAAAAGGAACAGAACGCATATTTCATTGCGTTCTGTTTTTTTGTTCTTTAGAAAAGACTTTGTTCTGAAATGCGCTATTTTACGGCAGTTTTCCCCTTTTTTGGCTGTATCTGGATTGTGCTGCAAAATAAACTTTGCAAATTTTGCAAAATGTGCTTGACATTTTATGCAAAGCAAACTATACTAAAATTGCAAAGCGAGCTAAGCAAAATAAAAACAACAATGAAGAACAATAAAGCAGATAAGCAAAGGAGAAAGAATATGAGTACAACAACAGTTGCAGCACTTTTAATAAATTGTATGGGATTGGCATTAATTGCAATTAGAAAGAGAAGAGAGCAGGAAAGCGCAAAATAAAATCAGTCCTTTCAGAGAAAGAGACAATAGAGAGACAGCCGATTTAGGCAGAACAGATTACAGGAAAGATAGAAAGAGATAAGCAAAGGAGAAATAGTTATGAATATGGCAGCAGTAGCAGTAGTAGCAATTTTATTATTAGCAGTAGGATCATTCGTGATCGTGAAGAGAAGAAAGGGAGACAGTGAAAACGAAGATTAAGGAATTACGAAAAGCAAATAAGTTATCACAGGGTGAGTTGGCAGAAGCAGTCGGTACGACCCGGCAGACGATTACCTCCATAGAGGTGGGAAAGTATACAGCCTCTTTAGTGTTAGCATATAAGATTGCACACTACTTCGACTTGACGATTGAGGAAGTGTTTGATTTTAGCGAAGTAGATGAAGAAATGGAGTAAAATGTTATGGAGAAGAAGTTAGAGCGGATGCGTAAGGAAGTAAGGGGACGCATGTGGCAGACCTTGGTGATAACAGTAGTCATGGTGGCACTGCTCATTGTGGTGTGTAGTGGCGTCATCCCAATGAGAAGTGGTGACCAGCGTGCAGCAGATTTTTTTGCAGGCTTCCAGATGGGGCTTGTAATGGCGACCGCTGTGGTGGAAGTATATTATCTGGTGCGTTATATTAGAGCACTTACGGATGAGAAGAAGTTAAAAAAGCTCTATTACGAAGAGCATGATGAGCGCAAGCTTTATATTGAGCAGATTTCTGGACAGAAGAGCCAGCATATTACGGTTATTATCTTGATCGTGGCTGCTGTTCTGGTGGGGTATTATAGCATAGAAGCCTTTATCGCACTGGTGGCAGCGGTGGCAGTGATCTGCCTCGTGGGAATCGGTGTGAAGATATATTACGAGAAGACCGTGACAGGAATCGAAGAATAGGATATCATAAAGTAGCAGGAGAGATAGAGAATGTATCGTATTTTAATTGTTGAGGATGATGAAATCATTGCCCGAAGCCTAAAGCGCCATTTGGAAAGCTGGGATTATGAGGTGTCCTGCGTGGAGGATTTATCCAATGTCATGGCAGCATTTTCACAGTTCGCACCACAGCTCGTATTGATGGACATTAAGCTGCCATTTTTTAATGGCTACCATTGGTGTTCGGAGATTCGCAAGGTGTCCAAGGTGCCGGTAATCTTTTTGTCCTCGGCTTCTGATAACATGAATATCGTCATGGCGGTCAATATGGGCGGTGATGACTTTATTGCCAAGCCTTTTGATCTGGATGTGCTGACCGTAAAGATTCAGGCGATGCTGCGCAGAACCTATGATTTTACAGGACAGAGTACGGTCATGGAGCATCGGGGAGCGTTCTTGAATCTATCCGAGGCTACTGTGGTGTACGGGGAAGAAAAGGCGGAACTTACCAAGAATGAGCTGAAGATTCTTCAGGTGTTGATGGAGAACAAGGAAAAGGTAGTGTCCAGAGATACCCTTATGACAAAGCTCTGGGAGGATGACAGCTTTGTGGATGAGAATACATTGTCCGTCAATGTGAACCGCTTGCGCAAGAAGCTAGATGGAATTGGATTAAGTGATTTTATTATGACGAAAAAGGGAATCGGCTATCGAATCGGATAGCGGATTCTTTTGCGTTGTGGAGAAGGAGATAGGAACATGAATTTTTGGAACTATATCAAACACAGGATCAAGTGGTTGGTCTCAGTGTTGTTCTGTGGATTGGTGATGGTAGCAGTTATGATAGTAAATCACATTCCAAATGAGGAGATCCTATATGGCATGGTATTATGCCTTATCCTGTGGGGCGTGATTGCAGTAACAGACTTTTGTGGATGTCAGAAGCGATATAAGAAAATGCAGGAATTAATGCCATCGATCACGGTGTCCATGGAGAAGCTTGAAGCGACGGATGAGCCGATGGAGGCGATATATCAGGAATTGCTCTACAGACTATTTGATGAGAATATGAGACGGGAGAATGAGATGATCTACCGCCAAAGAGATCTGATGGAGTACTATACCATGTGGGTGCATCAGATCAAGACACCGATCGCGGCGCTAAAGCTGTTGTTAGAGGAGGCTATGACAGAAGAACTCCAAGAAGATCCGGCGGAGGAAGGCGAAGATAAGATGTGGGAGGCGCAGGCAGCTAGAGAGGAACGCAGACAGGAAGAGATGCAGGAACTGTTCCGTATCGAGCAGTACGCAGAGATGGCGTTACAGTATATGCGACTGGATTCTGAGACCACGGACTTTATCTTTGAGAAGGTGGAGCTGGATCGTATCATCCGGGAAGCAGTGCGCAAGTATGCAAGACAGTTCATCCGAAAGAAGATAGCCCTTAACTATGAGGGGGTAAATACTACTGTGCTGACAGATGAAAAGTGGTTGGAGTTCGTGATAGAACAGTTGCTGTCAAATGCATTGAAGTATACGCTAAAGGGCAGTATCTCCATCTATATGGAGGAGGGACAGCTCATCATTGCAGATACCGGAATCGGAATCCGGGAGGAGGATTTGCCTCGTGTCTGTGAAAAGGGCTACACTGGATATAACGGTCATGCCGATAAGCGTTCCACTGGAATCGGCTTGTATCTGTGCCACAGAGCGTTGAAAAAATTGGGACATTCTTTCTCCATTGAGTCGAGGGAGGGGCAGGGAACCCTTGTAAAGATTGGATTTGAGCAGGAAAGTGAATAAGTGAAAGGGATATGCCATGCAGGAGTCAAAAAGGTTCTTGCATGGCACTTTTTGTTTTTTTCTTGGAAAAATATAGTTGACATCAAAGTGATTATACTGTATATATAACATATAAACAGTAGCGAGGGAGTGATAGATTTGAAGATATTGCAGAATTCAGGAGAACCCATTTATCAGCAGATATCAGAGCAGTTCAAGGCAGACATCCTTGCAGGTAAGATAAAGCAAGGGGAATATTTACCATCGATAAGAAGCTTGGCGAAGGATCTGAAGATCAGCGTTATCACCACGATGAAGGCATATGAACAGTTGGAGGCCGAGGGACTGGTGACCGCAGTGCAGGGCAAGGGCTTTTATGTGAATGCCCAGGACAGCCAGATGCTCAAGGAACAGCATCTTAGGAAGGTAGAGGAGTGCCTGATGCAGGCAATACAGGCGGCGGAGATCGCGGGTATGAGCGAACAGGAGCTGCTTGCTACATTGCAGGCATTGATGCAGATGACAGAGGAACTATAAGTTATAAGGGAAAGAGAGGATATGAAGATGGAATTAACACATGCAATTATCGCAAGAGATGTACAGAAGAAATATAAGGGATTTGAACTGAAGGTTCCAGAGTGTCACATCCCGAAGGGATTTGCCACAGCATTAATCGGGGAGAATGGCGCGGGCAAGACCACATTGTTAAATATTTTAGCGGGAATCCGCAGGGATTATAAAGGGGATATCCGTTACTTTGATGAGCAGGAGCGAGATGTGGAAAAGGTGAAGGAGCGTATGGGCTATACGGGACCGGGCAACTATTTCCTGCCGAACTGGAATATTAAGCAGGTGGCAAAGATCAGCGAATTGTTATTTGATAACTTCCACAGAGACAGATATGAGAAGATCTGTCTGGAGCTTGGAATTAGCGGGGGCGATTCTGGAAAGAAGGTATCTAGTCTTTCCGATGGTAATCGCATGAAGCTGGTTCTTGCTACGGCGCTTGCCAGAGACACTGAGTGCCTTATCATGGATGAGCCGGCATCTCCGCTGGACCCATTGATGCGGGATAAGCTCTGTGAGATGATTCGTACCTATCTTGAAGAGGGAAACGGAGAGAGAAGTGTCCTGTTCTCCACACACAATATTTCAGATATGGAAAATGTTACCGATTATTGCATTATCATGGAGCACGGTAATGTGGTAGAGGAGGGCTTCGTGGAAGACTTGAAGGAAAAATATGTGCTTGTAAAGGGCGAGAGTGCAGATGCCGAAAAGGCGAAGCGTATTCTTTACAGCTTCAGTGGAAACCCATACGGATTTGAGGGAATCTGTCTGGCTGAGAATCTTGATAAGCTTGCGGGAATGGACATTACAGTAGAGACACCATGCCTGTTCCAGATCAGTGTTGCAGTCATGAAGGCAAATACCATATTGAAATTTGCATAAAGCAGGGGCAGGAGGTTCATGATGAAAAAAAAGATAACAAGCTATCTCGTATTTACATCGGGATTATATCGATTGCTATTATTTGTGCTGGTGCCAATAGTGATTACGATAGCGCAGATTCTGCTACATTTTGATGACTACTTCTTGATGACATATCTGGTTGCAATATTATTCCCGGTTGCAGAGGTATTTCTGGATTACTGGGTATTTGGTGGAATTGCAGTAAAGGGAGGTACACACTTGGAGTACTTAAAGTCATCTAAGCGGGGAGTTGAAATTATGGGAAATGCTCTTAGAGTAAATATGGCAAGACAGTTCTTAGCCACCGTACTGCTGTTCGTGATAAGTGGTGTTGTGCTTCTGTGTCAGGGAGGTATGATAGAGCTGGGTGCAAGACAGATCATGACATATATTGACATACTATTATTGACCTATTTTATGATCGTGACGGAGATTACCATCGTGCGTCATTTAGATGGAGTTTTGATTGGTCTGAGCGTATCTTGCTTCGCATTCCTGCCGATGATAGGATTATTGTTCTTGATCGCATGGCAGAGCTACGTGATGCTTCCGGTGATGGTAATCTTATCTGCGATAAGTAGTGTGCTTGGTGTTCGATTGATCTTAAAGAGGGTAAAGGAGAGTTATTATGATAAAACGGCTTAAGTTAGGATTACAGATGTTGCGTTATACCTTTGGAATTAAGACTTGTGCAATTATGGGGATTTTCTTTCTGGCGATAGGAATTTTGATGGAGTTGTTGCCCCAGCCTGTCAATTCTTCTGGAACATTATTTATTTCGCTTACCGGTATGTGGACCATACAGCTAACCTATTCACTTGGAGTTTCCAATCTGGTGAGGTCTTCAAAGTGGGCGAAGGCGATGGAGACTTCGATTCCTGCACTGGTGGGATTGGTAAGCTTTTTAGTGACATATCTGTTGGTACTTTGTCTGAATCTGCCATATTTGTCTACCGCAGATGAAGAGACAATGCAGATCATGGCAGGGGAAATGATCCTGTCTGGAATATTGGCACTTGTTCTCATGGTATATTGCGGAGTTGCATATAAGCTTTTTATTGTAGGAACCGTGTTGTTCTTGGCAGTGATCTTTTGCGGTAATTTTAATGCGCCATTTATGCTAATGGAAAGTCTAAATATTCCAGTTAGTTTTGGTACGGCGGTAGCAATCGGATTCTTAGAGATTCTGGTGGGCGCCTTATTACAGTACGGTGTGTCCTGTCTGCTGCATAAGGTGCCACTATCTAAGAAGGCACAGATGCGTGGATTGCAGAAGTTGATGTAATAAAATATCCGTATCTTACAAAAATGTAAGAAAAAGTAGGGAAATGCAAGCTAAATCGATGGCTAGCATTTCCCTCTTTTGTTATGATAAGTACAGTTCAAGGAGAACAAGACAGAATTAAGGAAGGAAAGAAAGACATGGCAATCTTAGAAGTAAATAATTTGAAGAAAATATATACCACCCGTTTTGGTGGAAATCAGGTGCAGGCATTATCCAACCTGAATTTTTCCGTGGAGGAAGGCGAGTACGTGGCAATCATGGGTGAGTCTGGCTCTGGTAAGACCACATTGCTCAATATTTTAGCTGCATTGGATAAGCCAACTGGCGGTGAGGTACTTTTAAATGGAAAAAACATCGTTACGATCCGAGAGAAGGAGATCTCAAAATTCCGTAGAGATAACTTGGGATTTGTATTTCAGGACTTCAATCTGTTAGATACATTTTCCTTAAAGGATAACATTCTGCTTCCATTGGTACTCTCAGGAGTGCCAGCCCAAGAGATGGAACCGAGACTGATGCCGATTGCAAAGCAGCTTGGCATTGCAGCGTTATTAGAAAAGTTCCCTTATGAGGTATCCGGTGGACAGAAGCAGCGTGCAGCAGTGGCGAGAGCCCTGATTACTAATCCGCAGTTGATTCTGGCGGATGAACCGACTGGAGCGCTGGATTCTAAGGCAACAGATAGTCTGCTTCGATTATTTGGAGAGATCAACGAGGCGGGACAGACGATCCTTATGGTAACACATTCTACCAAGGCAGCGAGCAATGCAAAGCGCGTGCTCTTTATTAAGGATGGTGAGGTGTTCCACCAGCTCTATCGTGGCAATATGAGTAACGAAGAGATGTATGCGAAGATTTCTGATACATTGACAGTTCTTACCGCAGGGAAATCACATCAGGTAGGTTAATAGAGGGGGAAGTTAGTCGTGAATAAGTTATATGTTAAGTTGGCGGCGACCAACATCAAAAATAATAAGCAGTTTTATCTGCCCTATCTGCTGACAGGTATTCTGTCTGTGGCAATGTTCTATCTGATGATGGCAATGAAGGAAAATCCGGGACTGGATTCCCTTGGTAGTGGCACAACTGATATACGAATGATCCTTGCCATGGGAGTATTTGTGATCGGTGTGTTTGTCAGTATCTTTTTGTTTTACACCAACAGCTTTATCATTAAGCGAAGAAAAAAAGAACTTGGCGTCTACAACATTCTCGGCATGGAGAAAAAGCATATTGCAAAGGTAATGTTCATAGAGACGATATTTACTATGATTGTGGCAATTGCTGGGGGCTTAGGATTTGGTATTGCATTTAATAAGTTGCTTACTATGATTTTATACCGCCTAACAGCAGTAGACTTAAATGTTCCATTTTATATTTCAGGTATTGGATGTAGATTTACAATAGAATTGTTTGTACTGATCTATGGTGCAGCATTTCTCTATAATATCATGCAGGTCAAGCTTGCCAATCCTATTCAGCTTTTGCACAGCAGTAATACAGGTGAGCGGGAACCTAAGACGAAGGTACTCATGTCGATCATTGGTGTTGTGAGTTTGGGCGCAGGCTATTATCTGGCATTGGATACACCAAATGCATTTGCTGCAATCAGCAATTTCTTTAATGCAGTATTGTTGGTAATTCTTGGAACCTATTGTCTCTTTACGGCAGGAAGTATCGCGCTGTTAAAGCTGCTCCGTAAGAATAAGAAGTTCTACTATCAGACCAAGCATTTTACCACAGTTTCCGGTATGATTTACCGAATGAAGCAGAATGCAGTAGGACTTGCGAATATCTGTATTTTATCCACCATGGTACTTATTACAGTGTCCACAACAGTATGTATGTACATTGGTGTGGAAGATGGCATCAACACCAGATATCCTGCAGAGATCAATATCAGTGCAGATTATAGCAGTCTGCCAGAGCACGCAGATGTGATTGAGGAAATTGCAACGACTTCTTTGAAGGAGTCCGGAAGAGTCATTACCAATGAGATTTCATACATGAATGCATACTTTGCAGCAGTACGTAACGATAATGAAATTACACTTCGTGGGATGGATGCTGATGATGGAATGGATCTGTCAACGGTAACGGCAGTCTATTTGACCACAAAGGAGAATTACGAAGCAGAGTCTGGAGTACAGATAGGAGAGCTTTCTGCGGGAGAGATTGCAGTGGCAACCACATCTTCCATAAAAGAGGATACTGTGAACTTTATGGGAGAGGAATATGCAATAAAGGAGAAACGTTCCATAGATGAGGACTTTAATAGCGAAATTGTTGGGATGGATGTGTTCTATTTTATTGTAGCAGATCGAGCAGCATTAGAAGAAACAATTGCGTTAATACAGGATGATTTGGAAGATGCAGGATGGATGTTGCGGATTAGCCATAACTGGGGAATTGATATTGATGGAACCAGTGAACAGGTGGAGGAAGCGACCAATACCATGATTGGGCGCATTACAGATTGGGAAAATGGAAGTGCCGAAAAGGAAGAGGGATACCTTAGTACTTATATTGAGTCGAGACAGGCAAATCGTATGACCTTTTATCGATTATATGGCGCATTATTTTTCCTTGGATTGTTCCTTGGAGCACTGTTCTTGATGGTGACGGTACTGATTATCTTCTACAAGCAGATTTCTGAGGGATATGAGGATAAGGAGCGATACGCCATCATGGAAAAGGTAGGCATGAGTAATCAGGAAGTCAAGCGAGCCATCCGGTCTCAGGTGCTGATGGTATTTTTCCTGCCTTTAGTAGTGGCAATTGTTCATGTATGTATGGCATTCCCGATGATTCGTATGTTGTTAGAAGCACTGAATTTGACGAATGTGCCGCTGTTCATGGCATGTGTGGCAGGAACTGCACTGGTATTTGGTATTATTTATCTCATCGTGTTCTTCCTGACTTCCCGCAGCTACTACAAGATTGTGGGAAATCAGGTATAGAAATGAGAGTTGACCATGGATTCTTAAACGGGTGGTTCTATTCCGAAGATGCTTGACACCATGAAGCTGATGAACTCATCCAAGCGCATTTGTGGATCGGAAAGCCATTTGCTTACGGCAGCAAGAAGCCCTGTCAGATAGAATTCTGATAATAGATCCGTCTGATAAGCATCATGCTTTTCAGGGGAGATGAAGTAACGGTTCAATAGAGGCAATATAATTTCTTTGAGGCGGCTCACGAAACGTGGGTCGCCTTGATCGCTTAAGAGAACGGTCGCATAATGGGAGTGGGTCTGCATCAATTCTAAGAGAACTCCCATCTGCTGGGAAAGATCAAAGGTGTCATTCATTTGAAGGGAAGCGTCAATTACGATCTTGATCTTATCTAATAATTCGTCCTCAATCTGAGAAAAAATATCATAAACATCATTATAATATAGATAAAAAGTCCCGCGATTATATCCGGCAAGGTCTGTAATCTCCTTGATGGATATTTTATCGAGGGGCTTTTGGGTATACAGAGTCCAAAAGGCAGTGCGCAGATTTGTCTTGGTCTGTTCGGTAACGTGTGGCTGCTTTTTCATAGGAACCCTCCTTATATCGATATATACAGAATAACACGACAGCGTGTTGTCTTCAAGAGTTCAACACTTTATCATAATTTGTCGATTGATAAAGATAAGTGTTGTGCGTTATAGTATACTTATAATTACTTGTATACAAGAGACGTGTTAGACCGTCTCAGCGGTTCGGGACATATGGATAGAAAGGTAGGAGCAGATATGTCATACATAGAATTTAATCATGTGACCAAGGAATATATCACGGGAGAGACCTCCATTAAGGCGTTAAATGATGCCAGCTTTGCGGTGGAGGAAGGTGAGCTTGCGGTCATTCTGGGATCTTCGGGAGCGGGCAAGACCACTGCCCTTAATATCTTAGGTGGAATGGATGTGCCGACATCGGGAGAGATTCTGGTGGACGGTAAGGATATTGCAAAGTACAGCAAAAAGGAACTGGTGGGATATCGACGTACCGATATCGGATTTGTGTTCCAGTTCTATAATCTGGTACCGAATCTGACCGCTCTTGAGAATGTGGAGCTGGCAGCGCAGGTCTGCAAGAATTCATTGGATGCAGGGGAGACCTTGGATAAGGTAGGACTTTCTGAGCGAAAGGGCAACTTCCCGGCTCAGTTGTCAGGAGGAGAGCAGCAGAGAGTATCCATTGCAAGAGCCATTGCCAAGAACCCGAAGCTGTTGCTGTGTGATGAACCGACAGGAGCTCTTGATTACAACACTGGTAAGCAGATCTTGCAGCTATTGCAGGATACCTGCCGTAAGGAGAAGATTACAGTACTTTTGATTACACATAACTCCGCTTTGGCACCGATGGCAGATCGGTTGATTCGATTCAAGAGTGGTAAAGTAACAGAGATTACCTGCAACGAACATCCGACTCCGATTGCAGAGATTGAGTGGTAATAAAGAGGTGTGATAACAGATGAGAAAAGCATACAACAAAGATATTTGGCGTGCGATATGGAAGGGAAAGAAGCGTTTCTTCTCCATTATGCTGATTACCATACTTGGAGTCGGCATGTTTTCTGGCTTAAAGGCGGCCTGCGTGGATCTGCGTCATTCGGCGGATGACTTTTTGGATCAGCAGAATCTATATGATATCTGTGTCTTATCCACGCTTGGACTTACAGAGGATGATGTGGAGGCTCTGTCACAGGTGGAAGGTGTCGCCTATGCAGAGGGCGCATACAGTGAAACGGTACATACCAGAGTCGGAGAGAAGAATCAGAGTGTTTCGATGAAGACCATCAGTGCAAGTGGACTGAATCTTCCATATCTGGTAGAGGGAGAACTTCCTGCCAATCCAGACGAGATTGCGGTCACATCCAAGTTCCTTGAGGAGACAGGATGTGAAATTGGAGATACCCTTACGATTGAGGAAAAACTGGAAGATGAGGATGAGGAGCCTAATTTCCTGTATACAGAATATATCATCACAGCGGTGGTAATCGATCCGATGGATATCAACAATCCACAGGGAGCGGTATCCTTCCGAGTATCATCCACGGAGGATTATAACTTCTTTGTGCTTCCAGAGGCAGTGGACAGTGAGGTATATACGGCAGTTTACCTGACACTGGAAGGTGGTAAGGAGATGTTCTGTTACTCTGAGGAATATGAGAGCAGAGTGGCAGAAGTGGTGGCGATCATCGAGGATCAGATCAAGGAAGAGCGTGAGCAGGCTCGTTATGATTCCCTTACAGGAGAGGCTTACGAGAAGTTAGAGGATGCCGAGCGTGAGGCGGCAGAGGAACTTGGCGATGCAGAGGAAGAATTATTAGACGCCGAGCAGGAGATTGCCGATGGCTGGGAAGAGCTTTTAGATGGAGAGAGAGAACTAGAGGATGCCGAGCGTGAGGCGGCGGATGGTTTTGCAGAGGCAAGACAGGAGATTGCCGATGGCTATGCGGCATTGGCAGACGGTCAGGCACAGCTTGATGCCTCGGAGGGGCAGATCAGTGATGGAGCGAATCAGCTTGCACAGGCGAGACTTGAATTGGCGGATAAGGAGGCTGAGGTATACCAGCAGATCGCAGATGGTAGAGCCCAGTTAGAGAGTGGAATCGGTCAGGCACAGGGTGCCAAAGCCCAGATGGAGGGGCAGGTGGCATTGGTGTCTGGAACATTTGGTGCTCTATGGCCAGCCAATGAGTGGAATGCCTATGTACAGTCTGCTACGGATGCCTATGTGCCAGTAGTACAGGCGCAGTTGGCGCAGATGGATACCAGCGGTGCAGAGGCAGCAGTGCCGGGAACTACCGCTGCTGCACAGGGAGCTTTCCAGACATCTTTGGCTACGGCAGTGGACACAGCAAAGCTGGGAATTGATCAGCAGATTAGTATGTTAGACCCAACTGCACCTGAATATGCCTTGCAGGTGGCAGAATTGGAGGCACAGAAGGCACAGTTAGATGCACTGACATCCCAGTTACCTCAGTTGGCAATGGGAATGGGTCAGGCGACAGCTTCCGAGCAGGTGATGACTGCGCAGTTAGACACCTTGGCAGTGCAGGAGACAGAGGCGAAGACACAGTTTGAAGCAGCGTGGAAGCAAATCGAGGACAGCGAGGCAGAGCTCTATTACGGACAGCAGCAGATTGCAGCCGGTAGGGCAGAGATTGCTTCTAATACAACTAAGCTTCAGGAAGGTGAAGCTGAGCTGAACCAGAAGGAAGCGGATGTGAACCGTGAGCTTGCAGAAGGCTGGGAAGAATTAGAAGAAGGAAGACAGGAGCTCCTAGATGGAGAAGAAGAGCTTGCGGATGGCTGGATTGAATATGAGGATGCCAAGGAAGAGGTAGAAGAAGAGCTTGCGGATGCCAGAGCAGAGATTGAAGATATCGACCGGACAAAGTGGTATGTGCAGGATCGAAGCTCATTGAGTGGCTATTCTAATGTTGCCAGTGATGCAGATTCCATCGAGGCAATTGGAAAGGTATTCCCGTTGGTATTCTTTATTGTGGCAATCTTAATCAGTCTGACTACCATCACCCGTATGGTGGAGGAAGACCGAGGCTTGATAGGAACCTACAAGGCACTGGGATTTACAGATAAGGAAATTCGTTGGAAATATATGGTCTACGCATTTTCCGCAAGTATGCTGGGTGGAATCTTAGGAACTATCGTTGGCTTTGTGGTATTGCCAAGCATCATATTTATTATTTTTGATACTATGTATGTTCTGCCAGCGTATCGAATCGTGTTTGATACCGCTTATGGTGTGAGCGGTGTGGTAATATTTGTAGGTGGAATCGTGGCAGCGACAGCGATTTCCTGTGAGGCAGAGCTGACGCATATGCCAGCAGTGTTGATGCGTCCGAAGGCACCACGTTCCGGTTCTAGAGTACTGTTGGAGCGTATAACGCCATTGTGGAACCGCATGTCCTTCTTAAATAAGGTGACTGCGAGAAACCTGTTCCGATATAAGAAGCGTCTGTTCATGACCATTGCAGGAATCATGGGCTGTATGGCATTGTTACTCTTTGGATTTGCGGTGAAGGATTCTGTGACGGATCTGATGCCGAGACAGTATGAGCAAGTATATCGCTATGATCTGATGGCGGTATCGGCCGCCGATGATAATGGAGATCTAGTATCTTATGTGGCGGAGGATGAGAATGTCTCAGACTATTTGAATACGCAGATAGCTACTGTGAAGTTGATCAACGCAGCAGGTGAAGAGGAAAAGGTACAGATGATCATAGTGCCGGAGGATGCAGACTTCAACCAGTATATCGATTTGCAGGATGTGGAGACTGGAGAGAATGTAACACTTAAGGATGGCGGTGTCTATGTGACTCAGAATGCATCAAATGTATTGGATTTTGAAGTGGGAGATACGATCTCGATTCAAGATCTGGATCTGCGACAGGAAGATGCCCAGGTGTATGGTCTTGTGAAGAATTATCTGGGTAACAATGTGTACATGACCCAGAATACCTATGAGGCGATGTTTGAGGAATATGAGCCAAATGGTGTGCTGGTAAATCTCTCCGAAAGCTGTGAGGATCAGATTGCATATGCAGAGGAACTGAGCGAAAAAGATGGCGTACTTTCTTCCTTGAGTACGGAAAGTTTGAAGGAAGATTTCTCAATTGCATTTACATTGATTAACATGGTGGTGTATATTGTTATCATTATGGCAGCATGTCTTGCCTTTGTGGTATTGTTCACGCTGGCGACCACCAATATTTCTGAGCGAAATAGGGAGCTGGCAACCATTAAGGTACTTGGCTTTTATGACAAGGAAGTGCATCTGTATGTCAACAAGGAGACTATGATCCTTACTGGCATCGGAATCCTGTGTGGAATCCCGTTAGGATATGCATTTGCACAGACGCTGACCTATATATTGAATATACCGTCTATGTATCTGGCGGTATCACTTCACGGGTCTAGTTATGTGATCGCGGCGGGGTTATCCTTCGGATTTGCATTGTTGGTAAATCTGATTACTGACCGGTCATTAGACGTGATCGATCCGGTGGAGGCGCTTAAGAGCATCGAATAAAATATCAGGAGGATTACACATGAGATACCCAAAGAATTTGTCGGAGGGAGGCACGATTGGTTTTGTTGCCCCATCCTTTGGCTGTTATATAGAGCCATATCGAACTGGATTTGCAAATGCCCAGAAGCGGTTCAAGGAGTTGGGGCATGAGCTTGATTTAGGTCCGAACTGCTACGAGGGATGCGGTATCGGCATCAGCAATACGCCACAGGCTTGTGGTGCGGAGTTGACAGAGTATTATTGTAGCGACAAGAATGATGTGTTGATTTCCTGCGGTGGCGGGGAACTAATGTGTGAGACTCTGGAGTATACAGATTTTGAGAAGATTGGCGCAGCAGAGCCAAAGTGGTATATGGGCTTTTCGGACAATACCAATATGACCTATCTGTTAGCCACCCTTTGTGATACGGCATCTATCTATGGCCCATGTGCGGCAGCATTTGGTATGGAGCCATGGCATGAGAGCTTGACGGATGCATATCAGCTCCTTCGGGGAGAAAAGCAGACCGTTCATGGCTACGAACTCTGGGAGCGAGAAGGCAAAAAGGATGAGGAACATCCACTAGAGCCATATAACGTGACAGAGCAGCGGGTGCTTCGGGTATTCCAGCCAGAGCGCGACGCGGTAAATAGCAGTGCCGGCGAGAACGCCGGTGCGCAGACTGTGCGGCTTGTGGAGAATGCCAATGCGTCAGTGACCATGGAGGGTAGACTGCTGGGCGGCTGTATGGACTGTCTGGTGAATCTGCTGGGAACAAAGTATGATAAGACGATAGAGTTCGTGGAGCGTTATAAGGAGGATGGAATCATCTGGTTCTTAGAGGCTTGCGATCTGAATGTCATGGCAATCCGACGTGCCGTCTGGCAGATGAAAAATGCGGGATGGTTCTCTCATGTGAAGGGATTTCTGATTGGAAGACCATATGTCCATGGACAGGATATGATGGGATTGGATCAGTACCATGCGGTATGTGACCTGTTAGAAGAACTGGGTGTGCCAATTATCATGGATGTGGATCTGGGACACTTGCCACCGATGATGCCAGTGGTATGCGGTAGCTATGCACAGGTGCAGGTGGAAGGAAACGACATTACTATCGATATGCAATATAAGTAGATGTATGCTAAGGAGTTGTCACAAGGCAACTCCTTTTTGGCGCGCGTAATTCTCCTTATGAGAAGCTTAAAAAATTGTCGGTCCTTGAAGCGAAACGCTGCGGCAGCTTTGGAGCAAAATTTGAGAATTTCATTGCTCCCGCTTCTGGAATTAGGTGCCGTGTCTCTTTGAATAGCAGACAATCCAACGGTATATGTCCGCGCCGAGGAAGGCAAAACAGCGAACTTCCGTTTTGCTCATCTACCCACTAAGGGAAACACGAAAGTTCTCGAAAATGCCTTCCATCGGGTGCGAACATATGCCTAGGATTGCTCTGATTTTCAAAAGACACGGCTCATCGCAAATTTCAGAAGCGGGAGCATTAGAAATTCCAAATTTTGCGCTCTGATGTCGCAGTAACCGATTCCAAGAACCGACAATCATTTAGGAACTTCATATAAGGAGAATTACGCAAATAAAAAGAGGTTGTCTTGTGACAACCTCTTTTGTGCTTTACCTGTATTGCTTATAGTGTAATATTGACGTTCTGACCGATGCCTGTATTAAGCAAGGTGTCAAGATCGACGCTCTGGCTAACGATCTGTGCCACAGCAGTGGTACCTGTAACATCTTCCGCAGCCTTATTTGCAGCAATTTTCTGCAATTCCTGATTCTTTGTGGCAAGCTCAAGGGCGTCGCTACGTCGCTGAATTCGCTTGGCGCAGACAGAAGCGCGCTGCATAAAATCGGAATCAGAAGAGAACAGATTCTTGAACTTATCCAAAGAGGCAGAAGAAAACAGTGCATCACGGCTAGTCATGGTTCCATCCTCATTGACCGTGATACCAATCTTATCCAACTGATCGGAATATTCCGATGTAATGGACTTCAATTGCTTCATGTTCCGCTCTAAGTTATGATCAGAAGAAGCGGAAGTGGAAGATAGTGTGTTGTTGTAAGTCTCTATAAAAGCCTTGACACTGCTACGGATATTCGTGTCATTATCTTCGGTGAAATCGGAGCCCCCAAGCTGCTTGATGGCACGGCGGAGTGCAAATCCATCTGCAAGAGAGAGGGTATGATTGTCCATCTCCTTTCGCTTGGATGAAGTACGGGCATCTCTATTGGTACTGTAAAAGTTACGTAAATAATAGCTTGAACTTAAAGTTGTGCCAGTTCCGGCGTAGGTGTTTGATGCCATAAGCATACCTCCTGATAAAAATCCTATTATTTTTTTCGGCATAAAAATGCGTATAATTAACCATGGAAATGAAAAATGGTATATGATATGATAGAAATTAACTTAAGAGATTAGTTCATATGTTAAGAAAGGACGGGGGATAACTATGATGGCGATTGTATGGATTGCTCTTATCATTCTTTTTGCAGCAATTGAGATCATAACAGTGGGACTGACATCGATCTGGTTCGCAGGAGGTGCCTTGGCAGCGCTGTTCTGTTATGCAATAGGGCTTTCTGAATTCTGGCAGTTCGTTATATTTGTGACGGTATCATTGGCGCTGTTGTTGTTTACCAGACCATGGGCGTTAAAATATGTGAAGCCACATTTGATTAAGACAAATTATGAGCAGGCGATTGATGATAATGTCTGCTTGACAGAGACAGTGGATAACCTAAAGGGAACTGGAACTGCGGTATACAAGGGACTCGAATGGAATGCGAGAGCCTACGAGGATGGCAAGATCTTTGAGGCAGGAACCATTGTAAAGGTAAAGGAGATCCGCGGTGTGACCATGTATGTGGTAGAGAGTGGTATCATGCCACAGAGAAGTGAAAAAGCAAAGGAAGTATAGAGTTTTACGGACAGAAGAGTGAGGCAGAAGCAATGAAGCTTGGAATGGTATTTGAAGGAGGAGCGAATCGGACGATTTTCTCCTGCGGCGTCATGGATGCATTTTTGGAAGAGGGACTGATGCCGGATTATTTTATCGGAGTATCAGCAGGAATCGCTTATGGAGTGTCCTATTTGTCTGGACAAAAGGGCAGGAATCTGGAAGTGATGGAGAAGTATATGGCAGATAAGCGTTATATGGGAATGCGCCATCTGTTCAATAAGAAGGAAAAGGCATACTATAATACGAAGTTCGTATTCGAGCAGGTGCCAAATGAGCTGGTTCCTTATGATTATGATGCATTTGGGCAGTACTCTGGTACAGTGGAGGCGGCAGTTACCAATATCCACACGGGAAAGGCAGAGTACCTTGAAGTGCCAAGGGGAAAGGATATGCGGGATACCCTAGTGGCAAGCTGTTCGTTGCCGATTCTATTTCAGCCTGTGAAGATTGGTAGACATTATTATCTGGATGGCGGTATTGCGGATTCGGTGCCTTTTGAACATGCCATGGATGAGGGATGTGATAAGGTAGTCGTAGTGCTGACCAGAGAGCGAAGCTATGTAAAGACGCAGGAAAAGGCAATTAAGCTGACCAATCGACTTTACAAGAAGTACCCGAAGATCGTGGAGGCGTTAAATAGCCGTGCGGAGCGATACAATGAATCTATGAAGCAGCTGGCAGAGCTAGAGCAGGAAGGAAAGGTGTTCGTGATCGCGCCAGAGACCACTTTTGGTGTGGGAAGAACAGAGACGGATACCGTGAAGCTGAGACGGCTCTATGATGAGGGCTACCGAATTGCAGAGGCGCAGATGGAGGCCTTGCGGGAGTATCTTGCATAGGAATTAGGAAGGAATAGATAGTTATGAAGATAGTATTTTTGGATGCAAAGACCATCGGTGATGATATTGATCTTTCTGGATATGATAAGTTGGGAGAGGTCGTAAAGTACGGATTTTCTACGCCGGAGGAGGCGAGAGAGCGTACCAAGGACGCGGATGTTATCGTGCTGAATAAGGTAGTGATTGACGAGAAGTCCATCGGAGAGGCAGAGAACTTGAAGCTGGTGTGCGTGACAGCGACTGGTACTAACAATCTGGATAAGGAGTATTTGGCACAGCGCGGTATTGAGTGGCGCAATGTGGCAGGTTATTCCACAGAGACCGTGGCACAGCATACATTTGCACTGTTATTCTATCTGATGGAGAAGTTGCGTTACTATGATGATTATGTAAAGACAGAAAAGTATGTGGGAGATGTTACATTTACACACTTTGCTAAGGTGTTCCCTGAGTTGAGTGGAAAGACATGGGGAATCATAGGCCTTGGAGCGATTGGGCGAAGAGTGGCGGACATTGCAGGAATGTTCGGATGCCGTGTGATCTACTATTCCACGTCCGGTAAGAATAGTCAGCCGGGATATGAGAGGGTGGATTTCGATACATTGCTGGCAGAGTCCGACATTGTATCGGTACATGCACCGTTGGATGAGAATACGCAAGGATTAATGAATGCAGAGGCATTTGCTAAGATGAAGAGCAGTGCCATCTTCTTGAATCTTGGAAGAGGACCGATCGTGGTGGAAGCAGATCTTGCGGAGGCGCTTAATAACGGTACGATTGCAGCGGCAGGACTGGATGTACTCAGTGTAGAGCCAATGCGTGGGGATAATCCACTGCGTACCATCAAGGACAGTGAGCGGTTAATCATCACACCTCACATCGCATGGGCGAGTGTGGAGGCGCGTACCCGCTTGATGAAGATCATAGAGGGACAGATCAAGGAGTATTTCCAGATATAAAAGCGCACACTTTTGTTCCTTAACTTGGAATCGATACATCCAGACCACTGTGGAAGGAGAGGTTGCCGTATTTAGTGAGAAACTTCCGCAGTAGAGCAGCGTGCTGTGAATTACCGGAAGGGGTATGTAACAACAGATACAATTCCTCCGTCATGGTAAGGTGGCGTGTCATGGCTTTTTCGTACAATTCAAAGAAGCTCTCACGGGAGGTATGGTTCTCATCCCAAGGATTGTGCCACGGGGCATGCCGCAGATTAAATGGGTCTGTCCTAAAAAATAGGGCGTCGCTGGCAATCAGCGGAGAGCAGATAGGAAATCCAAGCAGGTGCTTTTCCAGAAAACGGAGGAGCACCTTTTTCTGTCCCGTGCGGTCACGCAACATGCCCATTGCAAACCTTATGGAATAGATGCCGAACCACATGGTGCATTTGTGGAGGCGAAGGTCTGGAAAGGCATAATGATAGGCATGGTACAGCATGTCTGCAATGACCTTCTTCTGGCGTCGGGTCAGAGAAAAGGTTCGTTCCATATAAAATTCGTGGGGCTTTTTGTGTAGCTTCATGTCTAGCAGGGCGGTGTCGATATCGATTTCCAGATAAGCATGGTGGGAAAAATAATCCTTAGCCTTGCCCTGATAGTGGCTTGCGGCATAGATATAGGGATGACAGGTGGTGTCTAGCAGGTAATGTCCCAGAAAGCCTGTCAGATAAGCCTCTGCAATGTCACGGTCAGTCTGGGATGAAAATCTGGAATAGCTCTGCAATAATCCCCGGAAAAAGGCATTGGTCTCGCTGGTGTGGGCCAGTGCACCGATGTTGCCGCCATGCAGCACATAGGAGGGCAGGTAGTAAAAAAAGAGATCAGGTCCTTGCAGTCCTAAGCCGTATGCAGCGCGATTGTCGTAGAGATTCTTCTTCTGTTGAGGGTGCTTTAATTTATGATAAGTTTCCCTTCCAAAGATATAATGAGTTACAAATCCGGGCATGGGGAAAACCTCCTTTCGTTTGTTAAGAGTATAACCAATTTGGGATGGCATGTTAAGAAAATCGGGAAATATTAAGAAAAAACTAATAGAAGACAAAGATTGATTTAGTAGGAACCTTGTGCTATACTCGGTAAAATGTAGGAGTTAAATATACGAGTAATTGAAAAGATAAGGGGCGATTATTATTAGTAAGTTACAGAAGAATCTGCTTAAGTGGGCATTTGTGCTGGCACTTGTGGCAGCAATTATCTATACATTCCGTGATACGGCAGGGCCGATTTTAGAACAGATGAAAAAGACCACACCAGTGGTATTGATTGGAATTTGTGCCTTGACCGTGATATATCATTTGATGGAGGGATGGATTACGACCTTGTTGGCGAGAGAATATAATCCACAGTTCCCATACCGCAAGGGAGTAGGAAATGCATTTTTCTGCTCATTTTACCGTGTGGCGACACTGGGAAGTGGTGCCGGAGTGGCAGGTGTGCTTTATCTGGGTGAGAATGGTGTAGAGCATTCCAAGGGCTTTGGATTGTATATGCTCCAGTACGCATTTCACAAGATCAGTATTGCGATTTTTGCGGTTGTATTCTTTTTTGCAAATTGGAATTATATGTACAGCCACTTTGAATCTTATATGTGGCTTTTGATGGCGGGATTTTTGGTGACACTGGTGATTACACTGTTTTTGATCCTGTTCTGTTGTTCCACAGCATTCCATAAGGTGTTTTTCAAATTTTTAGATTTTATCAATGGAAAGCTTAAGGGGCGTTTTGATGTGCAGATCGCGTCATTGCGTGGAGAGTGCCAGATGTTAGAGGTGGCATCGAATCACATCCTTAAGAAGAAGTCTCTTGTCATAGAAGTAATTGTGATCAGCTTTGTTCGAAACTGCTTCTGGTATGGAATACCATATCTGATCTTCTTGGGACACAATGATGTGACCTTGATGCAGACCATGGCAGTGACCTCCCTGTCCATCATGTTGGCAGCGGTGCTTCCTGCACCGGGTGGAATTGGTTCCACTGAGCTGGTATTTACCTCACTGTTTTCCGGCATTGTAGGAACCGGGCTGGCGGGTTCCGCAGCGCTATTGTATCGATTTGGAACCTTTATTTTCCCATTTATGTTAGGAGCGTTGGTAGTACTCGCCAGAAGAGCACAGATCAACCGACAGGCACGGGAGAAGGAATAGAATTACATATTTGTAAGATAGATGTTTAAAAAGAAGTTATAGGAAAAAGTAGTTACGAAATTTTTCCATAACTTCTTTTAGTTTATAAAAAATTAAGAGCTGAAAAATTGACAAATGCACTGGTAATGATAAAATAACGTTGTTGCGTAAAAACCGTGTAAAATTAAGGAAAAAATAGGGAATAAGCGATGAAGATAAAATTACAGTTTGAGAAAGGAAATGTCGGCAGATTGGCGGTTGCAATGGTACTGGCAGCCGTTTTATTTTTCAATATCGGTTTTTCGGTCTATGCCTTGATTGGATTTGGGCTGTGCTATTTTTTTGTCAAGAGTCTTGAGATCGAGCTTAGTCCGAAGCTATCTGGTGTATGGAGCGCCATCATGATCTTGCTGGGCGGCGTGTTCACAGCGTACCATGTACAGTATCTTTTGCTGGATGGGGAGCTTAGGGCGAAGATTACGATGGAAAAGATGATTCTTAATATCGTATGCTGTCTGGTGGTGTTTGTGGCAGTACAGGTATTTATCAATAATACGGGAACAGCCTGTATCACTGCCCATGTATTTTTGATGGTAATGGCAGGTATCAATTATTTTGTATATCTGTTCCGGGGCAATGAGTTCATATTCAGCGATCTAAAATCGATCCAGACAGGATTGTCGGTGGCAGGAAATTATGAGTTCGTGCTGGACGACCGGGCGGGTTACGTCATATTGTTAAGTACCCTTTATGTAGCGCTGATGCGAAAGCTTCATGTCAAGTTCGAAAAGAGGATTCCGATGACCGTAATCGGCATATCTTTGGTGATTTTGGGTTCGGTGTATGTGGGAGAAGAGAGCCAGTACATCGTGACAGAGACATGGGAGCAGAAGGGAAGCTACCGGAATGGCTATATTTTGAACTATGTGCTAAGTATTAGGGATTGCTTCGTTGGAGAGCCGGAGGGCTATTCTGAGGATAAGATAGCTGCATTGGAGGCAAAGTATAGTGGAGATGGGGAGGCTGACGCGCTTCTGGAGATGCCGGAGACAGACAGCGGAGCGGAAAGCGATGAGACCAGCAGTGTGATCGCAGAAGCTGAGCCGACCGTGACATTGGAGGAAGGCGAGAAGCCGACCGTTATTGTGGTCATGAGCGAATCCTACGCAGATCTTAGCGTGGTGGGAAACTTTACCACCAATATTGAGCTGACACCGTTTTATGATTCGCTGACAGAAAACACGGTGAAGGGCTATGCGCTTTCCTCTGTATTCGGAGCGAAGACACCGAATTCTGAGTGGGAGTTCATGACAGGAAACTCCATGGCGTTCCTGCCAAGTGGTTCTGTGGTATATCAGCAGTATATTACAGACACGCCGACTTCCATCGTATCCAATCTGAAAAATGAGGGATACACCTGTGTGGCAATGCATCCTTATTATGAAACAGGATGGAGCCGTAATACTGTATATCCGGATATGGGATTTGATGAGACGTATTTTATCGATGATTTTGACCAGACCAAGCTATTGCGGGAATACATCACGGATCAGGAGCTATATGAAAATATCATTGAGCGCTACGAGAACCGCGGGGCAAGTGAGGATTTATTTATCATGAGTATCTCCATGCAGAACCACGGTGGTTATACAGAGAAATATGATAATTTCACGGAAGAGGCGAGAATGCTTGGTGTGAATTATGCAGATGTGAATCAATATCTGTCACTGGTGCATGAGAGCGATCAGGCGTTAGAGTATCTGATTTCTTATTTTGAGAGTGTGGATGAGCCGGTGGAGATCGTATTTTTCGGCGACCATCAGCCAAGCCTTTCCTCCAGCTTTTATCCTTATCTGAATGGCAAGGGACTTTCTGGTCTGACTGAGGATGAACTGGAAGCGCTGTACACCGTACCATTTTTTATTTGGACAAATTATGACACGCCGGAGGAGACGGTAGAGATCACCAGTCTTAACTTCTTGTCTACCATGGCGTTAGAGCGGGCGGGAATTGAACTGCCGGCATACAACCAGTTCCTTTCTGATATGATGGAGGTGGTGCCAGCCATTAATGCAAGAGGATACTACTCCAAGAGTCAGGGACGTTTTATACACATTGAGGAAGCAGAGGGAGAAGAAGCGGACTGGATCAGAGACTACGAAATTCTACAATATAATAATATGTTTGACAGAAAGGGTCAAAGTGAGGTATTTTTTCCATATATAAAATAAGAGGAGAGTTACGAAAATGGGACAGGAATTTAGGATCAATATAGATGATGCAGTGAGGCGGTATGCGGATATGGTATACCGCCTTGCGATGCTTAATTCAAGAGATAAATATGAGGCAGAAGATGTATTTCAGGAAGTTTTTTTGAAACTTTTTAAGCATCAAGAAAGTATTAGTAGTGAGGAGCATTTGAAGGCGTGGCTGATACGCGTAACGGTAAACCAATGCAGAAGTCTTGCAGTGACGGTCTGGAATAAGCGTAGAGTATCGTTGGATGCGGTACAGGAGACTGCGGTAGAGGACGAAAAAGAGGATTATTCCGAGGTCTATGAGGCAGTGAAAGAGCTACCTGATAAGTATCGAGAGGTGATTCACCTATTCTACTTTGAAGAATTGCAGATTAAGGAAATTGCAGAGATTCTGGAACGGAATGAAGCGACGATAAAGACGCAGTTGGCGAGGGGAAGACAACTGCTAGAGACTAAATTGAAAGGAGCCTTTGAAGATGGAAGATTATAAGAAGAGCGTAGAGAGTCAGCATGCACCGGAAGCCCTGATCGCACGGACATTACAGCGAATTCATGAAGAAGAGCAGAAGATGGAGCGGACGAATGTTACACCAATGCAGGCACAGCAGCCAATGCAGGCGCAGCAGCCAATGCAGGCGAAACAGCCAATGCAGGCGCAGCAGCCAATGCAGGCACAGCGACCTATGCAGATGCAGCAGCCAATGCAGGCGCAGCAGCCAACATATATGCAACAGCCAACATATGTACAGCAGCCAGTGAAAAAGACACCGAAAAAGTCTTACAGAAAGTGGATCGGTGCAGTGGCAGGTATGGCAGCAGGACTTGTGTTTATCGTTGGAGTTGGTATGATGAACAGGCAGAACGGCTTGTATTATAACAGTGTGCCAGAAAATATCATTCGACAGGCCACACAGCAGGATGTGTGGATCGAGGAGACTGTGGATGTGGAGACATACAGTGATTATCTGGGCAGGGATATGTCGGAAGTGCCAGAGGGTATGAAGCTGATTCAGGAAGATATCTATGTAAGATATGATGATATGCAGTCAGAGATCATCGAAGACGAAGGTACCTTCTATTACAATGTAAATGGTGATCAGATCATGGTCAAAGTGTCAAGGACACTTGAGGTGGCACCGGGAGAATTGCTGACAGGGGAAGCATCCGAGCGGGATGATATGACTGTCTATGCAGGAAAGAATGAGACGGGTAATCAGTTGTTCGCAGTAGTGGAGCAGGGCGATTTACAGTACTTTGTTATGGGGCTGAACATGTCTGAAGATGAGTTTGAAGATTTCTTGGAAAAATATTTTTAAAAAATTTTTTTAAAAATGAAACCCTTAGGAATAGAGATTAGTATTAGATATAGATACGCAAGAGACGTATCCACTATTTTT
Organism: uncultured Roseburia sp.; assembly: GCA_964491235.1. Taxonomy (GTDB): domain Bacteria; phylum Bacillota; class Clostridia; order Lachnospirales; family Lachnospiraceae; genus Roseburia. Next base: position 40,848 of record CAZBFN010000010.1, read on the forward strand.
AAAGGAGAGAGAAATATGAAAAACAGAAAATACGCAATGGTACTTTTATTATCAGCAATGATGGCGATGGGAAGCACAGGATGTGGCGTAGGGGGAAACGCAACAGACAGTGCAGCAGCCCAGACACAGGAAAATCAGCAGGCGGATGAGCAGGGGGATGCTCAGGAAGCTGAGGCTGAGGAGAGAGAACACGAAATCGTTACAGTGGATTCCGTTAGACCTGAGTCAGACACAGAGGACATGACCAGAGGTAGAAGTGCTAAGGACGAGCCTTCTGATGATTGGATGGATATGCAGTTCCTTCTTGATGGAGAGTTCTTCCAGATGCCAGCATCTTACAGTGATTTAGAGGATATGGGTTGGAGCTTTGACATAGAAGACTATGGCTATGAAGACGGATACATGATGAATCCGGGAGATGAGACATACTCAACGATCCAGCTTACCAATCCTGATTACGAGGATCTGACACTTTGGGTCGGATTTATAAATACAAGTGATAAGGCGAAGGATATTACGGAGTGCGATCTTTGGAGCATTGAATTAGATACTTGTATTGGTTTCGATCAGGTAGATGAATATCCAGATATGGAGATTGCACAGGGAATCGGTTTCGGAAGTAGCGAGGAAGAGGTAAAGGAAGCCTTTGGAAAATGCGATAGTATCTATGAATCTGATTATGGCTATGTAGTATATAGTTATGAAGATGATAGCTATGATTTTGAGTTAGACCTCACAATTGATGAGGATGAGGGTGTGACTGCTATTGAGATGAATGTATATGATATGTCTGCGCTTGGAGTAAACAATGAGGATGACGTTGATGAGAATGACGTTGATGAGGATGATGTTGACGTTGATGAGGATGAGGACGACGTTGACTATGATGAGGATCATGATGACGAGGATGATGAGGATGAGCATGATACTCACCATGGATCTGCTAAGGACGAGCTTTCTGACGACTGGGCGGACATGGAGTTTACATTAGACGGAGAGTTCTACCAGATGCCAGCATCTTATAGCGATTTAGAGGACAATGGTTGGTCATTCGATCTCGCAGACTATGGTCATGCAGATGGTTACCTGATGAATCCTGGCGATATGACTTATGCAACAATTGAGCTTACCAATCCTGATTATGAGGATGTGACACTTTGGGTTGGATTTGTGAACACAGGTAGTAAAGCAAAGGATATTACTGAGTGCAATATCTGGAGCATCGAGGTAGATACTTGCCTTGGATTTGATCAGGTAGATGAATATCCAGACATGGAGATCGCACAGGGAATCGGTATCGGAAGTAGCTTAGAAGAGGTAGAGGAAGCTTTTGGTAAGTGTGATGATATCTATGAATCTGATTATGATTATGTAGTATATACCTATGAAGAAGATAATGGTGATTACGAGTTAATACTTACAATTGATGAGAAGCAGGGCGTAACAGCTATCGAATTAAATAATTACGCTTTATAGAAATCAGGGGGAGATTTCTGCGTAATGTAGTCGAGCATATCGATTACAGGGAGAGAGTTAGAGTTATGGGATTTAGATAAAGATAGATAAGGGAGGGTGCATTCGTCAAGATGCACCCTCCAAGCGGTTGGACGGCTCCCAAAAGAGAGCGTGTACGGGGAGAAGCGATATGAAGAAGAGGAGTATGAAAAAATGGATCATTATGGTGATGTGTTGCCTGTTGGTGGCACTGATCGGGGGAATTGTTTGGTTGAATCATATTAGCTTCCGCCCTGATTCGCCTATTTTGGTGGAGAGTTCCAGCTCACCATCCTATGGTTGTTACACAGATTTTTATACCACCCATGTTCGAGTCTATAATGATGGAACGGTGGATATATACGGTTCCTTTGAGGAGGAAGCATATATTGAGGGAGTTACCTTTCAGATCTCAGAACAGGAAGTAGAAGAGGTGAGAAAGGTGATGGATAGGCACCCATTTCTATGGATGAAGGAAGAGCTACCTGATTATGGAGTCTGTGATGGCAGCTATTATTGGCTGACAATCTATGATGAGAATGAGGAGCCGATTGCATCGGTTGGTGGTCTTGAGTCCAGTGATCTGGCATATAATATGGTCGCAACCCAGGTGGATGATGTGATTCCTGATGGTTACCGGAGAGAGGCGAAGGAGAAAATTCATACCTATGTATTAGAGAACTATGGAGAAGAGTAGGATGGATTGCAATAGGATTTGACGGTATTTCTATAAGAGTATAAAATAGAACAAAGAACATGGAAATTGGCACGCACTTATTTTATAAGTGGGTGCCAACTTGGTATACAGGAGGATGAGCGCATGGAAATGGTGACACTTGGAAAGACTGGGATTACAGTCAATAAAAATGGGTTCGGGGCACTTCCAATTCAGAGAATCAGCACAGAGGATGCAGTAAAGCTGGCAAGAAAAGCTTATGATGCAGGGATCACTTTCTTTGATACAGCAAGATTTTATACAGACAGCGAAGTAAAGCTTGGAGAGGCATTTGACGGAATGCGGGAGAAGGTCTATATTGCCACCAAGACAGGGGCAGAAACGGTAGAAGTCTTCTGGAAGGATCTGGAGACCTCTCTGAATAATTTGAGAACCGATTACATTGATATCTATCAGTTCCACAATCCATCCTTTTGTCCGAAACCGGGGGATGGAACGGGACTTTATGAGGCAATGTTAGAGGCGAAGGCGCAGGGCAAGATTCGTCATATCGGTATCACCAATCACAGACTTGCAGTGGCAGAGGAGGCAATTGAATCGGGGCTTTATGAGACCTTGCAGTTCCCGTTCTGTTATCTGGCATCGGATAGGGATCTTGCATTGGTGGAGAAGTGTAAGGAAGCAGGAATGGGATTTGTTGCTATGAAGGCACTTTCTGGTGGTCTGATCAATAACTCCGCTGCGGCATATGCATTTGAAGCACAGTATGACAATGTACTCCCGATCTGGGGCGTGCAGCGTGAATATGAGTTGGATGAATTTATCTCTTATATTGATAATCCACCAAGTATGACGGAGGAGATTGCTGCTATCATTGAGCATGATAGAGAGGAACTCTCCGGGGAATTCTGCCGAGGCTGTGGCTATTGCATGCCATGTCCAGCGGGCATTGAGATCAATAACTGTGCCAGAATGTCTCTGATGCTGCGCCGTGCGCCATCCGAGGCTCAGCTGACACCGGAGATGCAGGAGAAGATGAAGAAGATCGAGAATTGTCTGCACTGTGGAAAGTGTAAGAGTAAATGTCCATATGGACTGGATACACCGACTCTGCTGGCAAAGAACTACGAGGATTACAAGCGTGTATTGGCAGGAGAAGTAAGCGTAAAGTAGGCGTATGTGCAGAGGGCATGATGTAGCTGCGGACAATGCGGTACATAGAGGCATGACAGAAAGGATATGACATAATTATGAAGAAGTATGATACAGTCATTTTTGACTTGGATGGAACATTATTAGACACTTTGGAGGATCTGGCAGATGCGGTCAACTATGCGCTACGGGAGATGGGAATGCCGGAGCGTACCATCGAGGAGGTGCGCCAGTTCGTGGGGAATGGTGTGCGCCGCTTGATGGAGCTGGCAGTGCCACAGGGTTTTGACAACCCCGCCTTCGAGGAGACTTTTTCTAAGTTCAAGGAATATTACGGCATACATTGTAATGACAAGACGAAGGCCTACGATGGAGTGGTGCAGCTCTTGCGAGATTTGAAGGAGGAAGGCTATGCGTTGGCAATTGTGTCCAATAAGCTGGATTCTGCGGTAAAGGAGCTTTCTGAGATATACTTTGAGGGAATTGTAAAAGTTGCGATCGGCGAGACGGAGGGGGTGGCGAAAAAGCCAGCCCCAGATACGGTATATAAGGCATTGAAGGAGCTTCAGATGCCAGCGGAGACAGCGGTCTATGTGGGAGATTCTGAGGTGGATGTCATGACAGCGAAGAATTCTGGATTGCCTTGCATCTCGGTGCTGTGGGGATTTCGGGATGAAGCCTTCTTAAGGGAGCAGGGAGCGACACAGTTTGCAAGAACAGCAGAAGAGGTAAAAGCATGTTTAAATTAATTAGCGAATCCGGTGAGCGGGTGCTGACAGGGGAAGAGACTTGGAATGAATATCCGCGACCTCAGATGAAGCGTGACAATTGGAGAAATCTGCAGACTGGCTGGAAGCTAAATGGTGAGGCTATCCGTGTGCCGTTTCCGCCACAGTCCACACTTTCCGGCTATGGAAAGCGGGTGGGAAAGCATCTGGAGTATGTCTGTGATTTCCGCGCTGCCGAAGTAGCAGAGGGCAAGCGTGTAATTTTGCATTTTGGCGCGGTGGATCAGATTGCGGAGGTGTATCTTAACGGAGAGTGCCTTGGCAGACATGAGGGTGGTTATCTGCCGTTTTCTTTTGATGTCACAGAGACGCTAAGGACGGAGAATCACTTGGAAGTAAAGGTGACGGATACGTTGTCCCATCAATATACCTACGGTAAGCAGCGGAAGAAGCGCGGCGGTATGTGGTATACACCGATCAGCGGTATCTGGCAGAGCGTGTGGATGGAGGAAGTGCCGGAGGAGTATATCGCAGATATTAAGATCACGCCGACGGAACAGAGTGTTCATATTGTAGTGAAGATGAAGGATGAAAGTGATAAGCCGGAGGGCAGAGTTAATATTCAGCTTCACAATGGAGAGCGCTGTGAGCAGTCATTTGAAAATGGTGAGATAGAGATTGATTTTTCGCAGATCAAGATGGCAAATGGTGCGTCTTATGAGCCGCAGCAGTGGTCGCCGGAACATCCATATCTGTACCGGGCAGAAATTGTGGTGGGGGCAGACCGAATCGAGACCTATTTTGCTCTGCGGAAAATTGGAATTGAGAAAATAGATGGTGTGAACCGTGTATGCTTAAATGGTAAGCCGATTTTTATGAATGGTGTGCTGGATCAGGGATATTTTTGCGATGGCATCTATCTGCCGGCGGAGGAGGCAGAGTACGAAAGAGACATCAAGCGGATGCAGGAGCTAGGCTTTAATATGCTGCGGAAGCATATCAAGATCGAGCCGGAATGTTTTTATTATTATTGTGATGTGCATGGAATGTTGGTAATGCAGGATATGGTCAACAATGGTAGCTATTCCTTTATCCGGGATACGGCATTGCCGACCATCGGCATGGTGAAGCGGGATGATACCAGAAATCATGTGCCAAAGGCGGTGAAGGAGACCTTCGAAGCAGAGATGCTTCGGACACAGGAGCATCTGTATAATCATCCTTGTATCGTGGCGTATACGATTTTTAATGAGGGTTGGGGACAGTTTGAAGCTGACCGCATGTATGAACTTGCAAAAGCCAAGGACAGTACCAGACTATACGATGCGACTTCGGGCTGGTTCGCCCAGACCAAGAGTGATTTTGACAGTTATCATGCATATTTTGGCAAGGGAGTGCCAAAGCCTAAGGGGCGACCGATGTTGATATCTGAGTTCGGAGGGTTCTCCTATATCGTTCCAGATCATATCTATGCAAAAAATAAGAGCTATGGGTATGGAAGCTGCAAGGACTCCGCGGATCTCACAGGACAGATTGTGGCGCGGTATGAGGAATTGATCTATCCCATCATCAAGGAGGGAGCTTGTGGATGTGTATACACGCAGCTCAGTGATGTGGAGGACGAGGTAAATGGTTTTTATACCTATGACAGACGAGTGTGCAAGGTCGATCCGATTCAAATGCAAGAAATTATGAAAAATATCAAGAAAAACATATAAAATAACCAAAAATAAGTTGCGAAAAAGGGGTTTTGTTGGTAAAAATATTGAATGAATTTTCGCAAGATAGTATAATAGCACTACGAAAACTAGGAGCGTTGGGGAGATTTGGCTATGGCCATTCCAGCGATAAGGAGGCGCAGTGCAGATGAAGCAGCAGAGCAAGAATGCCAAAATAGCACCGGTGAGCAAGGAGAAGGGCTTGGGATTTCGCAGTATCAGAAGCAAGTTGATTCTTCTAGGCGCAACGGCGGTGCTGTCGGCGGTTATTCTGGGATTTACCGGAATTTATTTGATCAACAGTAGTAACGACAACAATACAGTGTTGGAAGATGTTAATAATATCAACCTGTATCAGAATGAGAATCAGACCTTAGAGGTATCGTTCTTGTACAATCTGGATAATACATCCAATACCCAGATCGTAGAGAATTTGAGCAAGATGATTACTGCATCAGCAGATGCCCTAAAGCATGGTAGTGCAGATTCGGAAGCGGAGCTTGAGGCGATTGATACTGATCTTAAGACCACACTGGATAATATGAATACCTTAGTCCAGCTCTTTGGAGAGCGAGGATTTACCGAGGAAGAGGGTATCTATAAGGACTTTATGGCGTAGGATGCTGCCATTGAGGAACAATTGTCTAAGATGAACTCTGAAGGTGAATGGCTGGATGGTACTTGGACGGGTATCGATGCAAGCTCTTTTGAAGTAGTGACGATCGATGGAGTCAATTACAGAAAGGGTACTTTTTCCAGAGATTTATCTGACGGTGTAAAGCGTAATTTCGTTGTACTTAGAATCGGTGGCAATGGAATTCTGTATACAGGTAAGGTCTATATCAATAATATTGTATTTGATGATTCTGTGACAGTGGATATGTCTGGATTAGAAGTGGCAGATTTATCTAAGTCCTACGGTGATGGCTATACAGACTTGCAGGTGGCGACTTTTGATGGTTCTAACGCAGTTGTTTATCAGGGTAACTTCCCTGGTGGAGAGGCATGGGTGGAGGCTTCCATCGAGGTGCCAATCTCAGATTATGAGGTTCAGGATTATAGTACCGTAAGCTTTGATGTTTATTTTGAAGAGTCTCCAATTGCTAATGCAGAGATGGCAATCGCGCTGAGCCAGAAGTACGATTTTGATCTGGGCTTAGACGAGATCAATAACATGTTCGTAACTTATAGCAAGACCGTTGCAGAAGGATTAGATCCATCGGAGCAGAAGAATGCAATACTTAGTAAGTTTGAAGAGATGAAGACAAATGCCGTGGCTTATACGGCAGATAAGGACGTTGCGAATGCAGCAGTAGCAGCACTGACAGCCAAGGAGGATGCCTTCAACAGCATCCTGTCCATGGATGAGCAGATCGTAGCGTTAAAGGAAGCCAATAATAATTTGAATGCCAACCTTACCACGAATATATCAGCGGTCAGAGATGCGATTGAGCAGCAAACAGCAGCATCTAGAGCAACGATGCTGACATTGATCGTTGTTGTATTTATAGTCAGTGTGGCTTGTATTTTCATTCTGACCATGTTCGTGATCTCCAGTGTACAGAAGAGTATCAGTGGATTTAAGGGTACATTGAAGGTCATTTCCGAAGGTAATATTTCAGCGAAGGCAAAGACTGGAAGGGGGGATGAGTTCGATGTATTCGGACATTCCTTGAACCAGATGACAGATAAGCTCACCGATACCTTGCAGACCGTAGTTTCTGTTGCAGGAGATTTGAAGAACAGTGGTAGCGAGCTTGAGGAGATGGCGCAGATGACAAGTCAGACATCTTCCCAGATGGAGACAGCGATTTCGGGTATTTCAGCAGGTGCCAATGATCAGGCAAGGGATGTGGAACAGTCCACAGGACGAATCAATGATCTGGGAATGCTGATGGAGGAGATGATCGCTGAGGTAAATGAGTTGGATGATACCTCCATCAATATGAAGAAGGCAAGTGAGGAAGCGGTAGACATTCTGGGAGCATTGAGCGAATCTAACGATAAGATGACGGACGGAGTAGAGAAGATAGCAACTCAGATTAATACCACTAATAACTCGGTACAGGAGATTCAGGAAGCGGCTTCTTTGATTTCTTCTATTGCAAGCCAGACCAACCTTTTGTCTTTGAATGCCAGCATTGAAGCGGCAAGAGCCGGAGAAGCTGGTCGTGGATTTGCCGTTGTAGCTTCCGAGATTCAGCAGTTGGCAGATCAGACGAACAAATCTGCGGAGACGATTCAGAAGGTAATCACAAATCTGACCAGCGAATTCTCACATACGATGGCAGTCATGAACGAAGTGTCCAGCGTAACTGCAGAGCAGAATCAGAAGTTGGCAGAGACACAGCATCAGTTCGAGATCGTAGGAGAAGGAATTGCATCTTCCAGAACTAAGACATCCACGATTAAGGAGTCTATTGAGAAGTGTAATGAAGTCAGAATGGAAGTTAACATGCTGATGATGAACTTATCCGCTATTTCTGAGGAGAATGCAGCATCTACCACAGAGACAGCCGAGTCCATGCAGATACTGAATCATACTATGAGCGAGCTGCTGGGAGCATCAGAGAAGTTGAGCGAAATTTCCACAAGACTGGAAGAGGATATGAGATTTTTCGTGTTATAGATTAAATTGTTTCCTTGACACCATAATTAAGAATCAATAGAATATAACTAATTGATGTTATGGAGTTATGGAGGAGAAATAATGAGAGAGATACCTTATAAGATTTATCTGGAAGAACATGAGATGCCGACTCAGTGGTACAACGTTAGAGCAGACATGAAGAAGAAGCCGGCACCAATATTGAATCCGGAGACATTACAGCCGATTACAGTGGAGGAGCTGTCTAATATTTTCTGTACAGAGCTTGCAAAGCAGGAGTTAGATGATACGACGGCTTACTTCGATATTCCAGAGGAAATCCGTAATTTTTATAAGATGTATCGACCATCCCCTTTGGTACGTGCATATTGTTTAGAGAAAAAGCTTGGTACACCAGCACATATTTATTATAAGTTCGAGGGAAACAACACATCAGGAAGCCATAAGCTGAATTCTGCGATTGCGCAGGCATATTATGCAAAGCAGCAGGGCTTAAAGGGTGTGACCACAGAGACAGGAGCAGGACAGTGGGGTACAGCGCTTTCTATGGCCTGTGCATACTTTGATCTGGACTGTCAGGTATACATGGTAAAGTGCTCCTATGAGCAGAAGCCATTCCGCCGTGAGGTAATGCGTACCTACGGTGCACAGGTAACACCATCCCCATCTATGAACACGAATGTGGGACGTAAGATCAACGAGGAGTTCCCAGGAACGACTGGAAGTCTTGGATGTGCGATCTCTGAGGCAGTTGAGGCAGCAGGAAATCAGGAGGGATACCGTTATGTGTTGGGTTCTGTGCTGACACAGGTATTACTTCATCAGTCAGTGATCGGTCTTGAGACAAAGGCTGCATTAGATAAGTATGGCGTGAAGGCAGATATGATTATCGGATGTGCCGGAGGCGGTTCTAACATTGGTGGTCTGATTTCTCCATTTGCAGGAGAGATGTTGCGTGGAGAGGCTGATTATGAGTTGATTGCAGTAGAGCCATCATCCTGCCCAAGCCTGACCAGAGGAAAGTACGCATATGATTTCTGTGATACTGGTAAGGTGTGTCCGCTTGCGAAGATGTATACTCTTGGTAGTGGTTATATTCCAGCAGCCAGCCATGCAGGTGGACTTCGTTACCACGGTATGAGTTCCGTAGTATCTGAATTATATGATCAGGGACTTCTCACTGCAAGAAGTGTAAAGCAGACAGATGTATTCGAAGCAGCACAGGCCTTTGCTAAGGTAGAGGGAATTCTACCAGCACCAGAGAGCAGCCATGCTATCAAGGTTGCTATGGATGAGGCATTAAAGTGCAAGGAGACTGGTGAGGCAAAGAACATCGTATTTGGTCTGACCGGAACGGGATACTTTGATATGTTCGCTTATCAGAGATTCAATGATGGTGAGATGACAGACTACATCCCAACGGATGAGGAGATTGCGAAGGCTCTTGCCAAGTTACCAGATGTAAAGTAAATATGAGATAAGATAGATAATAGGGTCAAATAGAAAGCTTTTATTTGATCCTATTATTTTTTTGCTGGGAAAGAAAAAGTGCACAAAAATTTAAAAGAAAACTAAAAATAGTAGAACAAAATGTATAATCATGGTAGAATAGTACTATTAGCAAGATACGCAACATAATAGGGGGAGGACGGAAGATGAAAAGGTCGAAGATGATAACCATGTTGTTGATTATCGCAATGGTAGCGACCCAAGTGCTGTCAGGATGCGGAAGCTCTGAGAAAGAGGTAGGAAGAGTATATTACCTGAACTTCAAGCCTGAGGTTGCAGATGTGTGGGAGGAGATTGCCCAGATCTACACGGAAGAGACGGGAGTTGAAGTGAAGATCATTACAGCAGCCAGTGGAACCTATGAGCAGGTATTGCTGTCCGAGATTGCTAAGAGGGATGCGCCAACACTTTTCCAGATCAATGGACCAATCGGATATGAGGCATGGGATGATTTCTGTCTGGATTTAAAGGATACGGAGCTGTATTCTCATTTGCTAGATAAGGATCTTGCAGTGACGAAAGATGGCGGAGTCTATGGGCTTCCATATGTTGTTGAGGGATATGGCATCATTTACAATGAGAGTATCATGCAAAAGTATTTCTCATTAAAGGATAAGGCGGTTTCTATTTCATCCACCGAGGAGATTACAAGCTATGCGCTCTTAAAGCAAGTTGTAGAGGATATGACTTTGCACAAGGCAGAACTTGGAATTGACGGAGTTTTTGCTTCTACATCCATGAGTGCCGGTGAGGATTGGAGATGGCAGACCCATTTGATGAATCTTCCGATCTATTATGAATTTGCGGATAAGGGTGTTACGGATTTAGATGAGATTGACTTTTCTTATGCAGATAATTATAAGGACATTTTTGATTTATATGTGAATAATTCCTGTACAGACCCGTCTGCACTGGGCGGTAAGACTGTAAATGACTCTATGGAAGAGTTTGCTCTTGGTAAGGTTGCTATGGTACAGAATGGTAACTGGGCATGGAGCCAGATCAGCAGCATCGAGGGTAACGTTGTAAAGGAAGAGGATGTCAAGTTCTTGCCAATCTATATTGGGGTGAATGGCGAGGAATCCCAGGGACTTTGCATCGGTACAGAGAATTATTTCTGCGTCAGCAGTTGGGCATCAGAGGCAGATCAGCAGGCGACCATTGATTTTATGGAGTGGCTGTTTACTTCTGAGATAGGAAAGGATTATGTAACAAACCGATTTGGATTTATAGCACCGTTTGATACTTTTGAGGATGATGAAAAGCCAACAGATCCGTTGGCACAGCAGGTCATTGCAGCAATGGAGGATGAGAATAAGACCTCCGTAGCATGGAACTTTACCGCATTTCCAAGTCAGACCTTTAAGGATCAGTTCGGAAGAAATCTATTGTCGTACATCAAAGGCGAGCTTACTTGGAATGAAGTAGTTAATCAGGTAAAGCAGGAATGGGCAAGTGAGAAGCAGGAATAGAGTAGAGTACGGGGGTAGATAGGATGAATAAAGTGTTAGGTACGATAAAGGGAAAAATATCTATTATGTTGACGACCACTTCCATTCTGTTGATTGTTGGAATACTGTTCGCGTCCAGAGTGGTCAGTGAGAGGAACGTAGTAGAACTGTGTGAGAATTACTTATATGATGTATGTATTTCGGCATCAGATACCTTGTATGAGAGCTTCTGGGGTGATTCAGAGCAGACCGATATGTCTGTAAGATTGGAATTTATCTTGAACAGTGTCGGTATTGAGGGAATGGAGTCCAGTGAGGCATGTCTGGTAGACCGCGAGGGTGTCTATCTGTATAGCAGAGACCGTAGCAAGGTGGGCACGGTAATTGAGGGCAACAGTGTTATTCAGGAAGTAATCGATACTTATCGGGAGAAGGATGTTATCACCATAGCAGATGTCAAGGAATGTAATGTGGATGGCACCGATAAGTATGTGGCATATATCTGTACGGTAAATAACTGGATCTTATTCGTACAGGCGGATAAGTCCGAGGTAATGGAGCCAATCAACAGGATGAATATGTACTGTGTTATCGTGGGTATTATTCTGGTAGCAGTAATTATCTTGTGTGGATATGTGATAACCTCGGTTATTACCAGACCAATCAAGCCACTGACCACAGTCATTCATTCTATATCAGAGTTCGATCTTTCCAACCAGCAGCGGATTCCGCAGGCGAAGGATGAGATCGGTATGATGGGAATGGCTGTCATAGATATGAAGGGTAAGCTGGCAGATATTGTAGCAAAGCTGAATGGCATATCGGAGAATCTGCTCAATAGTTCGGATGAACTGAATGAGATTTCCAGAGATGTAAATCTGGCGTCCACAGACAACTCAGCTACCACCGAGGAACTTGCAGCAGGTATGCAGGAGACTTCCGCATCCTCCGAGTCCATCAACAGCAGCATTGCAGATATGCAGAGTGGTGTTAGCAATGTAACTGGAAGAATCCGTGAAGGAACACGTATGACCTATGATATCATGGAGAAGTCCGAGGCACTTTCAGAGCAGAGTGAGCAGGCGAACCAGAATATCATGCAGATGTATGACGAGATTAAGAAAGTGTCCAAGGAAGCCATTGAGAGAGCTTCCCATGTGGACAAGATTAATGAATTGACTAGCACGATTCAGGATATTGCAGAGGAGACGACGTTGTTATCACTGAATGCATCCATAGAGGCGGCAAGAGCCGGAGAGAATGGAAGAGGATTCGCCGTTGTTGCAGACCAGATTGGAAAACTGGCAGATCAGAGTGCGAATACTGCAAATGGCATCAGTGATATTGTAGCTCAGGTCAACGAATCTGTTCAGACCCTTGTGGATTGCTTGAAGCAGACTTTGGAGTTCTTGGGCACAGATGTAACAAAGGATTATAATGATTTCCTTACTTCTGGTAAGGAATACAAGGAAGCTGCGGAGATGATCCAGAACTTCATGATTGAAGCGGAGAAGGAGGCAGAGCAGTTAGAGAAGGGAATCACAGTTATCTTTGAGTCCATGAACAGTATCAATACCACCATCGGCGAGGCTGCTAATGGAGTATACGATATTGCAGGAAAGACAACGGATGTCGTGAACTATACAGACAAGCTGTATATGATGACGAATGAGTGCCGTAACTTGTCACAACAGTTGAATGATATTACTTCCATCTTTAAGACGGAATAGAGAGAAAAATGCAGGAAAAAAAGATTGTATGTTAATATACTGAATGCAGTGTAATATACCGCATACACATTGCAGAATATATAAGGGAAAAAGGAGTACACAAATGAAAAAATTTTGTTTGAGAGCGGGAATCTTTTTACTGTTCTTTGGGGGATTATTGGCATTCACGGAGACGGATTATGTGAAGATCGCCTACAATGAACCAGTGGACATCTATGGGGAAGGACTTGAGGATGCCAGCCAGATTGAGCGTGGATTGGCGATTGACACAGATGTGCAGATGTTGATGGAGTGTTTTGCATCAGAGGAAACCACCACAACGAGAAAAGGTGGATCAACGATTAGCACGGATACAGATTATTATTACACCCTTCCAATTTTTGTGGATGGGGAGACCTATTATGTTGGTTTTTGTGTGGATAGTAAAAATGAACATCTCACAACCTATGATAAAATGGTGGAGGAGACCATGGCATATCTGTATGGAGAATCCAGTACGATTGGTTCTTATTCCGTGGAGGTTTCCGGTGGACTTAAGGAAATGGATGAGGAGCTCTATGCTTATATGCAGTCTTATTTTAGAGAGCGTAACTTATTTGCAAGCGAAGCAGAGATGGAAAAATATGTTCTGCCACTTACCTACACGAATGTGGACAGGGAGGCTACCAAGATTATGCTATATATATCCATTATAATGCTGGTTGGTGGTGCTGCAATGTTGTTGTATGCTATTTTGGGCGATCGTAAATATAGCGCAAGACGTAAGCAGTTTAAAAAGCTTGGAAGCAAGACAATTAATATTAATGGAATTAATTACAATGTAGATAGAATGGATACTTTGGATCGCAAGATCTGGAGTGGACAGCATGACAAGGCAAAGAAAGAGCTTATGCAGACCTTTAAGGCGTCTGAGCAGGATGCGGAGCGAATTATTGCTGAGTGGGAGCAGATTACAGGAATTCCATTTTGACGTTCCATAAACTGGTATTCTCAAGTTCAAAATCTATGAATAAATATCCTTTGTTTACAGATACTAGAAATGTATCAGACAGGTAGTTTTACCGAAAAAAGCATGCTAGATATAGGTTGGTAAATCTGGAAATAAAAGGAGAAGTCAAAGTATGAAAGCAACAGGAATCGTTAGAAGAATAGATGACCTAGGAAGAATCGTGGTGCCCAAGGAGATTCGGCGTACACTTAGAATCAGAGAGGGCGACCCGTTAGAGATATTCACCGATCGGGAGGGAGAAATCATACTTAAAAAATATTCACCGATTGGAGAACTTAGTCAGTTCGCAGGGGAATATTCCGAGAGCCTTGCCCAGACAACTGGACATCTGGTATTGATTACAGACTGCGACCATGTGGTGGCGGCATCTGGTGCTGGTAAGAAGGAATTTGAAGGAAAGGCGATCAGTGGTCAGCTTGAGGATGTGATTGGAGCCAGAAAGAATTTTCTTGCTGGGAAGGAAGATACGGCATTTATTCGGTTGACATCCGATGATGCGGGAGACTATATACAGCAGGCGGTCAGCACGATTATCTGCGAGGGAGATGCCATTGGTGCAGTAGTGCTTTGCTCAAAGGACGATAAGGAAAAGATGACGGAGACTGAGAGCAAGCTGGTGGCAGCGGCAGCAGGATTTCTGGGAAGACAGATGGAACAGTAGATGGTACTATGAGACAGTGACAAAATAATAAGGCAGTAAAATAGAGAGGCAAGCAGAGCACGATCTGCCTGCCTCTTTTTATGTGCACCTGAAGAGTCGTAGATAACGCAAGTGGCACTAGCATCAAAAAATCTAAGCTGTGGGTAGGTTGTGCGATCTGAAAAGAAAGTGTACAATAGTAGAAAGTATGTTTGCCATACATGTTTGCAATGCAAAGTGGGAATGGAGAAGAATTGGCGTGAAGTTTATACAAATTGCGGATGTGCACCTTGGAGTGCAGCCAGATGAGGGAAAGCCTTGGAGCAAAAAAAGAGCACGGGATATATGGGATTCTTTTTCGGAAGTCATTGCCGTGGCAGAGCGAGAGCGACCAGATTTTTTGTTGATTGCAGGAGATCTGTTTCATGCACAGCCCCTAAAAAAGGAATTGAAGGAAGTAGATGCACTATTTCGCAGAATTCCTCAGACCAAGGTATTACTTTTGGCAGGAAATCATGATTATTTGCGTCAGAAATCCTACTATTTGACTTATCCATGGGCGGAGAATGTATACATATTTAAGCGGGAAGAGGCGGATTTCTTTGATTTTCCGGAGGAGGGTGTAAGAATCTACGGATTGAGCTACTGGCACCGGGAGATCAGAGATCGGTTGTATGATGAGATGCATCCGATGGATGGGAATCGAGTCAATGTGTTACTGGCTCACGGCGGAGATGAGAGACATATTCCATTTTCGGCAGAACAGCTTTTGAAAAATGGTTTTGACTATGTGGCAGCAGGACATATTCATCGGGGAGGCTGGCTGAAGGAAGGCAAGGCGTTGATGACGGGAAGCTTGGAGCCCACAGACTGTAACGATATCGGTTCCCATGGCTATTGGATGGGAACACTGACTAAGGAGCGGGCAGAGGTTCATTTTTATCCTATTAAGAAGTGTGAGTACTGCCATGAGATCTATATGGTAGATTCCGCTACAACAGAGCGGGAGATTATCACTTGGGCGAAGGAGCTGTTGAGTGAACGACCGAAGTACCAGTACTTTAGGCTATTTTTGGAGGGGCGCAAGGACCCAGATGTGACATATGAATTGCAGGAGCTGGCGGAGCTGGAGCGTATCGTTGATGTGACCGAGCATCTTGTGCCAGATTACGACTATGAACAGCTCATGGAAGAGCATGGAGATTCCATTTTGGGGGCGTATATTCGAAGAATGAAGCAGAAGGAGCAGGATGTTGTTGCAGCAAAGGCGCTGGAATATGGAGTGAATGCGCTGTTGGGACATAAGATATAAAGAAGGACATATATGCAGATTGGAGAAGCAAAAGTATACAATTTTGGAAAATTAGAAAAGCGCGAGTTTTCCTTTGCTCCGGGGATTAACGTGATCTACGGAGCAAATGAGGCAGGAAAGTCTACCCTTCATAGATTTTTAGTGGCGATGTTCTTTGGAATGGAGAAGGGGCGCGGACGCGGATTAAAGGATGATTACCAGCGATATGAACCTTGGCACGCGCCAGCGTATTATAGCGGAGCCCTTCGATTTCAGGTGGATGGGCGGCCGTTCTATTTGGAGCGGAACTTCTACCATAAGGAAAAGAGGGAGATCCTGCGTAATGAGGCAGATGGTGAGGAATTGTCCGTAGTCTATGGGGATCTGGCAATGCTGCTGGGTGGTATAGACAAGGAAACATTTGGAAATACTTATGACATCCCTCAAGCTGGTGCGGTTACAGGACGAGAGTTGACCTCAATGTTGGCAGAGTATCTTTCGGATGCGGCGGAGAGTGGTGATCGCTCTATTCATGTTGCCAAGGCAAAGGAAATTCTGCTGGCTAAGAAAAAGACGTTAAGTGCAGACTTAAAGAAGTTACAGGAAGAGAAGCAGCGTCGCAGACAAATGTTCCTCATGGAGCAGGAGCTTTTAGAGCGGGATTCCAAGGGACTCAGAGAGAATATAAAAAAAGCGAAGGAACAGATGGCGCAGGAGCAGATGGTGCAGATGGATATGACGCAGTTGCCACAGATGGATGTGGCGCAAGAGCAGAAAGCGGCGGCGTGTCAGGATGCTGTAAATGCCAGAGGGCAAAAGCAGATGGGAAGTGCCGTGGCAGGAGGCTTTCTTGCTGTAATGTCCCTTGCGGGTCTGCTGTTGAATTGGAGCAGTGCGGATGCAAGGGGAACTTTTGAGGCAGCATTTTGGATGATACAGGGTATTCTTGCGATTGCAGTGATAACGGGATGCTCTTTGCTAGGCAAAGGGCTGTATGCTCGGAGGAAATCAAAGAATGCAGAGGCGGTGCAAAACCAGGCGACACAAAGTCAGACGGCGCAAAGTCAGGCGACACAAAGTCAGGCGGCACAAAGTCAGGCGGCGCAAAATCAGGCGGCGCAAGGTCAGGCGGCGCAAAGTCAGGCGACGCAGATGCTTGCCATGCTGACAGAGAGCTTGGACGAGAAGGAAACGCGGCTTTATAATCTAAGAGAGGAACTTGCAGCATTAGAACTGCCGGAGGGAAGAGAGCGGGAACTGACACAGGATATTGGTGCGTTGGAGCTTGCGACAGAGGAGATTGAACGGCTTGCGAGGGAGTTCTGCGAGGATATCGAAGATTCCATGAATGAAGAGGTATCCCGATATGTGTCAGCCATCACAGAAGGGAAGTATGACAGTGTACGAGTGGATGAAAAGGGCGAATTACGTGTGTTGGCAGATGGAAAAGAAATACTTCCTGATGCATTAAGCCGCGGAACATTAGAGCAATTTCACTTGGCGTTGCGGCTGGCAGTGGGAAATATCGTCATGAAAGAGGAAGTTATGCCGATATTTTTAGATGAGACCTTTTCTATGTATGATGATAAAAGGCTAGAGCAAGCCCTTAAGGTGCTTTCAGGGCTGAATCGTCAGGTATTGATTTTTACCTGTCAGAAGAGAGAAATGGAGACACTGGAACGATTGGGAATCTCTTATCATAAAATATGGATGGCAGATGCTTAAATTGAAAACAGTGCGACTTTAGAAAATATAGAAGGAAAAAGGAGGTGGGTATGCGTTGGCAGCAAAAAAGAAGAAAAAAAAGAAGAAGTACCATGGATTTTGGGTGTTCGTAAAAATACAAGCAGTGTTACTTTTACTTGTGCTGGGCGGCTGCGCATACTACTTTTATGGTGGATATGCACAGGAGGTACGGGAACTAAAGACAGAGGCAGAGCAACTGGTGCGTACCTCCACGGAGGAGACCTTCCGGGGAAATCAGACCAGCGTTGTCTATGCGGCAGACGGAAGCGTCATATCTACCTTAAAGGGTTCAAGGGAATCCTACTATCTGGAATATGAAGATATTCCGGGCAATGCAGTGGCGGCAATCGTCAGCATTGAGGATAAGAAGTTCTATCGCCATGACGGTGTGGATTATCGAGCGATTCTTCGTGCAGTCAAGGCGATGATAGAGAATGGTAAAGTGACTCAGGGTGGAAGTACCATTACCATGCAGCTTGCCCGAAATGTATTTATTTCACAGGAAAAGACATGGCAGAGAAAGGTCGAAGAGATCTTTATTGCTTGGAATCTGGAAGAAAAGTATACCAAGGATCAGATCATAGAATTCTACCTGAATAATATTTACTTTGGCAATGGATATTATGGTATCCAGTCCGCCAGCAGAGGATATTTTAACAAGGATGTGAATGACTTAAGCCTGTCCCAGATCGCATTTTTATGTGCGATTCCGAATAACCCGACATTGTATGATCCATTGACCAACATGGACAATACCCTTGCACGTCGAGATCGTATCCTTGCCAATATGGAGGAGGATGGAAAGATATCTGCGACAGACTATGCCAATGCAGTCGTGGAGGAAATCGTGCTGGAACGTCCGGCAGTCGTTCAGAAGAATGACTATGTGGAGACCTATACCTACTATTGTGCGACGAGAATATTGATGGAGCAGGAGGGCTTTAGCTTCCGTTACCAGTTCGAATCGGAGGAGGACGAGGCGAATTATGATGAGCTGTATGACACTTTGTATGCAGATTGTCAGAAGCGATTGTACACAGGTGGATATCAGATCTATACTTCCATTGATCTAAATATGCAGGAAGAATTGCAGACATCGGTGGACGAGAATCTGGCAGGTTTTACTGAGCAGAACGAAGAGGGTGTTTATGCCCTGCAGGCATCAGCGGTATGTATTGATAATAGCACAGGTTATGTCCGGGCTATCGTAGGAGGAAGAAGTCAGGATTTTGCTGGCTACACGCTGAACCGGGCATATCAGAGTTACAGACAGCCGGGTAGTGCGATCAAGCCGTTGATTGTGTATGCACCGTCCTTTGAGCGGAATTATTCATCGGAAAGCGTTGTGGTGGATGAGCCGATAGAGGATGGACCAAAGAACTCCAACGGTACCTATGTGGGGGCGGTGACCCTGCGCACGGCGGTGGAAAAGTCTATTAACACCATTGCATGGAAGCTTTATGAAGAGCTTACGCCAGAGGCGGGCTTATCTTACTTGCGACAGATGAATTTTGTGAGGTTGGATGCAGAGGATTATCGATTGGCAACTTCTCTGGGTGGATTTACCAATGGTGTGTCCGCGCTTGAGATGGCAGCGGGATATGCGACCATTGCCAATGATGGAATGTACCGCACTCCGACTTGCATTGTGAAGATTACGGATGCGGAGGGAAATGATATCTATGTGTCAGAGCAGAATGAGCAGATGGTCTATAAACAAAATGCTGCCCGTATGATGACAGATGTGCTGACAGGAGTATTCACCAACGGAACGGCAAAGGGACTTGGGCTATCGAATATGCCTTGCGCTGGTAAGACAGGAACTACCAACGACCAGAAGGATGGATGGTTCGTGGGTTATACCAGATATTACACCACCAGTGTGTGGGTCGGTTATGATATGCCGCAGAAGCTAGATGCCTTGATGGGTAATACTTATCCGGGCAAGATCTGGCAGAGTTTTATGGAACAGGCACATGAGAATCTGGAACCATTGAATTTCTTGCCTTATGCCCAGATGTCGGAGGACTTCCAGAATCAGATGCAGCAAAATGTACAGCCAGTGGTAGATGAGGTACAGCAGGAAGAAGTGGTGATGCCGGAGCAGACGGTAGATGAGGTGCAGCCAGACCAGACACAGCAGGTGCCGGAAGAAGTGCAGCCAGACCAGACGCAGCAGGTGCCGGAAGGAGTGCAGCCAGACCAGACACAGCAGGCACCAGAAGTGGTGCAGCCAGACCAGACGCAGCAGGTGCCAGAGGCAGTGCAGACGGGGCAGGAAAATACCCCATAACTACCCCTTTATTTCATTGACAGATGCGTTCTGAAACGGTATCATAAATTTATGTAAAACGATTATAATTAAGCATTTTCTGTGCAGAATAAGGCACAAGAATAATATAAGGAACAGGAGATAGGGAAAATGAAGAAGTATGCATTTGGAGTAGACATTGGAGGAACTACATGTAAGATTGGTTTCTTTGAGACAAGCGGAAAGCTGTTGGACAAGTGGGAGATCAAGACTAACACAGAGAACAATGGAGAGAGCATTCTTTCTGATGTTGCCAAGGCAGTAGACAATAAGCTGGCACAGGAAGGTATCAGCAAGGATGACGTACAGGGAGTAGGAATCGGTGTTCCAGGTCCTGTAAAGAGCAATGGTGTAGTTAACCGTTGTGTCAATTTAGGATGGGGTACTGTAAATGTAGAGGAGGAGCTTAGTGCTCTGACCGGACTTAAGGTAAAGGCTGGAAATGATGCCAATGTTGCAGCTCTTGGAGAGATGTGGCAGGGTGGTGCTAAGGGAAGCAGTGACGTTGTCATGGTAACCCTTGGAACCGGTGTCGGCGGTGGTATCATCGTAGACGGCAAGGTAGTATCTGGATTCAATGGAGCAGGTGGTGAGATTGGACATATCACAGTCAACAGCGATGAGATCGAGGCATGTAACTGTGGACAGTATGGTTGTTTAGAGCAGTATGCTTCTGCTACTGGTATCGTGCGTGTAGCAAAGCGTAAGCTGGCAAAGACCGCTGAGGAGACAACACTTCGTAAGTTTAATGAGCTGACAGCAAAGGATATCTTTGATGAGGCAAAGGCTGGCGACGAAGTAGCACTTGGTCTTGTGGATGAGGTCTGCGAGATCTTAGGAGCAGCACTTTCTAACATCGCTTGCGTTGTAAATCCAGAGATCGTTGTTATCGGTGGTGGAGTTTCCAAGGCAGGAGACATTCTCATCGAGACCATCCAGAAGCATTACATAGAGACATCCTTCCATGCATGTAGAGATACAAAGTTCGCATTGGCTGGACTTGGAAATGATGCTGGTATGTACGGATGTGTACGGATGCTGTTAGATTAAATAGCAGGAACATAGAAGAACATAGCAGAGAGATAAAAAGGGCGCTTACTTTTTAAAGTAAGCGCCCTTTTACGTTTCATGAGTAAAAAATTAGGATTCCTTCGGTGAAGATTCATTTCCGTGCCGTACCATGCCAACTCCAATCAGCATTACGATAGGGAAAATAACCGCCATCAACAATCCTGCCTTTAAGTTATCACCAAAGGTATTTGCGACCATTCCCACCACAGTAGGTCCAGAGGAACAGCCAAGATCGCCAGCAAGTGCCATCAATGCGTACATGGCAGTTCCACCGCCCGGAAGTGCTGCGGCAGCGATGCTAAAGGTTCCCGGCCAGAAGATTCCCACAGAGAAGCCGCACAGTGCACAACCGATAAGACCGAAGAACGGATTGCCAGAAAAGATGGCAATGGCATAGCAGAAGATACATAATACCGCACTGCCCATCATCATTTTCTTTAGTGGAATATAATCACTGTACTTTCCATAAAGCGCTCTTGCAGTTCCCATGCAAAGTGCAAAGGCACATGGTCCAGCCAGATCTCCTACGGTCTTGGACACGGAAAGGGCAGACTCTGCGAAGGCGGAAGCCCATTGGCTCATCGCCTGTTCACTGGCTCCGGCACATACCATAAGTACGATGATCAGCCAGAAAGCCTTCTGGCGCACCAGTGTGCCAAGAGAAAGCTTTTCATGCTCTGCAACAATCGGATAAATAGGAACCAGTGCGAAATATACCATATTAAATAGTGGAACGATCGCCCAGATACATGCTAGGATTCGCCAGTTGCTTATTCCGAACAACTGGAAGAACAGGGTGGACAGCAATACCACTGCCAGATGTCCCCAGCAATAAAAGGAATGTAAGAGGCTCATGGCAGCTTCCTTCTTTTCCGTTGGACATGCCTCCACGATAGGGCTGATTAACACCTCGATGATACCGCCGCCGATTGCATACAGGACGACGGAAACCATAATGCCAACATAAGCGTTGCCAAGTAGCGAAGGGAAAAATGCTAGGCCTATCAATCCAAGTCCAGCGCACAGATGAGCAAAGAGAATCGAGATGCGGTAGCCGACCTTATCGATGACCTTTGCGGATACAAAATCTACGGTGAGCTGTACGAGGAAGTTCACGGTGGTAAGCAGCGTGATCTTGTCTAAAGTCAAGTTATAATCAGAGGCAAAGGTCAAGAATAGTAGTGGAACAAAGTTGTTGACGATCGCCTGAGTGATGTAACCGATATAACTGGCATAAATTGTGTGTTCATAGCTTTTTCGGATAGTTTGAATCATATGTTACCTCTATTAAACTTCTACGGCCTGTTTTTTTACTTGGGTGACCGCAGTAGATACCTGTGGAATGCTGATAAGAATCAATGTGATAATCGCCTCTGGCAGAAGGTAAGATGCCTGATAGCCAGCAGAGTACACAAGAGGATTCATACCTTCTGGTGCATAGGATGCGAAGAATACAACGCCTGAAATCGTTGCAAAGATAAAGCGCCCCAGCACACCTACGGCATAGCCAATTTGTAAGCCCCATTTCTTCTTATTAAAAAATCCAGCAAGACCCAAAGCACCGAATGCCAGCGGGTAATCTAAAAGCATCTGTGGAATCGTATAGAAAATTGGTTCGGTGACAAACTGTACCAGACCATAAGCAACGGCAGTCATGATACCTACATATGGACCGTACCAGTAAGCAATCAGTACAATAAATAACATAGAGAGCAGTGTCACGGAACCACCCATCGGCATCTCGAACAGCTTGATCATGGAGCAGACGATCGCCAGAGCAATGGCTACGGCTGAGTAGACCAGCTGCTTCGTGGTAAGTGCAGTCTTCTTAGATGTGTTCTTGTGACGTAGGACAGCAGCCACAACTAAGAGAACAGCGACCACTGCAATGATGATAACAATACCTAATGTGGTAAGGTGAACGGAACCATCACCCCATGCACCTTCTGGTGTAGCAAAAAAATTGTCCATAAAAAAATCCTCCTTGGTGAATAAGAAATGCCAAGGGGGATTTTTATTAGCAATTTAATATTCACACATTAATAGTGCTTTATACTATAATTGCTTTAAAATTTCTTGTCAAGCACAAGCGTATTCTGCTCTAATTCGCGGGCGATCGGAGTAATCTGTGAGAGCATATTATCGATATTCTCAAACATAGAACTCTTGGTGGTGCCCAGATCATTTGCGCGGTTGATGTGTGAAAGAACATCTTCAAACCGACGCTCCTCAAGTTCGAAAGAAGAATTGATCTCAGCGAGCTTCTGCTTGGAAGCATCCAGAGCATTTGAAATCGCTGACTGTACGCTGTCAGCGCCACTTGCAGCGTCTGTAATCTGGTCAAATACTTCATATGTACGATCTACGTTCTCGGCACTCTGACTCAAAGCATCCTGAGAAGTGGTAATGCAGGAGTTCAACAGTTCGGTACCTTCCTCTACATCGTTGATGCTGACATCGACGGTGCTGACCAATGTCTTGATCTCGCTTGCAAGATTCTTAACTTCTTCTGCAACGACTGCGAAGCCCTTACCCTGTTCACCAGCTCTTGCTGCCTCGATGGAAGCATTTAAAGCAAGCATATTTGTCTGATTTGCGATGGAAATGATCTGGGACATACAGTCCTTGATCTTCTGAACAGATACTTGGAACTCTGCGAAAGTATTCTGCATCTCTACGAAGCGTTCCTGCACTTCTTTGGAGCTTTCCTTTAATCCGCTTACCTGCTGCTGTGCCTGCTCTACGGATGCGGAGATATTTGTCTTTACATCAGCAAACTGTCCAGAAGCATCGCCCACAGAAGAGAACAGCTCATGGAAAGAACTTAATTCTTCCTTCAATGCAGCATTTTCTTCTAAAACCTCCTGGAAAGCGGCCTGAATCTCTTGCAATTCATTGAGAGAACTTACTTCTTTTTCTGCAAGCTGCTTCTGATAATCCTTCAAGCTATCAGACACATGAATGATTGGTCGCAGATTAAGTGGTTTGGTTGCTGGCATTTCGTAGGTTTTTCTTGATGAAAACATAGGTATTCCCTCTTCTCTCTTTATAATATAGGTTTTTATTCAAATACAACACAGGTCATTGTCTGGTTTACGAACTGGCTATTATTATGTTCACCGAAGCCCACCAGACCTGCATGACTGCCTAAAGCTGCCATGGAGGACAGATAATCTTCCATATGATGATCCTGTTTAAATAAAAGGTAGCGGAAGATACAGTTAATAGAAAATACGCAGGAGATACGATTGAAGTCACTGCGAATGTTTGCAATTGTCTCTGAGGCAATTTGATTATAATCCTGAAGCTCCAACAGAGTTAGAACATCAGAGTCGTTCACTTGCCGATAACAACAAAGTGTATTTCCGACTACTTCCTTTATAGAAATAATACATACATCTTGGCCATTCATCTTACCCAGTGGATTCTTAAAGGTCTGATTTACGATCTGGCTCTCTGAAATATGTAAGGCATCCATATATACCTGCTTGGCAGGCTTTCCATTCAGCTCGCCCAAGATATACTTGCTACGATCCGTCTTGGAAGCGATGAAGCGATAATCAGATAAGGGCTGGTATAGATTCTCCTTGTATACCTTGACCTTGCCTCCGTTATTCTTCACCAGAGCATATACGGCAGCATCTGTATAAATCCTGCCATTTACAGATACCTTTCCGGCGTCTCCAGTACCGCCGGCTAGTGAAAGACCATGCTTACCGAATACACTATAAATAGTGGTCAGAACGCATGCGTCATTGCCAGTACAGAAATCGATACATACAGTATCCTTAGAAGATGCACTGATGTGGCGAATATCCTGCTCCAGACGCTCAATATACTTTACCGGCATGGTAGAGGCTTGCTCCAATACATTTGTGACAACGGTAACTCCCTCTGTAAAGGCAATGATGCTGACACCGTTTTCCACGACCGTCTTACTATAACTAATACCGATACATCCAATACTTGGTACGCCCGGGTAAAGAGCTTCTAGTGCGGTAACATGTTCAGCGAACTGCTTTTCGTTAGAGAGAAGAATAATTAACTTTGGCTGGCTCAATCCCTTAGTTGCCTCGTTAAGATTGCCAGTTTGGCTCATGCCATAAAATTGCTTCACGATTTATGTCCCCCTTATGTGAAAACCCCCAACTATTTAAATTATCGTTACGAACTTTCAAAAAATATACGATAATTATACATCTTCTGTGAAAATATTACAATTTATTTTGCAAATAATGTCAAAAAATAGTAGATAAAACCAATAAGGCGTCAAAGTGGAAAAAACTTCCTTGACAAACACAAAGGGAAGGAATATACTTTGAAAAGCAAATTGTTTGACAATCAAAATATTTGAAAAGCAAATGATTTCGACAAAAAATGACAATGAAGAATGTGAGGAAAAAGTTATGTTTGAAAAAATGAAACCAATTATTGCAGAGCAGTTAAGCGTTGACGAGGCTTCTATTAAGGAGACTTCTAACTTCAAAGAGGATTTAGGAGCAGATTCCTTAGACTTATTCGAGCTCGTTATGGCACTTGAGGAGGAGTTCGGCGTAGAGATCCCTTCTGAGGACTTAGAGTCTATCGCTACTGTAAACGACGTTATCGAGTACTTAAAGGCAAAGGGCGTTCAGGCGTAAGACCATAGCTGATAGCCGACAGGAAATGAGGATAAGATGGAGACAAGAGTAAGTAAGCTGCTTGGAACCAAGTATCCGGTAATACAGGGCGGTATGGCATGGGTGGCAGAATATCACCTTGCCGCTGCCGTATCTAATGCAGGAGGACTTGGGCTGATTGGGGCAGCCAGTGCACCGCCAGAGATAGTGCGGGAGCAGATCAGAGAAGCGAAGAAGCTGACAGACAAGCCATTTGGTGTCAATGTCATGATGTTGAATCCGAATGCGGAAGATGTGGCACGTATCGTAATCGAAGAAGGCGTCAAGGTTGTGACCACAGGAGCGGGAAGCCCTGCGAAGTTCATGGCGGCATGGAAGGAAGCAGGCATCATCGTCATCCCAGTTGTAGCCAGCGTGGCTATGGCGAAGATGATGGAGCGTGCCGGTGCTGACGCAGTGGTTGCCGAGGGTATGGAAGCTGGCGGACATATTGGTTCCCAGACTACGATGACTCTGGTACCACAGGTCGTAGATGCGGTAAATATACCGGTCATTGCGGCAGGTGGAATCGCAGACGGAAGAGGAGTTGCGGCTGCGATGATGCTTGGTGCAGAAGGTGTGCAGATGGGAACCCGTTTTGTTACAGCTACGGAGTCCATCGTGCATGCAAATTATAAGGAGCGTATCATCAAGGCGAAGGATATCGATTCCGAGGTGACGGGAATGAGTACCGGACATCCGATTCGTGTTCTGCGCAATCAGATGAGTCGCGAATATATAAAGAAAGAAAAGGAAGGCGCTTCCTTTGAAGAATTAGAGTATCTGACTCTGGGCTCACTGCGTAAGGCAGTCGTAGACGGAGATGTGGTAAATGGAAGCGTTATGGCAGGACAATGTGCTGGCCTTGTGAAAAAGGAGCAGACCTGCGAAGAGATCATAACAGAACTGATGAGTGAGACAGAAGCGCTGCTGCATTTCAACTAGAATGCAGCAGTATTGTAAGTCTTGGCTTTTTAGGAAAGGTTGGGAGAAAAGATGGCAAAAACAGCATTTGTATTTCCGGGACAGGGGGCACAGTACATTGGAATGAGCAAGGAATTTTATGAGCAGATTCCGGCATGCCGCGAGGTATTTGAGATGGCATCCGAGGCATCTGGACTTGACATTGCAGCACTGTGTTTTGAGGAGAACGAAAAGATTAATATTACAGAGTATACCCAGATCTGTATGCTGACAGCAGAGGCTGCTATCTTAAAGGCATTACAGGAAAAGGGCTATCAGCCAGACGTGACAGCAGGACTTAGCCTTGGCGAGTACGGTGCGTTGATGGCAGCTGGTGTACTTGATTGGAAGGATGCTTTTGCGCTGGTACGTAAGCGCGGTATCTACATGCAGGAGGCAGTACCGACCGGGGGAGCGATGTCAGCAGTATTAGGACTCCATGCAGCAGCAATCGAGGAAATTTGTAGAAATACAGAGGGAATCGTATCAGTTGCGAACTATAACTGCCCAGGACAGATTGTAATTACAGGAGAAGAGAAGGCAGTTGCAGAAGCTGGCGAGAAGTGTAAAGAAGCAGGCGCAAAACGCGTTGTTCCACTGAATGTTAGCGGACCGTTCCATTCACAGATGTTGACAGGCGCTGGTGAGAAGTTAGGTGAGGCATTACAGGATGTGCAGATTCAGGATTATACCATTCCATATCTGTCCAACGTAATCGCAGACTATGTTACAGATCCAGCTTCCGTAAAGGATCTGCTTCGTTTGCAGGTATCTTCACCAGTACGTTGGCAGCAGTCAGTAGAGAAAATGATTTCCGACGGCGTAGAGGAGTTCGTTGAAATCGGACCGGGACGTACTTTGACCGGATTTATGCGCAAGATTGATAAAGAAGCAAAAGTATGCAACATCGATAAGATGGAAGATTTTGAAAAATTTGTTGCGGAGCATCCGTTAGCATAATTGATATCAGGTAATGGGAAATGCATGAAAGGGTAAAAGGAATGATGTTAAAAGATAAGGTTGCACTTGTAACAGGAGCTAGCCGCGGTATCGGAAGAGAAATCGCAAAGACATTGGCGAGAGAAGGAGCATTTGTTGTCGTAAACTATAATGGCTCCAAGGAGCGTGCCGAGGCAGTGGTTGCAGAGATCAATGAAGAGACAGCAGGTGGCGCAGTAGCCTATGGCTGTAATGTGTCAGACTTTGCGGAGTGTGGCGCGATGATCGAGCAGATTATAAAGGAATATGGACATTTGGATATCCTCGTAAATAATGCGGGCATCACAAGAGACGGACTGATCATGAAGATGAGCGAGGAAGATTTCGACGCTGTTATCGCAACCAACTTAAAGGGTGCATTCCACACCATCCGTCATGCGTCCCGTTACTTATTGAAGCAGAGAGCAGGAAGAATCATCAATATTTCCTCAGTGTCTGGTGTGATGGGAAATGCAGGTCAGGCAAATTACAGTGCCAGCAAGGCCGGTGTCATCGGTCTTACTAAGAGCGTGGCAAGAGAGCTTGCATCAAGAGGAATTACCTGTAATGCAGTAGCACCTGGATTTATTGAGACAGAGATGACTGATGCAATGCCAGAGAGCGCAAAGGAAGCTGTAAAGTCACAGATTCCATTGCAGAGAGTAGGAAAGACTGCTGATATCGCAGAGACAGTGGCATTCTTGGCATCTGACCGTGCGGCTTATATCACAGGACAGGTCATTTCCGTAGATGGCGGTATGTATATGTAGGAAGTGTGTCAAATAGTGACACATAGGAAATTAGGATGAGAAATGCCGCCAGCTAGTGGCGGCAGAATATGGAGGTTCGTATGAGCAGACGAGTAGTTGTAACCGGAATGGGAGCAATCACACCAATTGGTAATTCAGTAGAAGAATTCTGGAAAGCAGTACAGGAAGAGAAAATCGGATTTGGAGAGATCACGCGTTTTGACGCGTCAGAATATAAATGTCATGTAGCAGCAGAGGTAAAGGATTTCGAAGGAAAGAATTATATGGATCCAAAGACTGCAAAGCGTATGGAGTTATTCTGCCAGTATGCAGTAGCTGCTGCTAAGGAAGCAATCGAGGATGCAGGTCTTGACATGGAGCAGGAGGACCCATATATGGTGGGAACTGCTGTCGGAAGTGGTGTCGGAAGCTTGCAGTCCATGGAAAGAGAGCACACAAAGCTGGTAGAAAAAGGACCAAACAGAGTGAATCCACTTCTGGTGCCAATGATGATCTGTAATATGGCAGCAGGAAACGTGTCTATTCAGTTTGGATTAAAGGGTAAGAGCATCAACGTGGTAACAGCATGTGCAACTGGAACCAACACCATCGGTGAGGCATTCAGAAGCATTCAGTACGGAGAGGCAGATGTTATGGTTGCAGGTGGTACAGAGGGAAGCGTATGCCCAATCGGTATCGCATCATTTGCAGCACTTACAGCACTTTCTACTGAGAGTGATCCTAAGAAATGTTCCCTTCCATTTGATAAGAACCGCAGCGGTTTCGTTATGGGTGAGGGCGCAGGTATCGTTGTATTAGAGGAGTTAGAGCATGCAAAGAAGCGTGGCGCTAAGATCTACGCTGAGGTAGTAGGATATGGATGTTCTTCTGATGCATTCCACATCACATCCCCAGCAGAGGATGGATCTGGTGCTGCAAGAGCAATGGAGAATGCAATGAAGGATGCAGGTGTGACACCAGAGCAGATCACATACATCAATGCTCATGGAACAGCAACACACTTAAATGATTTATTCGAGACAAGAGCAATCAAGCTTGCATTTGGCGATCATGCTAAGAACCTTAAGATCAATTCTACTAAGTCTATGGTAGGTCATCTTCTTGGTGCAGCAGGTGCAGTAGAGTTCGTGACCTGTGTTAAGGAGATTCAGGAAGGATATGTACATGCTACCGTAGGTTATGAGACACCAGACGAGGAATTAGACCTTGATTATTGTAAGGAAGCAGTTCATATGGACGTTCCATATGCAATGAGCAACTCACTTGGATTTGGTGGACACAATGCAACTCTTCTGTTAAAGAAGTACGAAGCATAATTGGCAGCTACAAAACGTGGCGCATCGCAAGAAGCCGGAGGTAGAAAAGTATGTCAGTTTTGACAACAAAGGAAATTATGAATATTATCCCGCATCGTCAGCCATTTTTGCTGATTGATACGGTAGAGGAATTGGAGCCGGGAGTACGGGCTGTGGCAAAGAAGTGTGTTACTTATAATGAGCCGTACTTTGCAGGTCATTTTCCGGGGGAGCCGGTCATGCCGGGAGTGTTGATTATAGAGGCACTTGCCCAGACTGGTGCAGTTGCGATTCTCTGCATGGAGGAGAATAAGGGAAAGACTGCTTACTTTGCTGGTATTAATGGAGCGAAGTTCAAGCAGAAGGTCGTACCGGGAGATGTGCTGACACTTGAGACAGAGATCATCAAGCAGAAGGGACCAATCGGTGTCGGACGTGCAACCGCAAAGGTGGACGGTAAGATTGCATGTACAGCAGAGCTTACATTTGCAATCGGCTAAAAAGGCAGATTTGTGCCTGCGGTATGCGGATAGATGCGCATTAGATTTGCAGGTAGTGGAAAGGTATGGAAGGTAAGATGGCAGCATTATTTAAGAAGAAAACAGAAAATGTAGAGGTCGTACCTCAGGATACGATAGTGTGCCCTGCCTGTGGCAGAGAGATCAACAAGAAGGAAACAGAGAAGAATAAGTACGTTTGTTATGAATGTAATAGCTACTTTAGAGTAAGAACTAAGAATCGTATCAAGATGGTGGCAGATAAGGAAAGCTTTACACCATGGTTCGAGGATCTGGCGGCACCAAACCCGCTTGATTTCCCAGGATATGAGGAGAAGGTACAGGCTGCAAAGGAGAAGACAGGACTTCACGAGGCAGTGACTGTGGGGCAGTGTAAGATATATGGAGAAGATGCGGTAATTGGTGTCTGCGATGCTAGATTCCTTATGAGTAGTATGGGACATGTGGTAGGAGAGAAGATCGCACTTGCAGTAGAGCGTGCGACAAAGCTGAGATTGCCAGTGATTCTGTTTTGTTGTTCTGGTGGTGCACGTATGCAGGAGGGTATCATATCCTTGATGCAGATGGCAAAGACTTCAGCCGCTTTAAAGGCTCATTCAGATGCAGGACTTTTATATGTGCCAGTACTTACTGATCCGACCACTGGTGGTGTGACAGCCAGCTTCGCAATGCTTGGAGATATCATCCTTGCAGAGCCGGGAGCACTGATCGGATTTGCAGGACCTAGAGTTATTGAGCAGACCATCGGACAGAAGCTTCCAGAGGGCTTCCAGCGAGCAGAGTTCCAGTTAGAGCATGGTTTTGTTGATGCTATCGTAGAGCGTAAGGACTTAAAGATGACATTGTACCGTATCCTGCGCATGCATCGTAGCCAGACTGGGTATGCGAACTTTGATCCAATGCGCGCAGATGACTGCTATGAGCCAACAGAGCTTATGAAAGAGCGTTCTATGAAGGCAAAGCCACTTTCTGCATGGGAAAAGGTAAAGGCAGCAAGACAGGTAGATCGTTGCGCATCCGTAGACTATATGGAGCATATTTTTGATCATTTTATGGAGTTACACGGAGATCGTTTGTTCCGCGATGATCCAGCAATCATTGGTGGTATTGCAGAGCTTGACGGACAGCCAGTAACAGTTATCGGTGTACATAAGGGTAAGGATTTAAAGGATTGTGCGAAGCGCAATTATGGTATGCCATCTCCAGAGGGATACCGCAAGGCATTGCGTTTGATGAAGCAGGCTGAGAAGTTCGGACGTCCGATCATCACTTTTGTGAATACATCTGGAGCATTCCCTGGTATGGAAGCAGAGGAGTGTGGACAGGGTGAAGCAATCGCCAGAAATCTTTATGAGATGTCAGGATTAAAGGTTCCTGTACTTTGTATCATGATCGGAGAAGGCGGTAGTGGTGGAGCCCTTGCATTAGCTGTCGGAAACGAAGTGTGGATGATGGAAAATGCGACCTACGCGATTCTTTCCCCAGAGGGATTTGCATCTATCTTGTGGAAGGATGGAAAGCGTGCAAAGGAAGCCAGCGGTGTTATGAAGATTACCGCAGAGGACTTAAAGGAACTCAACGTAATAGAAGAAATTATTCCAGAGTATGGAATTGCAGATGAACCAGCATGTGAATCAATTTCCCGTTATATGAAGGGACATATGAAGGAATTCTTAAAGAAACAGAACGGAAAGACCGGCGAGCAGCTTGCCGCAGAGCGTTATGCGAGATTCCGCGCGTTCTAAGTTAGTGTGGCAATGCGAAAATCGCATGGAGGACAAATATGAATATTAGAATAAAAGGAACCGGAAGTGCAGTTCCGAAAAAAAAGGTAACCAATGATGACTTAAGCAAACTTATGGATACCTCTGATGAGTGGATCAGAAGCCGTACAGGAATTGAGAGCCGTCATTTGGCAGTGGAGGAAACGACAACAAGTCTTTCCGTGGAAGCAGCAGAAAAGGCATTAAAAAGTGCTGGAATCAGTGCAGAAGAGATTGACATTATCGTTGCAGCTACGGTAACACCGGATAAGTTCTTCCCAAATCTTTCCTGCGAAGTGCAGAGTGCATTAGGAGCGAAAAATGCGGTGGCATTTGACTTAAGTGCAGCTTGCTCAGGATTTATATTTGCGTTAGATACTGTAACAATGTATTTACAGAACGGTATGTATAAGAATGCATTGATTATTGGAGCAGAGACATTGTCCAAGATCATGGATTGGAATGATAGAAGTACCTGTGTACTCTTTGGTGATGGTGCCGGAGCAGCAGTGGTGTGTGCAGAAGAAAGTGATGTTGCGGATGCTCCTCGAGGAGTGCTTGCAATGGAGATGGGATCTGATGGCGCTAAGGGAATGGTATTGAACTGTTCCAACCGTCCAGTGAACAATCCATTCGTTCAGAATGACACAGCTCTTGACTATACTTCTATGAATGGTCAGGAAGTTTATAAGTTTGCAGTGCGTACCGTACCGGAAGCAATCGAGCGGGTATTGGAGAAGGCTGGACTTAAGGTAGAGGATATTGATTTATTCCTTCTGCATCAGGCAAATTACAGAATTATTGAGGGTGTGTCCAAGCGGTTGAAGCAGCCGATGGAAAAATTCCCTACAAATCTGCAGGAATATGGAAATATTTCCGCTGCCAGTGTAGCGATTTTACTTGATAATGTGAATAATCATGGTATGATAAAAAGCGGTAGTAAAATAGTACTGGCTGGTTTTGGCGCAGGACTTACCTGGGGTGCGACAGTGCTGGAATGGTAAGTAGCGTAATGTCTCATCGAATGGCAGCCGGCATGAGATACTACTATGAACAGGAGTGTATTATGTATGACCACAGATGAAACATTAAATGAATTATTGGTAAGGTTATTTAAGGACATTATGGAGATTGAAGCGCGGTGTCTGGTGACAGAGGATTTCAAGGACATCACCTACAATGACTTCCATATAATAGAAGCAATCGGTCTACAGGAACCAAAGAGCATGTCCGCCATAGCAAAGATTATGGAAGTTACAACAGGGACACTTACCAAAGCGATGGATGGTTTGACAGATAAGGGTTATGTCATAAGAGAGCGCAGTAAGCAGGATAAGCGTGTGGTGTGGGTATACCTGACTGAAAAGGGAAAGGCAGCCTATGCACATCATGAGGAATTCCACCGCAAGATGATCGCGAACATCAAGGGTCAGCTTACAGAGCAGGAGACACCAATTCTAATCTACACTCTGGCGAAACTCATAGACTATTTCCAGGAAGAATATGGAATGGCAGACGAGGACTAATAAACGGAGGTTAGAGATGAGTAGAGGAATTGTAGGAAAGAACAACTGGGGACTATTTTTGCTGTTGCTCGCAGGAATCGTAGTCGGAGGATTTATTGGAAATCTGGCGGCAGGTGTGCCGGGGCTTAGTTGGCTGGGCTATGGTCAGAGCTTTGGACTGACTTCTCCAATCGTGCTTGACTTAGGGATCATGGTGGTGACATTTGGTCTGTCAATCAAGATTACAATTGCTAGTATCATTGGTATATTGATTGCAATTATCATTTACCGTTTGATTTAATTGAATCAGAGCCGTTCACAGAGCATATGGCTCATCATTTCTGTATATTTTTTATAAGAAAAGCCCGACATAAAATGTCGGGCTTTAACAATTTAACGAATTAAAGAAAAAAAGATTGCACTCTAGGAAATTTTATAATAAAATAAGCATGGTAAAACGATGCTAGGAGGACGAGACCTCTTAACACATCGCGATAGCGAATATATATTTTTAATATGTAAGGAGATAGTGAGAAATGGGATACGTTGATGAAGTACTCGCAAAGTTAAAAGAGAAGAACGCTTCTGAACCTGAGTTTTTACAGGCTGCAGAAGAGGTACTGGAGTCTTTAAGACCAGTAATTGATGCAAATGAAGCTGTTTACAGAAAAGAAGCTTTATTAGAGCGATTAGTTGAGCCAGACAGACAGTTCAAGTTCCGTGTACCATGGGTAGACGATAAGGGACAGGTTCAGGTAAATATTGGTTACAGAGTACAGTATAACAACTCCATTGGACCATACAAGGGTGGTTTACGTTTACATCCATCCGTAAACATTGGTATCATTAAGTTCTTAGGTTTCGAGCAGATCTTCAAGAACTCCTTAACAGGCCTGCCAATCGGCGGTGGTAAGGGTGGTTCTGACTTCGATCCTAAGGGTAAGTCAGACAGAGAGGTTATGGCATTCTGCCAGAGCTTCATGACAGAGCTGTGCAAGTACATCGGAGCTGATGTAGACGTTCCAGCTGGTGATATCGGAACAGGCGCAAGAGAGATCGGTTATATGTACGGACAGTACAAGAGAATCCGTGGTATGTACGAGGGTGTATTAACAGGTAAGGGATTAAGCTACGGCGGATCTTTAGCTCGTACAGAGGCTACTGGATACGGATTATTATACATCACAGAAGAGCTTATGAAGTGCCACGGCGAGTCTATGGAAGGCAAGACCGTTGTTGTATCTGGTGCTGGTAACGTAGCTATCTACGCTATTCAGAAGGCTCAGCAGATGGGTGCTAAGGTTGTTACATGTTCTGATTCTACAGGTTGGATCTATGACTCTGAGGGAATCGACGTTGCGTTATTAAAGGAGATCAAGGAAGTTAAGCGTGCACGTTTAACAGAGTACGCAGCTGCTAGACCAAGCGCAGAGTACCACGAGGGACGTGGCGTATGGAGCATCAAGTGTGACATCGCTCTTCCATGTGCAACTCAGAACGAGCTGTTGATCGACGATGCTAAGCAGTTAGTAGCTAACGGATGTAAGGCAGTATGTGAGGGTGCTAACATGCCTACTACTTTAGATGCTACAAAGTACTTACAGGACAACGGTGTATGGTTCATCTGTGGTAAGGCTTCTAACGCAGGTGGTGTTGCTACATCCGCACTCGAGATGACTCAGAACAGCGAGAGATTAAGCTGGACATTCGAGGAAGTTGATGCTAAGTTACAGCAGATCATGGTTAACATCTACCACAATATCGATGATGCTGCAAAGCGTTACGGTATGGAAGGCAACTATGTAGCTGGTGCTAACATCGCTGGTTTCGAGAAGGTTGCTAACGCTATGTTAGCTCAGGGTGTTTGCTAATCATTACATAACAGTGAATTAGTACGAAGTTAGAATAAGAAAGCGACTGTTTCTTGCTTGCAAGCAAACAGTCGCTTTTTCTTTATGCCTATCATATAGCATGTTGTTTAGAAAGTTTCAAGGGAGTTTCCCGGAATTGTATTTGCAAAAAATCTTTAAAAATTTTCACCATCCCCCGCACATCCCATCCCCCAAATCCGTTATACATAGTGAAAGGAGGTTTCAGAACGTGTCCATGGACAAGAGCACAGACTTAGAAGAACAATACGACAAAATATACCGCTACTGCTATTTTAAAGTACGAAGGCAGGAAGTGGCAGAAGATATCACGCAGGAAACCTTCCTTAGATTCTTTGAGCGATATGGTCATTATGGTAATGCATGGACGTTGCAGTATCTGTACAGGATTGCTCACAACCTATGCGTGGACGAATACAGGAAGCCAGCGATGGAGCAAATTCCAGAGGAGATGTATGAGGAAAGCCGCGAAGATGAAGTGGTGACGAGACTC
This sequence comes from uncultured Roseburia sp., assembly GCA_964491235.1. Lineage (GTDB taxonomy): Bacteria > Bacillota > Clostridia > Lachnospirales > Lachnospiraceae > Roseburia. The sequence goes on from CAZBFN010000010.1 coordinate 76,814, forward strand.
ATGATGAAAGACATATTGGCATCACTATCGGAGGAAGAAAAGGAACTGTTGCTTCTTCGATATGTGAATGAAGTTCCGGTGACTGCCATATGTCAGATACTTCAGATATCCAGATTCGCGCTATATCGCAAATTAAAAAAGGCGTTGCAGAAATTGAAAATGGAATTAGGAGAGGGGGGAGCACTATGAAATCTGAAATGAAAAGAGCTTTGAAGGATGCCTTTGAGGCACCTGAACCAAAGCACAAAAAAGAATTTCTAAAAGAATTAGAACAACCTCAAATTAGTACCGTTTCTTTTCTATTATCACAGGTCTCTTACATCAGAAAAAGTGTTTGGATTGGCTCTGTTTTTGTTGCGGTATTAGCAGTGCTGTGGGCGGATGCTGTGGGAGAGGATAGTGTCTGGGTCATATCTGCCATGATGCCATTTGTGGCATTATGCGGCATTACAGAAGGTGCCAGATCAGAGACCTATCAGATGGCAGAGCTAGAGATGGCATCCAGATTTTCGCTGAAAAGCATTACGTTAGCGCGTTTGGGAGCGATTGGGGTGTTGCATTTTATTCTCTATTGTATCTTGATCGTTTTAGCTGGAAAGAGTGAGTTGGTCTCCTTTGGACAAGCTGGTATCTATTTGTTGGTGCCTTATTTGCTGACTTCCGTATTAGGGCTCGTGGCAGTGAGAAAAGTGCATGGAAAGGAATCGATATACATCTGCATGGGTATCGCTGTGATGGTCAGCGGATTGCATTTGATCGTAAAGGGAGTCTTACCAGAAATATATGAAGAAAAGCAACTGATCTGGTGGATTGCTGTTGGAGTTTATTTGCTGGTGAAAGCATGGGGCGAATATAAGAAAATGATTTACCAAACGGAGGAATTGGCATGGAATTAGTAGTGGATCGCTTATCCAAACAATATAAGAACAAGATCGCAGTGGATCGGATCTCCTTGCATTTACAGCCGGGGGTCTATGGACTATTAGGCGCAAACGGAGCGGGAAAGACCACATTGATGCGGATGATATGTGGCATCTTAAAACCGACCAGCGGAACGGTCACCTTTGATAATAAGGACGTGGGAACAGAAGAATATCGGGACACATTGGGATATCTGCCACAGGACTTTGGTTATTATCCAGAGTTTTCGGGAGAGGAGTTTCTGTTATACATGGCGGCATTAAAGGGGCTAAATAAGCCCTATGCGAAGAGAAAAGTAAAGGAGCTGTTAGTGCTTGTGGCTTTGCAGGATGTGGCGAAGAAAAAGATCAAGACATATTCCGGCGGTATGAAGCAGAGACTTGGAGTAGCGCAGGTGCTGCTAAATGATCCGAAGCTGATCGTATTAGACGAGCCCACCGCAGGTCTTGACCCAAAGGAGCGGGTACGGTTCCGTAATCTCATTGCCGATCTGGGCAAGGAAAATATTGTTCTGCTCTCCACTCATATCGTCTCTGATATTGAGCATATCGCAGATAAGGTGCTGATGATGAAGGATGGACAATTGATCTATCAGGGCGAATGGAAGGAAGAAAATGGAGATTTGGAGGAATTCTATTTAGAGCAGTTTGGGGAGGACGGTCTTGATGAATAATTTTTTACATTATATACTTATGAGTTAAAAAAGATACTCAAGCGAAAAATTGTTTGGATCACAATGGGGATTTTAATCGCGATTGCTGTGTTCATGGGAATCGTAGAGCCTCTTACAAGCACCTATTCGGTCACTACTGGGGGAACTACGGTGCAGATGAGCGGCTTTGAATATCTGAGCGATAAGAAGGAAACTGATCAGATGCTAGACGGGCAAAAAATAGATGATGCTCTGTTAGAAAAGGTGGCGGAGGCCTATCAGAGAAGACATGTGTTAGAGGAAGAAGGCGGCATAACAATTACGGAAGAATTTGTGGAGGGACAATCCCAAAAACAGAAGCAGTATGAAGAAATTTATAATTATGTGTATTATGTCACGGGGGATTATGAGGCAATCCACAGTATAGATGCGGACACTTTGTATCAGACAAGAATTGATAAGTTGCAGAATGAGTGGAATACGCAGTTGCTGACGGAAGGCGAAAAGGAATATTGGCTGGAAAAAGAAAGCGGAATCGAACAGCCCTATACATATGGTTATGCTGGCGGTTGGGAAAGGGTGCTGACAGAAGTTCTGACAGTGAATTTCATGATATTTTTAGCAATTGCTATATGCCTGGCAAATGTTTTCTCGGAGGAGCATTTAAGAAAAACGGATCAGGTGATTCTATGTAGTAAGTATGGCAAGAGAAGCCTTTTCTATTCTAAGGTAGCTGCTGGAGTGACCTTTGGATTGGGAAGTGGTGTTGTCCTGATTTTGGCGGCGTCAATTACTACGCTTTGTGTCTACGGAATGGAGGGATATGATAGGGCAGTTCAGATTTATCTGCCGATGTGTTCCTGGAATCTGACCATAGGGCAGGCAGCACTTCTTATGGGGCTAGTATGTGTGATTGCCAGTATTTTTTATAGCATCATTGCAATGTTTTTGTCCGAGGCGATAAAAAATGGTGTTGCAGTGATGGGCATTATGACAGGAAGTCTAATATTTACAATGTTGGTCGAGGTTCCTTATCGATATAGAGTCCTATCCCAGATATATGGACTGTTGCCAACGGTGCTGACTAGAGTTTGGCAGTTGTGGGATGACCGACTGGTGAAGGTGGGAAGTGTATATCTTACGAACTTTCAGATTGCCCCAATCATCTATATTGTCCTTGGTGGACTGCTCATAGTATGGGGAAATAGAATTTATAAAAATTATCAGGTAAGTGGAAGATAGCAAAGGCTACGCTCCACCTACTCGATTAAAGTCAAATATTCAAGGGTGCCGGCGGTCAGTCCGGTGCCCTTTTCTAATAGGGAGATAAGTCCCTTTAAGGTGTTCTCGATCTCTGCCTGAGTAGAAGGTACAAGGGAATTATCAAGCTTTACCGCCAGTACGATCAAGGCGATCTCTGCCAGTGCAGCAGGGTAGTCAAAGGTAATTTCTCCGCAGGAGATACCCTGAGATATGATATCCGTCAGGGCAGGCTTGAGTTCTGAAATCAGATAATTCAAGTACTTCTGGTGCAGAAAGGCACGATCCTGAACGCTGGTGGCAGAAGAATGATTCTGTCGCAAAAAGGCAGCGGAGGAGTTGCGGCATGCCTGAAATAGCATTGCCATACGGGTAAAGGATGACACCTCCGTCTGTGCAGCCAGATTCTTGGCAGTCTGAAGGGGCTGCTCATAGCTTCGCTCAATCAATGCGTCAACGATAGCGTCTTTTGAAGGAAAGTAATAATAGATACTTCCCTTTCCAATGCCGGCTCTGCTGGCAATCTCGCTTACAGAAATATGCTGTATACTCTTTTCTTCCAGTAATTGCTGTAAGGCATCCAGTATTTTTTCGTGTTTTTTAATATCCGGCATATCATTAAGCCACCTTTCTGTTCTTGTCCAAATTATGTTAGATAATTTTAGCATAATAGTAAATTAGTAACAATAGGGAATAATTATACAAAAAAATGGAAATGATTTACAGTTTTTTTGGAAATTGTCGTGATTGACCGCCGGTCGAAAAACGTGTTATGATTTTGGAAACAGGAATCGACCGCTGGTCGAAAATTAAAATTGGGAGGATGAGATGACATACGCGGAGTTTTTTTATGAGATCAAAGGCAAATTTATGGGAACCGATGTGAGCGACATTAAGGAACGTCTGGCATATCAGTTTTCTATCGAGGATGAGGAAGCCGGCGGAGCTTTCTATGTGGAGGTAAAGGACGGACAGCTTTCTGTGGAGCCATATGAGTACTACGACAGAGATGCGTTGTTCGTAGCTGACCCAGATACATTTATGGGAATCGCCGAGGGAAAGATCGATCCAGTGTGGGCGTTTACCACGCAGAAGCTTAAGGTCGAGGGAAACATTGATAAAGCCCTTAGACTAAAGGAAATTATAGATTTAAAGCAAAAAGAAGCCAAGAAAAAATAGCATTTGAAACATTTTAAACGGGGGACATATGAAAACATTAGGAATTGTAATGGCGTGTGCAGGCGCGCTGGTGGCAGCAGGAGCAGTAGAGACCCTATACTTTTATGGAAGAACCATGAAGCGGAAGAAGGCGGATGTGGGACGTACCGTAAAGATGGCAGGTACGGACTGGTCACAGTATTCAGGGATTCTGTCGGAGCGAAAGGCATATATGCTGGAGCAGCCTCACGAGGACGTGTATCAGACATCCTTTGATGGGTTAAAGCTTCATGCGACCTATTTTCCATCCATCAAAAAGGATGCGGAAAAGAAGCGCATCGTAATCTGTTTTCACGGATACACCAGTAGAGGAATGGCTGATTTTACAGGTTTGACAGATTATTATTTCCGCAATGGATACGCTATGTTGCATCCAGATGCCAGAGCCCATGGAGATAGCGAGGGTGAGTATATTGGATTTGGATGTCTGGACAGAAAAGATGCGCTGATGTGGATCAAATGGGTGATTGAGAAATGTGGAGAGGATGTGGAGATTCTGCTTCATGGAATTTCCATGGGAGGTGCCACTGTATTGATGGCGAGTGGCATGGAGCTTCCACCACAGGTGAAGGGAATCGTATCAGACTGCGCGTTCACTTCTCCGAAGGAGGTATTTACCCATGTACTTAAGTCCATGTACCATCTGCCTTCTTTTCCGGTGATGCAGGGAGCAGACTTTATGAATCGGAAGCTGGCTGGATACGGTATGGATGAATGTAACGCGAAGCGTGAAGTGGTGAAGGCGAAGGTGCCGATCCTATTCATTCATGGTTCTAAGGACACCTTTGTGCCGACACAGATGTGCCATGAACTTTATAACTGTTGTAAATCACCAAAGCAGAAGCTGGTGATTGAGGGGGCAGCCCACGCAGAGAGTTACTTTAAGAATATGGAAGCATATGAAAAGGCGTTAGACGAGTTTACCAAGGGATTGTAAGACGAAGTCGGAGGAGATTAATTATGAAAACAAGAAAAGGTTATAAGACCTATCCATTGACAGTGGCGCAGAAGTTCCACTTTTATTATCTGGAATACTGCCCGAAAAAAGAGGTCGTAAATGTGGGAACCAGTCTTACCATTGAGTATGAACTTGATATCGATGTGTTAAGACAGTCCATCTACAAAGCATATGAGCGCTGTGAGGCAATGCGTCTGCGCTTTGCATATGATAAGCAGGAAAAACAGTGGTATCAGTATGTGGTGGACAAAGAGGAAAGGGAAATTGAGTACGTTGACTTTTCCGGCATGAGCATGGAAGAGGCGGAAGCTATCATGAAGGGCTGGACGGAGATTCCTTTTACGAGAGAAGATTCCCCGATGAATAAGATCGTAATGATCAAGACTCCGGATGGCAATCAGGGTGTATACCTTCTGGGAGACCACTTGACACTGGATGCCCAGTCACTGATTTGCTTTTTACGTGATATTATTGAGATATATTGTAGCACCATGTACGAAGGCGTGGAGTATCCAAGCGAGATGCGTTCCTACATCGAGCAGTTAGAAAAGGATCTGGCATATGAGGCAGGAAGTAAGGCACAGCAGAGAGATAGAGATTACTTCTATAAGCTGATCGAGCAGTCAGAGCCAATTTACAATGGTATCGATGGACCAGCGGCACTTGAGGAGGAGAGAAAGACCAATCCAAAAGCGAGAGCGGCACAGTTCATTTCAAAAAATGTGGACTCAGCGCTGGATATTTTCCATTTGGAAGAGGAGCCGACCACCCGTCTGATGACATTCTGTGAGCAGCAGCATATTTCCTTACAGTGTCTGTTGATTATGGGAATTCGTACTTACTTACAGAAAATGAATGGAAACGATGACGTATCTATCAACGTGGCATATGCAAGAAGAGCTACACTGGCAGAGAAGAAGTCTGGTGGTACAAGAATTCATTCCTTCCCATTCCGGACGATTATTTCAGAGGATACCACCTTCCTTGAGGGAATTCATATCATTCGTGATGCGCAGAATGAGACATTTAGACATACCAACTTTGACCCAGTGGAGTATTTTGCATACAGAAGAAAATTGTATCCAATTGAGCCGGGAAGAGGCTATGAGCCAATGTCACTGACCTATCAGCCGCTGACCTTAAAGGACAAGGGCTTGACCAAGCTGGGTGACATTACCTATAAGACTAAGTGGTATCCAAACGGAGCCACTACTCAGGCAATGTATTTGACTGTTATGCATAGACCAGCGGACAATGGACTGGACTTTAACTTTGAGCATCAGGTCGAGGCGATCACAAGAGAGAAATTAGAATATTTCTACTATTATATGTGCAAGATCATGTTCAAGGGAATTGAGAACCCGAACTTGAAAATTGGAGATATTATCAAATTGATTTAAAAGGAGAATGGAATTATGTACGAGAAGTTAGTAGATATCATTGTAAATTATGTTGAAGTAAAGAAGGAAGATATTAAGCCAGAATCACGTTTTATGGAGGACTTAGGATTTACCTCATTCGATTTCATGAGCATGTTAGGAGAGATCGAAGACGAACTTGATGTGGAAGTTGAGCAGGAAGAAGTAGTTGAGATCCGCACAGTACAGGAGGCCGTTGATTACTTAGAGAAGATTTCAGGCTAAGGAGGAGAAGAACGTGGACGTTTTAAGTAGTACGATCCGTGAACTGCTGGTGAAGTCAGAGGCATCCTACGGTGCGCAGGATGCATTCCGATACAAGGTAAAAAGCAGCGATGGTGATGGCAAAAAGAAGGTAACAGTAGCAAGCAAGACTTATACAGAACTAAAAAATGAGAGCGAATGCTTCTCCGCTGCATTGGCAGAGCTTGGGGAGCAGAAAAAGCATATCGCAATTTTGGGAACCTCCTCTTACGAATGGGTAGTTGCTTACCTTGGTATCGTAAATAGCGGCAGTGTGGCAGTGCCATTGGATGCCCAGTTGCCGACAGAGGATTTATGTGAATTATTGAATCGTGCAGAGGTCACCACTCTTGTTTATGATGAGAGTAAGGCACAGGTGGCAAGTGCAGCGTTAAAGGAGTGCCCAGAGTTAAAGCATGTGATCTCTATCAGTGATAAGAGCGCAGTGGAAGGTGCAAAGCCGATTTGGAAGTTGATCGGGGAGCAGCAGCCGGGATTTGATTACAGTCCTCTTTCAGAGGATCTGGCGACCATCATGTTTACCTCAGGAACCACGGGAAAGAGCAAGGGCGTTATGCTTTCCCATCGCAATCTGGCAGAGAATGCTACCTGCCTTGACATGAAGATCGAGTCAGGTACCGTAATTCTGTCTGTACTTCCAATCCATCATGCGTACTGTCTGAGCATGGATATTTTAAAGGGAATCTCCTTGGGAAGTGTGATCTGTATCAACGATTCTCTGCTCCGCGTGGCAAAGAATATCCAGCTTTTTGAGCCGAATATGATATTGATGGTTCCACTGATGATCGAGACCTTCGCTAAGAAGCTTGAGGAAGCAGCATGGATACCGGCACCACTCATCAAGGCGAAGGTATTTGGAAAGCAGTTTCACACCATTTGCAGTGGTGGTGCTTATCTGAATCCTGCCTATGTAGAGATGTTCCAGAAGTATGGAATCACCATTTTGCAGGGCTATGGAATGACAGAATGCTCTCCTGTTATCAGCACGAACTTAAGCTGGCATAACAAGGTGGGCTCCGTAGGAAAGCTGATGCCGAACTGCGAGGCTAAGACGGTAAACGATGAGCTGTGGGTAAAGGGTTCCAGTGTTATGCAGGGATACTACCATATGCCACAGGAGACAGCGGAGACCTTGGAGGATGGATGGCTTAAGACCGGAGATCTGGGATATGTGGATGAAGAGGGATATGTGTACCTGACAGGTAGAAAGAAGAACCTGATCATCACGCCAAATGGTGAGAACGTATCTCCAGAGGAGATTGAGAATAAGCTGGGAGAGAACCGTGTGGTACAGGAGGTTCTGGTACGTGAGAGCGACGGCGTGATCGAGGCTGAGATCTTCCCAGATTATGAATATGCTGGTAAGAAGAAAATCAAGGATATGCAGAGTGAACTTCAGCGTATCATTGATGATTATAATAAGGAAGCACCTTTATATAAGAGAGTCATTAAGTTAAAGATCCGTGAAGTGGAATTCGAGAAGAATACCACCAAAAAGATTAAGCGTTTCTAAGGGACTTCCTATGAAGTACATATAATGGAACACTGACGAACAGCATTCCGCCGATGATATTTCCGATAGTGACTGGCACTAAGCTTGCAGTGACAAAGCTTTGAATGTTCAGTGAGCTAAGCTGGGCTTCGGTATATCCGTAGGCGGACATGGCTGTTTCTCGATACATATCATTTGTTGTGGCAAGAATACCGGCAGGAATATAATACATATTTGCTACGCAGTGTTCATAGCCACCGATAACAAATGCCATAATTGGAAAGAAGATTGCAAGAATCTTTCCTGGGATATCCTTTGCAACGCCTGCCATCAGTACTGCGATGCAGACTAAAATATTGCACAGGATTCCAGATACCATAGCACTGGGAAAAGAAAGAGAGACTTTTCCTAGTGCTATTTTAATTGTAAATGCTCCAAGGAGCCCATTTGTCATATCAAGCTGTCCGCTAAAAAAGATAAGGGTCGCAATGATGGCAGAACCGATCAAATTGCCAGCATACACCAGACATAAGACCTTGATCATAGGAAGCACACGGAACTCTTTGTGCATTACCCCTAAGGCCATCATACAATCTCCGGTGAATAATTCACCGCCAATGAGCACGATCATCATAAGACCGACTGGAAAAATAGTGCCTGCAACCACCTTGGCGAGACCGGAGTTTTCCATCGCATGAATTGCGAGGGAGCTGCTAGAGGCTCCAAAGGCGATAAACATACCTGCAAGGATACCAAGCAGTAAAAGGCGCCATGCCGGAGTGGTAGTTTTTGCTTTGCTCTCTATAATTTTTGTCTGAATTAATGTATTCATAAAAAATGCCATCCTACTTTAATGTGTTTTAACGACGGTTAGCCGCGACTAATAGTCTAACACTCATAAAGTAGAATGGCAATTCTGCTAATTGAGAATATTTATCTATTATCCAATTTGTGATATCACATCTCGATTCAGCTTTTTCATAAAAATCGTAGTCATGGTAAGGGACATCAACTCTGCAATCGGGAACGCCCACCATACAAGATTTACATTACCGAGCTGTGCCAAGGCAAATGCCACTGGAAGCAGTACCACAAGCTGTCTTGCGATGGACACCACCATGCTGTAAGTAGCCTTGCCCAGAGCCTGAAAACAGCTTCCGCAGGCGATACAGATTGCAGCAAGGATAAAACTGATGCTGATGATACGAAGTGCTGGGATACCAATAGCAAGCATGGTGTTAGAAGCATTGAACAGCTTTAATAATGGACTAGGGATTACCTGAAAAATAATAAGTCCTACGATCATAATGCATACGGCATAGGTGATGCTATGCTTTAAGGTCTTGGTCACACGCTCCTTATTGCCGGCACCGTAGTTGTAAGCCATGATTGGGATAACTCCGTTGTTCAGACCGAATACTGGCATGAAGATAAAGCTCTGAAGCTTGAAGTATACACCAAACACTGCAGTGGCAGTGGAGGTAAAGGAAATCAAGATACGGTTCATTCCGTAATTCATAACGGAACCAATTGCCTGCATTATAATAGAAGGAATGCCGATGGTGTAGATCTGACCGATGATAGCACCATCTGGACGGAATCCCTTTAAGCGAATCTTAACTTCGTGGTTCTTAGTATGATTGAATATGATGCCAAGTGCGCCAGCTATGATCTGACCGATGACTGTTGCCACAGCGGCACCGGTGACGCCCATTTTAGGGAAGCCCAAAAGACCGAAGATTAAGATTGGGTCTAAAATAATATTTATAATGGCACCAATTCCCTGCGTGAACATGGTGTAAATTGTCTTTCCAGTTGCCTGCAAGATACGTTCAAACATAATCTGGGTAAATATACCAAAAGAAAAGAAGCAGCATACGGATAAGTACTGCTTGCCGTACACGACGATTTCTTCAATATCAGTCTGGCTGCGGAAAAATGCCTCAGCACCAAATATACCGATCAACAGGAATGCCAGATAACTTAAGAGAATTAAGAATACAGCATTTTCGGCGATCTTATTTACCTTATCGTAGTCCTTTTCACCGAGAGAGCGGGCGAGCAATGCGTTGACACCGACGGCGGTTCCTGCTCCCACGGCAATCATCAGATTCTGGATCGGGAATGCCATAGATACAGCAGTGAGCGCATTTTCATTGATCATAGCTACGAAAATACTATCTATGATGTTGTAGAGCGCCTGCACCAGCATAGAAATCATGATTGGCAGGGACATGGATATAATTAACTTGTTAATAGGCATGACACCCATCTTATTTTCCTGCATGGGAAACCTCCTTTGTCTATTACATATATTCTTGCGTAAATGCAGCGCTGTTATACGGCTGAAATGATACCCATATAGCAGCGCCACCTATCAATACTATCATCCCTATGTAAAATATACAAGGTATGAACGTACAAGTTGTGAAAACTTTCCAAGTTAAGGTAGATTCGCAAAAGTGTTTTTGGTAAAATAGAAAAGGATGTAAAAAATTAACTTTGTGGTTTGCGAAACTTTTAAGCGGACTTATCAGTATTAGATACATAAGAGGGTGTGTAACGGAGCAAGGAATAATCCCCGGACCGTATACATAAATATATTCAACGAATGAAGGGAGAAGTTATATGGAACATTTAACATCACTAATCGTCGGCGTAGTTATTGTAGCCATTGTTGTGCTGCTGTTAGCAATTGGCTACGTCAAGGCACCACCAGATATGGCTTATATCATTTCTGGTATCAAGAAAAAGTCTAAGGTAGTAATCGGAAAGGCAAGTATTCGTATTCCGTTCTTTGAGCGTCTGGATAAGTTGAATCTTCGTTTGATTCCGATTGACGTCAAGACAAGCAATGCAGTGCCGACAGCGGATTACATCAACATTAATGTAGACGCTACGGTAAACGTAAAGATCAGCAATGAGCCGGATAAGCTTCGTTTGGCAGCAGAGAACTTCCTGAACAAGAACACGGAGTACATTGCGGGAGTTGCGAGAGAAGTACTGGAAGGTAACGTACGAGAGATCGTAGGTAAGATGAAGTTAGAGGAGATGGTTTCTGACCGTCAGAAGTTTGCGAATCTGGTAAAGGAAAATGCAGAGCCAGACTTAGCTGCAATGGGACTTGATATCATCAGCTTCAATGTGCAGAACTTTGTGGATGGCAATGAGGTTATCGAGAACTTAGGTATTGATAACATCGTTAAGATTAAAAAGGCTGCAGCGATTGCGAGAGCAGAGAGTGAGAGAGACATCAAGGTTGCACAGGCAGCAGCAGACAAGGAATCTAACGATGCAGCAGTAGCAGCACAGACAGAGATTGCGAAAAAGCAGAATGAGCTTGCAATCAAGAAGTCCGAGCTTCAGATGGAAGCAGACACCAAGAAGGCTATGGCGGATGCAGCTTACGACATTCAGCGTGAGGAACAGCGTAAGACAATCGAGGTAGCAACTGCAAATGCGGATATCGCAAAGCAGGAGCGCGAGATCGAGTTAAAGCAGAAGGAAGTAGCTGTTAAGGAACAGGCGTTAGAGGCCGAGATCAAGAAGCAGGCTGAGGCTGACAAGTACGCAGCACAGCAGAGAGCAGATGCAGCTCTTTACCAGCGCCAGAAGGATGCTGAGGCAAAGCAGTTCGAGGCTCAGCGTGAAGCGGAGGCGAGAAAGGCACAGGCTGAGGCTGACCGTTACTCCAAGGAGCAGGAAGCTGCCGGTATCCGTGCAGTCGGTGAAGCAGAGGCTTCCGCTATTCAGGCAAAGGGTATCGCTGAGGCAGAGGCTATGGAGAAGAAGGCAGAGGCTTATGCGAAGTACAATAAGGCAGCTGTTGCCGAGATGATGATCAAGGTATTGCCTGACATCGCAGGTAAGGTGGCAGAGCCTCTTGCACAGATCGATAAGATCACGATCATCGGTGGCGGCGAAGGCAGCAACGGTGTAGAGCAGGTGGCAGGTAATGTGCCAGTCGTAATGGCAAAGGTATTTGAGAGCATGAAGGAAGCAACAGGCATTGATCTGGCTGACATCATCAATGCAGATTCCTATGAGGCTCAGGTCAACCGCAATATTAACGTAACTGGATTAGAGGGCGTGAATCTTGTGGTAAATAGCGAGTCTGGAAAAGGTGCAGCAAACACTGTCATAGACGAGCAGTAAGGATCGAAAGTAAAAGTGGCTAAGATAATCCGAAGAATAATTGGTGTGCCCTGTGTAATGATAGGAATTGCATTTCTTATTGTGATGCTTATGATTCCAATTGTTTTTGATGGAAGTCCTGGTGCTACATGGGAGGACTTGAACTGGCCTGCAGTTCTCCTCCTGATGGCCCTGCAGGTGTTATCCATGACAACGGGAGTGGTGCTGCTACGCTGGGAGTACTATCAGCAAAAGTGGCAGGAGTACCGAGCAGAGAGGGAAGCAGAACAACGATATTCTATCAAGGCAGAGAAACAGGCGGAATGTAATCGCATTCGGAAGGCGAAGGAATGGGAAAAGCTGCAGCGCGCCAAGGAATCCTATCAAAGGGAGCAGTTGGCAAAGCAAAAGAAGCAGGAAGAGCTTACCGAAGCGAGCCGGAGGCAGGAGGAAGAACAGCAGAAGCTGCTGGAGATTCCAAGTTTTCCGGGTAGTCAGCGTGTGACGCTGTATCTGAACAGGCATGCCGGAGTGGCAAATTACATATGGTGTATAGTGTATTTGGGGATGGCAGTTGGTTCGCTTCTGGTAGTTCCGCTGATTGTGGAGCAGTATAAAGAGCGGGAACTGTTGCTTGTGACCCTAGGGATTACCATTACATTTTTGATTGGATTTGTCGGTAGCATTTTTAGCTGGTCAAATTGTAAAAGTGTCTCTGTGGAGGCTTACGCGCTCACGAATGAGGGAATCTTGTACCGCTTGAGTTTTGCACCGATGGAGAGTCAGAAGCGTGCAATTACGAAGCTGGGAGCAGCAATCGAGGATTATAAGTATATATGGGAGGAATCTGAACTGCGAGATAAGCAGAGGGCATATATACGAAGCGATGTGGCACCGGCTATGGTCGAGAAGGTCATTAATGAGAATGCAAGTTTTCCGTTAAGAGGACAGGTGATTCGATTGAATTCGCCGAGTTTTATAAGGCGGGGAATATCTGGTGCAAGGATTCGTTATTGGAATGAGACGGCAGAGCGTTGGGAGACGGTCAAGCTTCTTAGCTCCAATGATGGGTATGATTTGATTTGTCAGACGATACAGAAGAAAATGGATCGACATGAAGCTAATATAAGTTATTAGCATATAAAATAAGGAGGACGTTTCCAATGGAAGCGTCCTCTTTCTCTATATTTTTATTTTATAAGATTTTCTGCATATTCCAATGCATCTACGATATTTTCACGGAAGTTATCCGCACCGATGTACTCCACAAAGCCGTCCTTTTTCATAACAGACATAGGCTGCTCGTTGACATGGGAGAAGATGAGTGTAATATTCTTCTTCTTCGCGCGGTCTGCAAGCTCACGCAGAGACTTCATAGCGCTGGCGTCGATGGCTGGAACACTTCTCATACGAATTACGATGACCTTAGTGTACTGCTTGCTGTTGATGGCAAGAAGCTGATCTGCAGCAGCAAAGAACAGAGGGCCGCTTACCTCGAATACACGGATGCTGCGAGGAACATCACGAAGCTTTTCGGCCTCACCCGGTGTGACATCAGGCTGTTCGGAGTATTTCCAAGCCTTGACATCAGCGGTCTCAGCCATACGCTTCATAAATAACATAGCGGCAAGTACCACACCGATCTCGATAGCGACCACAAGGTCGAAGAATACGGTCAACAGGAAGGTGGCTACCAATACGATAACGTCACTCTTTGGCGCAGTCTTGCAAAGACGGAAGAAAGATGTCCAGTCTGCCATATTTGCAGCTACGACTAAAAGTACAGCTGCCAGTGTGGTCATAGGAATCAATGCTGCTAAAGGCATTAATGCCAGCAGAATAATCGTTAAGGTAATACAGTGTACGATACCTGCAATAGGGGTACGGCCACCATTTCTTACGTTGGCTGCGGTTCTTGCGATAGCACCTGTGGCAGGGATACCGCCGAAGAGACCGGAAAATACATTTCCAAGACCCTGACCGACCAACTCAGCATTGGACTTGTGGGTATCGCCGATCATACCGTCAGAAACAACTGCGGAGAGCAGGGATTCAATACCAGCCAAAATAGCAATGGTAAATGCAGGGGAGATCATCTCCTGAATCAGCTTCATAGAAATCGTTGGAACCTGGAAGGAAGGGAAGGAGGAAGATAATTCTCCATATACGCTTCCGATGGTATTTACAGGCAGTTTGGCAAAGTATACCACTGCGGTGGTAACGATGATAGCGACCAGAGAACCAGGGATCTTATCGGTAACCTTCGGCCAGACTAACATGATTGCGATGGCAACAAGACCGATGATGGTAGCTGTCCAGTTGATAGATGCGATATTGTTCACATACGCTATTATCTTTGGTAAAAATTCAGAAGGAACGGATTCCATGGAAAGTCCGAGGAAATCCTTGATCTGTCCAACAAAAAGAGTAACGGCGATACCACAGGTAAATCCGGTGGTGATGGTGTATGGAATGTATTTAATTAAGGAACCGAAGCGGCAGATACCCATAATGATGAGCAGGATACCGGCTAAGATAGTGGCAACGATCAGACCGTCTGTGCCGTAATCTGTAACGATTCCATAGATGATAACAACAAATGCAGCAGTAGGTCCACCGATCTGCACACGGCTTCCACCGAAGAATGAGATAAAGAAGCCAGCGATAATGGCGGTGTAAAGACCCTGTTCTGGGCCAACGCCAGACGCAATCGCCAGCGCGATGGATAACGGCAGCGCGATGATGGCAACGATGATACCGGAGATGATATCGCGGATCAACTGAGCCTTGCTATAATCCTTCATGACATCAAATAGCTTTGGTTTTAATTCGTTCATAGAATCCTCCTATGCTTTTCTTATGCTAAGAAAACTTGATAAATATTAAAATTTTATAAAATTCACACAAGATAGAATTCTAGCACTCGCAGAGCTGGATTTCAAGGGGAAAACGCGGAAAATACTGGGAAAACTTTAGTGAGCGAAAGAGATAAAACGTTAACACGGGAGAAGAGTGAAAATTGGAAAGAAAATGAGAAAATTTTGTGAAAATGGTACAGAAATGCGCGTATTTGTGTTATAATTTTGATGGAAATATAGGACGAAAGATATAGGGGGAAATATTATGGCAAAAGAGATGATAGCAATGCTTCTTGCCGGTGGTCAGGGATCACGTCTTTATGCATTGACGCAGAATCTGGCCAAGCCAGCCGTTCCTTTTGGAGGAAAGTACCGTATTATTGATTTTCCATTGTCGAACTGTGTGAATTCAGGCATCGACACTGTTGGTATTTTAACGCAGTATCAGCCATTGGTGCTCAATGAGTATATTGGAATGGGACAGCCATGGGATCTGGATCGTCTCCATGGTGGTGTGCATGTTCTGCCGCCTTATCAGCGGGCAAGCGGATCTGATTGGTATAAGGGAACTGCCAATGCGATTTATCAGAATATCGCATTTATCGAGCGATATGATCCACAGTATGTCATCATACTTTCTGGTGACCAGATCTGTAAGCAGGATTACAGTGACTTCTTAAGATTCCACAAGGAGAAGAATGCGGAGTTCAGTGTTGCAGTTATGGAAGTACCTTGGGATGAGGCATCCCGTTTTGGTCTGATGGTAACAGATGAGACAGACCGTATTACAGAGTTCCAGGAGAAGCCGAAGGAGCCGAAGTCTAATCTGGCATCTATGGGTATTTACATTTTCAATTGGGACATCTTAAAGAGATATCTGATCGAGGATGAGGCAGATCCAGAGTCTGAGAATGATTTTGGTAACAACATCATTCCGAATCTGTTGCGTGATGGACGTAAGATGTATGCGTACCGCTTTGATGGATATTGGAAGGATGTCGGAACCATCCCATCACTGTGGGAGGCTAATATGGAAGTGCTTGACCCTGAACATAGCGGTATCAACCTCTTTGACGAAGAGTGGAAGATATACAGCCGTAACAGTGGACTGACAGGTCACCGCATCGGTAAGGAGGCGATCGTTGAGAATTCTATGATCACAGATGGTTGCCGTGTAGATGGCAAGGTGAAGCATTCGATCCTGTTTTCCGGTGTTCGTGTAGAAGCGGGGGCAGAGGTAGAGGATGCTGTCATCATGGGTGGTACGATCATCAAGTCTGGTGCGGTAGTGAAGCATTGCATCGTGGCAGAGGATGTAGTGATCAATGAGAACGCAATCGTAGGAGCTATGCCAGAGGGCGATATCAACGGTGTGGCAACAATCGGATTTGGCGTGCATATTGGTGAGAATGCTAAGGTCGGACCAAATGCTATGGTAGATAATAATGTAAAGGACGGTGAAGAAGTATGGTAAATTCTAACGCAGATGCATTGGGTGTTATTTTCCCAAATAGTTATGATTCCTTAGTTCCAGAACTGGTCAGTGAGCGTTTGATGGCATCCATACCTTTTGCAAGCCGTTATCGTATGGTAGATTTCGTGCTATCCAGCATGGTCAACAGTGGTATGGATAACATATCCTTGATTGTCCGCAAGAATTACCATTCGCTGATGGATCATCTTGGATATGGTAGAGAGTGGGATCTTGCCCGTAAGAACAGAGGTCTAAATATCGTACCACCTTTCGCGAAAAAGGAGGTCAAGGTCTATAATGGACGTGTGGAGGCATTGGCAAGTATCTTAGAGTTCTTAAAGTCACAGAAGGAAAAGTATGTTGTGATGTCAGATGCGAACATGGCAATGAACTTTGACTTTGGTGCCATGATAGAAGCTCATATGGAGAGCAAGGCAGATGTGACAATTGCCTATACCGAAGAGGTGATTCCAGAGGGGCTTCGTGCAGAGCGGGAGATGAATAATCGCTTCTACTATACATTGAAGCTGGATGGCACCAGAGTGACTGGTATCGAGACTAATACATTGGATACTGGTGTACAGAATCATTCTATGAATATCTGTATCATGGAAAGAGAATCATTGATTAAGTTAGTTGGAGATGCTTATGTGTTGGGACATGTCTACTTCGAGAGAGATATTCTGGCACCACGCCTTAACGAACTGAATGTACAGGGATATAAGTATGAGGGATATACTGCCCGCATTACAGATATGAAGAGTTACTTCAGAGAGAATATGAGGCTGTTGGAGGATGAGAACTTAGAGTCCCTCTTCTCCGGTAATCCAATCTACACCAAGATTCGTGATGACAATCCGACCAGATATATCAACGGTTCTGTTGCCAAGAATGTTATGGTGGCAGACGGTTGTGTGATCGAGGGCGAAGTGGAGAACTCCATTCTGTTCCGTGGTGTAAAAGTTGCCAAGGGCGCAAAGGTCAAGAATTGCGTACTGATGCAGGATACCGTTGTGGAAGAAGGCGCTACTGTGGAATATCTGATATCAGATAAGAATGTGACCATCACAGCGGGAAAGGAAGTAACTGGAACAGATACATTCCCAGTATACATTGCAAAGAGAGAAAGTGTATAATAGTCATGATGGCAGAATGGATAGAAGTATCTAATTGCCATATGTGAGGAAGTGAGTAAGGGCAGGGTTGCTGCAAAAGGGCGGCGACCCTGCCCGTTTGTGAGACGAGATAGAGGAGACTATATGAGAAAGAAAGAATTGGCGGCATTAATTATCCAGCGGTTGAAGGAAGCCTATCCAGATACAGGATGTAGCCTTGAATATGATGATGCATGGAAACTATTGGTGAGCGTCCGGCTGGCGGCACAGTGTACCGATGCTCGGGTAAATGTGGTAGTGCAGGATCTGTATGCAAAGTTTCCGGATGTAAATGCTTTGGCGGAGGCAGAGGTGGAGGAGATTGAAGCTATTGTGAAGCCCTGTGGTCTGGGACGTAGCAAAGCACGGGATATCAGTGCCTGTATGAAGATATTGCGGGATAAGTATCAGGGCAAGGTGCCGGAGGACTTTGATGCACTCTTAGAGTTGCCGGGTGTGGGAAGAAAGAGTGCCAATCTTGTGATGGGTGATGTCTATGGTAAGCCTGCAATCGTTACAGATACCCACTGCATTCGTCTGGTGAATCGCATGGGATTGGTGGATGGAATCAAGGACCCGAAAAAGGTGGAGATGGCGCTGTGGAAAATTATTCCGCCGGAGGAAGGAAATGATTTCTGCCATAGACTTGTTGACCATGGCAGGGAAATCTGTACGGCTCGTACCAAGCCATATTGTGACCGATGTAACCTTGTAGATATCTGCAAAAAGGTTGGTGTAAAGTAGACTATATGCGATAAAATTAAAATAAATCAAGTATGTTGATAAAATTGTACCTTGCATGGAGTATAATGGTATGATAGTATAAACGAGAGAATAATAAGAATCAACTTTCTTGAAGTATTTTAGGAGGAAGATATGAACATAGCAGAAAAATATGGAAGATCATACTTTATGCCACCAGAGGTGACATATGACTGGGTAAAGAAGGACATTATTGAGAAGCCACCAATCTGGTGTAGCGTAGACTTAAGAGATGGTAATCAGGCTTTGATTGAGCCAATGGGACTTGAGGAGAAGCTTGAGTTTTTCCAGATGTTGGTAAATATTGGATTCAAGGAGATCGAGGTAGGCTTTCCTGCAGCATCCGAGACAGAATATAACTTTATGCGTGCATTGATCGAGCGCAACATGATTCCTGAAGATGTGACCGTGCAGGTTCTGACTCAGGCGAGAGAGCATATTATCCGTAAGACCTTTGAAGCGGTAAAGGGCGCGCCACATGCAGTTATTCACCTGTATAACTCCACTTCTGTGGCACAGCGTGAGCAGGTGTTCAAGAAGAGCAAGGAAGAAGTAAAGCAGCTTGCTATCGATGGAGCTGTTCTGCTCAAGAATCTTGCGGCAGAGACAGAGGGTAACTTTACCTTCGAGTACAGCCCAGAGAGCTTCCCGGGAACAGAGGTAGACTATGCAGTAGAGGTATGTAATGCAGTGCTTGATGTATGGCAGCCAGATGCAGAGCATAAGGCGATCATCAATATACCTACTACAGTTCAGATCGCAATGCCTCATGTATTTGCATGTCAGATCGAGTATATCCATAAGCATCTGAAGTATAGAGATAACGTGGTGCTCAGTGTACATCCACATAACGATAGAGGTTGTGGCATCAGTGATGCAGAGTTCGGTGTTCTGGCAGGTGCGGATCGTGTAGAGGGAACTTTGTTCGGAAATGGTGAGCGTACTGGTAACGTGGATATCGTGACAGTTGCTATGAATATGGTATGTCATGGTGTAGATCCAGAGCTTGATTTTACACATATTGCAGAGATCAGAGAGAAGTATGAGCGCTTTACAGGTATGAAGGTGTATGAGCGTACTCCATATGCAGGAGAATTGGTATTTACCGCATTCTCTGGTTCTCATCAGGATGCGATTTCCAAGGGAATGGCATGGAGAGAAGCTGGAAAGAGCGGCGAGAGATGGGATGTGCCATATCTGCCAATCGATCCAAAGGATGTAGGAAGAGAGTACGAATCCGATGTTATTCGTATCAACAGCCAGTCTGGAAAGGGTGGCGTAGCCTTTATCTTAAAGCAGAACTTTGGTATGTCTCTGCCAGACAAGATGAAGGAAGAGGTAGGTTATCTGGTAAAGGGTGTTTCCGATCATCGTCATCAGGAGCTTACACCAGAGGCTATTTACCGTGTATTTGATGAGAATTATGTGAATATCAGAGATATTTTTAATGTGTCAGAGTGCCACTTCCAGCAGAAGGACGGTATCACTGCACAGGTGACCATTGAGCAGAATGGCGAGCAGCGTGTGATTGAGACGACTGGTAACGGACGTCTGGATGCAGTGAGCAATGCAATCAAGATGTATTTTGGCGTCAGCTATGAGTTGGCAGCTTATGAGGAGCATGCGATTTCAGAGGGATCCTCTTCCAAAGCAGCAGCTTATGTAGAAATCATTTGCAAAGGTAAGAATTATTGGGGCGTTGGTATTGATGAAGATATCATCACCAGCTCCATCGCAGCATTGGTATCAGCTACCAATAAGATGGCAAAGGATGAGAACATTAGCGAAGGTCGTGAGGAACGTATCGTTGATATCATGAATTATATCCAGAGTCATTATGCGGATGTGACACTGGATGTATTAGCAGACAATTTTAACCTTTCTAAGCCTTACCTTTCTAAGTACATCAAGGAGAAGTCTGGAATGACTTTCCAGGATGCGGTAAAGAAGGCAAGAATGAAGAAGGCACGCACCATGTTAAAGGAGACCAATCAGACAGTAGAGTCGATTGCAGCTTATGTGGGATATGAGAACGTGGAGCATTTTAATCGTCTGTTCAAAAAGGCATATGAGATGACTCCGGTACAGTTCCGCAGAAAGTATCAGTAAAATATGTGATTAAAACCGCAGGTAATATGCAACAGAGACAAAAAACTGTTGCATATTACCTGTTTTTTTGATGTATTTTACTGACAAAAATAGGGTGGAATGCTATAATGGTTACATAATATGCTGGGGAGGAATCGTTATGGGGATGTTAGCGCATGTGAGCATTAACCTCTTTCCGTTGGTCATGCTCCTCGTTATATATTGGAATCAACGGGAGAGAAAAGTAAAGACTATAGATCAACGGCAGTTTGAGGCTTTGATCCTGTGTACCATGACACTGATGAACGTGGATATCTTTAGTAACGGATTAAATGGAGCTACATGGCAGGGCGGCAGAGTTATCTTGTGGATTACCTATATCGCACATGTGATTATGCTGGTCGTGGTGGCGAATGTGTGGTTGATGTATGTCTGTAACCGTCTTCATGCAAGGGACTATATCAGATTTTATAAGGGAATTGTATGGATCATAGGGTGTATCTGTGCGGCATTCGTTGTGCTGGCATTGACGACACCTTGGACTTATATACTGTTTACGATCACAGAAGAGGGCGTATATCAGAGAAGTGAAGGATATTTTTTGAGCTATGTGGTAAATATAGGTGTTCTACTGACTAGCGTGCTGGTCGCACTATATATTTACAGACATGAAGTGGCTAAGGAACTGCGGTTAGAATGTCTTTATAAGATCGGCTGTGGACTGTTTCCGCTTGTAGGATTTGCAATTCAGAATGTATTCCCAGACTGGTGGGTGGGAGGTCCATGTGTAGCATTATCGATATTATTTATCTATATCAATACCCAGAACAGCCAGATTACCACAGACAGTCTGACTGGACTGAATAACAGGGGAGAGTTTGATAGACAGCTTAGGAAGAAGGCGGAATCCGCAGACCAAGGCGGTTGGGGATTGTTGATTTTGGATGTGGATGATTTTAAAGAAATCAATGATAAGTTGGGACATGCGGTGGGAGATGAGGCATTATGGCAGACCGCAGATATATTGAGAAATACCTTTGGAAGTGGCAAGACCTTTTTGGCGAGGTATGGAGGCGATGAGTTTGCGGTAATTGGGAACTGGCGTAATCACGAGGAAGCTGAGTGGGCGATTGAGGCGTTGGAGGCACAGCTAAGAAAGTTCAACGAGGCGACCACGAAGGATTATCACCTTTCTTTTAGCGTGGGACATGCGCTGTGGAGCGAGACAAAGGATGAGGAAGCACTGATAAAAACGGCAGATGAGCGGATGTACGAAAAGAAGTGCCGTAAGAAAAAGTCAGTAATAGCATCGGATTCATAATCAGGAAAGGAGGCGTTACCGGTGAGTGCGATCAGTTATTTGCAGATTAATATCATACCGATGATAGCGATGGTCATCATGCGCATCAATACCACACATACGCTTTCTTATTCCTGGAGGAACCGGGCATTGCGTTTTATCATGGTATTGCTTGTTATCATCATGTTCTGGAATTCCACGGCATGGATGCTGGAGGGGCAGACATTTCCTGGTGCGGGAGTTTTATTGTGGGTATGTAATCTTGCGTATTTTGCTACACTGGAATTTATGGCATTTTTGTGGGCACTCTATGCTCGTGATATTCTATTGAACGGAAGTGGACAGCGTGGGCGGGACGTAATCATACCGGCTTTACCGTTATTTTTCTGCCTTATTGCTTTGTTTTCCAGTCCGTGGACACATCTTATATTTTATATTGATGAGCAGAATCACTATGTAAGAGGGAGTGGATTCTTGTTGCATTCCGCTGTGACGATGTGGTATGTGCTTGGTTCGGCTGTTCGAGCGTTATGGCATTGTCGTAAAGCTGAGACTGCGGATCGAAGACTGGAATGTCGTTGGCTTGCATATTTTGCAATATTTCCAGTGATTTCGGGGATATTACAGGTATGCTTTTATGGAGTAGATCTGTTATTGCCATTCACCGCAATTTCTATTTTGAGGGTGTATATTAATGTACAGCAGAGGCAGGTCACACGAGATAGTTTGACCGGTCTTAATAATAGAAGAAGACTGGAACAGCACATGAGAGAGCTGGAGGCAAGAAAGTGCGACGGAAAGCCTTGCTATCTGATCATGATGGACGTGGATTTATTTAAGAAGATCAATGATACCTATGGTCATGTGACAGGGGATGAGGTGCTTAAGCTGATCGCAGAACAGATGAAGCGGATCTTCGGTGATTCCAAGTCATTTTTAGCGCGATATGGAGGCGACGAATTTGTCGTTATCATTCGGGAAAGGTCTAAGTTACAGGTAGAGGAAGATATCCAGACCTTGAAGGATGCGGTTGCTAAGATGGAGTGGGGACCGGGTAAGCCTTGGGAGCTTTCCATCAGTGTAGGCTGTGCAGGATATAGTGAGATATGCGTACATGGAATGGCTAGTCTGGCGCGAAGAGCGGACGAGCGCATGTACGAAGAGAAAAGAAGGAATAGATAGCAGAGAATTCAGCCATACTACTCATAGTGCCGCAGAGCGGCAGGGTAGATATGGAGGAATCATATGCAGATGAAGGATGATACACAGAGATCTTTTGGCTTGCGAGATAAGGTAGGTTATATGTTCGGAGACTTCGGCAATGACTTTACTTTTATTTTTGCAAGCTCTTTTTTGATGGTATTTTATACTAAGGTACTTGGAATCAGTGGAGGAATGGTAGGAACCTTATTCTTGGTGGCGCGTTTTGTGGACGCCTTTACAGATGTGACCATGGGACGTATCGTGGATTCCATGCCACCAGCTCGGGATGGCAAGTTCCGGTGTTGGATAAAACGCATGTGTGGGCCGGTGGCATTGTCCAGTTTTCTGATGTACCAGACTGCCATGGCGGGGGCTTCCATGACATGGAAGATTATCTATATGTACGTGACCTATCTGTTGTGGGGAAGTATTTTCTACACATCCATTAATATTCCATATGGCTCCATGGCATCTGCCATCACGGCAGAGCCCAATGAGAGGACGGCACTTTCTACTTCCAGATCCATTGGAGCTTCGCTGGCGGGACTTGTGATAGGTGTATTGACACCAATCTTTTTATATGGGACGGATGAACATGGCAATCAAGTGGTGCGGGGCGGGGCTACCTTTACCATTGTGGCAGGAGTGTTCTCTCTTCTTGCAGTGGTGTGTTACCTTGTCTGCTATAACATGACGACGGAGCGGGTGCAGATCGAAAAGGATGTGAATGCAAAGGAAATCACCCTGTGGGCGACCCTGCGTGCCATTGGAACCAGTAGAGCACTTTTGGGAATCATTGGGGCAGCAGTGTTCTTACTACTGAGCCAGCTTCTGATTAATACGATGAATAATTATATTTATCCGGACTATTTTGGAAATGCAAAGGGAATCTCTCTATTCACATTGCTGTCTACGTTGGTGGTGTTGGTAATCGTGGCGCCCCTTAGTGTACCGATATCAAAACGTTTTGGAAAAAAAGAGGCGTCGGTGGTGGGAATGCTACTGTCAGGCGGAGCTTATGCACTTTTGTATTTCTTGCAGACTCAGAATATGTGGATTTTTTTGATTTTTTCAACGGTGGGGTATGTGGGGTTAGGATTTTTTAATACAGTAATCTGGGCAAATATCACGGATGTTATTGACGATCAGGAAGTGAAGATGGGGCAGAGAGAGGATGGCACCGTCTATGCGGTCTATTCCTTTGCGCGAAAAGTAGGACAGGCGTTGGCGGGAGGCATCGGTGGTTGGGCGCTAGAAATCATCGGTTATGAGTCAGCGGCGGCAGCCCAGAGTAATCGGGTTCTTAGCGGATTATATATGACTGCTACCATTATTCCGGCACTAGGATTTTTTATAGTGGCATTCCTGCTCTGGTTCGTCTATCCGCTAAATAAGCGGAAGGTGGAGGAGAATGTGGCGATTTTACGAGATAAAAGGACTGTAAAAAGAAAGTGTTAAGAAAGTGTTAAAATTCGGAAGAACAGTTGATTTTTAGGAAAAAGTTCTGTTATATTAAATTAAAAGGGAGTAGTTGGCATCATTTTATGATGTGTACGACGCCGTCAGTACGATTCCACAGATAAGATGGAATCCGGTTCGTAATCAAGCAGCGAGACTTTTGTTGTATTATCAAGGATAATTACAGCGGAGGCTTTGTTGCTTTTTTTGTTTATCAGAAACTCCTGCGCTGTATAAAGAAACGGAGGATGAAAAATGGAAATGTTGGTACAGTTTTTGTTATTGGTGGTCGGCTTTGCGATGCTGGTCAAGGGCGCGGATTGGTTTGTAGATGGTTCCGCGGGAATTGCAGATCGCTTTGGTGTGCCGCAGCTAGTAATTGGTCTTACTATCGTGGCGATGGGAACCAGTGCACCGGAGGCAGCAGTAAGTATTACCGCAGCATTAAAGGGAAGCGCAGATATCACCATTGGTAATGTGGTGGGAAGTAATATCTTAAATATTTTGATTATTTTGGGCATTACTTCAGCGATTGTAGCGGTGGCAGTGGCAAAGTCCACCATTCGCTATGAGATACCATATATGATCTTGATTACGGTTCTGTTACTTGTCTTAGGATGTACAGGAAATGTGATTTCTTTTGGGGAAGGCATCATCCTGTGGCTGGCATTTATTCTGTATCTTGTTTATTTGTTTATGATGGCAAAGAAGAATAAGGAAGAAGTGCCTGAGGAAGAGACACAGCAGCCAATGTGGAAGCTGTTTGTTGCAGCTATCGTTGGTCTGGTTCTGATCGTATGGGGAAGTGATGTGACAGTAGATGCAGCTACGGCAATCGCCAAGTATGCAGGCTTAAGTGAGCGTTTTATTGGACTTACGATCGTGGCACTTGGAACTTCTCTACCAGAGCTATTTACTTCTGTATCTGCGGCAATTAAGGGTAAGGCAGATATTGCTATCGGTAATATCGTAGGAAGTAACATTTTTAACATCTTATTTGTAGTAGGTACAACAGCACTCATTACTCCAGTAGTGTTTGCTCCGAATTTTGCAATCGATACTTTAGTGGCAATCGCAGCGGGAATTCTGTTGTTAGTCTGTGTACTGCGGGGACAGAAGCTCACTAGAACTGGTGGTATCATAATGCTGTTGGGATACGCAGGATATTTTGTATACTTATTACAGTAATAGGTGTTTGCGATTTACATATAAAGTGTGCTAAAATGCATGTAATCTATAATGGAAAGGACGGTGGAACATATGCCTGATATCAGGAAATATAAAGGGCTGCTTGGGTTGGCGCTTGTTGTTGTTCTGCTGTCCTTTTTCTATGTAGCTCCGAGTAATGCCAAGCTTGGGGCAGATATGGTGGTGACATGGAGTCAGACTGAGGTAGATAGTGCGAGCCAGCATGTGGGAGATGCCCATGCTATGGTACTGTCATCTGTGGAGAGCAGCATACCAGAGAACGCTGCCCGGATATCTCCGGTTCAGTCACCGATGGAGGAATTTGTGAACCGCGAGCAGAATGCGGCCAGTGTGCAGCTAGCTAGATTTCTGGCGGTCGCAATTATCATTATATTTGTTGCTCATGTGACCTTCCGGACGGTAATCCGGCGCTATGGTTATCACATGATTGATTTGTGGGAGAATATTGTCTACATTCACGAGGTGGATGGTAAGAAAGGGGAACGCTTTTCTGTATACATAGTTTCGTAGTGCATATATTTTACAGGAGGCGTTTTATGGAAAAAAATAGAATAAGTGATAGAGTAAAAATTCTACTGATCGACGAGGATGAGAGCATATTTTACCTTACGAGAAGGGTACTTATGAAGGAAAATTACCGGGTCTATACCGCAAAGAATGGGCGGTTGGGAATGGAGATGAGTACCAGTATCTGCCCGGATCTGATTCTGATGGATACGCAGTTGTCCGATATGGATGGTGTGCAGATGATCGAGTGGTTCAGAGAGTGGACGGATTGCCCGATTCTTGTGATTTCGGAACAGAATGGTTACATGGATAAGGTAAATGCATTGTATGCCGGAGCAGACGATTATATCGTCAAGCCGTTCCATGAGCAGGAATTGGCAGCACGTATTTACACTGCCCTTAGAAGACGTATTCCAAGCGGACAGGGCACATTTTATGAGGCAGGGGATCTGAAGATTGATTTCTCCAGACGCCAGGTAATCCTAGCAGGTGAGGAAATACATTTCTCACCCGTAGAATATCGTATCTTAGAATGTCTGGCATTGAATTCAGGCGCGGTAGTGACTTATCAGATGCTACTGGAAAAGATATGGGGACCATATGCTAGCAGTGGAAGTCGGATATTACGGGTAAATATGACTAATATCCGTAAGAAGATCGAGAAAGTTCCGATGAATCCGGCTTATATCATCACGATTCCAAGAGTGGGATATCGTATGTTAGAAAGTCAGACAGCGTCCGTGAGCTAATGCCATTTTGATTTGGTTTCCGACGTAGAGGAGTCCTTGCTGTGGAAGTAGGAGTCATAGATGCCATAGGCGAACCCGCCAATTATGATTAGAATGCCAAGTACGGCAAAGATTAATTCTGTGGTAGTCATTGTCGATTTTTCTCCTTTTGTGTAATATTTTATGGTCAGTATAGCAAGGATACACGTCAGGGAGAGTGAAAAGCAGAAATTCTTAATTTTTTCATAGTGGGAATGGCATAGTTTTAGCAAAATTTTAACGGCATAGTTGTGCTTTAGAAAGCGCGGCTATGCCGTTTTCAAATAGGAAGGATAATTAATTTGGTAAATATTTAGAAAAAGTTGTGGAAAAATCTCTTTTTTTGAGGAAATCTGTGGAAAAATATTCGAATTTTCGGTATAATAGTGGTAATAACCACCAGTATGAAGAGAAGGAATAGAAAAGTATGAAAAAAGTAAGGGGAAAAAAGGCGCCTGACGCTAAGAAAACGCATGACGTAAAGAAGCTTACCGGTAAGAAACCATCTGTTGGTAAAAAGCCATCTGCCGGTAAGAAGAAGCTTGCCGGTAAGAAGTCATCGGTTAGTAAGCGGCCGCAGACTGGTAAGAAGAGCGGAAAGACAGCAGTCTTTGGTATCCGCAATAAGATTATTATCTGTTTCCTTGTGCCAATTCTGTTTATGATTATGCTTGGAATTATGTCTTATAGCAAGGCAGAGAGTGGAATGAGTGATTCGTTTAAGGATTCCACCCAGCAGACTATCAATATGGCAACGGAATATATTGATATGAGTAATTCCTTTGTCGAGGCGGAAGCGCTTAAGTACGTGACTGATTCGGATCTTGGAAAGTATTTTGTAGGTATTTATGACAATGATCCTACGACCAAGAGAACCTTGATCGATCAGGTAAAGAGCCAGATCCTGGCGGCTCAGGTGGGTAATTCATTCATCAGTAATATTTACATTATTACAGAGAGCGACAGACAGATGATTTCCACAAAGACGAAGGCTCAGTCGGGTATCTACGAGGATTATATGGCTGAGATGAAGACGGGTAAGACCATTGATAAGTGGGTAGATTACCATGATGCGCTGGATGAATATCTGCGTCTGGATTCAGAGGAATATATTCTTGCATGTCAGATGGAGGCAAAGACAGGAGATGCTGTCGTTGTTATCGATATCAAGAAGGAGGCCATTACAGAGTTCTTACAGGGATTAGATCTTGGAAATGGAAGTATCGTAGGATTTGTTACGGATGGCGGAAGAGAGATTGCTGTACAGAGAATGGCTGGCGAAGAGCAGGGTGTACTGTTAGAAGGGGTTACAGTATTTGCCGATAAGGATTTCTTCTTACAGGCAAGCGACGAGACCGGTGTCAGTGAAGTTTCCTATGAGGGAGAGAATTATCTGTTCTTCCATGATGCCAGTGATAAGACAGGAGCTACTGTGTGTGCTCTTGTACCAATTGAGGTAGTAACAGGACAGGCAGAGGATATTAAGCAGATGACCATTATTGGAGTCATTGTTTCCAGTATTATCGCTATTTTCATTGGAGTGACAATTGCATCTGGTATCCGTCAGAATATGAGACGTATTTCTGGAAGCCTTGAGGTCGTGGCAGAGGGTAATCTGGCAACGACAGTATCTGTAAAGGGTCGTGATGAGTTCCGTGGATTGGCGGCGGCGGCAAACGACATGATTGCTCATAACAAGCAGTTGGTACAACAGGTAAGTCAGGCGATGGACAAGTTGGAAGTATCTGCAGGTGAGGTTACAGAGGCATCCGGTGTCATTCAGGAATATTCACAGGATATCACGAATGCGATCAGTGAGATCAATGTAGGTATGGAGAAGCAGTCAGAACATGCACAGGAGTGTGTGAGAAAGACTGGTACCTTGTCGGAGGAGATTCAGGAAGTGAACCGAATTGCTAGGGAGGTAGAGTCTCTGGTAGCAAATGCGGAGGAGATGATCCGACATGGTATGGAGCAGGTAGAGCTTTTGGGTCAGCGTGCTAATGAGACCACAGAAGTGACTGCGAAGGTAGAAGAGAGTATCGAGGAACTGAAGAAGGAATCTGAGATCATCAACCAGTTCGTTGGCATGATTACAGATATATCAGAGCAGACTAACCTGTTATCTCTGAATGCATCTATTGAGGCTGCAAGAGCTGGTGAGGCAGGACGTGGATTTGCGGTAGTTGCAGAGGAAATTCGTAAGCTGGCTGATAATTCTGCAGAGGCAGCTGGTGAGATTCGCAACAATGTAGCTCATATCAGCGCACAGACTGTTGTCAGTGTGGAGAGTGCAAAGCAGGCAGGTTCTATGGTAGCATTACAGACCGAGGCGGTAGAGGAAGTAACTGGCGTATTCCAGCAGATGAATAAGGCTATGGAAGAGCTGTTCGAAGGCCTTAAGGAGATTCTGGTAGGTACAGAGCGTGCAGATAAGGAGCGTGAAGATACCTTAGAGGCAGTTCGTAATATTTCCTTGATTATCGAGGAGACTGCAGAGAGTGCTGAGGTAGTTAAGAAGGTAGCTGAGAGCTTACAGCAGAATGTGGAGAATCTGAATGGTACCGCAGAGAGTCTTGGTGACAACATGAGTGGTCTTAAGACAGAGATTGCAGTATTTAAGACAGAGTAGTTAAGTGAAGATTAGTAAGTAAAGAAAAAGAGTGAATGTCTTATGACACTCACTCTTTTTTGCTTTATAGGAAATTTAAAGCTTTAGGCTAGATAGATGCAAGATTCTGAATGAATTGCTGCTTCAATAAGGTCTTTGCAAGCATCGCTGCATGGAAAGAATCCAATGCCATCTCATATACATTTGCATACTGGACATAGTGCCAACGAAGATTTTCCTTCCAGTTGGTCAGGGTAATCAGCTTGTCCTCGTCCAGATGGAAGTCGAAGAGATTATTACGCAGCTCATAGATTGCTGCATAGCGGAACAGCTCTGCTAACATTCGGCAGTTTGTCTCTGTGTTCGCGAGGGCAGGAAGCCGCAGGCTACCAAAGCGCTTAGCTCCAGCAAAACGGGAAGCTGTGCCGGATAGATTTTGCGAGATCTCATGCTCTAAGAGAGTTCCAAAGTCTGTGTTGTAATAATTCAATGTGGCTGCCACAAGGGTGTCTACCATCTCGATAAAGGAAGCATGGCGTCTGCAATGCTGTTCCTCAAAATACTCGTCCATAAAGTCGAATAGGATGTAATCCTCGCATGTGAAGTGGTACTCTTCCTGATAAGCCTCTGTAAGTAATGGAAGCAGTACAGGAAGCATCTCTGTATTACGGACAGTGGCAAGATACAGCGCAGCATAGAAATCGGCACCAGTCTGTATCAGACGGGAAAAATCGATACTGGCATCAAAGGCTGGAAGTCCAGCCACAGATGGTGCATATCTGGAAATCAGTTCTTCCAGAAAGGCTGTCTTGCCATGTAAGGCATCCGTTGCCAGAGAGATGGCGGCATAGAGATAGAGCGGTTCATAACTATCTGCTGCCAGTGAAGGTGAAAAGTAATAGTCTGCCTGCAAATAATCCTCAATGGCGGAGAAGTCCTCCGGTAAAAAGGAACAGGACAGGTTCTCCTTTAACTGGGTAGGAAGAAGGGTATCTTCGCTGCCACCAAAGGAAAGAAAACGGAAGATTGTATAGGTCAGAAAGCGCTGACGTCCCGCATCTTCCTTGATATAATCTAAGATAAACTCTGATGGAAATAATTGTTCTTTTAACTGTTGATCCATAATTGCTCCTTAAAATCCTGTATTTGGTGCATTTATGCACCTGTGGTTGACTCACTTGCGCTCATTACATCATAGCATATTTTGATGGCAGATACCATCCGTGATTTTGGGTAGGAATGCGTTTCCATTTTAGGGCATTTGTGCTACAATAGAAGGCGATATAAAAACAGGCAGAAAGTTGGAGAATACAGATGGAAAGACAGAATCAAGAGATTGAGGAAGAAAATAAGACGGGGGGATCTATTTTTCGGGAGATTTTAGGTTGGGTGCTTCCCTTTGCACTGGCATTGCTGGTAGCAGTGATTCTTAAGGATTATGTGATGATCAATGCGGGGATTCCGACTGGATCTATGGAGAATACCATTATGCCGGGAGATCGCCTGATCGGAAATCGGCTGGCATATATTAAGGACGGTCCAGAGCGCGGAGATGTGGTCATATTCCGCTATCCAGACAATGAAGAGGAATTGTATGTGAAGCGTGTGATCGGACTTCCTGGGGAGACTGTGGATATCATAGACGGATATATTTATATTGATGGTTCCGCGGAGGCGCTTGAGGAGGATTATCTCAAGGAGGATTGGACTGTTGCAACAGGAACCTATCATTTTGAGATTCCAGAGGACTCATACCTTATGCTGGGAGATAATCGAAACGATTCCTGGGATGCCAGATATTGGACCAATACTTATGTACATCGGGATAAGATATTGGGTAAGGCAGTATTGATTTACTGGCCGGTTGGGCATATTGGTACAATGAAATAGGGGGAGTGAGACGTGGTAACACTTTTAGCTAAGATTTTCATTAAGGAACAGAAGGATAAGAACAAGGCTCGTCAAGCTTATGGAGTCTTGTGTGGAATAGTTGGTATTCTGCTGAATGTTCTATTGTTCATAGGAAAGTTTTTGGCAGGAACCATCAGTAATTCCATTGCGATTACAGCGGATGCATTTAATAACCTTTCGGATGCGGGATCTTCTTTTGTGACGTTGATCGGATTTAAGCTGGCGGGAGCTAAGCCTGATCCGGAGCATCCTTTTGGCCATGGCAGGATGGAGTATGTGTCTGGTCTGGTGGTGGCTGCAGCGATTCTTTTGATGGCATATGAGTTGATTCGAGATTCCGTCAATAAGATCATGCATCCGGAGGAGACAGAGTTCTCTGTGCTGGTGCTGGTTATCCTGTTGGCATCTATACTGGTGAAGCTCTATATGGCATATTATAATAAGAGCATTGGAAAGAAGATTGATTCCGCAGCGATGCGGGCAACCGCGACAGACAGTTTGAGTGACACCTGTGCAACATTGGTTGTATTGATCGCAACGCTGGTAGGCCATTATACAGGCTTACATATCGATGGATGGTGTGGTGTGCTGGTGGGAATTTTCATCCTGTATGCGGGCATTAACGCGGCAAAGGAGACATTGGATCCACTGCTGGGACAGCCACCGGAGGAGTCCTTTGTGGAGGAGATTGATCGGATTGTCATGGCACATGAAGAGATTTGTGGTATTCACGATTTGATCGTACATGATTATGGTCCGGGAAGACAGATGATTTCCCTGCACGCTGAGGTGCCAGCGGAGGGAGACATTTTAGAGATTCACGATGTGATCGATAATGTGGAGAATGAGCTGAGGGCGAAGTTGGGATGCGAGGCTACGATACATATGGATCCAATTGTCACAGCAGATGAGCATATCGGAGAACTAAAGCAGGCTGTGACCGCGGTTGTAAGGGATATAGACGAGATAATTACGCTGCATGATTTCCGCGTGGTGACGGGACCGACACATACCAATCTGATCTTCGATATATTGATACCGTTCAAGTTCTATATCAGCGACGAGGAGCTGACCCTGATGATAGAGGAAAGGGTCAAGGAACGTCTGGGAAATAACTATTTCGTAGTGATGAAGATCGATAAAGCGTATGTAAAGTAAAATGGCTATTGACAGATGGCAAGGAAATGCGTATAGTGTCACATAGAAAGTAGAGTTTTTGAAAAATGAATAGAGATCTTCAGGGCAGGGTGCAATTCCCTACCGGTGGTACAGCCCACGAGCCGTAAGGCATGATTCGGTGCGATTCCGAAGCCGACAGTATAGTCTGGATGAAAGAAGAGATGTAGTCAGGGTAGTTATATCCTGACAGATAGATGTATGCATAGACCCTGGAATAGTTATATTCCAGGGTTTGTTGTATTCGTCTAAGTTTTTTTGTGCAAAAGAACCCCTGGGAGTATTTCTCAGGGGTTTCTTTGTTGAAGAGGCAGTGTAAAGGGGCTTGCGATTAAGGGAAAGGCGAAAAAATGACGGATGAAGCGTATATGCGAATGGCAATTGAATTAGCGGAAAAAGGACGTGGGTGGGTGAATCCTAATCCATTAGTAGGTGCAGTAATTGTAAAAGAAGGACACATTATTGGCAGAGGATATCATAAGAAATATGGTATGCCACATGCGGAACGAGAAGCGTTGGCGGACTGTATGGAAAGTGCGCAAGGGGCAACCTTGTATGTGACATTGGAGCCATGCTGCCATTATGGAAAGACCCCACCATGTACAGAGGCGATTATAAAGGCAGGAATTCGTAAGGTGGTAATTGGAGCGAAGGATCCCAATCCGTTGGTAAGTGGAAAGGGAATTGCAACGTTAAGAGAAAGCGGTATTTTGGTGGAAGAGGGAATCTTGAAGCAGGCATGTGAAGAACAGAACCGCATATTTTTTCATTATATGAAAACGGGCACCCCCTATGTAATCTTAAAATATGCAATGACCGCTGATGGAAAAATAGCGACAGTTACTGGAGCGTCCCATTGGATTACAGGTGAATTGGCAAGAAAAAGAGTTCATGTCACCCGGCATGAGACAATGGGAATTATGGTGGGAAGTCAGACGGTCAGGTGCGATGATCCACATTTGAATGCTAGGATTGAGAATGGAAGAAATCCGGTTCGCATCGTTTGTGACACAACATTGCGAACGTCAAAGAATGCATATGTGGTTCGTACAGCGCGAGATCAGCGGACAATTATCGTGACGGGCGACAGGAAGGAAGATAACTGGATAGAATATCAGAAGTGTGGTTGTGAAGTGTTGCTGGTTCCCACGAAGGATGAACGAATTGATTTGAAGCATTTAATGGGACAGTTAGGAGAGATGGGAATAGATAGCATATTGTTGGAAGGTGGTGCTACGTTAAATTGGTCTGCGTTAGCAGAGGGGATTGTAGATGAGGTGCAGATGTATATTGCCCCCAAACTTGTGGGGGGAGAAATGGCTAAAACACCTGTGGCAGGAATGGGGGTAAATAAATTAGAGGATGCGTTTGAAATAGAGTGGAAGGAAATACAAAAAGTGGGAGAGGATGTTCTGTTGACGGCGAGAATCAAAAGGAGGAATGCATAGATGTTTACAGGAATCATTGAAGAGTGCGGAACTGTTTTGTCGATTATAAGGAATGGAAGAGCAGCACGAATTACAATTGAGGCAGACTGTGTGCTGGAAGATGTACAAATCGGGGATAGCATAGCAATCAATGGAGTGTGTCTAACAGTGACTGATTATGCAAGAGATCGATTTGTTGCGGATGTTATGCATGAAACAATGGAGAAATCGTCCCTTGATTTGCTTGCGTGTGGTAGCCACATAAATCTGGAACGTGCAATGCCTAATAATGGGCGTTTTGGAGGGCATATCGTAACTGGGCATGTAGACGGTACTGGCAGGATACGAGGAATTAAAAGAGATGAAAATGCAATTCGTTATATTATTGAGACAAGAAAGGAGCTGCTGGATGGAATCGTAGAAAAGGGCTCCATAGCAGTGGACGGGATTAGCCTTACGGTGGTATGCGTAAATGAAAGATCATTTGAAGTGTCAGTAATACCACATACGGTGCAGGTGACAAATCTTAGCGAGAGAAGAATCGGTGACATTGTAAATCTGGAGACCGATTATCTTGGAAAATATGTGACAAAGTGGATGACTGTAAATGCAAGAGTGGAGAAAGGAGGAATATCAAAAGCATTTTTAGTAGAAAAAGGGTTTATGTAGAATGGAGGAAGAAGAGAAATGAGAGAATTTGATACTGTGGAAGAGGCACTAATAGAACTCCGAAATGGCAGGATTGTTCTAGTTACGGATGATGAAAACAGAGAAAACGAAGGAGATTTTATCTGTGCAGCAGAGTATGCAACGCTGGAAAACATAAATTTTATGGCAAAATATGGAAGAGGGCTTATATGCATGCCGATGGCAGCGTCTTATTGTGACAAATTGGGCTTAGAACAGATGGTAACGGAAAATACAGATAATCATGAGACTGCTTTTACCGTATCCATTGATTATGTTGGAACCAATACGGGAATATCGGCAGAGGAACGCAGTATGACAGCAATGCATTGCGTGAAAGAAGAGGCAAGACCGTGGGATTTTCGACGCCCGGGGCATATGTTTCCCTTATTAGCCAAAGAACATGGGGTTCTAGTCCGGGAGGGACACACAGAGGCAACTGTGGATCTGATGCGGATGGCAGGGTTGAAAGAGTGTGGCCTTTGCTGTGAAATCATGAATGAAGATGGTAAGATGATGCGGCAAAAGGAATTATTTGAATTGGCAAAAAAGTGGAATTTAAAATTTATTACGATTCAGGCAATCAAGGAGTATAGGAAACGCACAGAAAACTTTGTAGAGCGGGTGGCGGTTGTGGATATGCCGACAAAGTATGGACATTTTACTGCATATGGATATCGAAATCGGCTGAATGGAGAACATCATGTGGCATTAGTAAAAGGAGAGATTGATGAGGGGGAGCGAGTGTTATGTCGTGTGCATTCGGAGTGCTTGACTGGAGACGTATTTGGTTCGATGCGCTGTGATTGTGGAGCACAACTGGCAGCTGCAATGAGACAAATAGAAGCGGAAGGACGTGGAGTATTGCTTTATATGCGTCAGGAAGGGCGTGGAATAGGGCTCTTGAACAAGCTACGTGCATATGAATTACAGGAAAGAGGATATGACACATTGGAGGCAAATTTAGCATTAGGATTTGCTGGTGATGAGCGGGAGTACTATATTGGTGCACAGATTTTAAGAGACCTTGGAGTACATACCCTTAGGTTGCTGACGAACAATCCTGATAAGATATATCAACTGTCGGATTACGGCATGGAGATTGTAGAGCGAGTACCGATACAGATAGAGGCAACACCATATGATATTTGTTATTTAAGAACAAAACAGGAACGTATGGGACATCAATTAAATATAAAGTGAGGAGAAAAAAGATGCAGATATATGAGGGAAAATTAGTAGCAGAAAAAGTAAGAGTAGGAATTGTAGCGGCTAGATTTAATGAATTTATTACGAGTAAATTAGTGGGTGGTGCATTGGATGGCTTAAAACGTCACGATGTGCCGGATGATAATGTTGATGTGGCATGGGTTCCGGGAGCATTTGAGATACCGCTTATAGCATCAAAGATGGCGAAAAGTGGAAAATATGACGCGGTTATTTGTCTTGGAGCAGTAATTAGAGGTGCGACAAGCCATTATGACTATGTATGCAATGAGGTGTCAAAGGGGATTGCTACTATATCACTTAACAGCGATATTCCTGTTATGTTTGGTGTGCTTACGACGGATACTATTGAGCAGGCAATCGAACGAGCTGGAAGTAAGGCAGGAAATAAGGGATATGAATGTGCAGTGGGCGCAATAGAGATGATAAACTTAATACGGGAGCTGGAACTAGAGGGCTAATCATATGAAAAAAGGAATGGCAAAATATCATGTGCCATTCCTTTTTTATCATAATTAATTTTGTGTTTTTTCAGAAGATGCCTCGTTGGAGGTATCAGTTGTGGAAGAAACTTCGCTAGAACTTTCGCTGGAAACCTCAGAAGAGGTTGCTTCAGAAGAAGTCTCGCTGGAAGCCTCGGAAGAGGTCTCACTATAGGTTTCTGTCTCAGTGGTCTCTGTCTCAGTGGTCTCTGTCTCGGTAGTCTCTGTTTCAGTGCTTTCTGTCTCAGTAGACTCGGTAGTCTCCTCAGTCTCAGTGGTCTCTACGATGATATCTGGGTCAATGTAAACGACCTCGCCAACACCTGCACGCAACAGGATGCTCTTAGAACCTAAGATATTTACGGTGATGATATCTCCGTTTTCTACATTATCAAGACTTGTCGTAATCAATGCAGAATTCAGATATGTGGTAGGAACCTTTGTGCCGTTTACGAATATCTTAGTATTTTTAGTAAAGTTAGAACCGTAAACCGTTAAGGTGTTATTACTTGTATTCTTGCGGACGGAAGTGATTACAACATCCTCAACGTCCATCACAAGCTCAGATGCAGGATAGAGATCCTCGCCATTATAAGCATAACGCTTTCCGTATAACAGGTCGTACTGCAGATTCTCAAGACCAGATGAATATGTCTCGGAATCAGCCTGAGTCTGATGATAACGGAAGATCGTTCCCTCATGGATATCTACCTGATCGGTTACATGAGCCAGTAACTGGTATGCAGTGATATCTGCATCTTCCTTTGCAAGTCCCATGTTGTTCCAAGTAATGTACTTTGTCTGGAAGATATCGCCGGAAGCCATATCCTCATCTGCTAATCCCATCGTTGGGAGATGGTCACCAAAGAATACGATGATAGTATCTTCACCGCGCTTATCTACGGCAGTGATGAGGTCGCCGATAAAATCATCTACCTCATGAATCATATTCACGTAATATTCCCACTGATTATTAGAAGCTTCATCAGCAGCACCAGAAACGAGGATGTCAGGATTCTCTATAACCTTCTCACTTGGATAATCTCCGTGACCCTCTACTGTAATGGTGTATACAAAATCAGACTGTCCTTCTGTGGAATCCATAGCCTTTATAGTCTCAGCAACCAGAACATCGTCTGTTGGCCAGTTTCCATTTGGTGTATAAGAATAAATATTCATTAACTCCTTACTGGTGAAGGAATCGAATCCCATCATAGAGAATGCGTTGTTACGGCTATAAAAAGTTGCGGTATTGTTATGTACCACGTGTGTACTATAACCAATCTGTGATAAATCAGAAGCGATACTCTCGCAATCAGTCTGCTTTAAAATAGTCTTATAAGGATACTCACCAGTACCAAAATACTGCATGCTCATACCGGTCAAGATCTCGAACTCCGTATTGGCGGTACCTGCACCTACAACTGGAACAGTAAGATAACCGCTGGAGTAATTTGCTTCCAGATTGTGGAAGTTAGGGATTGGATCTTCGGACATCTCTAAGTAATTCACTTCATATGGATCAGCGAAGGACTCCAACAATACGCAGATGATATTTGGCTGATTTCCAGTTGCAACTGAAGTAGCAGAGCTTGCGGAATCAACAAGGGTCTGAATTGCTTCGATGGTCTCCTCGGAGTAATCCTCTGGCTTATCCATACCACGGCCAACCACACTGGTGGAGAAGCCGTATACAAAACCGTAATCGGAATATCCCTGCGCAATATTAGAGAAATAAGAAGCAAGGATATTGGAGCTCTGTGCTGCCTGTGTTGTAACTGGCAGACCAACTAAGAGCAATGCTGCGATGGAAACTGGTCCAAGTACCTTGCGGCGTGGTCCCTGATAACGTGGTCCCTTTGCAAAGAAAAGACCAAGGAATACAAAGAAGGAAACCACAACAGCAACGACGATGGTTGCTTCCTCAGCAGTAAAATAGCTTGTATTCTGCATTGCGAACAAATCTGAGATACATTTTAAATCTGTGTAACTAAATGGTGTAACACGGTTAGAAAGAATCAGACCGTTTACAGTACCAAGGAAAATCCATGCACCACTGATCAACAGACGGAACTGTGCACGATACTTGGTCAAGTATACAAGTGATAATGATGCAAAAATAATAAATGCATTGTATAAGTAAGCAAGTGTGTGATTACTGATAAAAGTAACAGCGCTTATCAGATCGCGTCTGGAAATTACCTCGATAACGAAGACCAGCAAGCAAGCCAGTATAAAGTGGAAAATCAAGGAATACTTGTTTAAGAACTCGATTCGCTTATAATACTTTTCCGTGTGTGGCTTCTTCTTAGGAAGCAGGTCTTTTAAAAACTGTAACTTGTCAAACAGAGGCGAAAGCTTCTGCTTTAGACTTGAAAATTTCTCTTTCATATAAATCCTCCGAATAAAATCGCATATACAATGGCAGTCGAACTGCCTGTTTCTCTTGTGTAAAAGCATTGTAAAACCAATGTAAAATATAAAATCGATACTAAGAGAATATATCTCTTCTCCGGGAAAAAATCAATCGGGAAGATGAATAAAAAAGTCTTAAGATTTACTGAATTTCTATAAATTATGAATAAAACATGAACAAAGTATGTCCAAATGTGAATCTTCCTTATTACATAAGGGGAAATCAAGTTGTCGGAGAAGGTTGTTTTTTGCGGAAAACCTCGCTATAATGAGGGTATAAAGTACTAGGGAATATAAACTGAATCATGTATAGAATCTGGCCAATGAGGGTATATCACATAATAGATATACCCTTTATCTTTATAATAAGGAAGGAATTGCGATGAATCTATTAGATATTATTGGTCCGGTGATGGTAGGACCATCCAGCTCACATACTGCTGGAGCAGTAAAAATAGGAAGAGTCAGCAGGAAGCTGCTGGGAGAGGATGTTGGTGAAGCGAAGATCTACTTTCATGGCTCCTTTCAGGCAACTGGGAAGGGACATGGTACGGACAAGGCGCTGGTGGCAGGACTTCTTGGGATGCAGGTAGATGATTCTAGAATACCGGAAAGCTTTGAAATAGCGGAGAGTGCTGGTATGAAGTTCACGATAGAAGGTGCTGACTTAGGGGATGTACATCCGAATACGGTCAAAATGTATCTGACGGGTGCATCGGGAAGAACCTTAGAGGTGGTGGCGGCATCCATCGGAGGTGGTCAGATACAGATCTGCGAATTGGATGGGCTGACAGCCAACTTTAGTGGAGATTATCCAACGCTCATCGTGCATAATCTGGATCAGCCGGGGCATGTGACAGAGGTGACTTCCATGTTGGCGCATAAGTCTGTAAACATAGCGACCATGCAGTTATACCGCAGTGCACGGGGTGGAAATGCCGTTATGGTCATTGAGTGTGATCAGGAGATTCCAACCGAGTCGGTAGAATGGTTGGAACGTTTGGAGGGTATCCTAAAGGTGACCTATTTGAGTATGACTTAATTTTGCAGGTTGGATATAGACTTAAAAG
The DNA here is from genome assembly GCA_964491235.1 of uncultured Roseburia sp. Taxonomy (GTDB): domain Bacteria; phylum Bacillota; class Clostridia; order Lachnospirales; family Lachnospiraceae; genus Roseburia. Next base: position 116,917 of record CAZBFN010000010.1, read on the forward strand.
CGAGGAGGAACAGAATGTATAAGTCCTTAGAGGAATTGTGTGAACTAGAGAAAGCAACGGGAAAGCCGCTGTGGAAGATCGTGCAGGAGGACGATTGCAGAGAGCAGGGAATCAGCGAAGAGGAGTCTTTTGCACAGATGCGCAGCATGTATGAGGCAATGCAGTATGCGGATGCCCATTACGATGAGAAGCTTAAGTCCGCCAGTGGATTGGTGGGAACGGAAGGCAAGAAAATGATGGATGCCAGAATGTCAGGGAAGCTGTTGTGTGGCGATTTCATCGGAAAGGTGATGGAGAAGGCACTAAAGACCAGTGAATCCAACGCCTGTATGAAGCGCATTGTGGCAGCTCCCACAGCCGGTTCCTGTGGTGTAGTTCCTGCGGTATTTCTGACCTTACAGGAGGAGCGGGGATATAGCGTGGAACAGATGGTAGAGGCGCTATATGTGGCGGCAGGAATTGGTGGCGTTATCGCAAGCCGTGCTTTTCTTGCAGGAGCAGCGGGAGGCTGTCAGGCGGAGATAGGCTCTGCGTCAGCCATGGTAGCGGGAGGCGTGGCACATTTGCTGGGCGGAAGTGCCGATGAGATAGCCAACGCAGCAGCGTTGGCACTTAAGAATCTGCTGGGACTTGCCTGCGATCCAGTGGCAGGACTGGTAGAGGTTCCCTGCGTGAAGCGTAATGTCATGGGAGCAGTCAATGCAATGACTTCGGCGGATATGACGATGGCGGGTATTTTTAGCAGGATTCCACCGGATGAGGTCATCGATGCGATGCGCAGTATTGGGCGTAGCATGCATGAGGATATCAGAGAGACCGGAAAGGGTGGTCTGGCAGGAACACCTACCGGAGTGGAGATCAGAGATCGGATGGCAAATCTGATGTAGAGACAAAAAGACAGCCCCTCATTTGAGGAGCTGTCTTCTATATTTAAGATATATCTGTGATTACTTATTGCTACGTCTCCAGATGTTCATCTTCTCTGCCTCTGCAATCAGCTCATCTCTGAAATCAGGATGTGCGATGGAGATGAGAGACTCAGCCTTCTGCCATGTGGACAATCCCTTCAGATTAACCTTACCGTACTCAGTAACAACGTAGTGTGTGTTAGCACGTGTATCGGTAACGATAGAACCATTTGTCAGAGTCGGACGGATTCTGGACTGTAACTGTCCGTCCTTGCCCTTGAAGGTGGAGGAGAGACAGATAAAGCTCTTACCGCCGTTGGAAAGGTAAGCACCAAGTACGAAGTCAAGCTGTCCGCCTGCACCACTGATGTGCTTAATTCCAGAAGACTCTGCGCTGACCTGACCGAAGAGGTCAAGATCTACTGCGTTGTTGATGGAGATAAAGTTATCCAGTGCGGAGATAGAGCGGATATCGTTGGTGTAATTTACAGGTGCGCTCATCAGCTCTGGATTCTCGTCCATATAGTCATACATCTTCTTAGTACCAGCACCGAAGGCATATGCCTGACGGAAACGGTCGATGTTCTTCTTAGAACCGTTGATCTTTCCAGCTCTTGCGATATCTACGAATGCATCTACATACATCTCAGTATGTACACCTAAGTCCTTTAAGTCAGACTCTGCGATCAGGGAACCAACAGCGTTAGGCATACCACCGATACCAAGCTGTAAGCAGGCACCGTTAGGAATCTCATCTACGATCAGCTTTGCAACAGCCTTATCCACGTCAGTAGCGGCACCGCCTGCACCCATCTCTCCGATAGGTGGGTTATCGCCCTCTACGATATAAGTAACATCAGAAATATGTACGCCACACTCTGTACCACCAAGGCAGCGAGGCATATTCTCATTGACCTCAACGATGATGTGCTTTGCAGTCTCACACATTGCTCCAAGGTGAGATGCATTAGGACCGAAGTTGAAGTAACCGTGGGAATCCATCGGAGCTACCATAATCATAGCAACATCGTCTGGACAGTCAGAATCACGGTAGTAACGAGGAAGCTCTGAATAACGGATTGGAGCATAATAAGCGCATCCACGAGCAATCATCTTACGCTCGATACCGGACATATGCCATGAGTTCCATGTAAAGTGCTCACCTGCATCCTCACGCTCAAATACAGCAAGTGGCTTTAAAAGGATACCGCCGCGAAGCTTGACATCCTTTAACTCATCGGTACGCTTTGCCAGAGCCTTATCCAGTGCATCTACGGTACCATTACACCATCCATAATCTACCCAATCGCCGGACTTGATCAGCTTTACAGCCTCGTCGGCAGAGACAAGTTTCTGTTTGTATTCCTGTGAATAATCCATCACAAATACCTCCCGTATGTTGTAATATGTGCATGAGGAAGAGTCGTGGAATCCTTCATGCAAAAAAAGATTGTTAAAAATTTACCATACTCTCATCCTATCACGTTATGGCTAAATTTACAACCTAATTGTTACAGTTCCGATGGCATCCTCCAATCCCTGGATGCCTCTCTATATTTATCGATCATCATCTCGTATTGGATGACGAGTGCAGTGTTGGAAGGAATCCTTGCCTTCTCGTCTGCAAGGAGCATTTCATAGCATTCTACCAGACCAAGTAGAGGCAGATCACCGTTGGTATGGATGTCTAAAATGCTGCTTGTCTCGTAAGCTGCATTGTAGAACCAGAGCACTGCTTCGTCATAGTCCCGCTGTCCGAGAAAATAGGTGCCAAGCTCATAGCAGATTTCAGAGCAAGGTGTGGTCAGCATGTCCTTCATGGTCAGCTTAAAAAATTCATTCTTATTATCTTCCAAGCGATAGACTCTCGCAAGGACGCAGGAAGCTTCCTTTCTGGCGTCATCGGATGGGTCATTATCGAAGATGGCACGGAAAATGTTCTTGGCATCAGCGAAATCTCTGGTGTCGCCGGTCTTTAGTAATTCCTTAGCATACATAGTGCGGATCTTTGGAGAAAACTGTCCGTCATGCTCAAAGGACTTGATAAAAATAGAAAAGTCTCGCTTGCTGTGCAGGGACTGTGGTAAATGTAAAATCTCCACATCACTGTCAAATACCACTGGGGTTAGTCGCACAGTCTCGTGAATCGGATCGATCCATGTAAAGGTGCGCAGACGCTTAAAGAGCTTAGGACGATATTCCTTCTCAGCGTTCAATACCGTATTAAAATCAGACTGGGTCACATACTTCATCTGTACCAGTTCGATTTCAGGCAGGAGTGCGGACTTGAGTCGAACAAAACGCTCCCGGTTCGTCTGGTCTAAGACCTCATCCGCATCCGCTGCATAGATATATTCCATGGTCGCCTTGGAAAAAGAAAAATTCCGGGCGGCGGAAAAATCATTAGTCCATTTATAGTCATAGATCTTGGAGGTGTACTTGGCAGCAATTTCCTTGGTGCGGTCAGTAGAGCCAGTGTCTACGATGATGATCTCGTCCATGAGATCTGCAATGCTGTCAAGACATCTTGCAAGAACTGCTTCTTCGTTTTTCACGATCATACATAAACTGATAGTTGGCATGAGAATCCTCCTTCATAATTGTCTATCAATATTATAACTTATTTTCAGGCAAGATGGAAAATCTTTTCTGTATTTTTGCGGCAGCCATGGAAAGCTTGCAGGTTCTGTGCTACAATGTGGACGAATGTGATTAGAAGAAGGGGAATCGCATATGAGCGAGAGGAATAATTGGGGAATTTGAGAGAAATGGATGATGTGATATGAAGGAAAAGGAACAATTGATGCAGAAGACCCTTGTGGTGTGGCTGGGGGCATTGCTCTGCTGCGCATTATGGGGAAGTGCGTTCCCGTGCATTAAGCTAGGATATCAGATGTTTGCGATAGCCTCGGAGGATGTGGCAGCCCAGATCCTATTTGCGGGATGCCGGTTCTCGTTGGCGGGCATTTTGGCATTGTTAATAGGAAGTGGGATGAGCAGAAAGCTGTTGATTCCAAAGCGCAGCTCCTGGGGAAAGGTGTTTCGGCTAAGTATGTTGCAGACGGTTGCACAGTATTTATTTTTCTATGTGGGACTGGCGAACACCACCGGAGTGAAGGCATCTATTATTGAAGGTGTGAATGTGTTCATTGCAATTCTGGTGGCGAGCCTGATTTTTCATCAGGAGGCGTTGACAGGAAAGAAGATTCTAGGCTGTATCGTTGGATTTGCGGGAGTGGTGCTGGTGAATCTGACTGGAAGTGGAATGGACTTTAGCATGACCTTTATGGGAGAGGGATTTATCTTTTTGTCTACGGTCGCCTACGCCTTTTCTTCGGTATTTTTGAAGCGATATTCCAAGGAAGAGAATCCGGTGGTGCTGAGCGGATGGCAGTTTTTTATCGGCGGCATCATTATGATGATATGTGGATGGTTGGCTGGCGGCAGACTTACCGTTTGGACAGGAAGCGGTGTTGGAATGCTTGTCTATCTGGCGCTGGTGTCCGCGGTGGCATATTCCCTGTGGGGGATTTTGCTAAAATACAACCCGATTTCCAAAGTAGCTGTATTTGGATTTATGAATCCAGTGTTCGGGGTGATCTTGTCGGCAATATTGCTACAGGAGTCAGATAGCCTTGGGATTATGAGCGGAGTTGCATTGGTTCTGGTGTGTATCGGCATTTATATTGTAAATTATCAGCCAACAAAAAATGATAGTATATAGAAACTGAGTGGTAGAGAGTAGAAGATTTGGAGGAAGAAATGAGCGCAATTGTTACATTGAAAAAGGGTGAAGGCCGCACGATCAAAGCGGGCGGTATGTGGATATTTGATAATGAAATCGACACGGTCGTAGGCGAGTTCGAGGATGGCGACATCGTAATCGTCAAGGATTTTGACGGTTATCCGATGGGAAGAGGATATATCAATCGTCATTCTAAGATCCGTGTCCGTCTGATGACGCGACATGTGGATCAGGAGATTGACGAGGAATTTCTGATGGGAAGAGTGCGGGATGCATGGGAATATCGCAAGAAGACAGTGGATACCAGCAGCTGTCGTGTGATTTTTGGTGAGGCTGATTTCTTGCCGGGAATCGTGGTGGACAAGTTCTCGGATGTGCTGGTGGTAGAGTCATTGGCACTGGGAATTGACCGTTTTAAGTTGACAATTATTGAGGATTTGAAAAAGGTAATGGCAGAGGATGGTATCACGATTCGCGGTGTGTACGAGCGAAGCGATGCCAAGGTGCGTTTGAACGAAGGCATGGAGCGCGTAAAGGGATTTATCGGCGAGGAATTTGACACAAATGTGCCAATCGTGGAAAATGGCGTGAAATATATCGTGGATGTCAAGGATGGTCAAAAAACGGGATTTTTCTTGGATCAGAAATATAATCGTCTGGCAATCCAGAAGTTGTGTAAGGGAGCCAAGGTACTTGATTGCTTTACCCATACAGGCTCTTTTGCATTGAATGCGGGAATCGGTGGCGCAGCAAGCGTTCTGGGCGTAGATGCGTCTCAGTTGGCGGTGGATCAGGCGACTGAAAATGCGAAGCTCAACGGCTTGGAGAATGTAGTGCACTTTAAGTGCGAGGATGTGTTTGAATTGCTGCCGGAGCTGGAGCGTGCAGGAGAGAAGTTTGACGTGATTATTTTGGACCCACCTGCATTTACCAAGTCTAGAAGTTCCATCAAGAATGCGGTGAAGGGCTACCGCGAGATCAACCTTCGTGCAATGAAGTTGGTGAAGAACGGAGGCTATTTGGCGACCTGCTCCTGTTCTCATTTTATGGATTATGAGCTTTTTACCAAGACTATCAATCAGGCGGCTTCCAACGTGCATAAGCGTCTTCGTCAGGTGGAGTACCGTACACAGGCACCGGATCATCCAATCCTGTGGGCGGCGGACGAGAGCTATTATTTGAAGTTCTATATTTTCCAGGTGTGTGAGGATAGGTAGATATGGCAGAGCAGAGAAGAAAAAAGAGGGTGCAAAAACCGGCAGGAACAAAGGGACAAAAATCAGTTGATGTGAAGATACGAAAGCCAGCTAAGGATGGTGCATGTCCATATGCTAAGAAGTGCGGCGGCTGTGATTATCAGGGCATGGACTATGCAAAGCAGCTTCACGAGAAGCAGGAATTTGTGAGAAAGAATGTGGGGGCATATTGTAAGGTGCTTCCAATCATTGGAATGGAACAGCCATACCACTATCGCAATAAGGTGCATGCGGTATTTGATATCGCAAAGGGCGGAACGGTAATCTCTGGAGTCTACAAGGCAGGGACTCACGATGTGGTAAATATTGATGCTTGCCAGATTGAGGACGAGATTGCGGATGCTATCATTCGTGATATCCGAGGTCTGCTTCGTTCCTTTAAGATAAAGACCTATGATGAGGATACGGGATACGGATTACTCCGTCATGTATTAGTGCGCCGTGGATTTCATAGCGGCGAGGTCATGGTGGTATTGGTGCTTGGCTCACCGATTCTGCCATCCAAGAATAATTTTGTAAAGGCATTAAGAAAGCTTCACCCAGAGATTACGACGGTGGTGCTCAATGTGAATGATAAAAAGACCAGCATGGTGCTGGGAGAGAAGGAGACCACGATCTACGGAAAGGGATACATCGAGGATACTCTCTGTGGATGTACCTTCCGTATCTCTCCGAAGTCCTTCTATCAGGTAAATCCGGTGCAGACAGAGATCTTGTATAACAAGGCAATCGAGTATGCACGACTGACAGGCAAGGAAAAGGTTGTGGATGCTTACTGCGGCATCGGTACGATTGGAATTATCGCGTCAAAGAAGGCGAAGGAAGTCGTCAGCGTGGAGCTGAATAAGGATGCCGTTCGGGATGCCATCACCAATGCCAAGAGAAATCAGATTAAGAACGTGCAGTTCTATCATGCAGATGCTGGAAAGTTCATGGTGGATATGTCTGCCCAGGGGGCGGATGTGGATGTTGTATTTATGGACCCGCCACGGGCAGGAAGTGACGAGGCATTCTTATCTTCTGTGGTAAAGCTATCTCCGAAGCGGGTGGTCTATGTGTCCTGTAATCCAGAGACCTTGGCGAGAGACCTTAAGTATCTGACCAAGCATGGTTATGAGGCGGTGGAGTGCCAGCCAGTGGATATGTTCCCGCATACGAAGCATGTGGAGACGGTTGCCTTATTATCCCTGAAAACTGGTCAACCTAAGTTAGAGGTTACAATGGAAGTAGATTTTGATAGTAATTATACACCAGAGGAACGTGCCACATATCAGAAGATTAAGGCGTATGTGAAGGACAAGTATGGTGTGAACGTGCATACTTCTTATATTGCACAGGTAAAACGGATGTGTGGTCTGGATATGGGCGAGAACTATAATAAGTCTAAGAAAGAAAATCCAGAGGTGAAACAGTGTCCGCAGGAGAAGGTGGAGTATATTAAGGATGCGTTGAAACATTTTGGATTAGTGTAAAAATTTAATATGGATAATGCGGAATCAGACGAAATGACACTAGAACCTCATTAGATAGAGAAATCTGTCTGATGGGGTTTTCTTGTTATTGATAGAATTTTTGGATAGGAGATGAGAATGTTGACAAAGGAAAAGATTATTGAGTTAAGAAAAGAGTACTCACGGATAATCAGTAAAAGTAGACAACAAGCAAAAAAGAGTGAATGTCTTTGGTGTGGTAAGAAAATAACACGATTTTGTAACTCTCATTCTGTGCCACAATGTGTATTGGAAAATATAGATTTGGAGGGTAAGTTGGATTATTTTAATTCAATGCTTAATCTGCCATTGATTAACGAAGATAAAGGAATTGGTGAAGCAGGAACGTTTAAATTAATTTGTAGTGATTGCGATGGCAGAATATTTCAGGATTATGAAGAATTAAGCAAATTGGAATCCCAGCCTACAGAAATAATGTTAGAGGAAATTGCATTAAAAAACGTGTTAATGATGCTTAACAAGAGATACTTTGAAATTGAGTTATATCATACTCTTGAGAAGGAATACGATGTACCCTATCCATATGATGTAAAGCAGGAAGCGAATACTCTTGATGAAAGAGATTTTTGGTTAGATTTTCTCAGAATAAAAGAAATGCTTAGTTCATCAGGAGAAGCTAAGAGTACCTATAAAATGTTTTTCTGGAAGAAGTTGGATTATGTTATACCAATAGCATTTCAAGGGCTGGTTACTTTATATGGTGATTTAGAAGGGAATCTGGTTACGGACACCTATAATACATCGGAGGAGATAATAGTAAAGCATATGCACGTATGTATGTTCCCATTAGAAACTAGGTCTGTTGTATTTGCTTTTTACCATGAAGATGATACCGAATATGATAATTTTGCTGAACAATTTAACAAATTAGAAGAGGACGAGCAGTTAGCGGTGTTAAGTTATATCGTGTATGGTTATTGTGAAGATATGCTTTTTGCAAAGAAATTTCCACATAGAACTTGGATTATAAATAAAGTTAGAGATACTTTTATGGAGACTGCGGAGATTTGGGCGTTTGATAAAGAGCATGCGGAGTATCAGAAGAAATTAAAGATGAAGCAACTTAAAAATAGAGACAAAGAATTTCCTTGTATTCTAGCAAAGAAGTTTGCAGTAAAAAAGAGTACTTAAAGCATGAAATTCTGTGAGTATGCATTTGAAGATGGAGCATGTTGAAATATTATGTGGTAGGAGGATTATAAGTTATTAACTCTCCAATTTCTACATTCAGATAGTGACATAATTTGCATATTAACCCGACATCTAATCGTTGGAATTCGTTTCGACAGTATTTGTTGAAGTTAGTACGAGGAATATCCAAGTCTTTGCATATTTGATTTTTACTGATACCTTTTGCTTTTAAGATATCATCAATCCTTAGTGTTAAAGTACCATAATCCATATTGAGGACTCCTTTACATTTCTATGGATATTTTATATAATGAGTGATGATATAGTAATTCACAATAAAGGGAATGACGATACGATTAGTGCCTAGGAAAAAGATGGTAAATAGCAGAATTCTAAGATATAATAAAGGAAATACGTCATGGAGGTTATGCTATGGAAGAGTTGCAAGAATATTTAAAAGAGAAATTAAATGAGTTTAGAAAAACTTATAATGCTGAATATCACTTAAATACATATTCTGACAGGGAATTAAAAAGACAATGGAAAAGTGATTATGAACGAACAAGGGGACAATGGCAATCCGTAAAGAGTATTTCTGACGTAAAAAGATATGTAAATGGGTTTGTAGGAACTGTTAAGCAGTATCAAAATATAAAAGGCGTTTTTTCAGATGCGTATGATATGGATTTGGCTTTGTATAGAGCAGTTTCTGCTATTCAAAAGATGGCACAATGTTACGATATAGATGATTTTGATTTTCATATGTTTAAGAAAGAAGATATAGATAAAATGTTTGATACGTTGTATCAATGGCTGGAAGAAATGAAAAACGTTAATATGTGTAGAGCAATGCAGGATTAGGTGATGTTATGGGATTAATGAAGTGTCCTGAGTGTGGATGTGATATCGAAAGCTCTTTGAATCAATGTCCATTGTGTGATTGTAAAATACATAAAGACAGTAATACACAGCATCATACTGCAAAGAACAATAATACAAATGAATTGCTGTCTGGAAAGGGTTTTGTTTATTTTTGCTTTGTCTTGGCAGCTGTATTTGTCGTTTGGGGTTTTGCTAGAATTAATTCACCGAAATATAATTCATATAAAGAACATTACGAAGAATGTATGCGTGGTTATGATGATAATAAATATGCTGAAATGACAAGTGGATTACTATTTAAAAGTTCCTATAGACTTATAGCCAAAGAGTACGAAGAAATGGCAAATGACGCTATGAAAGAGATTTGGAAATATCGCGGACAAGCTATAGCATTATTTGTTATGGCGTTTGTTTCTGTGTTATTGGGACTTGTATTAAACAAGAAAGGTAAAGGTGATATTTATGAGAAGTGAGCATAGAATAGTAGACTTGAATGCATATATCGAAAATATTCAATGTGAAATCAAAAATACAGGAGAAAATAAACAATTAGAAATTTCATTCAGAAATGTTAGTCAAGATGTAATTACGGCAATAAGATTGAAATGTGTATGCTATGATAGTTTTGATGATAAGATTCAGTTTGGAACTGAGGATTTTTTAGAAGTAAAGAAAGCGTCTTTAAATATTAAACCGACTAAAAAGGCTAGTTTTGTAGTGGATGTGGAACCGTCTGATTTGAAGAAAGTGGAAATAGAGGTTCTTCAGATTGTATATATTAATGGTGAAAAAGTTGCTCCTATGGAGGCACATAATATTGAATACGACGTTGATATTTTAAGTTCAGTATGGTCTGTAAACGACCACAGTGAAAGTGATATGTTGTCTTATATGAAAGAAAAAAATGATAAAGCAGTGTGTCTTCCGAAAGAGCATTCTGATGGTTGGATATGTTCATGTAGTAGATTGAATAAAAATGGTATCAACAGATGTGTGTCTTGTGGATATGGTAAAAACAATAATTTTGAATATTTTAAGGAAGAAAAAATCAAGCAGGAACTGGATGAACGTATAATACAAAAGAAGAATGCTGAAGAAAAGAGAAAAGCTGAATTAAAAGCAGAAGAGGAAAAAGCTGAGAAGAAAAAGAAACAAATTACAGCAGCTGTCGTTGGTGCGATAGTACTGGTGGTGGTTATTGGTATTTTATCGACAGTTATTCATAATATTAAGTATGGTTTGTCGGACGAGGAAAAAGCACAGTATCTTACTGCTCAAAACAATTACGAAAAAATAGAGACTTTTGTGTCTGGTGTAAGTCATGATTATTGGAACCTTGCAAGAGAAAACTATTTTGATGATGATTTTGAAAATACTGAAAACAGATTGTCTGATGCAGAAAAAAATGCTGATTATTTATATTTACGTGGATTGGATTTAGCATCTTCATTATTATATGAAACGATAAAAAGTCAATATCCTGACAAATACCACGAAGCATATAATCATCTTATTAGTTTAAAAAAAGGTGATATTTATAATGACTATCAAGTAACTGAAACTATGTATGTAAAGAATTATAGTGCATCGAATATGATGGATAAAAGGGAAGGCATAGATAATGCAATAGAAAATATGGAAGTGTATATGTCAAATGAGACATTAAATCCATCAAAAGTAAAGCTGGTACATGCAGATATGCCTGAAGCAGAGTACTCAAAGGTATATGGGATTAATTTAGGAGTTTTGTTCTATGATGATGGGAACATACGATATATAGGTGAGGTAAAAGACGGAAAAGCAAGTGGTTATGGAATTGCTTGGTATCCTTGCGAAAATGATAATCGAACTTGTTGTGATGGAAAGTTTGTTGATGGATTATTTAATAGTGGCGAAGCGTATGACACGGATGGAAATAGTATTACTGCAAGTGAATTAAAAGATATTTCATTTGAAGGTGAGTTTGTAATGGTGCAAGGATTGTCTAATTCAAAGACGAGTGAACAAGTTGCACAACAAACAAAAAATGATGAAGAGAGAGATATGGCAAAAGCCTGTGCTGCTGTTAAAACATATTTAAATGATTTAGATAAGAAGCAGAGTTCAATAACAAATATTACATGGATAAACATACCAGATGTTGTTGGAAACTATTATTATTTTTCTTGTACGGTTGAGTACTCTGATTTAAAAAGAAAAGGAACCGTGACAGTGAAAAAGAACAGTGATGGAACATTTAAAGCGACAGGTTTAGAATTTGACGATTAAAAAGCAAATCAAAACTTAAAAGTATTGGCACCGCTTTAGCTCTGACGATAAATCAAGGGTTGAGGTGGTGTCATTTCTTATATTCATAAGTAGCAGAGAAGAAGGTGTAAAAACCTTCTTTTTTTAATGCAACAAATCAAACAATGAAAGGTAAACGCCTAATAGCGGGTACCACTAAAAATTAAAAGCTACCTTTCGGCAGCCT
>CAZBFN010000011.1:0-122271 GCA_964491235.1 uncultured Roseburia sp.
GCCGCCTATAAAGCGGCGTTTAATTTATTGTCAGGCGCATGGTTTGACGTTTACATCTTAACTCTATCGCCGATTTGCTTTCTCACGCATTTTGGATGGATAACTTTTTGTACAATGGGAATAGACTTTTGTAAAATTTACAGCTAAAAATCTTTCAAGGCACGAAAAAAAGGTCCTACTGAAACATTGTTCAGTAAGACCTTTTCTATTGGACTTAACTTCAAAACCACTCGCTAATCTTAAACAAGTATGTTTAGCAAAGTGTTATCAAATTGTTATCAAACCATTTCACAAGATGTCTCAAACCCGCATAAATACTGAGGTTTTCGATTTCTTGCTACTATTCAAACTCTTGGGCGGAGAGATTTATTTGGTTGTTTCTCGGTACATATTGTGTATTATATTCTTCATATTCATCATATTTTGCATTTTTATGTACCTCGTCCATAATTTTTAGAGCCAAAATGGAGCCAAACATTATACTCAATCACGAATATCTATTAGCTAAAGTAATTGGCCATGCCATATCAAATGCTTTCTTCAGATTTTCTATAAACTGTAGTAATTCTTCCACCGTATTATAATCTGAGTAATAATATGTTACGATATCTGAAGTCTGAATAAACTTCCACACTTCTGTTGATGATACCTCTTTAAAAATATCCTTCAAATCATCGTTATTATATGTGCTTGGCAAATTCGCAAATAAATTCTTTATTTTATCTGTTGTATATAAAGCTGTTTCTTCCTTCATATCCATCGTTCTCCAAAAATCATAATTGTCGAGTGGAGCATTTGTTATTCCATATATAATTCTATACAGAAATGATTCTGGTGCGAAATAATCTGGGAAAAAACATATGTTTTGAGGATGTCTTCGATCATTAAGGTGTAATTTCTTTTGATCATATTTTTCTTTCAAAAAATCACTTATTTTAGGTTTTTGAGATGGCTCCTTATATCTTGCATCTCCATCCAAAACAAAAATAACTCTCTTAAAATATGTATCAGCATCGCAAATTTTTATTAATTCTTCACATCCTAATATGGTTGGTATTTGATTAATTTTTTCCTCAAAACTTTCCATATCTTTTAACACTCTAATTCTATCATTAATAGATGTATAATCTTTCACATCGGAACTATGTCTCAAATGTGGTTCATCTATACTATCTCCTACAACATTTAGAATATTTCTGAATGCTTTAAATAATATTCTAAATAATTCTTTTCCAACTGGATCTTCAAAATACATTCTAACCTTAGGTTTGTCGAAGCTTAAGCTACCAAACATATCTGCTTCCAACAATTCATACGAATGACTATCTGCTACATATGGAGCCATTGAGTTTTTTATGTAAACAACCTTATAATCTATGCCATTTTTATTTTCTTTCTTAATGGTTTCTTTTAATACAGACAACGAATGGGTACTTACAACAAATTGAATTGACAATTCATCGGATAGCTTATCAAATAGATTCAATAACCTAATTTGAGTATCTGGGTGCAAAGAAACATCTATTTCATCTATACACAATAATGCACCATTATACCCGTCCTGCATAGATAATACATAAATATCTACCAAAGCACTTATAATATTTCCAATATTGTCCTGACCGATAGACTGTGACAAAGTCGGAGTATTTATTAAGTCCATATGCAAAGAAGCTCTGGAACACGTATTTTTCTCAACCACAGTCAGTGATGCATCACTAATTATGGAATTTGGTATAATATAGTTGTACCATTCCTTATATTTTTCATCTGCCTTTGTTTTGTAAAATGTATTATTTTTATTTATTTTCGATATTTTAACGGTATCTTTTCGTTCTCCTAATGGATATAATCTTGATAAACTCAAATAAATTGTAGGTATTTTTACCCTTCCATCTGCGCCTATTCCATAATTTCTTTTTGCTTGTTCCGCAGCCTCTTTATTAGTACAGTTTTCCAGTCCAACATTTGAAGTTCTTGGAATAATTCTAATACCTCGTCCAAATTTTGTATCATCCTTAAATGAAAGTCTTTTTGTAAAAGCGTCTGTTCCGTTATTATCTTTATAGGTCAGATATAATTTATAATCCTCATACGGCTCATTTGGGTCAATATTAAAAAAATCTGTGAATTCTGGCTGAAAATTGCTTCCTAACATCGACTTAGAACTCACACCTGAACTTGATGCTATCAGAGATAGTACATTGGATTTACCAACACCATTTTGACCACTGATAACTGTTATTTTTCGTCCCAAATCAAAAGAAGTATCACGGAAGTTTCTGAAATTTTCAATATAAAAATGATATGGCCTTATCCTCATGTACTTTTATCTCCTTATCGTAAATTCACACAAATTCCATTCTGTTGTAATTGACTATCTGTTGGTATCATATTCTGCCGCTTAAATATAATAATCTCACTTGCTTTTCTCTTTACAGCAGCACTATAATTCAAGTCAAATCTTCTCAAAATATGATTTTGATAAATATCTGCAATTTCCTGAACATCGTCATATGTAATAACCCAATCACAATTAACTTGATTATTTATCATTCTCTCAATCCTAACGTGATCATCATATGAAAAGAAATTCAAATATAATTGTTTTCCTTTTCCAAAATATGGTGGATCAAAATACACAAATGCGTTCTGCTGATATTTTGGTAAATAATTTTGAATAAACGAATTAACATCTTTATTATATAAGTGAATATGTTTTTTTCGACTAGCGACTTTTACTATACGATCTATCAATGCTTCTCTGTTAAATCTCGCATCCATTCTCCAATTACCAGCTTGTTCTATACCACCAATTACACCACCCTTTATTATTCCCGACCTATTAGTTCTATTTAAATAAAATGTTGCGAAACCAAGTTCGTAACTATATCGACTACAATCATCAATTATTTCTCTCTGTCTATTCCATTCATCTATGGTCAATTCAACATTTCGTATATCATTTACAAATCTATCTGTTTCTGTAAGAATTGCTCTCCAAAATGAATATATTCCTTTATCTAAATCATTGATTACTATGTCATTAACAATACCCTTTTCCAGCAGTTCCAAAGCAATTCCTGCCCCACCAGCAAATGGTTCCACATAAGTTCCGCCCACGTGACCGGTCTGCCTAATTAGCAAATCCATAAATGGCTCAAGCTTTCCTTTCCCACCTGGATATCTTAATGGAGAATAAAACATATTATCTCTCCTTTCCAAACATACAATAAACTTTATACTAATAAAATATCTCATTCTTTTTTATTATATTATACAATCTCTTCTTGCATATTTCTATGTTAAAAACGTGATTTATTGCCACTCTCTTCAAAGTATTTTTTATGTCTCAGCTTTTATACACTTGTTATATCAATTTCAATAGGATTTCCCCATATATCCACACCTTTAATTAATAGAGTTCCATTTATAAAAGTAAATATCTAATATTCATTTGTATATTTACCATAATAATCTCGTTCAAATTGTGCGTCCCCAATTATATCAATTGACGAATTATTTGTTTCAATTCGAGGTACTACCTTCAGAATACCATTATACCGAGTTTTTCCCATAGATGACACAAGAACTCTTGCCTCATGCATATATTCATTCTTCAATTTAAAATGCATATAATCTCTAATTGCACATTGTGAATTTGCAAAGGTATTAACATCAACTCTATCTCCCAAAATAAAACCTTCTTTCTGTATTATTCCTTAAAAATATTACTATTATTTTTTCCTCAATACATTTGAAACCGTTGATTGGGATACATCTAACATTGCAGCTATTGTTTCTTGATTAATTTTTTGTTTTGCTAAATCCTTAATAATTTCATTTCTTTGTGCTACCGATGCTATTTCTGGCAATTTGTGAATGGTTTCTGAAACCACTCCTGATGCTGTTACACTTTTAATTAGCGTTGTTCCATCACTTAACACGGCTCTTGCAATTTTCGCACCTGTTTTTTTATTTGGCTTAAATGCCAATGACACAACATCTGCCGCTGATTTACCTATATTTTTTAAATCTGTATTCTTGAAAACATTCATTAAATTCGTAGCCATAATGCACCTCCATCTTTATTACTTTAATATTAAAATAATATTAAAGTAATAATTTGTCAACTGTTTTCTCAACTCTCATACCGAAAGAACTCCCTCGCCATCATCTCCGCCGTAGCCCTATTATACCCTTTCTTCAAATACCCTTGCACAATCGTCCCAAACATACTCTTAACCATTTCATCCTCAATATCACAATATGCCTGCATTTCCCCGGACAAAGCCATTGCCACATACTCTATCGGCTTATTTTCTAACAACCTATGAAGCTTTGCCAGCGACTGCTCTGTTGTCCTCAGAGCAGCCTCAACCTCCTCACATTTTATCCGAAGCATATTCCCGTCAACATACCACACTTCAACATATCCGTTATCCATGTTATAGGCACATTCTAAAATATTATCCAATCTGTTATCATCCATCATATCAATCCATCCTTTCGTTTACCTTGCCACATAAGACCTGTTATACTGTCTTGCCTGTTGCTCCATGCGTTCCTGCTCCTTTACCTTACTGATAATAGTATCAATTTGCTCCGCACCGGCATATCGTTTCACACGCTCCAGATCATCGGCTTTTTCCTGCAATAATTCTGTTTTGGTGTTCATATCTTTAATCTTTCCTTTGTAAAATTCTACATCGCTTGTGAGATGCTTAACTTTATCTCTCACTTGAAGCACTTCCTCTTTTAATCTGACGCATTGGATTGTCAAGCTTTTTACCAGTTCCTTCAATTTGTTCACAAGAGGCAAAGCTACTTTATCACGAAATGACTTTGCACTTGCAAACGCTCCCGGCTCTGGAAGTTGCCATTCAGATTCTTCATCATACTTTCGAACGTCACGCTGCAACAACTTCTCTGACTGCACCATCTGATCAATGCTACTTTTCAATTTCTCCTGTTGTATTTCAAGCTGGGCATTATCTTTCTGTAGCCTATCCTGCATTTGTTTTAATGCCTGATTATCCGATTGTAGTGTAGCTTGCTTCTGCTCCAGCTTTTCATTATCCTCTTGTAATTTATTCTGTTTTTGTTCCAATCCCTGGTTCTCGGACCGCAAAACTCTCTGTTTCATCTCCAATTCGCTATTATCTGTCTGTAATTGCAATTGTTGCTGTTCCAAGTGACGATTATCCGTCCGTAGTTCCACCTTTTTTATTTCAAGGCTTGTATTTTCCACTCGCAATTGTTGATTGCTTGTACTTAATGTTTCGTTATCCCTCTGAAGCGTAGCACCTTCCGCTCTTGCCTTTTCAACAGCCTCCTCAGCTTTTACCTGCTTAACTGTAGTAGTCATTAATTCCTGCTTCATAGAGGATACTGCCTGATCCAATTTAGCAACCTCTGAGGTCTTTTCCCTCTTTTGACTATCTAATTCCGCTACTTCCTTCGCTCTCTCCTGCTTTTCAAAATCCAACACCGACAAATGCTTTTCATGTGTACCCTTTTGAAGCCATTTGACACCGTATCGCTCCATTACCATAGCCAATTCTCGCTTCTCTGCTGCAATCCATTGATTCCACTCTGTAGCACCTCTCGTGCCGCCTGTAAAACCCTCCGCAGCCAATGCAGATTTTAACGATACTCTTGTATCCAATCCTCGCTTGCTGCCTGTAATGTATGGCACAAAATCAATGTGTAAATGTGGTGTTTCCTCATCCATATGCAAGTGGGCAGAAAACACATACAAGTTAGGATTTCGTGCTTGAAACTCGTCCATAAACTCTGTTAATATCTTTTTAGCAAGAAGTCCTTCTTCGCTTTTGGCATTCATATCGTCTTTATTTCCAATCTGAAAAATCACTTCATGAAAAAGTTTTTCCTGCTTGCCTTGTCTGATTTTTTCATAATAATCATCAATCACTCGATCCTTACGTTTCTGCTTTGCATTATATCGTTCAAGTGCTTCATCAAACAATTTATGATAAACCTGCTTTATATCTTCATTACAAAAATGAACATTAGCACCACTTCTATCACTATCCACATTTTTTGCTGTAAAAACTCGGGTGTTGTGATTAACGGAACCTTTTCCTACCATCCCACTAATTGTTCTTTCCATAGGCAATTCTCTCCTTCCTTTTATCTGTCATATTAGCGCCGGAAACGGCGCAGGCTTTGTTACTTTCGCCGAAAGTAACGCAAAAGCACTTTTGACACCTGCGGCATCAAAAATGCAACCTGACAAGTCAGGTTTTGCGCCCTGCCGGGAGCTAATCTGCCTTCGGCAGTCAGTGTCCACAAGCGTTCACTGTATCACAACCGCACCACATTTCTCCTTAACCATACCTAACGGGAGCGTGCCACGCACCCGTCATTTACGATTAAGGAAAACTACCACCGAAAGCTTTCCGGCACACCACGCTTATCCAAATATTCCCTGCGTGCCTTTTCTCGTTCTTCTTCGCTTGGTGCGGTTTTGTACTTCGTATACAGCTCTCTCATTACCAGCGCATCTAGTTTCTTTTCCAGGCCTTTCTTTATCTCTGGGTATAACTCCTCCTGCTCCAGCAGAAAATACCTCGTAAGTGCAATGAAAAGCTCCTGTGAAATCTGCACATTTTTCATATCAATCCATCATTCCTTTCCTATACTATCAAGTCCGCAACAATGCAATATCTATAGATTTTGCAACCTTGCAAGGCTCATCTCCGCAATTTCTATATAGTCTGCATTGTTGCGTTCTTGCCTTAATCCGACTTTACCTTATCCAACTCCCAATACCATGAATTGTTAATTTTCTTTGCCCGGATACCAAGCTCCTTTTTGGCATTTTCCAATGTCCT
The DNA here is from genome assembly GCA_964491235.1 of uncultured Roseburia sp. Classification (GTDB taxonomy): domain Bacteria; phylum Bacillota; class Clostridia; order Lachnospirales; family Lachnospiraceae; genus Roseburia. The sequence continues at coordinate 6,858 of CAZBFN010000011.1, forward strand.
TTTTGAAATGCCCTGTTCATCAGCCATTTCAAAAACTTCATTGCTCTGCACCGCATTAGATGTTTCCGCCAGTTCACGCAGCATTTGCTTTGCCTGCTCCAACTTGTTCGCCTTTGGTGCAATTCCTCCAAGCACTTCATCTGCTGTAATCTCATAATCTCCTAACCAGTGAAAGCCTGTCTCCGATAACGTGAATGCCTTTGGATGCCCAAATGCCGCAAGATTATTCTTTATCTGAACAACTGCCCTTGTATTAGGTTCTCCCTCTATTCTGCCGACCAGAAGCACGCTTCTCGCCACTGCAAAGAAGTCAATAGAACCCATACCTCTATATGCCGCTTTGTTACCTGATGCCTTATTCATATGACCAATAAGAAGAATTGCACATTGATATTTCTCCGCTAATGCTCCCAGCTTCTTTGTCATATCTCTTGCTTCATTTGCCCGGTTCATATCCATACCACCACCGAGATAAGCCTGTATCGGATCTAATATCAATACTTTTGCCCTTGTCTTAGCAAGTGCCTCTTCCAACCTTTCATCTGCCATAGACAGTGATTTATCACTTTCATCAATAACCAGTATCTTTTCACAGTCTGCTCCGGCAAGTTCAAGTCTTGGCTTTACTGTGTCTGCCAGACCATCCTCTGCTGTCTGATAAATCACATTTACCGGCTCCTGTACATCCATATCACTGTCGAAGCATTCTCCCTTTGATAACTTTGCTGCTATATTTAACACAAGTGTGGTTTTTCCATCTCCCGGATCCCCCTGAATAATTGTCAGCTTTCCGTATGGTATAAACGGATACCACAGCCATTTCACTTCCTGTGATTCCACCTCCGACATCCGTATCATCTTTAATTCTGCCTTTTGTCCTTCCATAAAAGTCCTCCATATTCAAATCTTTTATTTGCTCCTAAGAAGAACCTCTGCTATACTCTAGTTGTGAATACATAGGTAGCAGAGGTTTTCTTTTGTTACCGCAAGTCCTAACAGTTGCCGCTGTCAGGACTTTTTTCTTTATCCGTCTGTACTCCCTGCCAGAGATACTTCGCACCATCCAGCATTGAAATAATCGCCTGCAACGTATCCATACAGTCATTTCGCATATCTTCCAAACCATCAGCGGTAAGTGTTACATCCTGTTGTTCCAGTTGTTTTACCAGTTCAGAAATATTTGTCTGCATATTCTGCAATTCCTCTACAAGCTTGTAAATGACCTCTTTCTTTCCTACAACACATATTCTGTTATAAATACAGGAACGGACAAAATAGTCTTTTTTCTGCATACCGCTTGCAAGTATCCTTGCCTCAATCATCTCCCGTTCTCTGTCTGATACACGAAAGCTAATTGTTGGATGTTTGTGTACTCCGCTCATAGCTCGTCCTCCTCATTCTCAAGTTCTAATCTGTCTGCCAGTTCTGCCTGCTTATTCGGATATAAATGTGAATAAGTATTTAATGTTGTTTCTATCTTTTCATGTCCCAGCCGCTCTGCTATTGCCAATGGCTGAAATCCAAGTTCCACCAGCAGTGATGCGTGGCTGTGACGCAGATCATGAAGACGAATTCGCTTTACCCCTGTTTCCTTAATGCCACGCACTATTTCATGTTCCATATAAGACTTTGTAAACCGAAACATTCTTTCATTCGGCATAATCCCATATAAATGACTGCAATATTCCTTTAGCTCTTCCGCCAGGAATGGTGGAATTGTAATCTTACGATTGCTCTTTGGTGTCTTTGGCGGTGTAATTACATCCTTTCCGTCTATTCTCTGATATGATTTGGAAATGCCTATAATACGCTTTTCCAAATCAATATCTTCGTAAGTAAGTGCCAATAATTCTCCTATACGCATTCCCGTCCAATACAGAAGTAGAAATGCCATCCTCGCCTCCGGTTTCTGATCCATAGACGGAAGAAATTGCTTAAACTCCTGCTTTGTCCAGAACTCCATATCGTCAGCCTTACTTTTCCCGATACTTCCTGCTTTCCTGCAGGGATTATCTTTTAGGTCATAATATCTGACGGCATAATTGAAAAGTGCAGCCAACTGGTTATTGATACTTTTAAGATATGTCTGTGCATATCCCTGCTTAATCAGTTCATTCTGCCATGCCCGGATATTCGCTGTCTTAATCTCACACATCTTTTTCTTTTTGAAATAAGGCGTAACCTTTAAATCAAACACATATCTCTTATTCTTGATTGTACTTTCTCTAAGCCTGTTCTCCATATCCGCAAAGTAGATTTCAACAAAATTCTCAAAGTTGATATCCAAATCTTTTCTCTGCTGTTGCCGAAAGTTACGCTCCCACTCCTCTGCTTCAGCTTTTGTCTTAAAGCCTCTTTTGTTCTTTTTATGACGTACACCCTGCCAGTCCTCATAATAGAACTGGCTACGCCACGTCTTGCCATCTCTTGTTGCTGGCATGTTATCATCTCCTCTCTGCATTAACTAACTGCCATTCCATAAAACTTCTCCTCGAAATACTTTGTAGGCACTTTACCTGAAATCACTCGGTAGCCTTTTTCTTTCAATTCATTATTAAGACCACGAATAATTTTGTAAGCATATCCTCTTGATACTCCGAGAATCTCTGCTGCCTCTTCTGCTGTAATATACATTTTCATCGTATTCTCCATATTAATTCTCCTTTTCTTTTTTATTTTAGTACACTTTTGTGTCCCTATTTATCCGTATTATATCAGTACACATTTGTGTCTGTCAAGTATTTATATAAAATTTTTATACACAAATGTGTCCCAATATGATAGAATAGGTTTATCAAAACATAAAGGAGCTGTTTTCATGACTACTGGGGAAAAGATTAAATATTTTCGCAATATGCGTGGAATATCGCAAGAAATGCTCGGTCAACTGTCCGGCATAAACTCCGCTACAATTAAGAAATATGAATATGGTATTCGCAATCCTAAGCCAGATCAGCTTTTGAAGATTGCAAATGCATTGGGCATCAGCATTAACATTTTCATGGATTTTGATATAGAAACAGTTTCTGATGTATTATCACTACTGTTTAAGTTAGATGACCAAATTGATATGAAATTTGAAGCAGATAAGGATGAGGAAGGCAACTTCAAGCCAGCTACTGTTAAGCTGTCCTTTAAAAACAATCTCATCAACAAAAAGCTCTGCACCTATATGAAAGCTCTGGAAATTCGTGAAAATATGATAAATGCTAAAGATGAATATTCAGAAGAAGAGTATGCTGACAGCCTGCAGCACATCAATGAGAATATCGAAGAAATCAAGCAGCACCTGCTTGATGACAGTATGGTTGTCAAGAAAGGCACTGACCGACTTACTGTAAAAATTTTTCCAAATTAGAGAAATCTCTTGAATTATCAGACATAAGATGATAATATCTAATTAAACAGAAAGCACCCACTCCAAAGGTGGATGCTCCGAGTTTAGGCTAAAGAAATGTCCTTACGGACACCGCCTATCCTGTGGATCAGACAGGATAGGCATTTTTATTTGCGCTTGTTTCTCTTATCGAGAAAGGCAAGCAACGCTACAATCAAGCTACCAAAGGACATCAGCAAAGCTAATATCCCAATGAAAATCGTAATGATCTCATAAGCTGTCATCGGCGCCACCTCCCTTCCTATGTATTCCGGTGAACCGGTATCATAAACTCGGGAGGCTACCACCCTGTCATGGGTACTTTCCTTAAATCGTATTGTATCACAAATTTATTTCCCAGTACAAGAGAATTACTGATAATAGTCGTTCAAATACAAAACCCACTCATCATATATCTCCTCTGAACTCTTCCCAAATACTTGCTCATACTTTTCCGTCTCAATTAATTCTAAAACTTTACTCCAACCATATGTTGATTCCAAATATTCTATGTAGGTATTCGCAAATGTATATCCTCCACAATTTGAAAAACGAATAGGATTCCTTGTACACGTATCTTCATATGTCGGAATTTTCATTTCTTCTAAATACTCTTTATAAAACTCCTCGCCATTGCTCAAATATAAAGCCATTCCTTCGGTCAACCACAAATGAATATTAGGATTTTTCACACTAATGTATGCATGTACAATTTCATGAAGAACAGCATATTTGTTATTATCATAATCGTGTACCTTTCCTGGATTTGCTGGTGATGTTAAGATTACATCTGTACCGATATTATCCCCAATATACCAATCCAAACCTAACAACGGACCGATATAACCATATTTCTTTTTTTGCATTGTGCTTTGGTGATCATATATGTATATATTGATATTTTGTTTTTTGTCAAAACCCAACTTTTCAGCAATATCCTCTGTTTCAGCATCTGCATATTGAAACACATCCTCAGCCGCATCTTTTTCTGTCTCATAATATACATTTACCCACTTTCCTTCTAACAAAGACATATTAGATGTTTCTAAATTAAAAGTAGGTATAAAATTAATAAAACAAATTAAACACAGGCATACGATAGTTACCAATATAAATCTGCCAACTTTCTTTTTTCTTCTACTTTCATTACAATCAAAAAATCTCATTTTCACACCACTCCTTTCGATATTAAGTCAAAAATAACTAATATATCAAAAATTGTGAAGTAACTACGGTCATTTTCCCTCATTACTTTGGTCATAATCTGCTATTATATGCCCAAATTTAAGAATAAGATAGTTTCGTTCTTTTATACCAATTTTATCATATACAGATGAAACATAGTTTTTAACTGTTCCACTTGAAAGGCATAACCTTTCTGCAATCTGCATATTTGTCTTGCCCTGAAGCATTTGTATAAATATCTCTTTTTCCCTATCTGTCAAACAAGACAAATACCCTTCCAACTCTTTTCTTTCCGCACTTTGATTTTTATTGGTTAAGCTAACCTCATTCATTAATTCTTCATTAACACATTTTAACTGTTCCATATAAGCTAACATTCTGTTCATCAATACAAAAAGCAATACAAAACATATACCTAATTGCATAATTCTTGGAATCAGATCAAAACGGATTACATTTTTGATCCCAATAAATGGTTCTAACCAAGGTTGTAGCACAAATAATGCAGAAACAAAATGTGCTATCACAACAATAACAAAATTAATAGCACCCGAAAAATACAGAAGTCTCTTGTTCATGTATAACATTGCTACCAAAAACGGAAGTATCAACATTATTACCATTTGGAAAGTAAAAATATAATAACAGACTCCTATACATAGTGATAGATTAAGAATCAATATATATTTCATGCCTTTGTAATTTAAATGGAATACATAAATGAAAACATAAGGCGTTAATAAAAAGATCGCTGATATACATAAAAAGATAGATGCTACTTGTATATCAAAATCAAACACACCACACCAACAGAGCGTCCATACCAATAAAACAAATATAAATATACCGATAAACAACTTCGATACTATTTCATTATTTTCGGTCTCATTCCTGGTAAATAATCGTTCCATATTACACTATACCTTCCTAAAATGAAAATCTTATAAGTATTTATTCTATTACTCCGCCCACAAATAGAGCCAAACTAGAGCCATTTTGTAAAACAAATGCCGGAAACCCGCATAAATACAGGCTTTCGGCATTTCTGTCCGTTATTCAAACTCAATCGTTCCAGGTGGCTTGCTGGTCAGATCATAGAATACTCGATTGACCCCTCTCACCTCATTAATAATTCTGCTCATCACAGTCTGAAGCACCTCAAATGGAATCTCTGCTGCCTCTGCTGTCATGAAATCTACGGTATTAACCGCTCTAAGTGCCACCGCATAGTCATAGGTTCTCTCATCACCCATAACACCTACGGAACGCATATTAGTAAGCGCTGCAAAGTACTGACCAATGGTCTTGTCCAATCCAGCCTTTGCGATCTCCTCACGGTAGATTGCGTCTGCATCCTGTACGATGCGAACCTTATCAGCGGTAACTTCTCCGATGATACGGATACCAAGTCCTGGACCTGGGAATGGCTGACGGAATACTAACTTCTCTGGAATCCCCAGCTCTAAGCCAGCTTTTCTAACCTCATCCTTGAAAAGGTTACGAAGTGGCTCGATGATCTCTTTGAAATCAACGCAATCTGGAAGTCCTCCAACGTTGTGGTGAGACTTGATCACTGCGGACTCTCCACCAAGACCACTCTCTACCACGTCTGGGTAGATAGTTCCCTGTACGAGGAAATCAACAGCTCCGATCTTCTTAGCCTCCTCCTCAAATACACGGATGAACTCCTCACCGATAATCTTACGCTTCTTCTCTGGCTCAGTCACACCTGCCAGCTTTCCATAGAAACGCTCCTGCGCGTTCACACGGATGAAGTTCAACTCGTAAGGGCCATTTGGTCCAAATACTTCCTCGACCTCATCACCCTCGTTCTTACGAAGAAGACCATGATCTACGAATACACAGGTCAACTGATCGCCGATTGCCTTTGCCAGCATAACTGCTGCAACAGAGGAATCTACACCACCAGAAAGTGCACACAGCACCTTACCATTGCCGACCTTCTCACGAATCTCCTGAATAGAACTCTCTACGAAGGAATCCATTCTCCATGTTCCGGCACAACCACAGACACCACGCACGAAGTTGTGCAGCATCTTGGTTCCCTCCTGAGTATGAAGTACCTCTGGGTGGAACTGGATCGCGAATAAGTTCTTCTCTCTATTTTCTGCTGTTGCAACTGGACAGTCTGCTGTATGTGCTACAATAGAGAATCCCGGAGCAACCTGAGAAATATAGTCAAAATGACTCATCCAGCAGATAGTTGTTGGTGCCACATCCGCAAAAAGTGGAGATGTCGTGTCCACCATAACCTCTGTCTTACCGTACTCACGTACTGGCGCCTTCTCTACCTTACCGCCAAGTACATGCATCATAAGCTGTGCACCGTAGCAAAGACCCAGTACTGGGATTCCAAGCTCGAACAGCTCCTTTGTATAGGTCGGTGAATCCGCCTCATAACAGCTATTTGGTCCACCTGTAAGGATGATACCCTTTGGATTCATTGCCTTGATCTGCTCAATGTCTGTCTTATAAGAATATATCTCACAGTAAACATTGCACTCTCTGACACGTCGTGCAACCAGCTGGTTGTACTGACCACCAAAGTCAATGACAATTACTTTTTCCTGGAAAAAATTGTTTTCCATACTCATATTGACCATTTCCTCCTCAGTTATTATACATATGCACCCGCCCTATTACGCTTTGCGGGCAAATGCCAATTTCTATCATTATAAAATACGAATCTGCGGTTTACAAGGTGTTTTTCTCTTTCCCCTCATTTTTGTCATTTTTATCAAAAAAAAACACGAAACACATACATTTCTCTCTACCGCGCATACTATCCCCATGAAAAAAAATGACCATTTACCGGATTTTTCAAAACTCTGTCCACCGGAACAGAATCATATTGGACTCTTTTTCTCCCAGCAGATATTTTTCTTCTTTCTCTGTGCCATCGGTGGCTTTTTCTGGGAGGTACTTTTTATGTACTTAATAGATGGACACTTTGCCAAGCGCGGTTTCTTCTATGGACCTTGGTTGCCGATTTACGGGGCTGGTGCAGTCCTGTTTTATATACTATTTAAGGTACAAAAAAAACACCCTATCCGGGTGTTCTTCCTATCCATTATCGTCGGCACCTCATTAGAACTCCTGATCGGTTGGCTCTTAGACACCGTATGGCAACTTCGCTACTGGGATTACAGTGGCTATCTGCTCAATTACAAGGGCTACATCTGCCTATGGTCTGCCATCGGCTTTGGTGTGGCAGGTGTACTTTGGATCTGCCTGCTCGCTCCTATTGTAACATGGCTATGGTTACGCCTTTCCCCACGGTTCCGACGCAATCTAAATGCTCTGCTTATCCTACTTTTCATTCTGGACTGCGCCGCAGCGCTAATCTTCCCGAACACAGGATACAACATTACATTTCCATAAGATACCGCTCCATCTCTTCCCTAAGCTTGGTAAACTGCTCCATGGTCTTGGCATTCTTGCTCTCAAAATGCATGAGCTGATCCAGATATCCCTGCTCCTTTGCGATACGGAGACTTTCTGAAAAAACCAATTCATACACAAGGGAAATATGTCCCACCACATGATCCACGATGGTCTGCCTGATATCACGGAGTGTCGCTTTATGCTCATAAAAACTCTCCATGACAGCCTCCGACACCTCTGCATTCCGCAATTCCGCTGTGGTGGTATTATAGATTTCCTCCAGTGGTACTTCCACATTTACCTTAAGAATATCAATCTTATCTGCATCTCTAAGAATATGACTTAGCTTTTCGGTACGTGCCGGAAGACCTTCCGGAACACGATACCTGTTGTGCACACGAATCGCAGTCTCTATTAATACGTCCTCCTCCATGCCCTGCACATAATCTCGAATTCTTCCCTGTTCAGACTCTCCTGTTCCAAACAGGATGTCCGCTCCAAGCTGTGCATGATCGATAGAATCCGCATCAATGAACGTTCCATATCTTCTGAGCTGTTCAAATCTTCCCACATCATGTAACATGCCAAGGAGCCATGCCAGATCAACATCTGCTGCATCCATGCCCTCTGCTCGGGCAATCCGCTCACATAGCTCGGCAACACGGTAGGTATGATCGATCTTTAGCTTAACCTTCTCATCCGTAGAATCATAATCGTCTGTGTATTTCTCGAACTCTGCCATTACATGAGCACGATCTATCTTCATCGTCACACTGCTTCCTCTCTACTTTCGATTCGCTTTCTTGGCAGTCTTCTCCTCATACATGACTTCGTCCGCTTCACGCACATAGTCATCCAGATTCTTCTCACAATCCATATCCGTAACAATGCAACCAGCACTAACGGAAAGTGGGTATGGAACCTTCATCATCTCTGCCTTTTCGACCAGTTCCTCTCTGACCTTCTGAATCATCTCTTTTGCACTCTTATCATCCGGAGCTTCCAGCATAACGAGGAACTCATCTCCACCATTTCTGACAGGGATTCCTCCCTCCGGACAATTGTTCAATATCGCATTACCAATGGTCTTGATTGCCCAGTCTCCATGAATATGTCCGAACTGGTCATTAATATACTTAAGGCGATCCATATCCATAAATACAATGCATATGTTCTCCTTATCCTTCTTCTTGCGCTCAAACAGAGAACATGCCAGCTTCTGATATCCCAGTCGGTTATAGAGGCCCGTCATCGCATCCTTTACATACAGATCCGACAACACCTGATTCATGTATGCCAGCTTCTCCTTCTTATGAAGATTCTCCATCGCAGAAGTCAGCACATTAACGATCTGTGATAAATACTGCTTCTCCATCAGATACACTGCATTGCGGATAACCAGATATCCCACCGTATGCTGTCTAAAGTGCAGTGGCATGAATAAGACATCTGTACCACCCGTCTTAGCCTCAAACGTTGGGAACAGGTTCTCGATCATCTGTCCCTGAGTCTCTACAATATGACCATTCTCATATGCAAATTCAATCCGCATCTTCTTCGGATATCCCTCTATGCATAATTCTTCGTTCTCGATATGATACCGGTCAAAATAATCCGTCTCTCTTCGGAAATCATCCATGTGTTCATCGACTACCAGATACATCGCATCACACTTTAAAGCAGGAATGCACTTTGGTATCCACTGTGGCATCTCCTGTACAGACTTACATTGCAACAATTCGTACTCCAACGCTAAGACCTGTGCTTCAAATTCATCGGTCTCTATTCCATACAGAATCTGCTCCTTCAAATGCTCCTGCTGATCCGTTGCAAGGGTCTCTCCACATCCACAGCTCTGACGGAACACACATTTATGCTTCGTATAGCTGAACTTCGGAACTTCTTCCCCTGCCCACAGCTTCAAGAACAGATCCATACAGGCATAACCTACTTCCTCCCGCACATGGCTGACTGTCGTAAGCTGTGGAGAATAGTAGCTTGCCTTATCAAAATCGTCAAATCCTGTCACACAGAAATCTGTTGGAACTTCATACCCCTTCTTGGCTGCTGCTTCACAGACTCCCACCGCAATATTATCGTTGGCACAAATAATGGCATCCGGTATACTATCATGATTCTCGCTTAACTTGTTGAAACCATTGACTCCACAGGTAAACTCGTAGTTCTCATAATAAATATCCGTATCATCAAAAGGAATTCCACATTCCTCCATATATTCTGTCAGTGCCTGGGTACGCATCTTATTCTCATAATTATCTTCCGGACCCATCATGAGCCAGAACTTCTTGCAGTTATGCTTCTTGTGCAGATGTTCAATAATCTCTCGCATTGCCGCATAGTTGTCGATTCCAGCATAATAAAAATCTTCAATCTCGTTAGCAACGGAAATGACTGGCTTTCCAGTCTTCTTTACCGCCTCTACCACATATTCGCGCACCCCTGGATATCTGATATTATTCAGATCCACAATAATACCATCAAAATCATTCAGATCTGGCAGACGATAAATATTGTACTCTCCAACATTATAGTCCTCATCTCGACTCCAATCACCAGAACTATTGAAAATATATAAGCCTACATCCTCATTTGTCTCACGAATCCGCTGAAGGATACCTGCCGGCCATGCAAAGGTAAAAAAGCGCTTCCACCCATCCATGAACAATGCAATTTTTTTCATTTGTTGCCCCCCATTTACTGCCATACTACTGTACCGCAAAAATATATCTATGACTATTGTACCAAAAAAAGGGACATATTTCAACATCCGCTAACGATTCCTAATGCTGATGCAAATATTTTTCTTTTGTTGCCAGACCACCTCTGATATGGCGCTCTGATTTGTTTACATCCAGCACTTTTCTTGTCTCTGCTGCTAGTGTCGGATTGATCTGCACCAACCTCTCCGTCACATCCTTATGTACTGTACTCTTACTAATTCCAAAATGTTTTGCCGCCTGTCGCACGGTCGTATTATTGTCGATAATATATCTGGCAATCTCCATGGCTCTTTCTTCAATATAGCTTTTCAAACAAAATCCCCTGCACTACTTGTTTTTACATTGTATGCAGGGGATTTTCGGTATATACTATTTTTATAATAACCAAAGGAGGACTCATTCATGCCATTTATTAATACCAAGACAACCGTCACATTAAGCAACGCCAAAAAGGATGCCTTGACCGCAGAGCTTTGCCGCATCACCAGAGAGTGTCTGGGCAAGGGAGACAACTGGATCATGACTGGATACGAAGACAATGCCAGCCTTTCCTTTCAGGGCAGCGCTTCCAATATCGCTTATGTAGAGGTAAAGACCTTCGGCACACCATCCGCTGCTGGCACCAGCCAGATGACTGCGAAGATCTGCTCTCTCCTCGAACGAGAGCTTTCTATCCCGGCCTCCCGCATTTATGTCGCATACTTCCCAACAGATAACTGGGGCTGGAACGGCAACAACTTCTAAAAGCTTCCTATTCGATAAAAAACAGGGCTATCTGCCCAATGTCATTAAGTTAACATTGCCTAAAGGATGCCTTTAAAGCAAACTAGTAGGAAAGTGAATTGCTTTCCTGCTTTTCTGCTTTTTATTGCATGCAAATAAGACAGATTTTCATCTGTCGAAAAAAATTATTTTATTTATGTGAAATTATGCTACTCTATATAAGAAACCATGAAATACTTTTACCGTTAGCTTTCGATCACGATGCCTATCTGGTCGTATTGGTATAATGTTTCTTGCAATTATGGTTTCCAGATTAGGTGATGTTGTTTTTCCCTGATAGAATAATCTACACATATGTACTGCGACTGAAAAATTGGCTTTATAAGTATATTTTCTTTGCTTCTTTTCAATGACTACGTGCGAGGTAATCATTTCTGCAAAGTTATACATTATCATGTGTGCATATATTTCTTGATGGATACCCATCACCTTTTTTGAATGAAAATCTAACATGCCAATCGTATATTTCAAATCTCGAAATGAAGTTTCAATTCCCCAGCGCAAAGCATAAAGCTCCTTAAGCTTATCAGAAGGATAAGTAGCAGAATCCAAGTTTGTCAGAACTGTTTCGTAAAGTTCATCCGTTACCTTAAATCTAACAATTCTAAAATCTAGAGTATAAAATTTCACCGGGTCATGTTTTCTTGATTTCTGAGCCAGGTAATCAAATGTAACAACACTCGGAATGAACCGATAATGATTTTTATCTTTTAACAAGTTCTTTGTTTCTTTTGTTTGCCTTCGAGTTAGTTTTAACGATATCTGCTCGTCAAACTCATCATATTTTGGAAGCGATAGTCCTTCTTTGATACCATTTTTCCCATCTTTAATACGGATTAAAAAATACCAGCCTTTTTCTTGAATGTGAGCCATGTTGTTATAGGATTCATATCCACGATCAGCAATAACTAAGGCTTTTCTAACGTTTGATCTGTCCACCATATTTTGTAACGCACTATGTTCATTCAAATCCATACGTCCTTGAATTATTGCATCAGTATAAATTTTTTGATTTAAGTCAAAAAGAGCGTTTAAATGAAGTAGATTATAAGGTTTTTGTCCATTAGAGCCTGGATGAAATGATGATGAATCGTCCGGATTTGTAGCTATTTGAACGTCAGAACCATCAATGGCTAAAACACGAATGTCTTTCTGATTTGCATCTATAATTCTAGAAGTGAAACCATCAAAAACAGCTTTAAATGCTTCAGGCTTAATCTTGTAACGTTGTTGAACAAATGCGGAAGTCGATGGCAGATTCGGCTCTGCATTAAATGCATTAATTATCTCGTTGGTAAGACTTCCACTCTCCATACCAATAGTCGTTTTTATGACAGTTTCAAACGAAAGTTTTCGATGCCTGGTAAAATCTTTTCCAGATGATACACAATAATCGTCTGACTTTTCTGAAACAGATTTTATTTCGGAAAGCAAAAGATTTTTAAGGTAGTTTGTTTTCATATGTGACCTCCTTGCAATCAAGTTTTTCTTAATTACAAGGGCCGCTTTCGCTACCTCATTATCATTCAATAGCGAAAGCGGCCGCACATTTGACATTTCATGTCAACTATTTTTTATAAAATAAAAGACCCCAATATTATTTCTAATACTGAGATCTTGATTCGTCATCTTAACTTAATGACATTGGCTATCTGCCCTGTTTTTTTCTTAGTTTCTTATTCTTATACATGAATGCATCCGCGCGACCTCTTGTGTCCTCCACATCCTCATCCTTCTTCTCATCAAAGATAGCATAGCCATGGGCTATCTGCATCTTCACGACTTCAGAATTCTGATTATATGCATACTCTAACTGTTCCAATTCCTTAAAGCTGTTCTCGATCCATGCTTCATCCGCATTCTCTACGATTACACAGAACTCATCTCCACCGATACGGTAACATCGTCCCGTTGGCTCATACACCTTTACCAGCAATGCCGAAGCATCCTGTATATACTTGTCACCTGACGCATGTCCCAACGTATCATTACACTTCTTTAATTCATTTAAATCAAAGGTGATGATCGCTGTTCCTTGTGATTGATGATTCTTAGATGCCCATCCATCATATGCATTACGATTATATACTCCGGTAAGAATATCCTTTATGGCAAGCTCACGGTATACCTCCGCCTTGCGCCCTACCTTTACCTTGGATATCGTACTTTTTGCCGCTTCCTTTCCCAGAAGCATGATATAAAACAAAAATCCAAATCTGCCGAAGACATCCGTCTTAATTGCGCCAGTATAAAACGCCACAATATCCACAAGAAAAGCCAATGTCAGCACCACTACTCCCAGTAGATTGGTCCTTACCATTCGATCAAAGCCTCTCTTCTTGATCCTATGCACCAATGCATGCACCAGATATAACAGACCTACCAGCATTAGCAAATGGGTACAGGTGGCAGTCTGCTTGAACTCCAGAATTCCTGTCATATGCAGTGTTGTGCAGACAATCATATTGGCAAAGCTCACCAAACATATTACATAGGAGACCTTGTCCCTTCCAAGCTCAAGGAACTCGCGTATAAAAAGGACAAACGGTGCAATCATCAGCATAAGCAACATATATCCCAGATAGGATGCTGACACACGATTATTCATAAGAATCGTCATCATTTCCGACTCATTCAATGCCCAGAGTCCCATCATAATTGCAAACAGCCCAAAATACCAGAGTCCACGTCTCATCAGCATTTCTTTTCTGGCAATCATATAGTATACGAGCAAGGCAATTCCAATCGCCAGATCGAGAATACTTACGATAACCTCCAAAATCGATCCTCTCATCGAATCCATATACATCTCAATGGCATTGCCCTGATAAAAAGTTACTTCCCGATCACGCATCTGCGGATAAGTAGCCTCTATCCGAACCACAACTTCCTCTGCCTGCGAATCTATCTGCACATAGTGCCATCCACCACCTGGCGTATTTCCAAATACCGTACCGCCGTCTTCCACAGAATATGTCAGCTCTCCATCTTGATATACCCAGATAGACTGATGTGACGAAAAAAATACGATACAGTTATGACCACGGTCTACTTCCTCGATTTGCAGATAAAATTCTCTCACGTCTTCGTCTATCTGCTTTTCCGTTGCCACAAGTTCGCTCGGCTCATTAACAGGCTTTGTGACTTTTGCTTTTCCCAAAAATATGCTTAGAATCATAAGCACGATTCCTACTACTAGCAAGGCTTGATACATCCATGTTACAGTCTTTTTCATATGTCTTACCCAATTCAAAAATGATGGTTTCCCATCTTACTTACAGATTTCTTGCGACCTCTTAATCTCTGCCCGTAAATATCCGTCTAAACCAGGTCTTTTTTTCTTTTTCTTGTTCTTTCTTTTCTCTCTCTATTTCTTCTAGTATCTGCTCTCGCTGTTCTGGCAAAGCCTCTTCACGAAAAACTCTATCCTGTATATCTTCACACTTATTGATTTTCGTGCACATTTCCTTTAGCGCTTCCATCATGGTCTCCATCATACGCTTTGCATTCTGAGACATGCGATCCTCAAAGGTCATACCCTGATCTGGTGCTTCTTCACCCCAGATACAGTCATCTCCAAGTACTCGCAACTTATTAAGCCTGTCTCTCTGCTCCTTGCGTACCACGCTTAAGAAACGGCTCACTAATACATTGTGCTGGTCGCTATCCGTATAACATAAGAACTCCTCCAATGAAGCTTCCTTTGGATAACCCACTTCATAATATGTATTATAAATACGGCATATCTTCTCCGCTGTACCTCGCAATATAATACCGCACTCCTGCGGCTTCCTAAAATATCGCCATTCTGCTTTTTCTAGCTCTGCACAAATAATCTCGTACATCCCCTGTAATTCTGGGGATTCCATCTTACAATCCTTCAAAAACTCAAAGTTCATATCGCACCTCACATGCTAAACCAATCTGTTTCCCCCACAAATCAGCCCGCCTGCGAAAGAATCTCTTCACAGATTGTGCTTACATCCTTCCCATCCGTAGCTACTCTGATATCCGCCACAGACTCATAACGTGCTCTACGCTTCTCCATCAGTTCACTGATATACTCCACACTCATATTACCATTCAAAATTGGGCGGTTACTACTATTCTTCACCCGTTCATAAACGGTCTCTGGTGTCGCCGTCAGCAAAACAATACATCCTTGCTCCTTCATAAGTGCCGCATTCTCATCCCGTAGGACGGTTCCTCCACCACAGGAAACCACGAGATGTTCTTCTGTTCCCAGACTTCGCAACAGTTCTGTCTCCAAATCCCTAAAGTACGTCTCTCCATACTGTCGGAAGATGTCAGTAATCGCCATATTCTGCTGCTCTTCAATGAGCTGATCCATCTCCACGCCCTTGGCATGCGTTTGTTTTATCAGCTCCTTTGCGACTGTGCTTTTTCCAGTGCCCATAAATCCTATCAGATATATATTCTTCACGATGTGACTCCTTAGCTAAAAAACTGTTCCTTTACCTCCGCCACTGGCATGTCCTCTCCAGTATATAACTTGAAAGCCGATACTCCCTGCCATAGCAGCATCCCCTTGCCGCCGACACAGGTACATCCAGCCGCTTTTGCATCCTTAAGGAGCTTCGTCTCGAGCGGATTGTATACAATATCCGTCACCACCAGTCCCGGACGAAATGCAGATAAATCCTTTACTACGCTGTCGTCCTCGTTTGGTGCCATACCAACACTTGTGGCATTGACAAAGATATCACTATTTCCAATCTCCTCAGTCATTCTGTCCGTATCTGCGATATCGTAGACACTCACCACACAGGAAGGAACTTCCTTTCTGATCTTGGCTGCCGTCTCCTCCGCCTTAGCCACTGTTCTATTAAATATTACGATCTCTCTTGCGCCATCCAGTGCACATTGCACCTGAATCGCTGTGGCAGCACCACCGCCACCCGCAATCGCAATCTTCTTTCCTGTCACATCTATGCCATGATCTTTTAGATTATTGACAAATCCCTCACCGTCTGTAATATGTCCAGTGAGTCTGCCACCATCATTCACGATTGTGTTGACCGCGCCAATAATTCGCGCCGCTGGCGACAATTCATCCATATACTTGACCACTTCCGTCTTACAAGGCATCGTCACATTGCATCCACGCATCTTAAAAGTCTTCATCGCAGCAATGGCATCCTTCACCTCTTCTGTCTTGATGTCAAATGCTACATAGGCATAGTCAAGTCCCAGACGCTCGAAACTATAATTATACATCGCAGGTGAAGCAGAATGTCCCACTGGAGAACCAATCACTGCCAACAGACCTGTATGTCCTGAAATTCTTCTTTCCATAACTATCCTTCCTGTGCTCTAACTCCGGTCATTTGTTGGTGTTTTCACAATAAATCCATAATAACCACTTTTTTCCATCATTTCAATACTTTTTTGCGTCACCGCGTAAAAGTATTACACAGTTCTTTGAAATCGATAACGAATATCCAGACCATCCTGCCCTGTAATCACCACCTGCATCAGCTTTTTGTCCAAGAACGGACGCATCGCAAGCTCCAACTCATCCTCATGCTCCACCTGATACTTACCATCCGTAACCAAAATGATCAACTTGGAACGTGCCTGATAGAGTTTCAGATAGGTCACCAACTTTTCAAAATGCTTTGGGGTCTGCACCTGCTCATATTCCTCATAAAAGCTATGAAGCATCACAACGGACATCGGTCTCACCTGCGTCATAATCTGCTCATCCGACTTCCAATCCACCACGTTAAGCCGTACATTACGAAAAACCTCGCTATGTCGCTTCAAGCTTCCTAATAATTCTGGCACATAGGCTTCCACTTGTTCTCTAGAAAGCGCACCGTCAATGACCACCGCCATCTCTAGATTCTGCTCGGTAAAATTTCCCGGCACATGCAATATCCGCTCTACTGTATTTTTAAACATCTGTAACGACACCGGTGTCATATCTGTACTCCTATCTGTCTTACTTCACTCATTGCTAATTCTGGATAATTGGTGCAAAGTCCTCCGTGTCACCGCAGAATAATCCGCCACACTCTGCCAGAATCTTCTGCATGATTTCCTTTGCTTGCTCATAAATGTCTGGAGCAAAAGTCACCAGATAGACCTCACTGCACCCATGCGCTTCCACAAAGCTTCGGGTAAGTTCATCCTTCGGATGAATCTTGACCTGCTCCATATCGATGGACTGCTTCTCAGCAACAGTAATTTCCAATACGCCTGCTTCCTCCCACAGTTCAATATCTAGCTCTGCTGGAAGTGCATCCGCTATCCGACGCACATCGATGTCCTCCGTGGTCACATAGAGCCATTCACTCGGAACCTCTGAAACTGCCACTTTACTAATCTTTGCTTTTCCTTGTTTCTTCATATCTTCTCCATCCTCTGTATTAGTCGGACGACACTTCACTTACCAGCAAAGCACCTCATGACCGTCCTCTGTCACCAGTACCATAATCTCCCACTGAGCAGAAGGCTTTCCATCCTGGGTATATACTTCCCAATCATTCTCATCATCTACATAGATATCGACCTTACCCATGTTCACCATCGGCTCTATGGTAAATATCATGCCTGGAACCATTAGCATTTCCTGACCACGCTTACTGTTATAACCTACCCATGGCTCCTCATGGAATTCCAGTCCGACACCATGTCCACCGATTTCCCGCACGACCGTATATCCATTTGCAAATGCATGGTCATGTACAGCCTGACCCATATCACCCAAAAAGCCCCACGGCTTCACTTCCTTGAGTCCTAACTCTACACATTCCTTGGTGACCTCCACCAACTTCTTCTTCTCAGGACTTACATCCCCGATACAGAACATTCTGGAAGAATCGGAAAAATATCCATTTAAGATCGTGGACACATCCACATTGATGATATCCCCAGACTTTAAAATAACATCCTTTGACGGAAAACCATGGCATACCTGATCGTTGACCGAAGTACACACACTGTAAGGATATCCCTGATAATTCAATGGTGCTGGAATACCTCCCATATCAGTCGTCATATCGTACACAATCTTATCAATCTCCGCTGTATTCATTCCTTCATGAATATGCTCTGCAATATAATCCAACACTGCGATGTTAATCTTACAGCTTTCCTTGATTCCCGCAATCTGCTCCTCATTCTTGATAATATCACGGGTTGGCACAAGGTGCCCCTCTGCCGCGATCCGCGCGATCTTCTCATCAAATGCCTGATGGCATGCCTTATACTTTCTTCCACTTTTGCACCAACATGGATCATTTCTGTTTAACTTTACTAACATATCTTCTACTCTTCTCTATTTTTCTATTATGCTGTGGTACTGCGATACACGTATTAATGATCCACCGTAATACCACCAAAATCTACCCTGTTCCATACAGAGTCTTCTATTTCATAGTCATGCGCTTCTAATAAGCGCTCATATGCAGGTTCACCAACTGCGTATGCTTCAAAAGACTCACCGTTCATCTCCGCAAAAAGATACTGATACTTTTCTGCTAACGCAATCCGCTGCATGCTCTCGTCGATCACTTCCTGCTCTACGCCAAGTGCCAACTGCTGCTCTTCTTCCAAATCACTCCAGAAATCATACTGATCATTGGCAAGATGTTCACACTCATCCTCAGTCAATTCGATTCCTTCCACAAGTGCCATCTGATAAAATATCTCATCATGAATCGCCATATCTATAGTAGTCTGCTTCGCTTCTTCTCGTAAGAACATATTGCTCCCATGCAATGCCCAATACTCTCCCGTATCTTCCATATTATAGATACGAGCGGTTTCCTCTATCTTGTTCTCCTGATATGCAATGTAAAATGCCATATCACTTAACGTCAACTCGCTTCCATCTACTGTAACCGCCACCTCTGTCAAAGACTCGGCAAAGACTAACTTCTTTCTTGCATTCCACTGTCCAAAAGACACAACAGCAAGAAGAGCTACAATAAACACAAGCGCGATGGTAAAATGTATCTTCTGTTTCATTACTGACAAAGTTTTGCGACAACCTGATTAATCACGCTGCCTTCTGCCTTTCCCTTTAATTCTGGCATGACATTCTTCATGATAAGTCCCTTATTCTTGCTTGCAACAACCTCTGCAAACTTCTCTGTGATAAAGCTCTCCACTTCCTCCGCAGACATCATCTGTGGCGCATACTCCATAAAGATATCATATCTTGCCTGATACTCTGCGCGCAGATCATCTCTGGATTCTGGGCAAGTCTCTAACTGTTCTTTTACAGACTTGATCTCCTTTAAGATGACTCTATCTACCAGTTCCTCCTTAATATCGTCTCTGCATCCCTCATCAATTGCCACCTTCTTAGCAGCAGATACCAATGTAGAAATTGCATCCTTGCGTACCTTATCTCTCGCCTTCATTGCGGCTATCATGTCATCCTGTAACTGTTTGAACTGCATCTTACTTTCCTCCTAATTCTATGTTCATTTCATATATATACTATGTCGCTTACGCCCACTTCGTATATCTGGGCACTGCTCATCGCATACGCACATTATATCACTATTTATCTCAAAGCACCAGTTTCTAGCATTTTAGCAGCTACATCCGGTTACATTTTCTTATAGCACTCGTCGCACCGATGTAATGGTTCGGTATGTAGCATTGCCGTAGCAGATACCTGTTCTTGGGTTGGATGCATGAATAATGCGTCCATTACCTATATAGATTGCCACATGTCCCGGATAACAAATGATGTCCCCCGGCTGGGCATTCTCATAGCTGACAGCCTGTCCACAACCACTCTGGGCATATGAAGTTCTCGGTAATGATATACCAAAATGCTGATAAACCGCCATCACAAAATAAGAACAATCCGTTCCTTCCGTAAGGCTTGTGCCTCCCAGCACATATGGGTTCCCTATAAATTGACCAGCGTATGACACCACATCGCCTCCACTCACACCAGTAGTATAGGATGGATTTAATCCACTGTCCGTCAAACCTGTGGACGAAGATCCACTTGTCGTTGTTGCCGTGGTAGTTCCCGCTGTCGTCGTTCCTGCCGTGGTAGTTGTTGCCGTGGTTGTTCCCGCTGTCGTAGTTCCCGCTGCCGTTCCAGTCTGACCCGCATTCGCTACTGCTGCCGCCGCTGCCGCTGCTGCCTGTCTAGCCCTTTCATTGGCTATAACCTGATTCTGCTGACGAATGGTCTGTGCATACTGGTTCGCTAGATTCTTTGCACTCGCAAGCTGACTGTCAAAATCTGCCATCTCAGCCTGTTTTACTGCAATAATCTGTTCCAAGGAAGACTGCTGCTCCTGATAGCTTAACTCAAGCTCTTCCATTTCAGCCATTTCATTCTCAAGCAATACCGTCAAATCCTCTACCTGTTGCACCACATTCTGATAATCCGTAAGCATCTGTCTGTCATACTCATAGACGTCAGACACGTACTCCACTCGGTTCAACAGATCCGTCATATTCTGCGCCCCGACGATTGCTGTCCAGATAGAACTATCTCCGTTCTCGTACATATACTGAATTCGTAGCTTCATGGCATCATATTGTTGCTGTTCCTCCATACGAGCCGTCTCCAAATCTGCATTTGCCTGCTCGATTTCCAGTTCCTGAGTCTCTATATCCCCCCTCAGAATCTCCATATCGGTAAGCAGCTGCATCATCTGATTATCATAATTTTGCATCTCGGCCTGCAAACTATTCTGTGCATTCTGGATTCCCTCAATCTGCTGATTTACCTCATTCAGATTCTCCTCGGCTTCCTCCTTCTTCTGCTCTGCCTCATCAATAGCAGAGGCTGCAACTGACTGTTGGCTTCCCATCAACAACGCCAACACCAGCAGTACCGCTACACCTTTTCTCCTATGTATTCTTCTCCATGCTTTCTTCAACTTCATAAAGCATACTCCTCACTCAAACTCTATTTGACACTCTAAATCAATATCATATTTTCCTATGAATTAAAAAATAGGCATAGTGTCTCCACTATACCTATTTTAGCATATCTTTCTATGAAATTGTTAGCATTTACAGAATTTAATAATTATGAAAGATTTAATCCCATCCAATATACATAATATCTACTCTGTCTAGCTGTCCTTCCCAGAAATCTACGGAAAGGGAATTCTCTTCCATATCCTCATATATCGCACTGTGGTTATACCACTGATAGTTCTGGAAATCACTGCTCTCTGATTCATAGGTGTAATCCGGTTCACCATATGCAGTAAAGAAGTCTTCCTTGGTAGAATACTGATTCAGACCATTAGTAAATTCGATCTTAGTATCTCCGTAAACTATTGCAGAACTTGTAATATCGAATCCAAATACTGTACAATCCTTTAATGCAAGCGCCTCATCTGTCGCATTTCCAATATAGACATAACCGATTTGCTCACCATCTGGATCATACAGAGTAGGATAATAGTACTCGCTCGCATTCGCCACATAATCTTCATCCTCAGAATCAATGTAGAATCCGAGATTCTCCAGTTCTGGATAAGTGAGCGGGAACTGTACTTCGATGCCATCAACAATAACAGTAGGATCATCAAATCCCTCGCCAGGTACCACCTCACTGGCTACTACTGGCTCCTCAGTTTCTGTCTCCGTCTCAGTTTCTACTTCAGTCTCATCCTCTGTGTCAATATCTGTATCGTAGTCTGTATCGTAATCTGTGTCATAATCTGTATCATAAGAGTCATCTACTTCATAATTAGACTCGTTAACAGCTATATCATATATGTCTTGATAGCTGTCAACCCCTTCTATATAAAGACCAACAATACCGATAATCAAATAGAGCACTGCTACTCCCAGACCGACCCAAAGACAGATACTAGCCGACTTGGCACTGGACTTGAACTCATCCCATCTGCCAGTCTTATAAGCATTATTGGCCTTATTGTTAAATACACATCCAATAATACCTAATACCATAGTAATAATGTTACATCCACAGCAGGTCAAGATTTCAAGAATGGAGAATACCATCTTCATTGCGTAGTTATTCTTCATCGGCTGCCCCTTCTTATCAAGTGGCGCACTTCCCATTCCGTAATTCGGCTGGCCATATACCTGACCACCGTACTGCTGACTTCCAAACTGTTGATTTGGCTGTCCATATGTCTGGCCACCGTACTGCTGACTTCCAAACTGCTGCTCTGGCTGGCCATATGTCTGGCCACCATACTGCTGACTTCCAAACTGCTGCTCTGGCTGGCCGTATGTCTGGCCGCTGTACTGCTGACTTCCAAACTGTGAATCGCACTGTGTCGCTCCAAAGCTCTGTTCGTTCTGTACTGTTCCAAAACTCTGCTCATTCTGCACTGTTCCAAAACTCTGCTCGTTCTGTGCCACTCCAAAGCTCTGCTCGTTCTGCACTGTTCCAAAACTCTGCTCGTTCTGTGCCACTCCAAAGCTCTGCTCGTTCTGCACTGTTCCAAAACCTTCCTGAGCCGTACTTCCTTGCTGGTCTTCTACCCCGAAACCAAAGCTCTTATTTTCGTTTTCCATTGCGCTTCTCCTCTTTATCAATGATATGGCGAATTAATTGCCATAGTCTATATCTATATCATATAGCTCTCCATCAACAAATGTTACTTCCATGACCTGCCATACTGTATCTTGTCCATCACCCAGATACCAGCACATGAACTCGTCACCCTCTTCGCCAGTCTCATCATCTGGATATCCATATGTATTAATGAAATCCTCTCTTGTGCTATAAAAGCCAAGACCTTCACTGGTACAGAAATCCTCCAGATTCTCACAGTACATATTTACGTCTACTCCAATAAGTGTACACTCCTCTGGATATGCATCTGAGTTACTATAATTGTACATCCAGCCCCACATTACTTCATCACCATCAGCATTCATAATAGAAACCAGATTATAATCACCACTCTCTATTATCTCATCGCACTCACCAGAAGCTACATAGTAACCCATTTCCTTTAAGTCTTCAAATTCTGAAGGGACATTGATACGCTCACCATCTACATATACATACACATCACCAGCTAATGTCGCACCATCAGCGGTTCCGTGGTCGCTACCATGATTGCTATTATCAGCATCATCGTCAGCATTGTCGTCAGCATCCTCTACGTCAACATCATCATTGTCGTCATCAGCATCTACGTCATAGTCTTGGTCGTAGTCAACATCTTCGTCATCATCAACATCTTCGTCGTCATCAGCATCTTCTTCATCATCAACGTCTTCGTCGTCATCATCGCGACTGCTGCTGTAGCTGCTAGTGGTTCCGTTATAGCCCTCATAAAAGCCTTCCATAAAAGCATCTCCTAAACCACCTGCTGTCCACAGCACGATTGAGATGATTGTACCTATTACGAAAAGTCCAAAGCCAACCCACAATGAAATTGTTGCAGACTTTGCCTGTGACTTGAACTCGTCCCATCTACCTTCCTTATAGGAGTTGTTTGCTTTAGTTGTAAATACGCAACCAATAATACCCATAATCATAGTAAGGATATTGCATCCACAGCAAGTTAAAATTTCAAGAACGGCGAATGTCATCTTCATTCCGAAATTATTCTTAAGTGGCTTTCCATTTGCATCTACTGGTGCAGCGCCCATGCCATAACCCATGTTTGAATTATAGCCAAACTGCTGATCTGCCTTTCCACCAAAGCTCTGATTTCCTCCGAACTGCTGATCTGCCTGTCCATATGCCTGTCCACCAAAACTCTGATCTGCTCCGAACTGCTGATCTGCCTGTGGTGCTCCAAAGTTCTGATCTACCTGTGGTGCTCCAAAATTCTGATCTACCTGTGGTGCTCCAAAGCTCTGATCTGCCTGTGGCGCTCCAAACTGCTGATCTACCTGTGGCGCTCCAAACTGCTGATCTGCCTGTGGTGCTCCGAAGCTCTGATCTACCTGTGGTGCTCCGAACTGCTGATCTGCCTGTGGTGCTCCAAAGCTCTGATCTGCCTGTGGTGCTCCGAACTGCTGATCTGCCTGTGGTGCTCCAAACTGCTGATCTGCCTGTGGTGCTCCAAAGCTCTGATCTACCTGTGGTGCTCCAAACTGCTGATCTGCCTGTGGCGCTCCAAAACTCTGATCCCCCTGTGGCGCTCCAAACTGCTGTGTGTTTCCAAAATTCTCCTGCTGGTTTTCAGTTCCAAACCCAAAACCCTTATTTTCGTTTTCCATCCTTCGTCTCCCTTATTTACATTATTTCTCTATTATGTCATTTTTTAACATGCCACTTTAGTATAACAAAGTTAGTTTGACTCTACAAGTATTTCTTTCTAGGACTATCGCACTAAAAAGCGCTAAAATTCCCGATATTTCTTATTATGAATTATCAATGAATTGAATTATTCCAATAAAAATCACCGGGAATTTTATGTTTTTAACGATAGTCCTAGGAATCACCCTACCTGCTTGACAATTAATATGGTATCGCCGGGCTTTAGCTCTTTTTCCTTCCAGCCGTTGGTTTCCATGATATCGCGGATAGTCGTATGATTTTCCTTGGCAATCTGCCACAGGTCATCCCCTTCTTTGGTGATGTAGCCCACCAGTCCCGGACGGTTCTGCAATTGTTCCATATCCAGCGGTTCTTCCCCAATCTCCTCGATATTCATGATCTCTTCTTCCGTGAAAGCAATGAGATCTAAAAATATGACTGCCTTTACTTCTATGTGCTCCTGATCCAGCATGACTGCAGAAAGCTGTTCGATTCCCGGTTCTAGTTCCATTCTGAGATTTCCTCTCATTTCCGGCACTTCGATAATCTGGGAGAAGGGATAGATCTCCCGCATTGTTCCCACTGGCATATTGTCGTCCGTTGTGATATATAGCAGTTCCACAATAATGGTACCCTCTGCTAAAATCCCATTATCTACTAACTCCTTTTTTTCAAGGCTTACCTTTCCTTCGCAGGCACAGACCTGTAGGATTCGCTCCTGACTTTCCGGTAATTCCATTTGCTCTGTGATACGACACTTTGCATCATTTTTTACTAAAAGTCGCTCCAAGGCACATTCCCTACGGACAGGAATCACATTCCTTTTCAGGGAGTAGATATCCGACAGGAGTTCTAACTTTTCTTCCCTCCATACACGGATATCCATTCCCAACGCAAGCTCCAGCACAAGGATTCGCTCTTCCCCGTCATAATCCGGCTTTACCTCAAGTTCCATGGAAATCGGAGTCACTCTAATTCTACTGATGCTGTCCGTCTCGTCCGTTTCGCAATCCGCACTGCACTCCAACGGAACCGTCGTCTCATACCATTGAAGCCGTTCATTTTCTTCCTCTTCATTATATAAGACTGCGATCAACACTTCCCCTGTGATCTTTGCCTTTCCTTCTTCGATATGACTATCTACATTGCGCAGCTCGATGCTACGCCACAGGATTTCTCTCACATTGGGCTTGCTGGAGGGCAGCACTACTTCACTTTTCTGTCTGCAAACATCTCTACTGCTGGTAAGAAGCGTCAGCGCCTCCCGTTTTCCAATTCTCTGTTCATACTCCCCGGCATCCTCCAACTTGGCTGTCAATTGTTCATCCGTTTCCTCCTCAGCCACAGCCCGAAGTACTACCACCGCACGCACATTTAATTTTCGGGAATTAATTACGCCAATGGTAATATCCTCCACTTCTCCGCTGGCATTGACTTTTTCATATTCCTGCAATCCGTCCATATTCAGCTTTTCTTGAAAAGGTATCTCCCCCCGGAGACAACTTATTTTTCCATCGCTCTGCTCACTTCGATAAAGCACCCTAAAAATCAGACTGCCCTTTACCCAAACAGCCCCATTTCCCGCCTTGACCTCATCAAAACGAAGTTCACCCTTTTCCTTTAAGACCTTTACAATATCTGGTCTATAATCCGGCACATTATAGTCGTCATCCAAGGTAATCTGGCTGACCGCCGATCCAATTTCCCGTTTTCTATGTATCTTTACTTTTTCAAGTTCCAAAAAAAGTCCCCCATGTCCGAATCTTTCTACACATCTTATTCGAACATGGGGGATTTTATACCTATGAAATAATACCTGCGCACCGCTTTAACAAAGCTTCATGCGGATGTCTCTCGTAATAATATCAGAATAACTGAAGGATAATAACTGAGGTGGATTTTGATCCTGCTCATCGTTCACCAATATGGTGAAAACACTTGGATAAGCATTCTGAATGACACCTTCCTGAATATCAACCTTATTGCGTCCCCTGTCAAGCTGTATCATTACTCTTCTTCCACACTGCTGATGTACGGAAGCGCGCACTTTACTGATGTCTGCCTGCTGCATTCGTCTACCTCCTCGTTTTGGCTTATTATCGTCATCTACCAAACCCTACACCGCTTTAGTCTAGCATCGTATTAAAAATTTGTCAAACAAAACAAAATTTCTTTCGAAAATATTAAGAATATTCACTCAAATATAGTACTTTCGTCACGTTTTTCCGTCTTAATTACGATATACGGATAGCTAGGACTTGCACTGGTCGTCTCTCCCTTTCGGGGGCCAATCAATTCTGTATCAAAAAGTATCGCGTTGGTAGTCAAATAAAAATCTTTGATGCGAATGCTATATCCCCCCGTCGCCTGTTCACCGTAACCACGGACTATGTATAAATCATGATCCAGTTCATAGGTAACTTTAAAATCTGCAGCCTTCTTCTCCTCAATCATCGACATAACTTCTTCTGGCACATCCGCATCTTCCACAATGGTATATTCCAGATCCTTGACCTTGGTTCTATTGGTATCTTCAATGCTACATCCACTCAGTAGACTGCTTAGAACCGTCACCATAAAAAATGTTCCCAGAAGGCACAATTCATTGCATTTACACAAAAAATGCCGGCGACAGTCTTTGGTTCCCTTGACCCCATGACTCATCTTATTACTACCCCCAATTTTGACTTCCATCCTAATTCTATGCATTTTCTGGTAAAAATATTCCCAAAGCTTCTATATAAATATTCCTTGTTGTCATTCCCCACTTTTCCCTTTATAATAAAACTATTGGAAATCCACACCAGTTATCTTGGATTTCCGCATCGAATTTCACAGGGCATATGCCCGGAAAGGACATTTTATGTTACGAATATTTTTTGCTCTGTTATTTGTGATCCTGTATCTGATCGTAGGAATCCCTATTCTAGGAATTGAATGGATCATCGGAAAATTTAATAGACAAGCTGCGGATATCAGCCAGCTCCGCATGGTTCAGTGGGCATTCCGCGTCGTCCTCTTCATCTCTGGCACCAAGCTCACCATCATCGGTGAGGAAAATGTACCAAAGGATGAGGCAGTTCTCTACATCGGCAATCACAAGAGCTTTTTTGATATCGTAATTACTTATGCGCGCTGTCCACGTCTGACTGGATATGTCGCTAAGGATTCCATGTTAAAGGTACCGCTCCTGTCACTTTGGATGAAGCGTCTTCACTGCCTCTTCATCAACCGTGAAGATGTGAAGGAAGCCTTAAAGACAATTCTCGCCGGTATTGATAATATTAAGAACGGAATCTCCATGTGCATCTTCCCAGAGGGCACACGTAATAAGACGGATGATCTGATGCTTCCATTTAAGGAAGGTAGCTTTAAAATGGCAGAAAAGACTGGATGTGCCATCATTCCAATGGCAATTTCCAATTCCGCTGAGATTTTGGAGAATCATTTTCCAAGAATCAAGTCGGCCCATGTTATCGTAGAATATGGCAAGCCAATTTATCCAAAGGATCTGGATAGTGATACCCGCAGAAAGATCGGTGCACACTGCCAGGGCATCATTGAAGAGATGTTGGTAAAGAATGCAGATCTTATCTAAAAAGAATAAGTAAGATGTCAAAAGAGACGTATGAATGTTCCTATGCATACGTCTCTTTTTATGTTCAAAGTTCTATTCTGTTCTATATGCTAAGCCTCGGTCAACGCACGAACAACCTCGGTAAATCCCATAAAGTGGGACGCCTTTACCAAAATAGTGTCCCCTTCCTTACGGTATGCCAGAAGTTCTTCTATCAACCTCTCCTTGCTCTGTGTCTCATGCACTTCTGTCTGTGGACTGCATGCTCTTGCTGCTTTGGCAAGCTCTGCGGATAATTCTCCTGCTGTAAACAACGCGTCGATCTGCTTTCCCTCAAAGTGGCGTCCTACCATGGCATGAAGTTCCTTTTCCTCTGCCCCAAGCTCTCCCATGTCTCCCAGAACTGCAATTCTTCTACCAGATGCCCCTGCAAGTACATCGATGGATGCCTTCATAGAAACAGGATTCGCATTGTAACAGTCATCAATCACTGTGATGCCATTCTTATGAATCAGATTACTTCTTCCACCGATGGTCTGAACCATCTCGATACCACGCTTCATCTCTGCTGTCGTCAAACCAAGCTTACGGGCAACACTTACTGCTGCCAATGCATTATAGACGTTGTGCTCACCTGCAATCGGAATCTCCACTTCCAGTTCTTCTGCGCCAATATGAAGCACCGCCTTAGTTCCCTCAAGCCCCATTGCCTCAATGTCCGTTGCATACACTTCCTTTTCGGCAAGAGTCTTCTCGCCCTCTTCGGCGGCAACAGTTCTTGCTTCCTGACCGATTCCATAGAATACTGCCGGTCTGCCATTGACCATCTTCTTCTCACAAAGCTTATCATCATCACCGTTTAATACAGCAGTTCCATCTGGCGTTAAGTACTCAAAACTCTCTGTCTTTGCCTTCAAGATACCATCTCTAGTAATTAGGTTCTCCAAGTGGCATAATCCAATGTTTGTGATCACGCAGATATCTGGATTTGCCATCTCCGCAAGACGGCTCATCTCACCGAACTCGGAGATTCCCATTTCAAGTACTGCCACTTCATGCTCGCTTCGAATCTTAAAAATCGTAAGTGGCAATCCAATCTCATTATTCAGATTTCCCTCTGTCTTTAACACATTGTACTTCTGTGCCAGTACGGATGCGATCATCTCCTTGGTGCTGGTCTTTCCTACACTTCCAGTAATTCCCACCACCTTGATATCAAGGGACTGTCGATAGAACTTGGCGATCTTCTTCATGGCCATCTCCGCAGAATCTACCAAAATATATGGTCCTGCTGGATTCTCTAACTTCTCCTCCGATAAGACTGCCAGTGCTCCCTTTTCAAATACTGCTGGAATAAAGTCATGTCCATCTACTCTGGCACCGCGGATTGGGATAAAAAGACATCCCGGCTCAACCAAGCGGCTGTCAATAACTGCTCCAGTAATCTCGCGCTGCTTTGCATCCTCATTTCCAATATATACACCGCCACAAGCCTTGGCGATGTTTGCCAATGTCATATTTTTCATGCTTACCTCTATCCTTCTACTACCTATTCTTAGGCAGAATATTTGCGAAGAGAAATCTCGATTAACTTCTCGCAAAGCTGATTGAAGTTCATGCCTACTGCCTGTGCCTCCTGTGGAAGAAGACTGGTCGGAGTCATACCTGGAAGGGTATTTGCCTCGAGACAGAACATCTCCCCCTTACTATTCAGTAAGAAGTCAGAACGAGAATAAGTATCCAGTCCCAGAACCTCTGCTACTCGCTCTGCATAATGCTGCATCTTTGCAGTAATTTCCTCAGATAATTCTGCTGGGCATGTCTCTACTGCACTTCCTGCCTTATACTTGTTCTTATAATCATAAAAGCCTTCCACTGGCGCAATCTCAATAATAGGCAACGCTTTATATTCGATAACGCCTACGGAAAATTCTCTACCCTCTACAAATTCCTCGATTACAAGCTCATTCTCCCAACGGAATGCCTCTGCCAGTGCAGCCTCGAACTCTGCCTCGGTACGCACAATAGACACGCCGATACTGGAACCTCCACAGCATGGCTTTACCACACATGGCAGGTTCAGACCAAGGGATGCGATATCCGCCTGCTCACCCTTCTTTAAGGAAGTTCCCTTTGGAGTAGGAATTCCATTGCTAATAAAAAGCTGCTTTGCCATTCCCTTATCCATAGCAAGGGCACTGCTAAGATATCCACTTCCTGTATAACGAATACCGAACAGATCAAATGCAGCCTGAATCTTACCGTTCTCTCCGTTCTCTCCGTGAAGTGCCATAAAGACAATATCTGCCATCTGGCACAACTCAATTACATTTAGTCCAAAGAAATTGTCTGACTGATCCTTTCTAGATGCCTTGACCTTCGCCAGATCTGGTGCCACCGCAGGAATTCCCTCTACCTTTACGCTCACTTCTTCTGCGCGGTCGAAAATTCCAGTAAGATCTTCCTTCTTATCACTATATCCCATAAATACATCAAGCATAATGACCTGATGTCCATTCTCTCTCAATGCCTTAGTAACCATCTCTCCTGTCTTGAAAGAAACATCTCTTTCTGTACTTAAGCCACCTGCTAATACGACAATCCTCATGGTATCTGTCTCCTTTTTTCAAATCTATTCTCGCTTTATAGTATACCTTTTTTTCGCTTATGACAAGGTCAATCGTTCTTTTTCCATCATCAGCATTCCCCGCAGGACAGCTCCCTTCTCCTGTTTTATTACCTTTACTCGACTTCCTTTTCCAACTGTCGGATCTCACTGAGCATTCCCACCAACCATAGGAACATCTGCCTCGCCATCAGATCCTTTCCCTTGGTCATACTTCCATATAGATATATCTCCTGCTCCACCGCTTTGATCCTCCGCTTGTTCGTCGCCAGAAGAATCTCCTTTAACACCTCAATCCGTTCTTCGTCGTATCTGTATTCTCTTTCGATATATTCCATTAATATGGTATTCTGCTGTATCAGTTCCAACAGTGCCTCTACTTTTTTCTTCTCTTTTCTCTGATTCCTATTGTTCTTATATCTTACCTCTCTCATTTTTCATTCACACCTGTCCTGCGGGATGCTCCCAACTACAATTATAGCCTTCTAGGTCAAATTTACCATTCGCATTCTGCGTATAAAATACGCGTAACGCGTATTTTATACACAAAAACAAGAGCCGGAATTTGTCCGCTATTAACAAATTCCGGCTCTTGCCCGCTATATTTTGACTATCGTAAGACAGCACATCTTCTTATTCACTAACACTCTGGCTCAATAAGTCCGTAGGTATTACCCTTTCTCTTATATACAACGTTAACATCCTCAGTCTCTGCATTGATAAATACAAAGAAGTCATGTCCTAACAGCTCCATCTGTACACAAGCATCTTCTGGATACATCGGCTTCATAGAGAACTTCTTGCTACGGATGATCTTAATCTCCTCATCCTCCTCAGATACAGCCTCTAAGAACTCCTGCTTGAATACGGATGACGCATTCTGCTGCTTGGTCACCAGCTTAGTTCTATACTTCTTAAGCTGACGCTCTATTACTTCCTCTACCAAATCGATAGATACATACATATCGTTGCTTACCTGTTCGGAACGAATGTAATTACCCTTCATCGGAATGGTAACCTCTACCTTCTGTCTCTCCTTCTCCACACTAAGTGTCACATATACATCTGTGTCTGGAGTAAAATACTTCTCAAGCTTGTTCAGCTTGTCCTCCACTGCGGCTTTCAAACCATCTGTTAATTCAATATTTCTTCCTGTAATCTTAATTCTCATGATGCCCAACCCCTTTGTCGTTTATTTGATACAGATATATCATATTGTTATTATACCACATTTCCCATTTATAGCAAGAAAATATGTGCAATCTTAATATATTTTTCAGATAATTTCTTTTTTGTATGGACACCTTCACCAATTATCCTAGGGTCAAGGCTAGATATCCCTCAGAGCAAATATTTTCTTCTGCCATGGACTCTGGCAGCCACATCATTCCTGCCATCTGTCCCCATTCCGCTTCGCTGGTACCAGTCTCTGCAAATAGGTGTGGCAGAACATCTCCAAGCGCTTCCTTGGAAAGAGATGTCTCCCAAATATATAGCTTATCTCCATCCTTCTCATACATTAGAATGTCCTTCTCTGACTCGCCAGTCTGCGCTTCTCTGACTTCATCATTTTCCTTCGTAATAGCAACAGTTCTGCCTCCGTAGCTAGCACACAGTTCCATTGCATACTGCACCGCTGATTCATCCCAGCGCACATATCCCTCGCCCTCGCACTTCTGATCCCGAAGCTTCACATATTCTGATGCTGTGATTGGCTCTAAGCACGGAAGCTCAGCCACGTCCTCCCGCAGTTCTAACGCCTGCACACCGCCGCCGATGCTCTGTCTGGTCTCTGGAAATGCTCTTTGGAATCCAATCCCTTCATAATAAGAAATCAAGGACTCCTCCGCTGGTGCCAATAGCAGCGGTTCCTCATACATGTTTTTGGCAAATTCTAATATCTTTCTCGCCAGTCCACGTCCTCGATATTCTGGTAATGTCGCCACCGCGTAGACATAACGCACATTCTGATAAATTCCCTGATGCATATACTGAGCTGGTAAAAAGCTTGCCATGGACACTGCTTTGCCATCCTCATAAATGACCAGCATATTATCCTCCGTCATTCGATGATCCAGATAGAAGTAAATATAATCCTCCTCATCTCCAAAGCAGGTCTCCCATATTTTTCTTATCTGTTCTCCGTCCCTCTCCCGATCTGCATATACTACCTCACTCTCGCAAGCAACATATTTCTTCAAAAGGATTTCTGGATAATATGACAGCTTTGCCTTTCGCAAGCCCGGATCTCCTGTGTCTTCCTCTCGATTTACATAAGTATATTTTTCACAGGCATTCTGCACGAACTGCTGATTAATCATCGGATAGGCTCCCTGCATATCTGGATAAGCCTTTTCAAAATGTACCACGAAGGTTTCTTCATTTAGAGGCTCTCCCATGGTAAAGGCGACAATTTCCCCCGCCTTACGAAGCACACCTCCCACAAGTCCTAGCTCCTCCATATGGTCAAATGCTTCATGCAGCACCATGATTTCCTCTTCCATCTCCTCGTTCCACTTCTCAGAACGCATGCGAATCCATGTATAGGTCATCCGGCGGCATTCCTCTAAATTCTCTTCTGACATCGGTTCATAAGACCAGTCATCTCCATCCTTGAAACGGGCAATATGGTTACGTTTTCCATGAAGCTTCTTTCCCGCAAGTGTAGCCAGCTTTTCTCTGGAATAGATATAGTCAAAATCATCTCTCTCCGGTGCAATCAAAAAGTGTCCCGGAAACCACTCTGACAACTGCTTCTTGTCCCCTTCGCTCAGTGGTGACATCTGAAGTCTTCTGCCCGCACTTTGGCACTCCTTCATCAACAGTTCGATCGCCGCCCTCTTGTCTCCTGCACCTACCGGATAGGAATAACAATATTCCCCATTTTCCTGAAAACGTATAATCAGACAGCCGCAAGTTTCTGCCACCTCTACCTGATAGGTCTTTCTCCAGATAAAATTATTCGCAAATGTATATTCACAGGCATTTCTGCCGTCCTCTGCCAGTTTTTCATCTATCCAGCCCTTATCTGTCAATGTAATCCCATGAAACTTGATATCTGTTGTCTCCATTATTTTTCCTCTTACCATTTACTTCTATCTTAGTCTTTGCCAGTTCCTTTATTTTATTCTCTACATTCTGCTGGGTGCGCATCTATGAATGTTGTACAATTGCACAAAACGGGCTGTCATTTATAGACAGCCCGCTTTCTTAACCCTTCATAAGGAACTTGATAATCTTCTCTGTGTCTTCTGGTTCATAAGCCACGATCTCAAGCTCTGGTATCTCCACGTCACTCTTCAAAATGCTTGTCAATGAAACATACTGGCATAACTTTGACTTTAAGTTCAGTCTATCTCCCTCACCAGTAATCAGTTCGACCTTGCCATCGCAAGAATCAACTACATTGAAAAATCCTTCAACGTCTGTAATGTTCTTAATCTTCATACTACTACTCCTTTCCTTAATCTGAATCTCCGTAGTATAAACATTTTACCATCCCTTATGAAAGATTCAAAGTACTTTTTCGTGTACAGTCCCTAATTTAGGCAAATCCTTTATCTTTTTAAATTGCTCTTTTATTGTTCCGAAGCCATTGCTGCACGGATGATCGCCTCGGCTTCCTTTGCCTGTGGCTTGGTGAGCTGTGGCGTATCCTTTAAGACATAATCGATTCCAAGGTTGTCATACTTGACCTTTCCCATAGCATGGTAAGGAAGTACCTCCAGCTTTTCCATATTGGATAACGTCGCAAGGAACTTGCCCAGTTCCGTAAGCTCCTTCTCGTCAAAGGTGATTCCCGGTACGACAACGTGGCGAATCCAGACTGGCTTTCCAATCTGATCCAGATAACGGGCAAATGCTAAAATATTGTCATTGTTATGTCCTGTCAGCTTCTTGTGCGCATCGCTTTCGATATGCTTGATATCCAGCATCACAAGGTCTGTGACAGCAAGCAGTTTATCGATTTTTGCCATCTGCTCTGGTTCGTTGCAAAACATGATGCCCGAAGTATCAAGACAGGTATGGATTCCCCGCTCCTTTGCCCCAGTAAAAAGTTCTGTCAAGAACTCAATCTGTAACATCGGTTCTCCACCAGTGACCGTGATTCCTCCCGTCTTATAAAAGCTAATGTTGCGCTCCATACGGGAAAGAATCTCAGTTGTGCTCATTTCCTGACCGTCTTCCATAAGCCAGGTATCCGGGTTGTGACAGTACTGGCAGCGCATCGGGCAGCCCTGAAAAAATACTACGAACCGCACGCCCGGTCCATCTACCGTACCAAATGTTTCTATTGAATGTATCTTTCCCATATTGCACCTCCTATAATTTTCCATATTATTTATGAACAAAAGTGCGCTTCACGCACTCTCGCGTTCCAGTTTCTGACATAGCGCAGTTTTTGTTCCGCGCGCGATAGCTGCGCATCTATGCACGTAGTGCTTTTATCGAATAGGAATTTCCTATTCGATAAAAACAGAAATATCCGCCTGTATATAGGCGGATATCTCTCAATATTTCTGTACGACGGAAACCTCCTCGCACCAAATTATAAATTTGTCTGACCTTGACGTCACAAATTACATAATCTCGTGGAATGTTCTAGCAATAACCTCATCCTGCTGCTCTTTGGTAAGCTTGATGAAGTTTACAGCGTATCCAGATACACGAATTGTAAGCTGTGGATAGTTCTCTGGATGCTTCTGTGCATCTAACAATGTTTCCTTATTTAATACATTAACGTTAAGGTGATGTCCACCCTTCTGTACATAACCATCCAATAAAGCTGTCAGGTTGTTCTTAGCACTCTCATCATCCTTTCCAAGTGCATCTGGAACGATGGTGAAGGTGTTGGAGATACCATCCTGAGAATCCATAAATGGCATCTTAGCAACAGAAGCTAAAGAAGCTACTGCGCCATGAGTATCGCGTCCGTGCATTGGGTTAGCACCCGGTGCAAATGCAACACCCTTCTTTCTTCCATCTGGTGTAGATCCTGTATTCTTACCGTAAGATACGTTAGAAGTAATTGTTAAGATGGAAGTTGTCTGGATACCACCACGGTATGTATGGTTACCCTTGATATATCCGATAAATGTATGAAGTACTTCCTTTGCGATCTCGTCTACACGGTCATCGTCGTTACCATATTTCGGGAAATCTCCCTCGATCTCGAAGTCAACTGTGACACCGTTCTCGTCACGGATTGGCTTAACCTTTGCATACTTGATTGCAGATAATGAGTCAGCTACTACTGAGAATCCAGCGATACCAGTTGCGAACCAACGGCGTACCTTCTTATCATGAAGAGCCATCTCTAACTTCTCATAGCAATACTTGTCGTGCATGTAGTGGATGATGTTAAGTGCATTTACATATACACTTGCTAACCACTTCATCATATCCTTGTATGCAGACCATACCTCATCGTAATCTAAGTACTCAGAAGTGATTGGACGATACTTAGGCCCTACCTGCTTGCCAGTCATCTCATCCACACCACCGTTGATTGCGTAAAGGAGACACTTTGCAAGGTTTGCTCTTGCTCCGAAGAACTGCATTTCCTTACCAATTCTCATGGAAGATACACAGCATGCGATACCATAGTCATCGCCATGTACAACACGCATGATGTCATCATTCTCATACTGTACTGCGGAATGCTTAATGGATACGTCAGCACAGAACTTCTTGAAGTTCTCTGGAAGCTGTACGGACCAGAGTACTGTCATGTTTGGCTCTGGAGCTGCTCCGATATTGTTCAATGTATTTAAGTAACGGTAGGACATCTTTGTTACCATATGTCTTCCGTCTACACCGATACCAGCGATAGACTCCGTTACCCATGTAGGGTCTCCAGCGAAAATTGTATTGTACTCAGGAGTACGTGCGAACTTGATGCAACGCAACTTCATAACGAACTGGTCGATGATCTCCTGAATCTCCTGCTCTGTAAATGTACCTTCCTTTAAGTCACGCTCTGCGTAGATATCAAGGAATGTGGAAGTACGTCCTAAGGACATTGCTGCACCGTTCTGCTCCTTAACTGCTGCAAGGTATGAGAAGTATACAGCCTGTGTTGCTTCCTTAACATTGTTTGCTGGCTTAGAAATATCGCATCCGTAAATCTTTGCTAATTCCTTTAACATCTTAAGGGCACGGATCTGCTCGGATAACTCCTCACGCTCACGGATAACATCAGAGTACATGATAGTACGTGTGGTGTTAAGCTGCTCTTCCTTGTCCTCGATCAGACGATCTACGCCGTAAAGTGCAGGTCTTCTGTAATCGCCGATGATACGTCCACGTCCGTATGCATCTGGAAGTCCTGTGATGATGTGTGCGGAACGGCATGCACGCATCTCTGGTGTGTAAGCATCAAATACACCTGCGTTGTGTGTCTTTCTATGTGTTGTAAAGTACTCTACAACCTCTGGATCCACATGATATCCATTGTCCTCGCAAGCCTTTACTGCCATACGAATACCACCATATGGCTGAAGCGCACGCTTAAACGGCTTATCTGTCTGGAATCCTACGATCTTTTCCTTATCTTTATCTAAATAACCTGGTCCATGAGATGTAATAGTAGAGATAATCTTGGTGTCCATATCTAAAACACCGCCAG
The DNA here is from genome assembly GCA_964491235.1 of uncultured Roseburia sp. Classification (GTDB taxonomy): domain Bacteria; phylum Bacillota; class Clostridia; order Lachnospirales; family Lachnospiraceae; genus Roseburia. Next base: position 44,392 of record CAZBFN010000011.1, read on the forward strand.
CCTCTCTCTCCTGCTTAGATAACTCTAATACCTCATTCCACAAATCTGTTGTATCCTGTGTTGGACCTGCTAAAAAGCTGTCATCTCCATCGTACGGTGTATAGTTCTTCTGGATGAAATCTCTGACATTGATCTCTCTCTCCCATGCACCACCGTTAAAACTTCTCCATTCGTTCTGCATTACGTGTTTCCTCCTGTTTTTCTCTTTTATTCGGTTGTCCTCCCTTTATATAGGGGGTTGTTACCCGGATATTTCTATATCTTGTGGTTAGTCTTTTCTAACCGCCCTAAATATACCATAAGACACAGAAACTGTCAACACGACTTCTTGTATTTCTTTTTGTACATAAGCACCTGCTCGGCTAGTACTTTCGTACCTATGCGATGCGCACAAAAAAACCGACAGTCCGGGTTGATTCGCCCAGACGGTCGGCACTTCATTCGTTATACTCCACGTGGTTCTTCCACTTGTTCCGTCAGTCATATAACACGCTTATATTACAATGCTTTCCTGCTTTTTGCAATATAGTAAAAATTCACGAAAATGTATAGACGGATATTCCATTCTTCTGTTCATTCTTAACTCTATACAAAGCTTCGTCCGCTCTGTGGTACAACTCCGCAAAGCTCGTCCCTGCTTCCGGTCCAAAAGCGATACCGATGCTGACCGTAGGCGCTTCCCGAAATCCCATCGGCTCCCGCTCCTTCCGAAGCTCCTTTAACACATACTTCGCCTGTTGATATACCGCATCCTGTTCATGGACATTCTGGCAAAATACCGCGAATTCATCCCCACCCATGCGGGCAATGTACGCGTCCTCTCCAAAGGCTTCACTCAACAAGTCTGCCACTTTCAGTATGAGCATATCACCCATACCATGTCCATAAGCATCATTGATCTTTTTAAAATTGTCCACATCAAAAGCGATATACGCACACTCCGATGTATCTTCATCCCCTTGCAACGCTTCGCATATAAGCTGTTCCATCGTTCCACGGTTCAATAGCTTAGTAAAAGAATCTCTGGCTGCCTGTTCCCGCAATGCTTCCTGTTCCTGACGCTGAAGCTGTTCCTGATTGATCCGCTCTGTCACATCCATGTAGCTAACATAACAGCTTGGTCCTTCCTTCATTCGAACCACAACACGACTTAACAACCACTTTTCTTCACCAGCCTTTGTCCGTGTCTTAGATAAGACTTCAAAAGGTTCTCCACTACGAATCTGCTCATTATTGTCACGAATTACACTTCGCAGATCCAGATCCATAAAACCTGCCCATCCATTTTCAACAAGTTCTATGTATTCCTCCCTGCTGTAACCCATGATCTCATAGGCTGCCTGGTTCACATAGTACACCTTACGGCGCATCCCCTCTTTGCTCACCACCACACCAAGTGGAATATTCTTAACGATCTTCTGCAGTACGTTCTGCTCTAATATTGTATCTTCCATCGTCCTTCCCCCAAAGACAACTCCCATAAATATACATCTATCCATTTAGTATAATATACATTTCCTTTTTTATAAAGTCCTTTTTTGTGGCAAAATACATCTTATTTTGCCCATTTTGAGACTTTTGCCATGGACGAATCTGCAAATTGTTCTTATAATAATCTCATAATTTTTTTGCGAATGGAGTCTACTATGAGAGTTGGAATTATATCGGATACCCACGGTGTATTTCGTGAGGACTGGCTTCCTCACCTTACAGAATGCGATTATCTCATTCACGCTGGGGATATCAATACCAAAAGCTGCTACGAAAAATTGAATTCCCTCGGCATTCCGATCTATTTTGTCCGAGGGAACTGCGACCACGGGGAATGGGCCACTTACCTCCCAGAATTTCTCACTGTACCGATTGGCGGAAGACTCTTCTATGTCGTCCACAACCGCAGTGACCTTCCCTTTGATCTGACAGATGCTGACTTTATTATTTTCGGACATACCCACTGCTACACCTGCTACGATCGCTTTGGGAAAATATTTTTAAATCCCGGAAGCGCCGGACAGCCGAGAGGGGATTCCCGAAGCATGGCAATCATTGAACTGACAGAGGATGCCTACGATATACAGCGCATTTATCTCTAAATCAATTCCTGTTCCCGGAACAGGGCGTCTACCCATACTTCGTAATCCTTGATCCGCTCGCTTTTTCTCATTTTCTTTAGATACTTGTCTGGGTCGGTAAAACGCTCCCCAAGATATACCCACAATTCCTTCATTTTGAACAGGGTGTTCTTGTCCCCAGACATGACATCTAAATAGCCATGAAGGATATCATCATGGTAGGCACGCAAACACTCTTTGCTTCTAAGATGTTGCAGTTCCTGTTCTGCTTCGCCAGTTTCTGCCAAGGGGCATAAGTGGCGGATTTCCTGAATCAGCCATGGCTTTTTTAGCAGCCCACGTCCAATCATTACCTTCTCTACATCAGGAAAAGATTCCGTGATTTTTTTATAATCCTCCACCGCGCAGATATCTCCGTTATAACAAAGGGAGTGTCTACTGCTCTCTGTTGCATGCCAAAATGCCTCCATATTTACCGTATTCCGATAGAAGTCCTTCTGCACACGAGGATGAATAATCAATTCCTCCATCGGGTATTTCTCGTAAATTGCCAGCAAGTTCTCCCATTCTTCTGGATCATGCTTACCGATTCTCGTCTTGATAGAAATATCAATGGGACATTTGGAAAATATCTCCTCCAAAAATGCATCCAACTCCTCCGGAAGCGCCAGAAAACCTGCGCCACGATTCTTTGACACAACTGTGCCGGAAGGGCATCCCAGATTCAGATTCACCTTGTCATAACCAAACTTTTGCAGTTCCTTTACGATCAACAAAAAGTCCTCTGCACGGTTGGTCAATATCTGAGGCACCACCTCCATGCCCTCATTGTGTTCTGGCATAATATCATTAATTTCCCTGTGATTCAATTTTTTATTAGTGATAAAAGGGGTAAAATACCGATCTACGCCACCATAATTCTTATGGTATGCATTGCGATAAACAAATCCCGTCAGCCCCTCCATAGGTGCCATATAATACTTCATCATATCTCTCCTGTAAAATTACTGTACTTCCATTGCCTCTAGCAATTCTTGGTAGATCACTTCCGTATCCACGTCCTCCGGTGCGCTCATATAATATATGTTGTCCGCAGTCTCGATCTGCAAGAACACTGCATTTTGCGGGTCTAAAAAGACCTCGCAATCCCCTGTATTACGGATATGGAAAGTTCCCTTGCAAAGATGATCCATTCCAGTTCCATTTACCTTCGACCAATTAGGAAGCTCATCGATCAATGTTACCGATTCCATATCGGCGACAGGGATCTCATATTCTATCTTAAGATGTTCCGCCACAAGGATATTTTCTTCTACTGCCAACTGAGTCGGTGTGAACTCCTCCAATATCAACCAGATACAGCTAATCGGCACAACCAAAATCAATACAGCATATCCGAAAATTGTCAGTCCCATTCCCGCTGGTGTTGCCAGATTCATCGTAGTGCCAAATCCTACACGTTGGTTCACTATGGTATGCTTATCATTCTTATTATAATAAAACATGCCCCACAGCCAATGGTCGTCATCGTCCTCTTCATTCTCACTTGCTGCATCTCGCTTCACCTGATATCTTGCATCTACGCTAAGCACCTTTTTCCATGCCCATAGCATCAGTGCCAATGTCACAATGGTGTACACGATGCTTCCAATCAGAATTCCACCTGTCGCCCATGTATCCACATACAAATCTATCACAATAAAAACTGTGAACGCTGTATTTACCCATGCTACCATAAGCCATAGATTCTTCCAAATGTTCTTCTTTGCTCTGGCATAACTTAAGTTCACGTCGCTATCATCACTGATGACCTCGATTTTCTGTCGATCCATCCAGACCGCAACCCCATAAAAAAGTACTGTGGTGAGTGCAAAAATCACGACACACCACGCAAGTCCTCCCAGCGCACTATCCTGAAACTGTATCATGCTCCAAACCGCAACTGCAACACTGATAACCATTGGTGGTAAAAATGGAAGTAACGTCACTCTTCTTACTTTGCCTACATTCTTGATTTCCGTCAGGTTCCGTTCACCGCTCTGCTTCTTCCAACCTCTCACCTGCTTTAAATCCCGCATACGGTGATGCCCTCTCACATAAGGGATCATTGGCACTGCAATTGCTGCCAGCAACCAGATCATCCAAATGGTAAATGACACAGACATATATGAAATAAAAAATGTGACCAACGGAATCAAAGCCATCACGATCATCAGCTTCTTAAGTTCCTTGCGATACTGCTGCACGATTTTCTGAGCTTCTTCATCCTTTATCCACTCTGCCTTCATGCGAAGCCCAAAGCTATAACCATTCTTCGCTTCACCAATCCCACGCATCACAAAGTAAGGTATGAACAGTACCGGATACATTGTTGCAAAAAAAATAATCTGTACTACCATATTTCTTCCCCTTTCCCTAGAGCCCGCACCTATACTTGCATCGCTCTACTAATTCCATCTCACTTATTTCCCTCATAATATTTCCTACATGTTTCCAGAAATTCCTCTTCTGTCATCCCTGCTATCTTCGCCTCGGATATAATACGCTTCAGTGTCTGCTCTGCCTCTGTCGACAACCGCTTGTGTTCTGCAAAAACTTCCCGAACCTTCGCGCCATTTCTGCGATCAGTTACGATATAGCCCTCCTGCTTTAGCAACTGGTATGCCTTGTTGACCGTCATGGAATTAATACCAATCTCCTCCGCAAGTCCCCTTACGGTAGGCAACTGCTCTCCCGGCATCAGCCTTCCATCCGAAATTCCTAGTACGATCTGATTACGAATCTGTTGATAGATTGGAATGTCGGAACCATCATCAATCACTATTATCATCTGATTCCCCCTCTCTTTATATTATTTATATTAATACAAACAATACAAAGTGTCAATATAAAAGGCGGTACTTCTAAAACATAAAATGTCTTGAAATACCGCCGACGTGTTTTCTAAATGATATATCTATTATTTTGTAAGTGTTTTATTTTATATCTCGCCACTGCCCTCCATCATTGTAAGAACTCTTCTACTAGCTCTCGAATCTCTTCATTGTCAGAATCCACCCCAAACTCCAAAACTTTCTCTTTCAATTCAGGAATCACAGAAGCAACTAATTCTACCAACCTTCTATATTCCCATTCGTCAGAGAAATCAATACATGTCTCCGCAACTTCTAAAAAATATTGTTCGAGCCAATCCTTATTAATCTCACTTATTTTCCTACGACCTAATTCGATTGGTGCATAATTCTGTCCCAAACAAGCATTTTCAATCAGAACTCTTAGAACTTGCTTGGATGTTGCTAATGGGTATTGATGTAAATTTTGTATATCCTCATATTGAAAATTTTCAATTTTATGTAGCTCCTCAATCAGCCATAATTCGTATCTACTTTGCATGTTATTTCCTCTGCTTGACTTAATAACGATTTTTATTCTTTCATGGAATTCTCGAATCATAATCATAAGCGGTCCCCAAATCTCGACATTTAAATTTTGCCGCTATACTATTGTGCGCTAACACAATGCCTAAATTATATCCATCCTCTGCTTCGTCCATCTGTGACAATCTATATTCATCACCATCTTTATAATTATTCGCCCAAACGAATAGCATCGTAGCAAATTCCTTTATTCCATTGCGATTAATTTCAAAAATTACAGTATCATAACTTTTCGTTACTTTCTCCCCTTCGGTATTGAATATATTAATATCCATTATATTCTTTTTAGGCAATTCGTAAGATTCTAGAGTACTCAATTTAGTTTCTTCATCCGAAGGATTTTTTACATTATAGTATTGATTAACATTTTTTGACTTTATATTTATCTCTTTCCAATTTTTATATTCGTATCCATCTCCGTTCTTCTCCATCAATGAGTTTACCTTTAATACGAACATAGGACTATTAGGAGTCAGATAAAAACCTACTGCTTGACTTGGAGCCGGATCTACTTGTAACGGATATGTACTTATCACTAACTTTTTCGTGTCATTTATATCTTCATATAGCCATAACAACTCGGTCGCAAACCCAATTATTGCCTCATGACTAAGTGTAATTTCTATCGATTGTGCGATATCTTTCGTATGCCCAACCGCTGTTATCTTACACAATTCTTTTAACGGAACACTCTTTGTCAAATTTATTATCATTCGCTTTCTCCGTTCTATTTAAACTAAATGCTCTTTCTTATTACCCTGTCCCTAATATAATAGGTGGATGCTCCTGCTTGGCTCTCTCAAAAATTTCACTTAGGGATAGTTCCTCGCTATTATCATCATACTATTTTTTGTATTCCTAATTCAAAAACATATTATCATATTCGGTTACTAATACGTAATATTATTTCATTGAAAACCGCAACATGATTAGATTATAATGAGAACATATTTTATCCATTCACCAATGGCAAAATGTTTATGACAAAATCGTATCAACATTTGGAAAACATGAATATGTTTCAGTCAATGGTCTGCATTGGCTTAATACCAATTGTGCCTATAAGAAGGAACTCCTATATTCTTTTGCCAGCGATGAGAAATGGGACTGGATTTTAAAACTGCCTGACATTGTAAAAAAAGAAGATTTGATTTACCTAGTCTTAGAAGAAACTGCCCAGAAAAATAAATTCTGGATTGCAGAGGGAACACCTACCAGAATTGCAGAATTGTTATATGAAGGCTTTTTTGATGATGATTATTATATTGTCGACAAAAAATTTCAATGGATGATTACAAGAGACCATCACAGCATCGTACATTTCGTTGGTAAGCTTTGTTTAGATTTACTGTATAAAAACGGAGTTTATGAAATTAATTAATGTAACCTCCGTTGAAGTGACTCGTCATGAGTAAATTTTAAAATGAAGACTTTTTTCTTTTATCTGACAAAGCCCACATTTGCAGTCTTGTTTTTACTAAGAAATCTTATAGAATTAGGTTTGAAAAGGATGTTTTATAAAACGATAGAACATGGCATGCCGAGAAATATCTTTTTAAGCAAGAGGAGAAACCATTTGCTCTACAAAGAATTATGGAAGAATGTGCGTCCGATGATTGAATATTATACAAAAGCGCAGGGACAGGATTTAATGATAATTGATATTGTGAAGAGCCAAATTCAAGAATTGGGGAACATAGATATAAATGGTGATATTTTTAGGTATCCCACGTCATACAGTTTGGAATATCGTTTTGACAATATAGACTTGAAAAATGCGTATGAATTTATGCAGGGAATATTCAATTTTTGTGATGGATGTGACAGCGAATCTGAAGCTGTTGCGGATTGGGAATCTGATATGAGAAGCGAAATGGCACAATATACAGATTGGTATTAAAGGGGTGTCGAGGTATGGCAGAAAAAATAAGAAAGCTAAGTAATTCAGAAATAGAAGTGTTAGCCAAGATTGTCGGAGAATGTATGACTGGCACTCAAATGGATGGTATGTTTCAAGAGTGCGGTGTAAAGGATACAAGTAACGAAAGTACAAAGTGGAAAAGGATATTTTACACTTTTCAAGCGAGACAGGAAGTGGACGGCTCGTCTAATGCGTTTCTGAATTTTATAAAGAAAAGTTTAAATCCAGTCAGATTTGTGTCAGGAAAAAACGGTGATCACGAGACAATTTTGACAGAAATTAACAAACCGTTATTATTGATGGGTTTGGAGATGACAAATGAAGGAAAGTTAATAAAGGCTGTTGCTACAAGTACTATTTCTGAAGTGGAGAGAAGAACACGGAGTTTGGTAAGTGAATTGCAAAAGAGACACATCCATGCGGATGTAGTGAAGTGTTGCAGGGAGGAGTATCTTCAAGAAAATTATTTCCATGCAGTGTTTGAAGCTGCAAAAAGTTTATCTGAAAAAGTAAGAGAGAAAACAGGACTCAAGGAGGATGGTGCTGCACTTTTTAATACTGCTTTTTCAGTAAATAACCCAAGATTAGCATTAAACTCATTGCAGACATCTACTGAGAAAAATATACAAAATGGATTAAAAGAGATGTTGAATGGTGTTACATATATGGTGCGAAATGTAACAGCACATGAACTAAAAGTTAAATGGGTTATAAGTGAACAGGATGCAATTGATATTTTGACAACTATTTCCTTTTTACATAAACAATTGGATGAGTGCTTTGTGGTTCCGCAGCATATAATATAGTCAAAAATAAATTTGAGCAATAAGTGATTGTTGAGGACGAAGAAATATGATATATTTATAATGAAGAAAGGGTGTGATTGTATGTTAGCAACAAATGTACAACAAGTAATTGAACCAACTGATACTAAAAAGCTGGAATTTTATCGTTTGATTGGCGAAGGCTATAAGGCAATGCAGGATGGAAGAACCAGCACAATCGATGAAGTACGTGAGAAACTGAAAAAGAGGAGAGAAGAACGTGGCTAATGTAGTATTTACTGAACCGGCAGAATATGATTTGCTGGACATAGAATATTATATCTTCGTTGACCTCTGCAATCCTCAAGCAGCACAAAGAATATCCGATGGCATATTAGATGCCGCTGAAAAGTTAAGTGAATATCCAACAGGTCATCCGCTGGTAGATGATGAACTTTTAAGAAGCGTTGGATTACGAATGACACGCTTCGATAACTACAACATTTTCTATTATTATGATATGCAAAATGATGTAGTGTACATAATCAGAGTTTTATATAACAAAGCGGATTGGCAAAGTATATTAAAAAGATAAATGGTCGAAATCAAGCCTCCAAAAATTTTATAGACTCCCATCTATAATCAACTCTTGGTTTATTTTTCTTGCAATTCCGGTGATGGTCGCTACGCCATAGGTTCCCAACAATTGTGGTTCTCCCGAAATTTCGTTTCCGTATTCATCGAAAAATTTTCCTTTTCCAATGCTATAAAAACCATAGCTATCCGTATTGATTTTATCATTATAGTGCTCAATATTATAAAAATATCCTCGTGTCCAATATTCTTTTCCCACAATCTGTGGCGGTATCAATAGATCATCGCAACATACGCCCTCACTAACACGTTCTTGTATGTTCACTCCTTCTTTAAAAATCAGTATTAATAGCAAGTCTTCTCCATTGATATTGTTTCCAGCGATTTGAAATAATATTGTTATTTATATTCTTTAAATCAACCATATGTACATCCCACTTTGCTAAATGTTTCTTTCAAATGCTCTTTTAGCTTCTTCACTCTTACAGTAAGTTTTCACGAGGCTATTCCTAACTCTCCCCTTACACGATCTCTGTATAAACAAATCGTGCCGCCTTTATCTTCTCTGCCGGAAATTCTACCTTCTCGCAAAATGTAAATCCCAGATAATCTAATGTCGTAAACAAGATACGCATGCTATGCTCCGCTGATGTTATAATATGGTTTCCATGATGTTCTTTTTGGTACTTCTTATCCTCATAGGCAAACATCTTGGCAAGTATGATCTGCTTCTTTCCAACACTTCCAGACCACATCAATCCCAGATTTTCCATCAATGAAAATTGTGCCACACTGATCGCAGTCATCAACGACTTATTCTCCGGATCGTATTCCTTCACAGGCTTTCCTTTGAATGCCATGACTTCACGAATCCAAAGAGAAATCATGTGATATCCCCATAATCCCATGCACCGAAAACGTTCCTCTGGAATTTTCTTTACCATGTCACTCCATGTTCCGGGATTCTCTTCCACGAATCCAGCTCTATTCCAAATATATAAGTCAATGACTGACCACAAAGTACTGACGCTGACATCCTCGCACCCCGTAAAATCGATATGCTCCATCAGCTCTTTTTGCTCTAGCGTCAGCTCCTTTAAAGCGACCTTAACAGGCTCTTTGCTATAACAATACTCATCCCAGATGGCAAACTCATCCTGCACATTCAAAGCATAGAAAAAATTTCTCAGTTCATACAAAAGTTCATATATCCCCATAAACTTTTGCTTATCATCCACAGCATGCTTTGCCACCTGTTCTTTCAATTCCAGCCCCTGAAAAGAAAATCCGATTCCTTCTGTCTCAATTCCAAAATCAACCAGAATACACTGTTCCTCTAGCAGTTCATAAGAAAGCCCTTTTTCCATCACATATTTTTTTATAAATTCAATGACCTCGCTAGCCGAGTAGCGTTTTTTTTAATTTTCCACTATAACTTAGTGTATTCATGTAATCTCCCCCATTTAAAAATCCTGCACGCGTTTATTAAAATCTCTCGCTTCCTCATATGCTGCATGCCCTAGACCTTTATATATAAACAGCTCGCAGTTCTTAATTTTATCAGCAATTTCATAAGAAGCATTTACACCAACAATTCTATCATTATCGCCACCAATTACCAAGACTGGACATATGATATTTTCCAATTCTGCATATGCATCGTGACCTATACAAGACGTCGCCTGTATCATAAATCGGCTAAAATCCTTCGGCTTTCCAATTTTTCCAAGCAAGGGATAGAGCCGACGATATTTTCTTAAATACCTCTCGGAATAAGATTTTTCTGCTGTGTCAATCATTAAATCCTTGTAACTTCCTTGCATTGCCATCCCAATCCATTTTGTGACGGCTTCTCGCACCATCTCATTTTGCTTTGACAACGTAACAGCCAATACAAGTTTTTCCACTAACTCTGGGAAATCAATCGCAAGGTATTGGGCTATCATCCCACCTTGGGAAATGCCTACGACCTTAGCTTTTGAGATACCAAGTTTTTTCATGGCTTCCGCTTGATCTCTCGCCATATCCCTTGTGGAATATCCCTCCGGCAAATAATTTTTTCTACTGAAAATGTACACTTTATAGTTGCAAGCAAACATCCGATATGTAATAGCCATTGGGATTGCCATTCCCTTGACCGTAGTCAATCCGTCGCCCACTCCGGGAAGCATAATCAAAGCATCTCTTCCTTTTCCAAAGGAAACATAATCCATATCCGTATCACCAATGCTGACACTTCCATTCTGTGCGTTCCAAAACATAGCTACCCTCCATCTATCGCAATAATCCCGTTTTTAAAACTTCCAGATATTCCCTTAATCTCCGTACATATTCATCCCGCAGATCTTCAAAAGAAATATTATCAAGCTGAACGCTTTCTAAAAATTCCTCGTTGAATCCCTTTAAAACCCACTTCAAAATATCAATCGTTTTTTGCCTATTCCAGCAAAAATTGCTCAAGTCAATATCTTCAAGCAATTTGTAATAGATATCCATTTCCTTCATACCATACCGCTCTACGGTCTTTTGATAAATCTCAGTATCACATTTTGCAAATGCACTTATCACTAGCTTTGATTTTTCAGGATTCTGAATATACCATGAAAATTCCAACGTCGAGTACTCTATCACTCTTTGAAACAGCTCTGATGAAAGGCTCGTTGCTTTCCCCTGTAAGCTTTCAACCAGTTCTGTTGTAACGATATCAAGTATATAAAAATACAAGTCTTCTTTATTAGCAAAATACTTGAACAGGCTACCTTTACTGATTCCACAATTTTTAACTATGGTATTAGTCGAGCTGTTGATATAACCATGTGCCGCAAATTCCGCTATACCTGCATTAATAATCTTCTGTTGTTTCTCTTTATTCAGTTCGACAAACAATTTTGTTGGCATGGTATTCTCCTTTAGTGACCACGCGGTCACCGTCTCTGTATAATATTAGTGACCACGCGGTCACCAATATTAGTATATTCATTTTTATTTTACGTGTCAATATTCCTCTTTTATTTCTGACAAAATACCTTGATTGCTGCACACAACAACTCGGCACAGCCAGCCACCTCTTTGTCATAATATTTCTTAAATCGCTCATCCGCTGTATACATAATACCAACCCCAACATGAGCTTCCGCAGTGTACTTTTTCCAAGTCATCATGAGCCACTCTTTATGAAGTGCGACCACTGCCTGCATCTCTTCACTATCTGGTGTCTTACCCTCTAAGACTGCCTGCTCCAGGCGAGTACGAATCTCATCCTCTAAGCTACGGAATCTGTCATATTCCTGCTCTGTCATCTTTAACATTTTGCGATTGGATGCATCCACTGCTTCCTCACCGTATTTCTTACGGATCTCCTCACCGTACTTTTTCTCGTTCTCGTCTACCATTTCCTTCTTAAATGCTTCAAAACGTTCCTTATCACTCATTTCATATTCTCCTTCCATTGTCGCTATCGTCTGCTTAATGTTATGAATCAGCCGCTCAGTCCGTCTGCGCTGCTGCTCTAATTCCAGAAGGTGTTCCTCCAACGCACTGCGAAGGTCAAAATTCGGATCATATAGAACTCCTGCTATCTGCTCCAATTCCATTCCTCTCTCCCGATAGAATAGAATCTGCTGCAACAGCTCGACTTCTTTTTTTCCATAAAACCGATATCCCGCCTCGCTGGTACGCGCTGGCTTCAATAATCCAATCTCATCGTAATAGCGCAATGTCCGTGCACTGACACCCGCCAATTCTGATAATTCTCTGATACTATATTCCATGTCCTTACCTCCTGTGCACTTAGCATACTTCTTTCCGTAACGTCAAAGTCAAGGCTAAATATAAATTTTTTTCACTCGTAACGCTATTATAAAAAACTGGTAGTCTGATTACAAGGGCAGATGAAAAGACTCTTTCTTCCCTTTTTATTTTTATGCTTGCTCTTGTAAGTATTTATCTTGCATGTTATACTATGTATGTCTTTTTCAAATTATGTTATCAGTATATCACATTATTTTTCTGGTTAATCAACCAAATCATCACCTATTTAAATATAATTTTTAACAAGGAGGTTTTATGGAAATCCATCAGATCTATGATAAAATTTTCAAGAAAATTTTTACCCTTTCTTCTATCGCTGTTATCAACATGATTAATGGTTTATTTGGTACAAATTATTCCACAGATAGCATCATCACTTACAACTGGACCGAATTTACTGACGATAATCTAAAGCGAATTCTTGCAGATACAATTCTTACCATCAATGGAACAAGCAGCTATCATTTAGAAGCTCAAATGACACAGGATGAAGATATTATTTTTCGAATATTTGATTACGGCTATGCCCACGCTCGCAGAAATAGTAGAAAAGAACTCTCATCTAGCACGCTTCATTTTCCTACTCCAAAAATCATTTATCTCTATACAAAATCCCCTGCACCTGATAAATACATACTAACTCTGGATTTTGGTTCACAAGGAAGTTTCCTCTATGAAGTATCAACCTTCAAGTATTTAGAGACCTCTCCCGAAGAGCTGACTCGAAAAAAGATGATCATTCTAATTCCTTTCGAACTTCTCAAACTTCGTGATGCACTGAAAAAAGAACGCTCTTCCGAAAATCTCGAAGCGTTGAAAAACCTAATTCAAAATGATATAATCGGTAGTATCAATCAAAATCTTTTGGTAGGAAATATTACAAAGGATGATGCACGACGATTACGCCGCCTAACGCAACAATTGTATGACCATATCTATTCCCATTATGAGGAAATGGAGGAGTTAAACGATATGACAGACGAATCATTAATGTTGGATATTGATATTATCGAAAAAGAGCATGAGGAAAAGTTAGCTGCTGCCATTGCAGAAAAGGATGCAGAAATCGAACTTCTGAAAAAGCAGATTGCAGAGTTGCAGAAGCAGAATCATTAATCATCAAAAAGAGAGCTCCACAAGTCACTTTCATAACTTGTGAAGCTCTTTGTTTTTATAATACCATTTCACCATTTACATACAGGTGATATCCGTTAGAGACGATCTGTGAAGTATCACCATCAAAATTTGTGATGTAGCTATCTGCTGTCAATGACCATGTAGAGCTCTCATCCATAGATACTTCTACACTACCGCCCTCACCGTCTGGGTTGATAGCACCAGTAAATTCTGTGCCATTCTCCATAGTAAGGTTCAATGTAGAAATCTCATCTACAAGAATATTTCCCTCAAATGTCTGTGCGTCTGTTACCATAGTAACATCTCCGCCATTAGCACCTTCTGTTCCCCAACCTCTGGAAGAGGAATTACCCTCTACACGAAGGAATACATCATTCGCCAAAGTGAATGCCACATCCTTAAGAGTAATTTCACAATCTGTATTGGTAATATAGAACATATCACCAGACTGGGATGTAATGCTTCCTCCCTCTGCTGAAAAATATGCCTCTCCTACTTCCGCATCACCAGACATGCTCTGGTAGATCATGATACAGTGAATATTCTCCTCAGAGTCACCATTATAAGTATTATCCATATTTCCTGTCACAGTGCAATCCTTAAGCGACACAGAATTCTTACCCTCTACAACAACACCTTCACTGGCATTTGCAGTAAGTGTCGCTCCTATCACGCTAATATCCGCAGTACAGTATACTGCTGGGCTTCCAGTTCCATTTGTCACGTAAGTACCACCGTCAACATTTGCAGTACCGCCTCCACGGTCACTACGAATTGCTGCGGCAGAATTGCCCTGTGTCTCCACATCCAAATTTGTAGCGTTGGTAGTACCGCCACCAGTAGTCTGGATACCACCAGAATTATTTTCCGTGGTACGGATAACAGAATCTGAAATATTGACCACGGTTCCTTCGCCATAGCTGAACACACCGTTACCATTTACTGCACTGGTATTTACAGTTGCACCGGTGATAGTCACCTGTGCACCATTTAAAGCAAGAAGTCCTGCATTCTGTCCATAAAAATCTCCGTTTTCTGTATTAGAAGATTCTCCACCTGTCTTCTCGACCGTGATATCAGTAAGCGTTACTGTCGCACCATCTATACGCAATGCATTCTCATCATCGCCAGTAGAGGTATATGCCTCACCCGTCACATCACTATCCACTGTGTTTGCTGCAGTTCCGTTAGTCACCTCACTGCTACCTCCGAAGCCACCGCCTGCATTTAAGTTCTTGACTGTCACACTTGTTGCCTGATTCTCTTCATCTAATACGATTTCAAGCACACTGCCCAGCACAATGTCATCGGCAGTTCCTTCACTGCTGCCCTGTAAATATTCAATCGTAATTACTGTATCATCTGTCAGAGTAAACTCAATTGTCTCTCCACTAGATTCAAAGCTGCTACCGCCTGGCATACCACTTGGTGCTCCACCACTCGGCATCTCACCTTCTGGCATTCCCTCTGGTGCTTCACCTTCTGACATTCCCTCTGGTGCCTCACCTTCTGACATTCCCTCTGGTGCCTCACCTTCCGGCATTTCTGGTCTCTCACCCATGTCACCGCTTGGTGCTTCGCCTTCTGGCATTCCTTCTGGTGCTTCGCCCTCCGGCATTCCCTCTGATGCCTCGCCCTCCGGCATTTCTGGCTTCTCACCCATGTCATCACTTGGTGCTTCACCTGCTTCTGTTCCTTCGGAAACCTCGCTTTCTGGCATTCCCTCTGGCGCTTCGCCGCTTGGCGCTCCACCCATATTTGCAGTGCTTAATGTTCCAACCTCAGCAGTAATGGTATCTCCTTCTACTGCAGTAACCTGTACGATCACCGCCTCATTTGCATCTTCCGCCTCTGTCGCTGTTACATCTTCCTGTACAACAGCACTATCGCTTGTGTTACTACCACAAGCTGTCACGCTTGACACCGCCATGACCACAACACAACCAATTGCAACTAATTTTTTCCACTTCATATAATATTTCCTCTCCATTTTCTACATTTTTTAATTATTTTCCTTTGCTATGGAGAGTATAAAAGTCCAATGTGATAGTTATGTGTTCTTCCCGTTAATTTATTATGAAAGAATAAAAGTGCGCTTCACGCACTCTCGCGTTCCAATTTCTGGCATAGCGCAGCTTTTGTTCCGCGCGCGATAGCTGCGCATCTGTGCACGCAGTGCTTTTTTGCAATAGGAAGCAATTTCCTATTGCACTAAAAAAATGATGCCTGACTTTCATCAGACATCATCTTTTTATACATATTATCCTACAATATTTCGTGCGATTCCAAAGCCAATCAGCAATGCAATACACACATACAATACCACGTTCTGCATGCGGTTCGTCTCCCAGCACCCATTTCTTATGTAGCCTACCACACACGTCAAAAATATAAGAAAAAGTACTGGACTAAGTATAAATATCATCTGGTTATACCCATAGGCACTCTTAAAATCCAAATGCATCAGCGCAACACACATCCGCGTCACTCCACATCCCGGACACTTAAGCCCCGTCACCAAATGAAATATACAGGGAATCGCAATCCCCGTCCTACTAACAAAAAATCCATACAACAAGCCTACGCCCGCCAAAAGTGCCGTCCACAGAATTACCCGCAGTAAACGCTGTCTCTGCATTATGCTAACTGGTTTAACTCGTTCTGCATCAATGCCCATGCAATGATAGAAAATCCAAAGAGTGATAAAATCAAGTAAAGAATACCACTGTTGCTGGATGAAATTCCACGGTTTCTCTTAGCGACATCAATCTTCTCTCCCTGCTTGTATGCCCAATAAATTCCATAGATTCCACAGGTAACAAGTGTAAGTAAAAACGCCACTCCACCAGAGGTTCCAAATGTGTTGGATGCGGTGTTAGTATCATTGTTCAAACAAATGAACCAGTAGATACCATAAATACCACATGTCACGATGGACAAAATAATACATACTGCAATATTTCTCTTCTGAATCATAACTTTATTCTCCTATTTTGAATATATTTTTACTTTAAAAGTATATCACATTAACATGATAAGTCCACTTATTTTTGATAAAACAAGTGATGTTACATATACAAAATCAGCTAGAAATCTTTGTAATCTCTGGATACTCATCCATAAAAGATGCAAAGTTCATATTTTTCTTTCCTTCACGCACCAAAAACTCTACATGCATATGATCTTCATCGCGCTTCATCTGAAGCTTTAATATCTTACAGCCGAACTTCTCCTCCAGCTCCGTCTGAATATATTCCAACATCTCTTGGCTTCGCTCCGTAGCCTTATATTCAATTTCAATCCGATGGACTTCCTTTACAATATAAGAAAGCTTACCGCTACGCCCGATAAAAGTCTCCACCAACACCACGATGCCCGTGGTGGCAATGCCAAGCACGTACATTCCTGCCCCCACTGCCATTCCGACTCCAAGTGTCGCCCATATTCCTGCCGAGGTAGTGACACCGCTTATGCTCTTATTTCTAGAAAAAATAACACCCGAGCCCAAAAATCCGATGGCCGTAACCGTTCCTGCTGCAATTCTGGATGGATCAAGTCTGACATACGCCCCAAGCACATCATCAAATCCATACTTTGACAGTAGGATCATAAGTGCAGAGGATACTGCCACAATGACGTGGGTTCGCAGTCCCGCGTTCTTCTTGCGGCTCTCTCGTTCATAACCGATTGCCCCTCCACATAATCCTGCCAATATGATTCGTAGCATTAATTCCAACTGCATCATAATTGCCTCTACGTTAAAAATCTCTCCCATACACTCTTCTCCTACGCATCAACATATTCCTGTTTTCTTCATTATATACGCAAAAAACCTCCTAGGGCAAGCCCTAGGAGGTAGGTAACGATGCTAATCCTGTTTCTTGTATTCGATTCTAAAATAATCAAGATATTTCTTAAATTGATCTTGTGCGGCAAGGCAGGTATCTCTAAGATATCCTTTTTCTGATCTCCATTCAGATAAACCTCGATAATAATACATCTTCAATCTGTCATCTATAATAAAAGGAACAATTTCATGCTTTAGGCACTCTTTAAAAAGTATTAGTCTACCCACACGTCCGTTTCCATCTTGAAACGGATGTATTCTTTCAAATCTAAAATGAAATTCCAGCAAATCATCTAGACTACACACTTCCAGCTTTTTATAATTCTCTAGCAGATTCTGTATTTCTTGCTGTACTTGCTCTGGTGTCGTTGTCTCCATACCACCCACCTCATTTGGCAACTTCTTATATCCACCAACAGAAAACCAAGACTTTCGACTATCAGAGGTTCCACTTTTTAACAAAAAATGTAGTTCCTTTATCATTTTCTCCGAAAGCGATTTATCTGCTTTGTCAATGATATAGTCAATGCACCGAAAATGATTTACCGCTTCCACGATATCGTCCACATTCACTTTTTCTGATTCTATCCCAATCGTATTTGTTTCATATATATATCTCGTTTGGTCGTGAGTCAGCCTGCTGCCTTCCATATGATTGGAGTTATAAGTCAGTTCAACCTGTATCTTGTGATATATTCCACCTGAAGTTCGATTTTCCTTTTCATCCTGTAAAACCTTCAGAAGTGTACGTGATAGTTTCTTTTCCGCCCCCACTCTTATCGGTTTCTTCGCATCTTCTGGAATGCTCCATGTCTTTCCCACCAGAAATGCTCCTGACACCTTTCCTTCATGACAATAATTTCGAACACTGCGCTCAGAAAGTCCCCATTTATCTGCAATTTCCTTTACCGATAAGTATCCCATCCTTATCCTCCTTTCAGCTACTTATAGTATAACACATTATCGGCAATATATTCTCTATTTTTTTCTATTCTCCAACTCTTTTTTGCCGATATCGGCAAAAGATTATAACTTACTCATAATTTATTTTCTTACCTTAGACCTCATGATTCTTATACTTTTCACCCCATAACTGCATGGCATCTAATACGATTTTTAAGCTCTTGCCTCGCTCAGTCAGTGAATATTCTACCTTAGGCGGTACAACTGGGTAAACCATTCTGGTTACCAATCCATCCTCCTCTAGGCTACGAAGATTTTCCGTCAGAACCTTCTTTGAGATTTGGTTGATAGACTTTACCAATTCCCCGAAACGCATTGTTCCATATATAAGAAGATCCCTAATGATTAATACTTTCCATTTACTTGATATAAGCGACAGTGTTACTTCCACTGGACATTCTGGCATTTTCTTCTCCATTTTTCTTCTCCTCATTCGCATTATGGTTGCTTTTAGTAACTAAGGTTACTTAAAAGTGCCTACTTTACTTTTGAAACCATGAACTATATTATAAGCACAGAATCACCCTTGCGCAAGAGGATTACTTTTTTGTTTAAACATTGGAGGAAATTATGATTGATTATATTAAAATTTTAACAGAGAATCCAAATGGTGTGATGGCGACCAAAGATGGAGATATGCTAAAGACCCGCGTCTTTCAGTATTTGTTTTCCGAGGGAAACAAGGCATATTTTTGCACAAATTCCACGAAGCCCGTGGCAGATCAAATGCGCCAGCATCCCTATGTTTCCTTTTGTACGAATCTCCAAAACTTCTGTCCTGTACTGTCCATTAATGGAAAGGTTACTTTTTCGGATGACGAAGTTCTAAAAAAACGGGCAATTGATGAGAATCCAAGTATCAAGCAAATCTACGGTACAGCACAAAATCCGGTATTCACTCTTTTGTATATAGATGTGGAAGAAATCGAGACATTCAGTTTTGACGAAGGGCCAAAGAAGATCGTACTGTAAAAACTATACTTCAAAAAACCAGAAGCCACTCCTCCACGAAGTAGCTTCTGGTTCTCTTACTACACTAAATTCTCATCAATATATTCCATAAGTGGCTTCTTTCTCACCTCATCCACATTATTGCGATACCACTCATAAGCTTCCCTCAGCCCTTCTTTTAATGGCTTCGTCTCTGACATCAGTTCGTTTTGTCTGGATACATCCAATTCATACGGATAATCGTAGAAGCTAAAATAATTTCGCTGTTCAATATCCTTCTCCACTGAAATCATATTGCATTCACTGCCCACGACTTCATAGCACAGTTTCACCCATTCTCTTATGCTGACACTCTCTGGATTTCCCACATTAAAAATATGTTCCTTGGGTTTCTTTTCCAATAGTGCATCCATGAATCTACACAAATCTTCCACATCCAAAAATTGCAGCGGCATGGATCCGTCCTTTGGCAGATAAAATGTCCGGTTCGCCATAGCACAGTCAAACACAAAGGCTTCCCGATACACATTATTCATCACTCCATACAGATATGGCGGCCGTAAAATATATGCATCTGGGACTCTTTTTAACAATTCCGTCTCGGCATCTATCTTATTCGTCCCATACATTCCCCAGAACTTATTCTCGCCTAATATCTGCTCTTCTGTAAAAGGCTGTGGATTCGTCTCTGGATAAACTGCGCTGGAACTAATCATGATATATGTCCCAAAATCCCCCAACGC
Source organism: uncultured Roseburia sp. (assembly GCA_964491235.1). Lineage (GTDB taxonomy): Bacteria > Bacillota > Clostridia > Lachnospirales > Lachnospiraceae > Roseburia. The sequence continues at coordinate 64,631 of CAZBFN010000011.1, forward strand.
ATCGCACAATGATATAACGTCAGCACCAGTATAAGCTGTAATATCAAGCACCACATCAAACTTATAGTTCTTCAGCTTATCACCAAGCTCATGTCGATCCGCTTCAATCAGTATCGTATTCTCCGGCTGCTGCTTCGTGTTTCGATTCAACACATAAACCTCGTCGCCCTTCCTGGCATAATATGCAGCCACATACTTGCTAACAAATACCGTTCCACCTGTCACTAAGATTTTTCGCATGGTTCCTCCTTAAATGCTTTGAATGCTCCAGTTGATTTGTGTATGAAATATGGCATGTCTTCTGATATATTACTTTTCAGATACTTCATCCATGCACTCTTTTTCTGCTGCAATATCTCTCTGGCTTTTCCCGGTAAAGAGTCCACATAATCATAAATAGCCTGTGGATCTGGCACCAGCAAATCGTTTTCCTGTTCCTCCATGATCACTTTAGAAAATACTTTTTCTAACTGTTTTCCGCCATTTTCCAATTCGAAATTCTCCGACATCCATGTTGGCAACTCGATTTCTGGCTCAAATCCCTCGATTAAGCGAAACAATTCCTGCATATGGGTCTGTCCCACCGTGGATGCATAAAACATACCCTCTTTCTTCAAAAGTATAGCACATTTTCGTAATAGCTCACCTCTTTTTTCATTGGACACATGATACAGCATATGATTTGCAATTACACGGTCGAATTCATCTTCCTCAATTTGAAAATTCTCTGCATCCCTCTGCAAAAAAGAAAACTGAACTCTTTTTGCTTCATAAACTTCTGCATATTCGCTAATTCCACTCTTTGCCGCCTGCAACATCTTTTCTGAATTATCCGTCATAATAACTTCTAGATCCGTCGGCAACTTATCTCTCATTGCAATCCAAAACATGCCATTCCCACAGCCGATATCAAGAATTTTCATGCCGCTACGAAGCTGCAGACCATCCAATACCCACTGGAACCAATCTGTCTTTGCAGTACTGTATACATGAATATTGATGCGTTTCTGCAAATTGCCACTTTCCTTATACTGCTTTATGATTTCTTCCTTTTGCTGGGTCATTCTTATCATCTCGAGCATCTTTTCCCACTGATCTTCTTCTCGTACTTTTTGCATTTCCTCCACCGCTATCAAAAGCTGCTCAATATGCTCTTTTTGCGCCCGAAGTAAGTCCTCCTGCTTTTTTAATGCCTCCTTCGTGTCCTCCTCGCCCGACATTTTCTTTATCTCATCCAGAGAAAAATCTAAATACTTCAACATCAAAATCCGTTCTAATAGCTCCACCGTTTTTGTACCATAAAGTCGGTAACCTCCGTCGGTGTACTTTTCTGGCTCCAATAAACCTTTTTGTTGATAATGTCGAATTGTCTTATAAGATACTCCTGTCAGCTTCGCTAATTCCCCCGCTGTGTAAAACTCCTTTTTCATGTTGCTAATGCCCCTTTCTTGTTTTACACTTAAATTAAACCCTGCCCTAAGGGCAAGGTCAATACCTTTTTTAATTGCTCAAACCAATTGTGTGTGCTACTATGATAGCAGGACTATATATTTTGCTTTTACAAAGGGAGGAATTTTTTATGAGAAGATATGTTTTGTTTGCATAGCATCCGGCTATTGCAAGTAAATATGAATTAGTTGTTATAGCCGTTTGCTATTCCTAAGAATGAATAAATTGACAAATAGGAGGCAAACATGGGCTATATAAAAGCAGAAGAGATTCTGCCATTAGAAGTAATCGAATTAATTCAAAAGTATGTGGATGGGCAGAATATTTATATTCCGCGAAAGGCTGACAATAGAGCCGTCTGGGGTTCTGGCACAGCGATACGAAGCGAACTTCGTGATCGAAATCATCAGATTTTTTCTGAGTATTTATCTGGCAAAAGTATTCCAGCGCTTGCAGAATGTTATTATCTGTCCGAGAAAAGCATTCAGCGAATTATTCGTGAAGAGAAAAGAAGTAATGAGTCGCACGCTCTGCGGGCATCTCTTATGTAACGAAAGGATGAGCCAACTGCGGCTCATCTTTTTTTATAAAATTTTTTGCGGTTTATCAATGAACATATCTTGTGCTATCCTTATAAAAGAAAATTGATTCTTCAAATAAACCACTCGGATAAAAAGGAGAAGGGAATTATGGAAAATGTGAACTATAACTATACAACAGCCGTACGGGACAACGCCATTCTGCGCAAGTCCTTTAACGAATTGACACAAAAAGTATTCGGCTTTGATTTTGAAGATTGGTACCAGAGCGGACATTGGGGCGACCTTTACATTCCACATGTCCTTGTGGATGGCGAAAAAGTTGTATCGAATGTATCTGTAAATCTAATACAGTTTGCAGTCGATGGCACACAAAAAAATTACATACAGATCGGCACTGTCATGACAGATCCAGAGTACCGCGGACAGGGATTAAACCGCGAGATCATGGAACGCATTCTGAAGGAATATGCAGGCAAGGTAGATGGAATTTACCTCTTTGGAAATGACAGCGTAGTGAATTACTATCCAAAGTTTGGCTTTAAGCCATCCAAGGAATATGAATATTACATGCCTTGCAGCAAGCGGGAGAATCTCCCTTCCTATGCTTTAGAAAAAGTAGATTTATCAGACAAAGACCAGTGCACAAGACTCTATGATTTCATTACTTCCTGTGCAGATGTCACTCCACAAAATGATGCGCTGTACATGAATGAGAATCTGGGACTGTACCAGTTCTGGTTCGCAGCAGATTGCGATGACAGCATCTACTATTTACCGGAAGCAGATGCTTATGTTGTTGCTGATTTGCAGGAACAGACTCTGTGTATCAATCAGATTTGGGGAAAAGCGAGACTCGACCTTGCACGCCTTGTAGCTTCCTTCGAAGGTGATATCACAGAAGCCGTGTTCGGATTCACCCCTGCACAAAACGAAAACCTTTTGGTAAGAGAACACAAGGAAGAGGATTGTACCTTATTTATTATAGGAGAGGATCTTAAGCGAATAGAACGTGATAAAATGATGTTCCCGATTCTATCCCATGCATAACAAGCATAAACCAAACAGGAGCTCCTTCTGGTATGAAGGAACTCCTGTTTTTGCTATGTATTCCACCTAATCTCTGCTATTCTATGTACTCCATATCTATGGCATCCTTCGGCAATTCCTTGACGTATTCTAAAAACTTCCTGCCGCCCTCTGCCTCATCCCTGTTATACTCATAGCCCAGCTTCTCTCCCACATATACCGCAACCTCTTCAAACAGATCGCACATCCGAAAGACTGCTTCCCAACATTCCTCCACAGTCCCGTTCGCGTATGTGGAAAGATATCGCTTCCACTCCTCCTCGGAGAGCCAGCGATACATATACTTCGCAGATTTTCCAACACTGACAGAAAAATCGGTATCTACTCCAATCTTCCATGACAGCATTTTTTCTAACTGCTTTCTCACATTGAAATTTAACATATCCTGCGCATACGGGATTTCCTGTCTCCACAAGCCCTTTGCCACATTGTTAAGACACCACCAGAATTCATTGCAGGTGCATAAATACTGCTCCTTGGACGGGGATTTCACCCGATAATCTTCATCCGTTGATTCTGGAATCTCTGGAAGAAGATTATCCTTATCTAGCAAAATCTTACACAGTTTATCATTTAAAATATTTTCCTTGGCATGGGAAATGCTTTCCACATGTAGATCAATCCGATTGCCATCCCGAAACTGCATTAACCAGCCATAGAAATTTTCCTTATCGCTAGGGTAATCTGGATGCTCATCCGGATATTGCATATAAAGTCGCTCTCCAAACAGATCGATCCAATCCTTATTTTCCCTATATGGCTTTGTGTCCGTCACCACATACACCACATCGTAATCCTGAAAAATGTCCCTTGGCACGTTTGGATTCGTCCGGGAGCCATTCATATAGACTGCCCGGATACCCTCATCCTGCTTCGCTATATTTAGTATAAGTTCATACATTTCGGCTTCTGTTCGCATTGCAAATACCTCCCACGCTAATTCACATTTACCGATTCTGATTAATCGGATTGATCCCCTCTTTGCGGGTATTATGTGTCTGATTCTGATTCTCAGGCTTTCCCTTCTGCGACACACTGTTGAATTGATTCAAGTTTTTCTGACGCTGTGCCTGCTCTTTTTTCTTGTTCTCCATGATAATTTCTCCTCTCCACAGCTTTATCTATGGGACATACTATCCCAAGATAGGATATGCTGATAGGGAGATTTTATGCAAAAAACCTCCCAGGATGAATCCTGAGAGGTTTGTATAATTCGCAATAATTATCTCTTGCTGAACTGTGGAGCACGACGAGCTGCCTTTAAGCCGTACTTCTTTCTTTCCTTCATACGTGGATCTCTTGTTAAGAATCCAGCAGACTTTAATACTGGTCTGTAATCAGCATCTACATTAAGTAATGCACGAGCGATACCATGACGGATAGCTCCTGCCTGTCCTGTATATCCACCACCGCGAACGTTTACTAATACGTCAAACTTATCAGCAGTCTCGGTAGCTACTAATGGCTGGCGAACGATAACCTTTAATGTATCTAATCCGAAATACTCGTCCATATCTCTTTTATTGATTGTAACTTTACCTGTACCTGGTACTAAATATACTCTGGCAACAGATGATTTTCTTCTTCCTGTTCCGTAATATTTTGCGTTAGCCAATGTTCTTTACCTCCTCATTAAAATGTTAAAGCTTCTGGCTTCTGAGCTGCGTGCTTGTGATCTGGGCCAGCGTATACGAATAACTTTGTATACATCTGTCTTCCTAAAGGTCCCTTTGGAAGCATTCCCTTAACTGCATGCTCGATAACTCTCTCTGGGTGCTTTGCTAACATTTCCTTTAATGTGGTCTCTTTCATTCCACCTACATAATCAGAGTGATTGTAGTAGATCTTCTGATCCATCTTCTTACCTGTAACCTTGATCTTCTCAGCGTTAACAACGATTACATAATCACCTGTATCGATGTGTGGTGTAAAGATTGCTTTATTCTTTCCTCTTAATACTTTAGCAACTTCAGATGCTAAACGTCCTAATGTCATACCTTCAGCGTCAACTACATACCATTTTCTATCAATGGTAGCTGGGCTAGCCATAAAAGTTTTCATTGATCTTCCTCCTAGAAAAAATGTTCTCTCACGCTTTCACGATGTGAATGTCCGGACACACCGCATGTGCGTGTTGTTTATAGTTGAAATGAAGTTCCGGGGCTTTTGGAACAACATTTATTCACTATCACAGACTTAAATATTATATTACACGAGTCCTCGTGTGTCAACCACTTTATTTCTGGTTTTTCACAAAAAAAGTCAGTTATCCACAATTTCCCGCATCCGCATTTTCTTTATCCACGTTTTGACTTCCAAAAGCTATATACTATGGATCATCTCAGCCGTACATCCATTACAGTCCATGCATCCTCCTTCATGTCATATACCTGATTACAGAATGGGCAATGGCGTTCCTTGGTAGCATCAAAGCTACTTCCGCACTTCTTACACTGCACCATCTTAATAGAAAATCCCAGCTCCTCCATGCGCATTACATTCTTGACCAATGTCACGCAGAACACATCCTTCTTCTGATATATCCTGCTGCCAGCATCATAAACATCCATCATATGTACATCTAACCATATTGTGGCATAGCCATTCTGTACCTGATAAGCCTTCAATCGGATATCGCCACCATAGGTAGCTTCAATAATATTGTCGAACTCAGGATGCTGCTCCTGCCCCTCATAGACCACCAGATTGGTTCGATCTTTTGCAAATATAATAATCTTAAGTGCAGAAACCACCTGATTCACGAAGTAATCATAAGAAAAACTTGGGTCAAAGCCTCCTAAAACCTTGATAAGCTCATTTTCTGTCCTTGCCTTTCCAAATACCGCTGGAAGAGATGCAGCAGCAGCCTTGATAACTACTCCCAATAATTTGATAGAATACAGTAAATATCCCAAAAAAGCTCCGACTACAGCTCCCATGACAGCACCATATATCAGCCCCGGTATAGACCCTCCAAAATTGGCAACAACAGAGCAAGCCGCTACAATCACTGCTGAAAACAACGTCACTGTCTTTGCCCTCACTTCTATATTCTGAGGGCTCACCGCATCCTTAAGGAAGAAAAATCCAGTCACTTTAGGGAATAAATCCGACATAAAAAACTTGCTCTGACAGTATGGACAGCCCTGCTGCAATTCCATTACCGTACTGATCGCGCCACAGGATGGACAGCAATAGGTCTCCGCCCCAGTCACATTTTCTCCCTTCAACCAGATATTGGAAGCGTATAAGATAACTGGCATCTTTTTGGAGAACTTTCGCTTACCATTCCTGTAAAACTGCAATGTCTTTTTATATCTGCGATGATCCATAACGCACTCATACTTCCTGCTCTTCATACTGGTGCGACTATGAAAATTACCACTATAAGATTCCGTCTTCTCATTTGACTCGAGAATGTATTCCATTTGAAGACCACGCTCCTTCAAGCGTTCTCCCTGCAATTCCAAAAAATACCGGATATCCTGATCCGCACTCTTTGGAAGTTCCCCAGTCTTTGTCCATTCTACTAATTCTCGCGCAAAACGATACTTAATGATCTCGTCCTTCGCCATAACCCGTTTCTCCTTCGTAAACAATCCCCATCATGGTCAGTCCATGTGCTGGTGCTGTCGGTCCTGCCGCTGCCCGGTCACATGCCGCCAGAATCTCTGGCATCTGCTCTGGTGCTATCTCTCCACCACCGACACGAATCAGAGTTCCCGCAATAATTCTTACCATATTATATAGAAAGCCATTTCCAGTCACGCGAATCGTAATGATGTCCTCATTCTTTTCCACCTCACAGGCGTATATCGTCCGCACGGTGGTCTTGACCTGCGCCCCCACCGCACAAAAACTCTTAAAGTCATGCTCACCCACCAGATGTGCCGCCGCCTGCTGCATCTTCTCTACATCCAATGGATAATGGTAAAAATAAGTATCCAATCGTCTGGTCGGCATACGAAATGTGCGATTCAGAATGCGGTATTCATAGGTCTTGGTACTGTTCTGATAACGGGGATGCCAGTCCAATGGCACCTCACAGGAACCCTGCACCACAATATCCTCCGGCAGTCTCTGGTTCAATGCAAAGGAAATCTTATCCGCGGGCATCCTCGTGTTCGTATCAAAAATCGCCACATTTCCCATGGAATGTACGCCAGAATCCGTCCTGCTGGCTCCACTCACCACGATTTCTTCCCCCAACAGCTCCGACAATTTCTTATTCAATACTTCCTCAATAGTGATGCCGTTGGGCTGTACCTGCCAACCTTTATAATTCGTGCCATCATAGGCAACAATCATTTTTACACGTTTCACACCATTCCTCCTGTATCTATATGCAACACATCATTTCCTATGCTTCAAAAGGCACAATCCGCAAAGCGGCTTGTGCCTTTTTCGTTGCAACTCGTTGTTACATAAGAGTTGCTTGTAACTCGTTGTTACATAAGAGTTGCTTGCAACTCGTTGTATTACATCGGCCAGCTCAAAAATTGTCTACATACAAGCACCAATGCCAAGTATACAATCACGATCAGATAAGCCAAACGATCTCTTCCTCCATAGCGAAGCGGCTTCATCTTGGTACGTCCATCACCACCGTTATAACATCTTGCCTCCATCGCCATAGCAAGATCGTCTGCGCGGCGGAAAGCGGATACGAACAACGGTACTAACAGAGGAATCATATTTTTGACCTTCTTTAATAGATTACCACTTTCAAAATCTGCGCCTCGTGCCATCTGTGCCTTCATGATCTTATCCGTCTCCTCGATCAGAATCGGAATAAAACGAAGTGCAATAGACATCATCATAGCAATGGCATGCACCGGTACACCGATTTTTGAGAGCGGCATCAAGGACTTTTCCAATCCATCCGTCAACTGATTCGGTGTCGTAGTCAAAGTCATGATCGAAGTTCCCAGAATCAGGTAGGTCAGACGGATTGCCATAAGAACTGCATTGGTCAGACCTTCCTTAGAAATCTCTAAGACCCAGAAGGACACCAACGTCTCTCCCGGTGTCAGGAACAGATTGAACACCGCAGTAATCAGCATCAATACCATAATTGCCTTCAAGCCCTTTACCATGAACTTAAAAGGAACCTTAGACGCCTTGATTACTCCAAACAAGAAAACAGTCGCCACACCAAGTGCCGCCACACCCTTAAAGCAAAATAGGGATATAATATATATCAATGTACTAAATAACTTTACACGAGGGTCCAGTTTATGGATGACCGAGTCCGCCGGATAATACTGGCCCAGTGTGATATCTCTCAACATAATTACTTTCCTCCATTATACATGGATATCTTTCCGCTTGGAATCAATCCCTGTCAACGCCTCCATCAGACTGGCACGCGCTTCCTCAACAGTGGTGGCTTCCGTATCAACATTCAAGCCACGCTCCTTCAGTTCATGCATCAGATAGGTGACCTGCGGTGCCGCAAGACCTACTGCCTCAAGCTCCTTATAATGCTTGAACACTTCCTTCGGCACATCATCATACATGACCTGTCCCTGATTCATCACGATAATACGCTGCACATACTTGGCAACATCCTCCATGCTGTGAGATACTAGGATAACTGTGATACCACGCTCTCTATGCATTCTCGCAACGAGATCCAAGATCTCATCCCTTCCTGCTGGATCTAATCCCGCAGTCGGCTCATCCAGAATCAACACCTCTGGCTTCATGGCAAGTACACCAGCAATCGCTACGCGGCGCTTCTGTCCACCAGAAAGATCAAAAGGAGACTGATAATAAAGCTCCTCTGGAAGTCCTACACTGCGAAGTGCCTCAAAGGCACGCAGTCCCGCTTCCTCCTTACTGAGTCCCTGATTCTTCGGGCCAAAGCAGACATCATCAAAAATCGTTGTCTCAAAAAGCTGATGCTCTGGATACTGGAACACAAGACCTACTCGATTTCTAAGCTCTCTCAAGTCAAAGTCCTCATCATAGATATCCTGCCCATGAAAATAGATATTTCCAGAAGTCGCCTTCATAAGTCCATTCAGATGCTGAATCAAAGTAGACTTTCCAGATCCAGTATGTCCGATGACACCGATAAACTGTCCATCCAAAATCTCAAAGTTGATATCCTTAAGCGCCTGAATCTGATATGCAGTTTCCTCACTATATATAAAATTAACTTTATCTAAAATAATTGACATCTCATCCTCCTGCGAAAAGAACATTTTGTGTCACTTCTTAATCTTTTCCCTCTACGAAATTTGTGCCTCTTTAAGAAGTGCCTCCACCAGTTCTTCTCTGCGAAGCACACCAATCGGTACATTGATTCCAGACTGTCGCAACAGATCCGCCAAAATCGTCACCTGAGGAACATCCAGACGATATTCCTTCAGCTTACCTACCTGTGAGAAAATCTCCCGCGGAGTTCCCTGCATTACGACCTTTCCCTGATCCATGACAATGACCTTATCTGCATCTACGACTTCTTCCATATAATGTGTGATAAGAATGATCGTCACACCCTTTTCCTTGTTCAGTTCGTGTGCTGTGCGGATGACATCCTTACGACCATTTGGGTCCAACATAGCAGTCGGCTCATCCAACACGATACATTTAGGCTGCATAGCTACCACACCCGCAATCGCCACACGCTGCTTCTGTCCACCAGAAAGCTTATTCGGAGAGTGATGACGATACTTAAGCATACCTACCGCCCCAAGACTCTCCTCCACACGCTTCCAGATCTCGTCCGTAGGAACTCCGATATTTTCCGGTCCGAATCCTACATCCTCCTCCACAACGCTGGCTATGATCTGATTATCTGGATTCTGAAATACCATACCTGCGGTCTGTCTGACATCGAGGACATTCTCCTCCTTAGAGACATCCTTGCCATCCACCCACAGAGAGCCCTCGCTTGGCATCAAAAGTGCATTGATATGCTTTGCCAGCGTGGACTTTCCAGAGCCGTTATGTCCAAGAATTGCTATGAACTCTCCCGGCTGTACATCCAGATCAACGTGATCTAAGGCTGTGGAGATAGACTCCACATTGCCCTCTTCATCACGTCTGATATATTCATGAACCAACTGTCTTGCCTTAATAATTCCCATTTGCCACCTCAAAATTTTCTCAAACACGAAAGCTGCTGTTATATATGGCTGCTTGGGTGTTTAATCTTCCCAGCTCAACCGATGCAGTTCTCCCTGCAGCTTCATATGGTCGAACTGATTCTGACGCAACGCTTCATACAATACGATTGCAACAGAATTAGATAAATTTAACGAACGTGTATCCCCGATCATAGGTATCCGAACACAGGTATCTGGGTGATCCTTTAAGATCTCCTCCGGAATTCCTGCGCTCTCTTTTCCAAACATGATATAGCAATCCGGCTCATAGTTCACTTCGGTATAGACATGTCTGCCCTTTGTGGTCGCCATATATATCTTAGCGTTTGGATTCTTTTCACAGAACTCCTGCCAGTTCACATAGGTGGTCACATCCAGATCCTTCCAGTAGTCCATGCCAGCCCGGCGAATCGACTTTTCATCCAGACGAAATCCCAGTGGCTCGATCAGATGCAATCTGGTTCCTGTCGCCACGCAGGTTCTTCCGATATTTCCAGTATTTGCCGGAATTTCCGGTTCATATAATACAATGTTAAGCTCTGCCATTTCTTACCCTTTTCTGCCCGTTAGTACAGGCATCTCTATCTTAGTCTATGAATTTTTTGCACGCAGTTCTGTCACGAAAGCTTCGATACGATCCATCGCAACCTTCAGATTTTCCAGAGAATATGCGTAGGAAATACGGACGAATCCTTCTCCGCACTCACCAAAAGCAGTTCCTGGCACTACTGCTACCTTCTGGGAGTTCAAAAGCTCTGTCACGAACTCCTCTGATGTCATGCCAAACTCCTTGATACATGGGAACACATAAAATGCACCAAATGGCTCGAAGCACTCTAAGCCCATCTCCTTAAAGCGGTGCATCAGATAACGTCTTCTACCATCGTACTCCTCGCGCATCTTAGCAACATCCTCATCACCATTGCGGAGCGCATCCACAGCAGCATACTGGCTGGTGGTCGGCGCACACATGATGGCATACTGGTGAATCTTAGTCATCTGCTTGATGATGACCTCTGGTCCACATGCATAACCAAGTCTCCATCCTGTCATGGCATAGGACTTAGAAAATCCATTGATCAGAACCGTTCTCTCCTTCATGCCCGGCAGGGATGCGATAGATACATGATTCTCCAGATATGTAAGTTCAGAATAAATCTCATCACTGATAACAAATAAGTCGTGCTTCTGTACGACCTCAGCAATTGCCTCCAGATCCTTCTTCTCCATAACTGCTCCCGTTGGGTTGTTCGGGAAAGGAAGCACTAAAAGCTTAGTCTTTGGTGTAATTGCTGCCTCTAACTCCTCCGCGGTAAGACGGAACTCATTCTCTGCCTTAAGCTCGATGACAACTGGCACACCATTTGCCAACACTGCACATGGCAGATATGACACGTAGCTTGGCTGTGGAATCAATACCTCGTCCCCTGGATCAAGCATTGCACGCATTGCCACATCAATTGCCTCACTACCACCGATGGTCACAATAATCTCCTTATCATAGTTATAGGATATTCCGTAACGTCTTGTCAGATAGCGGTCAATCTCAATCTTTAACTCCTTTAATCCTGCATTTGAAGTGTAAAATGTACGTCCCTTCTCAAGGGAGTAGATAGCCTCATCGCGGATATGCCACGGTGTATCAAAATCCGGTTCTCCAACACCCAGAGAGATTCCATCCTTCATCTCATTAACGATATCAAAGTACTTACGAATTCCTGATGGCTGAATATTTACAATCGTTTTATTTAATGGATCTCTCATGGTATCATCTGTATCCTTTCGTCTTTAGTCTGCTCTGCGATCACAGTTCCGTGATCCTTATACTTCTTGAGAATGAAGTTGGTCTTTGTGCTGAGAACGGAGTCCAAAGTGGATAACTTCTCAGAAACGAACTGTGATACCTCACGCAGGGTCTTTCCTTCGATGGTCACCATAAAATCAAATCCACCAGAAATCAGATATACGGAATTTACTTCTGGGTAATTGTAGATACGCTCTGCTACCTTATCAAATCCCATACCTCTCTGTGGAGTTACACGCACCTCGATCATTGCGGTTACCTTCTCGATGCCGACCTTATCCCAGTCGATAATGGTATGGTATCCACAGATGATATGCTCCTCTTCCATCTTCTCCAGCTCATTCATTAATGTAACTTCATCTACACCTACTACGATTGCTAACTCCTTCAAATCGATTCGGCTATTTTTCTCTATAAAAGTTAAAATCTTCTCACGCATTATGTAATCCTCCTTTTACACTCGATACAACTCATCCGTCTTTGGTGGTTCTAAAAATCTTCTCTCATCCTCATTCAGCAGCACCCTGTCATTTCCAGTGGTGGCTTTTCCAATTACTGCTGCCGGAATTCCTGCCTTCTCCAGTTCTCTCACCAGATGGTTGCCATCCTCGGCTGCCATCAGCATACAACCGCTGGAGATAAGCTGATATGGATTCAGTCCAAAGAATTCACAGATTTCCACCGTCTCCTGACGAATCGGAATTTTCTTCACATCAATTTCAAGTCCGACGCCAGATGCTTCTGCCATTTCCCAGAGTGCACCAAAGATGCCGCCCTCTGTGACGTCATGCATAGCACTAACGCCAGACCGAACGGCGACTGCGGCCTCCGAAAGCACTGATATATATGCATCAAGCGCTTTCGCCTTCTCTATGAATGGAGCAGAAAATCTTGTCAGCAGCTCTGCTTCCTTTTCCTTTGCGATAATCGAAGTTCCCTCGATACCGATCCACTTTGTTACCAAGATGTCCATTCCCGGTCTTGCTCCCGCCGTGGATACCAGACATCCATCCTTTACCTTACCAACACCGCATACCGTGATTACTGGCTGGTTCACCACCGCCGTGACCTCGGTATGACCGCCCATGACCTGTACATTCGCCTTCTGACAAGCTTCCTCCACCTGTGACATCATGGTACGAAGCTCCGGCTCTTCCACTGACTCTGGAAGTAGCACGGTAAGAAGTACGCCCACCGGCTCTGCTCCTGCACTTGCCAGATCGTTTACTGTAATCTGGATGGCAAGGGTTCCTATATCCTTGGCAGTTCCTGTGATAGGATCTGTGGACAGCACCAACGTCTCGTCCTCTGCAAGCTTGACTGCTGCACAGTCCTCACCTACGCCCGCCCCTAAGACGACCTCCGGTCTCTTCGTATGTATTTGTTTGAATACCGAGCGTTTTAGCACGTTCTCTGGCACTTTTCCTATCTTCATCTATCTGCTCCTACCTATCCTGTTCCATCATGTTGCTTAAGGCTGTCTCATATTGAGGCAGCCTTACATGCATATCTTCTATATTATTGACCACCTGTGACCTGACTTTGATCCACAGTTCCTGTGATCGCTTGTTCCTCCGGTGTCGGCTGCTGCACCTCAGGTGCCGGAGCCACAACTGCACTTACATTTGCGGTATATGCACCAACGGTTCCGTAAATAGTTGCCTCATCCCCTGTCGCAATGGCCGCATTCACCGCTGCAGTAATGTTCGGATCTGCTGATGCTGTTCCTACGTTAACAATCTTTGGTGACGCACGATAAGTACTCTTATTGAATATCTCACGACTCTCTTCCACACCGTCTACTGTAACGACTTTCCACAATCTTGCAACATAACCAATATGCTTGCCCTGTGCTACGCCGATATATCCTACTGGATCACCCGTTCCTACGAACTGGATTCCTGGGTCCTGCTGTGAGATTACCTCACTCTCATAAGTAACCACTCTGTTTGCTGGTCTGGTCTCATGACCGTATATGTTAAAGTATACGTTCTTACCAACGGTATATCCCTCGATATAAATTGGAAGATCCTGATTATTAACAAACTTCAGATCCTTGTAATCACCAGCAATCGCCGCATCCATAGAAGGCTTTACGTAGCTGACGATCATGGAGTGATTGGATCTCTCCGTAATCTCAAGCTCTGCCAGAATTACTGCGTTATATAAAGTAGAGGATACCTGGCAGACACCACCGCCATAGGACTCTATCGTCTGACCATTCTCATAAGCTCCTGCAAGCTGATATCCATTTGCTGCATCAAGTGGTCCAATGGTTGCTGCAACGGAAAACTCCTCTCCCGGATACAACACGGTTCCATTGATCTTTGACGCTGCAACGCTGATATTAGTGCAACGATTTGCACCAGAATCATTATAGTTCGTAGTATAGCTTCCTAACAAATCTGTAATCTGGGATAACTCTTCCTCGCTTCCCCTTGGCTCCACGATTTCTGCCACAATCTCGATCGTGGCATCTGTTCCATCCCAACCAGAACTGATATATTCTTCTATTGCGATAATAGATTCCTCTACATCTACTTCAATTCCCTGCTCACCCTTAATGATGCGGAACTCTCCATCTTCACGGACAAGTGTACTGTCCACCGCCTCCTGATTCAGAACATCTGCCTGCTCCTCTATCACGGCTGCCACAGCCTCAGGATCTACTGCTAACTGCAACTGGATTACCTTGTCACCATTCTCTAAATCCTTATTGTCCTTATAGCGCTTAATCAGATTACCGCTTCTTCCGACATCCATTGCTTCCTGCACAACACTCATGTCTGCAAAATGAATCCCTAGCTCAGAAGCTTCCACTTCCACGCTCTTCTCTCCGGTAGCCAATGTAAATGTTACATCTCCGGCTTCCTCCACGTAAGCCTCTACGGCCTGCTTTGCTTCTTCTTCTGTCATTCCACCGACATAGATGTTACCAATATATACGCCGTCCGCAATAGTGTCTGTTTCACTTGCACGAGTGACCGCCGGTGCTCCAACAACCAGCGCAAACACTGCCGCTATTCCCAAAATTGACAGAATTCTATTGTTCTTTTTCATTTTTTCCCCTCTAATTTCTAAAAAAATACACTCGTGTCATTATTTTATCACACCCGCTTGCATTTTCAAGGTGCATAACCACGAATATATTTGACTCGTCCCACTATTTTTAGTATATTTTACATGAAGGCTGAGATTACCGTCGTAAGCAACATAGTACCGACGATTACGATTACAATTGCTGCGAGTAACTTACTATTTTTCTTCTTGCCAAAGTTGTACATCTTATTCACCTCGTTTAATTTCACACCACTAGAAAGGGTTATATTATGATATTTTTAGGGTTATTTATATTTTTTGTATTTCTGCTCGCTTATTTCCGTAAAAAGAACACACGTAAACAGGAAGACCTGGAAGCTGCATTCTGGAATCGAGAACATGAAGCGAACCATACACGCCGCCAAGATATCAGCGGGCTTCCCTATATTACCATACCTTTGGAGAAATTTCCAATGGATATCTGTGACAATCCCGAATTAAAGGAATATGAGCGCCTTTTAACGGAGCTCTCCACACAAAAGATCCTGAATCTACAGGGACAGACCAATACCGATTTAAAGCTCTCCTATGGCGCTGCCAATCTGGAGGAGCTTTCCAAATGCGACCAGAACTTTGCCACATTATGTAGCACACTGGTGGATTACGCTGAGTGTCTGTTACAGCTTGACTACACCACCGAGGCTCAGACCGTTTTAGAATTCGGCATATCCTGTGGTTCTGACCACAGCAAAAACTATCGCCTATTGGCAGAGTTATACCACAAACAGGGCAATCGTGACAAGCTTATTTTTTTACAGGAACAGGCAAATGCACTGACTTCCCCGATGAAGCAGTCGATTCTGAACCATCTAGATGCGCAGTTAAGCTCCCTCGACTAGTCCTGCACTCTAAGTCCTGCTGGCAGCTTACCGTGCTGTGCAATGAGCCAATCCGTGAGTCTGGAGGCCTCGCTTCTGGTGAGAAGTTCTAAGGATTCCGGCAGTTCTACATTATAATATGCAGCATATCGTTTCAGATATTCAATCTGGCGCCCCGTAGCGGGCGTCTGTTTTTTTGCCTTATACAAAAGTGGATGTGGCTCAAAAGCCTCCCCACAGGCTCCCCCATATTCCGCTTTTAGACATTCCAGTACCTGATAGGTCGCCAGTGCATCATCCAATGCCCGGTGCGCCTGTTCCCGTTCCACCGAAAAATAAGTGCACAGGCTCTCCAAATCCTTCTTCTGTTCCTCTGGCAAAAATCTTCTGGCAAGCTTTAGGGTATCCACCGCATTTCGCTCAAAGGAAAAACGATGATTCACCGCCCACTGTTTTAAGAAGCTGTAATCAAATATCACATTTTGCCCCACGAGAATATCCTCTCCCACAAAATCAAAAAAGGCGTCCATGACTTCTTCCGGGTCTTCCCCTGCGTCTGCCATCTCCTGTGTGATTCCTGTAAGTTCTATTACCTTAGGCGAGAGCTTTCTTCCGGTGTTAAGCAGTGCACCGTAGGTATCCACCACCTTGCCCTCCCGCACACGGACAGCTCCCACTTCCAGTATTCCCTCTATTTTGGCATTTAAGCCAGTCATTTCCAAATCTATCACTACATAGTTCTCTAACACTTTATTGTTACACCTCTCTGATTATTCCTCGTTCTCCGTAACGTACTGGTAAAATGCCTGATGATCCAGCGGATCACGGCGGGTATAATCGAACCATACATACAAAGGCATCTCTTCCCGCTCCGGCAGGCATGTCACGCCACGTTCTGTTTTCTCTGGAAAACGATAAAAAAACCGCTCCACATGAGACTGCGTACCATTCTTACAATATCTACGGCTCACCTGCTTCCATTCCGTCATATCTGCTGCCCAAGCCGGTCTGCTCTTACAATTTTCTCTATAATACAGGTCAAAAATCAGGCTTTCCTTCACCACCGATGCCGCCTCTGGCACATCCTCCATTACGAACTCTAGCAATATCTCTGCCCGACGCACTCTAGAATGACTCATACCAAAATATCCATGGCTCTCATAAAATTCTCCCATGCGCTGATACATCGCAAACGGACTCTGATACTGTGTCTCGATCATCTTCATGGTCACCTCATACTGACCACTGTTATAATATACCTCCAGCATCTCCTCCACCTGACGTATCTTTAGCACCTCCGCAAAATCCAACCACTTGGTACGCAGAACTTCATAAGGTGGATTCGACCGATAGACCAGTTCATATTCCTCTGCATGTTCATACATATAAGAACCTTTTAGCACCTTTAGAAATCCTAGCTGCAACTGGTTCGACTTTAATGCGTAGATTTCATCAAAGGACTTGGCAAAGGTACCATAGTCCTCATAAGGCAACCCAGCAATCAGATCCAGATGTTCGTGAATGTTCTGCCCCTTCTGAATCGCAAGTACCACCTCTTTCAACCGATTCAGCTTCATGGTTCGGTGAATTTCCTCAATGGTGGCTTCGTTGGTGGACTGCACACCGATCTCCAACTGAATCAGCCCCGGACGCATCGTGGCAATAAGCGCGAGTTCCTCCTCCGTCAATAGATCTGCCGACACCTCAAAATGGAAATTTGTGATACCATTATCCCGCTCTTTGATAAATCTCCATATCGTCATAGCATGCTCGTGATTGCAGTTAAAGGTACGATCCACGAACTTTACCTGCGGTACCTTTTTTTCTATAAAAAATGCAAGTTCCTGCTTCACCAGCTCAATATCGCGGAAACGCAACTGCTTTTCAATAGAAGAAAGACAATAGCTACACCGAAATGGACAGCCACGGCTGGATTCATAGTAAATGATACGATTCTTAAAATCCTCGATCTGCCCATAGCAGAATGGAATCTCGCTCATATCAAGCGTTGCCCGCACCTCGGTATGACAGATTTCTTCTCCCCTTCGGTATACAATTCCTGCAATCTCTGCCAAGGCATCCGTATCCTTCTCTTCCTCATAATGACGGCAGAGTTCCAAAAATGTCTGTTCTCCCTCTCCCACCATAATGCCAGTAATCTCCGGATGCTCCGCCAGAAAATCTTCCGTCTCATAGGATGCCTCCGGTCCACCGACCCAGATCGGCACATCTGGACACAGCTTATGATATTCCTGCATCAACTCTGCCACATAACGCATATTCCAAATATAGCAGGAAAAGCACAGTACATCCGGCTTTTCCTTGTAAATCCCTTCTAGGATATCTCCAATTGGATGGTTGATAGTATACTCTGCAATCTCAACTGCGGTTTCCTGTCCCAGATACTTCCTTGCATATGCCTGCAAGTTGTATACCGCCAAATTAGAATGTATATATTTTGCATTGATTGCTGTAAGTAATATCTTCATCCTTTTCTTCCTCCATCTCTATCCTGCTGATATAAGGTATGCCAGAGACAGTCACCTCTGCCTCTGGCATATCTTTATCCTCAACACGCTTTCTTCTATATTTCTATCACGCCACATATTTATCTCATAATCATTCTTCCAACGATAATAGATCTCGCATCCACATCATCCCGCAGATTCACGAATTCCCCTGTCTCCATTACCTTCACCAGCGGTCTTAACGGAAAATCCTCAAAGTTCTTCGCCACAACAGCATGCTGTCCATTGGATAGCTCCACTTCGCATCCCACTGGATAGGCGGCAAGCTTATGCATGAACAAATCCACCAGATTCGCATCGAACTGTGTCCCTGCCATCGCCATCAAGAACTCCATCGCTTCAGCCGGCGACCTCACCTCACCCGAAGCATGACCAGAGGTCAATCCATCGTAGCTGTCCGTCAGCTTGATGATACGACCAAACAGGGATATATCTCCCCCTGCCTTCGCCAACGGATATCCCGATCCATCGTAACATTCGTGATGCTCTAATATACCTGTATATACCTGAGAAGAAAAATGATAACAACTCCTTAAGAACTCAGCTCCCAGCTTCGCATGGCTGTGGAAGACCTCCACATCCTGTCCCTGAAGTGACCACTCTCCATTTACGATATCCAAGTTCATAAAACGCTTTCCAATATCGTGCAAAAAAGCCGCCGTTGCCAGCTGACATAACTCTTCCTGCAAAAGACCATAACGCGCACCAAGCATAACCGACAATATGCCCACATTGATGGAATGATAATAAATGTAATCATCATAATTCTTAATATCCATCATATTGCACATGACATCTCCATCTTGCAGAACACTCTCCACAACAGACTCTACGATTCTCTGAATCTTGACCTCCTCCACAGAAGCCTCTTCTTCGCCCACTTCGAACGAAAATAAATCATGTACCATCTTAAGCGCCTGACTTCGAATCTGCGGGCTTATCACCTGCTGTATCTCAATGCCCTGCGTAAATTCATCATCGATATATATTCCTGGAAATCCTAGGAACTCCAGATCGGAAATATACTCTTCATTCAGCAGCAAATGCTTCGCTAGCAAAAGTCTTCCCGCTCCATCATAAATATCCTGTCCCAGTGCCATCCCCGGCATCAACTTACTTGTCGGTAAATAACGCATGTATCTTTCTCTTTCCTCTCAGTAAAAAACAATATGCATATTTTATATCATTTATTCGTCAAATTCAACGGTAACAAAGTAACCTTTTGGTGTTTCCTTTACATCCACCACAGTACCCTCTCTTGACTTAATACGCTCACTGACTGCGTAGTTTGCTGACATGGCATATGCCTTCCCCAATGTATAGTAATAAGAGTTCGGCAATTTTCCCTCTGTAATAGGAAGAACGTCACCTATTTCAAGCAATCCTGTGCGCTCCATTTTAAATTCTTCTCTTCGCATTCTATCCCCTGTCATCCCTAATTATATGGGTATTTCCTACTATTGCGCTCCATTTTTCATTATAGTATAATACCCCTACATTCTCAAGATAATTTCCATATTAAGGAGTTCTATGAACGATCACGAATCTTTATTAAATAATTTTTTATCTTCCATTATCAGTACTCTGGATGCTGATGAGATTTTTGATATCACAATGCGTGCACTGGCAGACTTGTTAGAGCCATCCGGCCTTCTTCTCACTTTTCGTCAGAAGACCAATCACATTTATGATGTCACCCGAAGCATGGGAGATATTTCCTATAAGAAGAATTATTGTGTTCCCAGTGACACTTTAATGGAAGAAATGCTCACCGCCGACAGCTATGTACCAGTCGACGAGAGTTCTTCTAATATCTTAAATGTCATGACAAGCCGTAAGAAACGCTGGCTAGAAGATCAGAATATTGTTGCTTTTTATACCCTTAAGTATAATCATGCCATTATCGGCTTTATCTATATTGCCCGTCACGATCATGCACCGTTATCGGAGTCACAGATCGCTGCCCTGCGCAAGATCTGCTATTATACATCCTATGCGCTACGCAACGCAAACCTGTACCAAAATGCATACCATACCTCCATTACAGACGAGCTGACTTCTCTTTATAACCGTAAGCATGCCTTTGAGTGTATCGGCATCTGTTGTTCGGATGAAGCACCTGCCTCTCTGATACTTTTAGACATTGATGATTTCAAGCTCTACAACGAGCTTTACAGTGTAAGAGAAGGTGACCGTCTGCTTCACCTCTGTGCCCAGATCATTTTGCAGGAGCTTTCCGACACCGACAAAGCTTTCCGTTTTGGTGCGGACGAATTTCTGATTTTAAAAAATGGCAACGACACCGAGGAAGCAAAGGCTTTGGCAGAGCGAATCATCGCCCGAATTGAGAGTTCTCAGTCCACCGATAAAGTCTGGGATATCAGTATCACCTGTGGTATTTCCACCTTTCCAGATGTAGCCACAGACGCCCACTCCTTTTTACATAATGTGGAACAGGCTGTCTATTATAGTAAGCTGGAAGGCAAGGGGCATATGTCAGTCTATCGGCACGGCATGGAGGATCGCTCTCTCAACCCTGATATCCGAGCAGCCTACGAGCGTGTGGCTCCAACAGTCTATGCACTGACTGCTGCCATCGATGCCAAGGATAACTACACCTTCATTCATTCCATGAATGTGTCCAAATATGCA
The DNA here is from genome assembly GCA_964491235.1 of uncultured Roseburia sp. Classification (GTDB taxonomy): domain Bacteria; phylum Bacillota; class Clostridia; order Lachnospirales; family Lachnospiraceae; genus Roseburia. The sequence goes on from CAZBFN010000011.1 coordinate 85,724, forward strand.
GTTGTTCTAGCTGAAGATCTAGATATGAATGCAAATGAGATTGAGATTGTCCGGGATGCTGGAATGCTCCATGATATTGGTAAGATCAGTATTCCAGAGCATATTTTAAAGAAGACCTCACAGCTGACTGATGAGGAATACACCATCATGAAGACCCATGTGGAGAATTCCACCAAGATGATCCGTTATCTGCCGGACATGGATTATGTGATTCCTGCCGTTGTGGGACATCATGAGCGTTACGATGGCAAGGGATACCCGCGAGGTCTAAGAGGCAACGACATTCCACTTATGGCTCGTATCCTTACGATTGCCGATTGCTTTGATGCAATGACGGCTCGCAGACCCTATAAACAGCCACTGCCAATTGACTATGCCGTTGGCGAATTGAAAAAAAATAGCGGCACACAGTTCGATCCCGATCTGGTATCTCGCTTTGTGTCGCTGATTGACGAAGGAAAAATAGCGGTATGAACCGCTATTTTTATTTCACTTCCTTATATTCTACATCCAATGCATCCGCTTCCCGCTTCATCTCTCTGGCAGCTCGAATCGCCCTGCTTGCGACCCACAGATCTGAAATCCCATCATATATCAGTCCGATTCCAATGAACTGCAACGCCAGTGTCACCACGCCAAATGCCTTGATAATACATATCACACCAAATACCAAGCTGATGGATGCGATAATCAACATGCTCCACCACTTTCCATAACCATTCTCCTTGGTCTCTAATGCAATCTTTATATCCTGAATTCCATGCACACATAAAATCACACCTATCACAATAGGTACAATACTTACAATGCTTTCTGGCTTAACAAATACCCACACTCCTACGATCAGCACGATCACACCGAGAATTCCTGCAAAAGGATGTGTGCCTCGATTACCAAAATAGTTGATAATGTTCATGACGCCCATCACCATCAATCCAATTGCCAGCACCTTACAAAAAATATCAATCGTCTCAGCCGGCCACACCAGAAGTACTACTCCCAATGCTACACACACCAGCGCCGACATGATTACGTCCGCTTTGATTCTTTTTAATGTATCCATCTTGTCATATTCTCCTTTGCTTTGCTGTTTTCATTATACCACATCTTCACCTTGACATCCAAATATTCATTCGCTAGACTGAATTTTGGCAAATATTATGCCCCAACTTTTTCCGATCATTGGAGGTAACTTATGGGTAAAGAAGTAAAGACGAATGCCATGCGCATTCTTGATCGCAATAAAATTCCTTACGAGATCATCAACTATGAGTGTGATGAATTTATAGATGGTATGCACACCGCCGAAGTAACCGGTGCTCCGGTAGAACAGTCCTTTAAGACCTTGGTCATGCAGGGCAAGAGCAAGCAGTACTATGTCTTTGTAATTCCAATTGCTGATGAGGTGGATCTAAAAGCTGCCGCAAGAGCTGTCGGTGAGAAGTCCGTGGAGATGCTCCACGTCAAGGACATCACCGCCGTTACAGGCTATGTCAGAGGCGGTTGTTCTCCTCTTGGTATGAAGAAGCAGTTCCCTACGGTCATCCATGAGAGCGCTGCTTCCTATGATAAAATCTATATCAGTGGTGGCCGCATCGGAACCACTATCATCGTAAATCCCGACTCGCTGCTTAGCGTTGTACGTGGAGCCTACGCAAACGTTATAAGGCAGGAGTAACCTCCTGCCTTATACTTTACTTCATATTTCAGCTATACTTAGCTTGTCATTCCAACATAATTAGCTCGTCATTTCTGAGCCCTCACCTCTGGCAAGATCCATGATCTTCTGTAACTCAGCACCCTCAACTGGTGCCTCTCCATGACTTGCATGCTTGCCATCCTCAAGTATCTCTCCCAACAGGCGAACTCCCTTTTCCTCTGTCATCTCAATGGTATAATATCCCGCCTTCTTAGTCTGTGGGTTGAAGGTAAGATATACACGATAGCAAAGAGGTGTTACTAATCCCTTCTCCGGCATATCAATACGAATCAGGGTCAGATCCTCTGCAATATCAAGTGCCATAACAGAATAATCATCCTCGGTGTATGGGTTTAACTTATTCTCACGGTAAGCCACTGCAAATATCTCATTTACAAAGCCTTCCTTCTCATCACAAAGCTTCTGTACGAATTCCTCACCCTCAGTGAACAAACGCTTAGGCAGAACACCGAACTCCACCTGCTTCTTAATGAAAACATTGTACTGCTGTGGTGTCATCTTGACCTGCTTCATCTGTCCAGCCTTCTGGTCTACCTCATGTAACTTCTGAATCAGTTCCTTCTTAAGAACCAGATTGTCTGTAAACGGATTGATGACCATACCAGTAAGGTTCAACTCAGGCTTTACCACCACATTGTTACATGCTGGGAACGGCATAGATAAAATCGCCTGACTCTTTGGCTCCTCCGGAATCTGTGACTTGGAGGTGTACACTACCATGAACTGCTCTCCCTCATTATTCTTAAGAAAACAAGGTGTCGGCTGATCCGGTGCCTTTAACATTGCCGGAACTAACAGCTTGGTTGGTCTTAACAGATTAAGTATCGTAGAGAGGTTATCCTTGGTACGCTCTTTTGCATACAGTTTGATGGATTCCTCTAATTTATCATTGGTAATTTCCATTGTCATTTTCTCGTCCATTATATAAATCCTTTCTCCTGAAAACATGTCTGTTCCTATTCTACCACATTGCCCTCTAAAAATGAATCATTTTTGTCACTTTTTCACATATGTAAAAATCGCTGGAATGGTCTTTACAAAGCAAAACTTCTGTCTAAAGACATTTTCACCACTTCACGTTACACTTAAGTCATAAAGCCGACAGTTGGTATGGGGCCTCTGTCGAAGTTAAGAAAATGGAGGGATTTTACATGGCAAAGTACATCATGGCACTGGATGCCGGAACAACAAGCAATCGCTGTATTCTGTTCAATGAGAAGGGTGAAATGTGCAGCGTTGCTCAGAAGGAATTTACACAGTATTTTCCAAAGCCAGGCTGGGTAGAACACGATGCAGACGAGATCTGGTCCACACAGCTTGAAGTTGCCAAGGAAGCTATGGCAAATGTTGGTGCCACTGCTGCTGATATCGGAGCGATCGGTATCACCAATCAGCGTGAGACAACAATCGTATGGGATAAGAACACAGGCGAGCCTATCCATCACGCAATCGTATGGCAGTGCCGCCGTACCTCTGAGTATTGCGATTCCTTAAAGGAGAAGGGATTAGTCGATACCTTCCGTCAGAAGACAGGTCTTGTCATTGATGCTTACTTCTCAGGAACTAAGTTAAAATGGCTCTTAGACAATGTGGAAGGTGCCAGAGAAAGAGCAGAAAATGGGGAACTGCTCTTCGGTACCGTAGAGACATGGTTAATCTGGAAGCTGACACAGGGTCAGGTTCACGTAACAGATTATTCTAATGCATCCAGAACATTGATGTTCAACATCAACACTTTAGAGTGGGATGAGGACATCTTAAAGGAATTGAACATTCCTAAGTGCATGCTTCCTACACCAAAGCCATCTAGCTGTGTATATGGTGATGCTAATCCTATATACTTTGGTGGTCCAATTCCAATTGCAGGTGCCGCTGGAGATCAGCAGGCAGCCCTCTTTGGACAGACCTGTTTCACAGCCGGAGAGGCAAAGAATACTTATGGTACAGGATGCTTCTTATTGATGAATACAGGAGAGAAGCCAGTATTCTCTAAGAACGGACTTGTAACAACTATCGCATGGGGACTTGATGGAAAGGTTAACTACGCACTGGAAGGTTCTATCTTCGTAGCTGGTGCTTCTATCCAGTGGCTGCGTGACGAGATGCGTTTCATTGATTCCTCACCGGATTCCGAATACATGGCTAAGAAAGTAAAAGATACCAATGGTTGCTACGTTGTGCCTGCTTTCACCGGTTTAGGTGCCCCTTACTGGGATCAATACGCAAGAGGAACCATCGTAGGTCTTACCAGAGGTGTTAATAAGTATCACATTATTCGTGCCACCTTAGAATCTCTCGCCTACCAGGTAAATGATGTACTTGCTGCAATGAAAGCAGATTCTGGTATTGATCTTGCAGCGTTAAAGGTAGACGGCGGTGCAAGTGCTAATAATCTGTTGATGCAGATGCAGGCAGATATCAGTGGTGCTCCTGTTAACCGTCCAATGTGTGTTGAGACCACCGCTATGGGCGCTGCATATCTTGCAGGTCTTGCTGTTGGCTATTGGGCAAGCAAGGAAGACGTTATCAAGAACTGGGCAATCGACCGCACCTTCACACCTGAGATCTCCGAAGAAGATCGTGCGAAGAAGGTCAAGATGTGGAAGAAGGCTGTTACCTATTCCTTTAATTGGGCTAAGGAAGACTAATTTTATATAAGAAAAGGGGGAATTTACTATGACACCATATATCGCAGAATTCGTCGGCACAATGATGCTCATTCTCTTAGGTGATGGCGTTGTTGCCAATGTTAACCTGAACAAATCCGGCATGAAGGGTGCTGGTTCTATCCAGATCACATTTGCTTGGGGACTCGCTGTATTAGTTCCAGCATTTATCTTCGGTTCCGCTTCCGGTGCAAGCTTCAACCCAGCTCTTACCATTGCGCTCGCTGTTGATGGCAGCTTTGCATGGAGCATGGTTCCTGGATACCTCATCGCTCAGTTCGCTGGTGCATTTGTTGGTGCATGCTTAGTATATATCCTGTACAAGGATCAGTTCGATGCCACAGAAGATCCTGGAACTAAGCTTGGTGTATTCGCTACCGGTCCTTCCGTTCCAAACACACCGCTCAACATCTTAAGTGAAGCAGTTGGAACATTCGTACTTGTATTTGCTATCAAGGGTCTTGCACAGGTTCCTGACCTTGCAGACGGAACTGGTAAGTTCTTAGTATTCGGAATCATCGTATCCGTTGGTATGTCACTTGGTGGTCTTACCGGATATGCAATCAACCCAGCCAGAGATTTAGGACCTCGTCTTGCACATGCCGTACTTCCAATCAAGGGAAAAGGTTCTTCCAATTTTGGATATGGATTAATCGTTCCAATCATTGGACCTATCATCGGTGCTTTAGTAGCAGTACTTGTATATGGATTAATTTTCTAATACATATAATCTCTCAAAAAAGAGCCATGCAGCATTCAAGCTGCATGGCTCTTAAAACGTCTAAAAAAAATAATTATCACTATACCGCAGAAGCCTTAGGGAACATCAACGTCATTCCTCTGTCCGTTCCTCTAATCATACGCACCATAAAATGTATATCTCTCTCAAGTCTCTCATCAGATAAATTCTTCCGAAGATAAACATATTCCAACATATAATAACAAATAGCTGTTGCTAAAAATTCGGAACAAACCTCCAATTCCTCCGGTCTATCCTTGAACAACTTCTCATTTTCAATCAGAAGTAATCGGTGTACCTGCTCCCCAACAGCACCTTTTACCGCTCTTGTAATCCGTGGCCATTCGATCTCCTTTGCCAGCTTTTCGTAAAATGCATGCTCGCTACACATAACCTTAATCAGATCGTATACCCACTTTTCCATATTATCATATTCCTGTCCCTCGAGCTGATTCTTAAAATCATTTCTCCCGATCCATTCTAGCACATCGTAAATGTCCTTAAAGTGATAGTAAAAACTCTGTCGGCTCATGTTTGTAGCATCCATAATATCCTGAATCGCTATCTTGGATATCTCCTTACGCCGCATAAGCGTCTTTACACAATCCGCTATCTTTCGTTTTGTTGCATAACACATAGCATTAACCCCTTCCCTATATAGTTTTGATACCCCCATATCTTTTATCCTCTAGCAAAGTCACAACTTTTACTCATTAACGTACTAAGGGCTTTCCTAGAGAATAAAAAAGAGCATGACTACAAATTAACATTACTGTTATTCATGGCCTGCTCTCATTCTCTTGGCTTGCTTTATTTAGTTGATTCAAGCCTTATGCATTTACCGCAACATCTCTATAACAGTATTATATGCATGGTAATCTGAAAACGCAACTCGATTCTATAAATTTTTTTGACATTTTATCATTTTTGACAAAAGAATTTTCTATTTTTATGACCTTAGTACTATTTCTTAAACTGGGTTTTGCAAGTACTCACAGAGCACCTGATATAACCGCTGTGGCTCTACCGGCTTAGCAATATGGGAATTCATTCCCGCTTCCTTGCAGGCATCCACATCCTCTTGAGCTGCACTGGCACTCATGGCAATAATCGGTATAATCTGTGCATCCCTCTGGGCAGCCTTACGGATTCTTCTTGCCGCCTCAAGCCCATCCATCTCTGGCATCAAAATATCCATAAGTATCGCATCAAAGTGATACTCCCCATGCTTTTCAAACAACTCTAGCGCCACACTTCCCGTCTCTGCCCAGACGATTTCCATCTCCTGCCGTTCTAAAATTCTTCTGGTAATTTCCACATTTAACGGATGATCCTCCACCAAAAGTACTCGCTTTCCCTCTAAAATGGCTTTGCTCTCATCGGCTCCCATCAGTTCCCCCGACTTCTCCGGCTGTATCTGTGCCAGTTCCACATCCAGATGAACCTTCACCTCTGTTCCCTCGCCAATCTCACTCTTGATATCAATGGTTCCGCCCATAAGATCTACAATATTCCGTACAATGGCAAGTCCCAGTCCTGCCCCATGCCGCCGCTGGGCAACATCCCTCTTCTCCTTAGAAAAAGGCTCAAATAACAGCTTCTGGAACTCTTCACTCATACCGATTCCAGTATCCTTAACCACATAGTCTGCCGAAAACTGATTATTATGTACTGCATAATTGCAAATGCGGAAGCTGACAACTCCGCCCTCCGGTGTAAACTTTACCGCATTGCTGAGCAGATTAAAAAACAACTGTCCAAAACGCATCGGGTCCACCATCATATTGAGATTGATGTCCTCCTCCGTCATCTGAAAAATAATTCCCTTTTCCAGACAGGACTGCTCCATCATTACCCGAATGGCCCCCATGAAATCGCTAAACGCATACGCCTTTGGGTGCAGTCGAAATCTCCCCATCTCGATCTTGGACATATCCACCAGATCATTTAATAGCTCCATCAAAAAACGACTGGCCGTATCGATCTGCTCTAAGCATTCTGCCATCTTCTCTGGATTGTCTGTCTCTTCCATTCCGATTGCCGTCATTCCTACAATCACATTCATCGGTGTCTTGATATCATTACTGATCTGTGCCAAGAACTCAGTCTTGGCATCTGACACCTTTTGCAATGCCGCCTGCTTTTCCCGCTCTGCTCTGCGTATTGCCATTACACTTACCACCGCCATCACACATAGCAATACTAAACAGATCAACAGCAGAATCCCATTATCCACCACAAACTTCTCCCCCAAGTTTTTCTAGTATTTTCCAATTAACATTATTTTAACATATAAGTAGAGCAGTTGCAAAACTAACAAGCTTCGCAACTGCTCTTTCTTGTATCCTATCCGATTATTATATTTTATAACTTAATAACAACTGACTCGCAGCTCTCCAGTGTAATCATTCCCTTTTCTTCACATGCCTGCTGCTGCACAGCTTCCTTGTCCATGTTAGAAAGGAGAACCTGATATGCACCAGATCTCTGTAATGTAGCTTCCAACTCAGAAAGGTTTAACTGCACTTCCCCTTTACCGTAGTTCGCTGCCATAAGAATCTGCTCTCCTGTCTCCTCAGACACACGGACATAACCCATAATATCATCCTGATTCTCATATACAGGAATAAATCTGCCATAGGTAAAGGTCTCCTTATGTTCTGGAGCCTTGCGCAGTGCAAGCAACTTCTTATAGTAGGAAAGCACAGAATCCGCTCTCTTTTCCTGCTCTGCCACATTAATCTTAGTATAGTTCGGATTCACTGCCAACCATGGAGTACCACTGGTAAATCCGGCGTTTGCCTCTGCACTCCATTGCACTGGAGTTCTTCCATTGTCTCTACTGTTCTCATAGCAACAATGCATTGCTTCTTCCACCGTACATCCCGCATCGATTGCCAGCTTATACTGATCCAAGGTACTGATATCGTCATACTCTGAGATATCATTTCTCACACAGTTAGTCATACCAATTTCCTGTCCTTGGAAAATGAATGGAATTCCACGAAGCAGTACTGATGTTGTCGCCAGCATCTTCTTTCCAGCCTCGTTCTGGGCATGCTTTGGCAGATAACGGCTCACACCTCTTGGCTCATCATGATTCTCGATGATATTGGAGGCAAAACCAACCTTTTCCATTTTCTGCTGGGTCGCAAAAATGATATCACGCCATGGCCTAAACTCAATTGGCTTGCTGTCGTACCAGCCATGTTCTCCCCATGTCAGCTCATGAGCAGAGAAGTCAAACATACTGCAGAAATGTCCATCTTCTCCGATGAACTCACTCAGTTCATCCTCCTTCATGTTGAATACTTCCCCTACGGTAAATGCATCCCATTTCTCAAAGGTAGCATGCTTTAAGTCCTCCAGCATCTCGCCAACACCCTGTACCTCATCTACCATCTTTGCACAGCTTACAAGACCATCCTTACCGTCCGGCTCATAAGAAGGAAACGCCAGATCCTTCTTGATATTGATGATGGCATCGATACGGAAGCCTGCAACGCCCTTCTCTAACCACCAATTGACCATGTCATAGATCTTCTGACGTACCACTGGATTCTCCCAGTTCAGATCCGGCTGTTCCTTGGCGAACATATGCAGATAATACATATCCGTTCCCGGAACTGGCTCCCATGCCTGACCTCCAAAGTAAGAGCGATAGTTGCTAGGCTCCTTGCCCTCCTTACCTTTTCTGAAATAGAAGTAATCTGCATACTCGCCCTCTGGATCTGCCAATGCTTTCTGGAACCACTCATGCTTATCGGAACAATGATTTACTACCAGATCCATCACGATATACATGTCTCTCTTCTTTGCCTCAGCCAGAAGTTCATCGAACTCCTCCATGGTACCGAATTCCTCTGCAATCTTGTAGTAGTCAGAGATATCATAGCCCTGATCCACAAAAGGAGACTGATAGATCGGTGAGATCCAGATAATATCAATTCCAAGCTCTTTTAAATAATCCAGCTTTGAGATAATTCCCCTTAAATCTCCAATACCATCCCCATTGGTATCCATAAAACTCTTTGGATAAATCTGATATGCAACTTTGTCATGCCACCATTTCTTTGTCATTTTCCCTTCTCCTTTTCCCCTTGTTTCTTCTCGTTTTGTATGATACTGTTATTATACAAAGAAAATCACTGGATTTCTTGCATTATATTTTCACTTTCATTGCACAATCCTGCTTTTTGCAGCAGAAAATCAGGACATAGTATCATTCTGTCACAACAAGGAGATTTTTCATGCCAGATACCAGCCTACGCACACCAGAACAAAAAGAAAAAGCCAAGCACGGTGAGCAGATGTTTCCCCTGCAAAAATATATCACTACCTTGTATGAAGGTTATCCTACCGTCACTGCCCACTGGCATGATGAGGCAGAGTTCACTCTGATTACAGAAGGCAGCGCCACCTATCAGATTCAGCTTGAGACCTACGAGGTAACTACCGGTGATTTTATCTTTATTCCACCGGGCGTATTGCACTCCATTACCATGATTCCCGGACACACCTTCCGCTCTGAGACCTACGTATTCCATATGCATTTTCTCGGCCTAGGGACTGCGGATGTCTGTGCGGTGCGTTATCTCACTCCCTTGTCCACTCAGAAGTTGATCCCGACCTTTTGCTTTCCTAGATCTCATGCCTTGTATGGAGATCTGTCCGAACTTTTTGGGGAAATCAGCAAGACTTATGCCACCGCAGATCTCGGCTATGAGCTTTTGCTAAAGTCATACTTTTTAAGATTGATTGCCATGATCGTTCCTCTATGCGAGGAGGCAGCAACACAGCCTCAGCTTCAGACAGAACACACCACCAAGCTAAAGACCGTTCTTGAATACATCGAACAACACTACGCCGAGGAGCTTTCCATCGCCGATCTGGCAGAACTCTGCTATTTCAGCGAGTATCACTTTATGCGCTTTTTTAAAAAATATGTGGGAATGTCCTGTCTAGATTACATCAAGAATTTGAGACTAGAAAAGGCTGCGGAACTCCTTGAGCAAGGAGCATCCTCTACTCTGGACATCTCCCTGTCTGTGGGGTTCCGCAACCTCTCATATTTTCATCGTGAATTTAAGAAAAAATACGGTGTGACACCTAAGAAATTTCCTTCATCATAACGAAGGCTGATTTGCCCGGCGCATAGAGAATCCGCTTCTGGGTTCCAATGCAATCGGTTTCTTCCCTACACTTCTCCATTCCCATTACCATGTGCTCTTTGTTATTCAGGTCAAATGTAAATACCGGGTAACCCTTTCCGAACTTTACATCCAGATAGGCACACAATGTGGCACTGATTTCTCTGCCCTCTTCCATGATGGCATTCCGATCCTCCACACGGTATATCTGCACACATGAGGCAGCCAATATGCCGATCACGCCCCACAGTATTAAGAATTCCCGTAGATATTCCTCGAAAACCAATGCCATAATTACCAATAATCCACTTAGCAGAAACAATATTCTAAGCGCTCCAATTACTCTGACTCTCTTCTTATAATCTGGCGCCTGTTCCTCTACTGCATACCTAGTTCTTGAATTATGAAGAATGCGCTCGAACTCATCATAGTGCTCGAAGTGAGTGCTTGCCTCACACAGCCATTTTTTTTCTGGCCCGCGGGCAATAAAGCGAAAACCTCCCTTTCCTGCCCTTTCCGTGCTGGTAATCTCTGAAATATAAAATCTATTTTTTCGCAAAAAACCTGTCGCCACAGCACAGGAGCCGTAGATCTCCGTCCGATTTCTAAGCCACGAAAAGAAAAGTAGAAACAGGATGCCCACCATAAGCAAGGCTTCTCCTATGTTCTTCGCCGTCGGAACGCAAAAGAAAAAAAATGAGTCCCACCATAAAGCATCCACCTAATAGCCACTTTGCATTTTGTCGATTCTTCTCAGGTAAATCTACAACTATTTTTTGCATAATTTCTCCTTCACGTTGCCCATTCTTTATAAGAATATATATTTTAGCACGAACAGCACCGCAAGAATATACATCAGCGGCGTAACTTTCTTAGCCTTTCCAGTTGCGGCCTGTAAAATTACATAAGAGATAACACCGATGCAGATTCCCTCTGAAATGCTGTAAAACAGTGGCATTGCAATGATACACAGGTAAGCAGGAATCGCCTCTGTCAGATTCTCCTCTGTAAACTTAAGTTCCACAACGGCTTCAAACATCAAGAATCCTACGAAGATCAGCGCTGGTGCTGTTGCAAAGGAAGGAATTGATGTAAATAATGGTGAGAATAAAGTTGCTAACAGGAATAACACACCCGTTGTCAACGCAGTAAGTCCTGTACGTCCACCGGCTGCAACACCAGCAGAGGATTCCACAAAGGTCGTGGTGGTGGAAGTTCCTAAAACAGCTCCGGCAGAAGTTGCGATCGCATCAGATAACAATGCTGGCTTAATCTGAGGCAGACGACCTTCTTCATCTAACATTCCAGCCTTTGTGCTGACACCGATTAATGTTCCCAATGTATCAAATAAATCAACAAACAGGAATGAAAATACAATAACGATAAAATTGAAAATGCCCACTGAATCAAACTCAATATGAAAGCACTGTCCAAAAGTTTTTCCTAATGCAGAGAAATCCATACTTATGATTCCAGTTGGGAACAGGCTATATGCACCTGCTTCTGGATTCGGAACATAAATTCCAACCAGCTCACATATCATTCCCAATCCCCATGTAATGACGATACCATATAAAATCGCACCCTTTACCTTACGAATATGTAGAATAGCGATTGCCATCAGTCCAATCAATGCCAACAGCGCACAGATACCATGTGTGTTAAAGTCCTGCGTAAAGCTAGTGATTGTCACCAACGTAGAAGAATCTACGCTGAGTCCGGCATTTTGCAATCCAATAAATGCGATAAATAAACCGATACCGACTGACACGCCCTTTTTCAGTGTCAATGGAATTGCATTAAAGATTGCTTCTCTTACATTGGTGAGAGACAGCACAATAAAGATAATTCCCTCCACGAATACAGCAAACAACGCTAACTGCCAGGAGACACCTTGTCCCTGCACAACAGTGTATGCCATGTATGCGTTCAGTCCCATACCTGCGGAAAGTGCAAATGGCATATTTGCCATAAGTGCCATACAGACAGTTCCAATAAATGAAGCAAGACAGGTCGCGATCAGTACCGCGTTTGCATCCATACCAGCCTCACTAAGAATGCTTGGATTTACTGCCAGAATATATGCCATTGTCATAAATGTCGTAATACCAGCAGTGATCTCTGTCCTTACATTTGTCTTGTTTTCCTTTAGTTTGAAAAACTTTTCTAACATTTTCGTCCTCCTTTTATGCTATAACACAATATCCCTATGCTAAAATTCGCATAGGGATATTGTATCATAGATTTATTTATTTTCAGTAACTTTTTTCATTTACCAACCTAATTCTAACAGCCAGTTATTTAGCATTCTCTCTCTTTCCTTCTCCTGCACATCTGTGCCAGTAGGGCTTTTGTATTCTCCCTTGATATTGCCGTCTACAATGTAGAGCACTCTGGAACACTTGGCAGCCACCTTCGCATCGTGTGTTACCATGATAAGTGTTGTGCCCTCCTTATTCAACTTGACCAGCTCATCCATAACTTCGTTGGACGCGTTTCTGTTCAATGCTCCTGTCGGCTCGTCTGCAAATAATACCTTCGGCTTATTGATCATGCTACGGCAAATACATGCTCGCTGTAACTGACCACCGGATACCTCATTGATATCGTTGTCCGCAACTTCGATAATATCCAGCTTGCGCATCAGTTCCTCGCCACGCTTCATTTTTTCTTTCTTACTTTCCTCGGTCTTCTTACTCTCCATGGCAGGAAGCACGATATTGTCTAAAATGGTCAAGTTCTTCATCATATACATCTGCTGAAAAATAAATCCCATCTCATCCAACCGAAGTGCTGCCAGCTCATTTCCACCAAGCTTTGTAATATCCATCCCATTAAATAAAATGGTTCCGCTGGTGGCACTGTCCATGCCAGAGACTGCATACAGAAGTGTGGATTTGCCAGAACCGGAAGGTCCCATGATCGCTACCATCTCACCATCTTCTACCGTAAAGTTTACATTTCGAAGTACATTATTCTGTCTTTTATTTATCACATAAGTCTTGCAAAGATCTTTTACTTCCAATAAAGCTGCCATGTTTATTTCCTCCATTCTTATATAGACTGCTTGTAATTATTCTATATTTGCTGTATCGCTGCTCTTAATTGACTTGGTACAGGTTGCGGTCATCCATGCGATTATAATCGTCACTGCCAAAACAATGCCTGGATAAATCACAAATATCTGCAACGGATCGATATTGTAATCAATGTCTGTGGCTCCCATCATTCCAAATATAGGTGTAATACACAAGTCAGTCATTGGAATAGAAACACAAGCCGCTATGATAACCGATACGAGTGCAACAAGACCGAAACGATATACATGCCATTTGATAATTGCACGATCCTTAAATCCGATTGCCTTAAGAATCGCAATCTGGCTCTTTTCATCCGCAATAAAAGTCCTTTCCATAAGGACTGTAACCAATATTACAACCACGATGGTAATACCTAAAAGTAAGAACTGAACACTTTCCATGGTATCTACCACGGCAACGCAGTCCATACAATACTCCGTGGCGTTCATGACCTTATCATTGTCATACAGCTCCTTTATTCGATCCTTGCGAATCTCAATCTCCTCTTCCGAAGGATCATCCATAAAATCGATCTGAAAGGCCATAGAACTGGATACATAACGAAAATCTGTCGGTGCATCCTCATGAAGACGCACGATCTCTCCCATCTGGTTCATGGTCTGGAAATATGCCGTTACTATACACTCTACGTCCTCATCTCCATAATGAATAATGACCGTATCGCCAATTTGAGCTCCAGTAATCTCTGAAATCAGAGGTGTTATGGCTATTTCATTTTTGTTCTGAGGCACTACACCCTCTGTATATACGTACTCAGATATTTCTGTTCCAAGTCCCTGCTGACAGGTCAATACATAATCATTTCCTTCAAAGGAGATCGTATACTTGTACTGAAGCTCAATACAGAATTCTGCAGGCATGCCTAGCTCTGCTAACTCCTCTCCCTTCTCTTCCAGATCCGCTGCCATCTCCTCTTTTGATCCCGCATTCATATAGTCCATGACTTCCGCCACATCTGTCACGTACAGATCACTCTTTGTTCCAAAGGTATGAATCAGATTCGGGCTTTTCATGGTAGCTGTGGTATTTACCAAAATCAACACAAATAACGTACATATACTAAAGGAAACAATGATTGTCAAAAAGCGTCTTGGACTGCTTAAAATATCATTAATTGCCATGTACATCGCTGTTCCGGTATGACTTTTATGAATCCGAAATATCGTTTTTTTCTTATAGCGTTCTCCCGTCTGTCCAGAACGGATCGCATCGATCGGCGTTGATCTCTTCACTTTGCCAGTACAAAAATATGCAAATAAAACAATAACACCGACTACCAGCGCCGCTCCAAATAAATTCACTAAGATTGCATTGTCATTCCCCAGCACCATATTTTCGCTGACAGATTGGAGCAGAAGATTTCCAAATGGAATGCTTGCAAAAAATCCTACAAAAGCTCCTGCGACAGCCATCATCAAATACTTTACGATATAAAGGCTTCGAATCTTTTGATTGGTGATTCCGATTGCCTTCATGACACCAATTTCTCTAAATTCTTCCGAAATCGTAAATGAAATGGAGAATTTTAAAACAACAAAAGATACAATAATCAGGCAAACACTAAGTAGCAACATGATAAATGCCACGATCATATCCATAACATAACACATCTTTATGGTGGATCTACTTCCATCAAACGCAACGTTTGTAGCATTGGTCATTGCCGCTGCCATTGCGCTGGTATCATCCGTATCGATATAACAGATTTCTCCCTGATAATGTTCATATATTACCTCATTGGCGAGCAGCGTCTGCATATCCTCATCATTCAATACAAAGCGCGTATTTCCCATAAAGTCGGAACCGAGCAATGCATCCTTTGCCTTTCCATCAAGAATGAGTGACATTTCTACACCGTTATGATCTACGCAAATGACATCACCCTCTTCAAAATCATTTGTTTCCAGAAAGCTTCCAGAAACATATACATGACCTTTTTCAACGGTTTCTATTTCCTGATTCTCTTTATCAAAAAAGGTAATCGCAGAATCGTCTATGGATTGGAAAACGGTCGTATTCTTTGCCTCGACCCCAGTTCCATCCTCTGTGGTGACATTATCCTGAGATCCAAAAACCACATTTTCTATGCGGTACTCGGAAACCGCAGGCTCCGTTTCGAGCATGTCATCCAAGGCTCCTATCGCATTATCACCCATGGTAATAATAACGAAATCTCCCATTCCAGCCTTATCCAGATAATAGTCAGTTCCGTTCATGACCGTTACCACGTTATTGATTCCACTTGCCACGAACATGGTCGCTAAAACAACGAACAGAAAGAGGATGATGTTCATTGTCTTTTTTCTTTTCAGATCTTTCTTTAAAATTCTAAATAACATTTCTGTTCTCCTTTCTCTGACTGTAAAACAATCATACAAGAGGAATTATTAAATAATCATTAAATGAAAAAAGATTTTCAAAGTATTGCTTCCAATACTTTGAAAATCAATCTATGCTCTGCGAATTACCACCGTCACGCGAAATGTATCATCTATGCTCTGGGCAAACACCTCGCCATCCATCTTCCTCATCAAATTCTTGCATATGTACAGTCCAAGCCCATTCCCCTTGATTCCGCGGCTGTTACTTCCCCGATAAAAGGAATCGAAGAGGTTTGGCATTTCTTCCTCTTTCAGACTGCATCCAGAGTTCTCAATAGTGATAAGCTTACAATCTTCCTCCTCATCACAAAAAATCCTAATACAATCTCCGTCACCATATTTGATGGCATTCTCCATAATGTTCTGAAGCACTTCTATCAGGCGGTTCTTATCTCCCTTTAACAGACAATCCGAGAACTCCTCCATAACAAGCTGTGTGTGAAGCACAGAAAGCTTATCACCATAATAAATCTGTGTTGCATTCATGACCTCTGACAGATAAAATTCACCCTCGTTCACCTCCAGATTCAAAAAATCCTCTCTGGAAGCAGTAACGATCTCGTCTACATATTTTTTTATCTCTTTTACATTTCTGGTTATGCCCTGCAATGCCTCATCCCTTTTATCCTGCGTATCATACAGATTTTCGGATAGAGCCTTAGCATAAAGTTCAATGGAAGATAAGGGTGTCTTGATATCGTGGGATAGTGATAGGATTAAGGTCTTCTTATCCTTCTGCAACGCCAATTCTTTTTCCTTGTTATCCTCCAATTTTTCACGGAGCATGTCCATTCCCCAAAAAAAACGCCCGAAGAACTTGCTCTTTTCTTCCTTAATCGGAACGGAAAGATTTCCCTTTGCCAACTCATAGGAAAGGTTACTCATATCATGAAACGGCTTTAAAATTTTCCTTTCAATATAGAGAAGGATGATTCCCGTCAATATCATCATGATCATCATGATTCCATTCATATAAACAAGCCCCTGATACTTCTCTGTTTCGCTATATTCAATTCGATAAAGCTTTCCATTGATCTCTTCTACTACATAGTCATTATTACAGATATCATCTGTCCGAAATTCACTGACATTTACTATGGTGTCATACTGTGACAGTTCGACTTCCTCGATACCTTTTTCTTGCAATTCCAACGCTTCCATCTGCGCTACCACCCGTGCTGCTTCCACACGGTAAAGCCTGCCGGCATCGCTTTTATTTTGGAATATGTACAGACCATTGCAAAGCAACAGTAGAAGAATTTCTATTATAAAAACAAGGAAAACAAATCTCTTATATCTATTCAAATCTGTATCCTACTCCCCACTCAGTAATAATGTGTTCTGGCTTCTTTGGATCTTTTTCTATTTTTTGACGAAGCCACTTGATGTGGACGGTCAAGGTCTGTAACTCCGAATCGCTGTCACTGCCCCATATGGTATTAAAAATGTATTCCTTCTTCAAGGTAACATTTTTGTTTTCAATCAGAAGCTTCAAAAGCTCGAATTCCTTCTCCGTTACATTTATCTCCTTCTCATCCACAAAAAGACTTCGACTCACCGTATTTAACTTGAGATTATCTTCTATGATTTCCTCTATCGCGTACTTGCGCTTAAAAATTCCCCGAATCTTCGCAAGTAAGATATCGATATCATAAGGCTTCTCAATATAGTCATCCGCTCCTAAATTAAGCCCTTTGAGCTTGTCTGCCTTTTCCGTTTTGGCACTGGCAATCAGGATATGGGTGTTGGCACTCTCCCTGATCTTGGAACAGACCGCAAATCCATCCATGCCCTGAAGCATGATATCAAGTATGATTAGTCTAGCACCATACGTCTCATACAGCTCCAGCGCCTTTTCCCCGGTCTCTGCCACACTGACGATGTAGTTCTCCTTTTTCAGGAAATCACAGAGCAGTGTACCTATTTCTTTGTTGTCTTCTACGATTAAAACGTCTAACATGGGTTGATGTCCTCTTTTGTTATGATTCAATATACATAAGGATATTGTAACATATATTACTGGATAAGCCCACTTTCCTTCAAGAGAATTTCGATGTCAGTACCCTTCACTTTTTTCATTACGATCTTAAGCAGCTCCCGCTCCTTCAGATTCATCTTTACGTCTGTGATCGGCTTTTTATCAATAGCATAGTAGCAAGCACGCAGCAGCTCTCTTACATCATATTTACTGCCCCAGACTTCCGGTACACCACGATCAACATCAAGAAGTGTATAGACAGATTCCATACCTGTTCTTATGGAATACTCCGTTGTGAAGATCGTGTCACGTGGAGTCTCTGCAAACTGTCCAATAAATGCGAAGTTTACAGCGCCATCCGGTACGACATGAGGTCGATCCTCATGCTTTCTTGGCTGGAAGAAGGCATTGATATAAGGCATAAAACAGGTTGTGGTATTACAAGCATCCTTAGCAAGCTCCTCAATTCGATCTTTCGGAATACCGATATGGTACAACCACTCACGACATACCTCCTCACCAGTGCAGTCGCGCATCGATTTCTTTACATAGTTGCCCTCTTTATTGGTGTTAAGAGAATACAACCAGATCAAGACCATATTCTTATCCTGCGCTTTAAACTGTGGCTGACGATTAATCGTCCATGACAAATACCAGTTATCTGTACTGTCTTTTACCGTAACAATACCGCCAGTGGTCACCTTTCCCTCACGTGGATCACGCTTGCAGATTTTCATAATATGCTGAATAATCTCTTCATTTGAGGTGGCAACCGTCGCACTCATCCAGTTGGTCGCTTCCACATCACTGCAAAAAGCGTCTGGATTTCCAAATTCGCCATGCTTCGCCTGTTTTGCAATATTTTTCCACATATCCCATGATTCACCGACACCATTTCTGACTTCGGAAAGATCCGGCACGTGTGTCTGGTCGCCATAACAGGAAGTATCGGTACAACATCCGTTGGTGATGAAAACAAGATCATCCTCGATAAGGTCAATGGTCTGCTCCATTCCATCCTTAACGTACACGATCTGCTTAGCTATCTTTTTATCTCCCACGGTATCTATGATGACATTCTTTACATCCATGCCATATTCAATCTTGACATTATGATTCTCCAGATATTTTACTAATGGCATAATCATACTTTCATACTGATTATATTTTGTGAAACGAAGTGCACTAAAATCCGGCAGACCATCAATGTGATGCACGTATCTGCAAAGATAGCGCTTCATTTCCAGTGCGCTTGACCATCTCTGGAATGCGAACATCGTCTGCCAGTAAAGCCAGAAATTCGTATCCCAGAACGAGTCCGGTAACACCTCAGAAATTTTCTTACCTTCCAGATCCTTTTCCGGCGTTATAAATAACTGTGACAGGGCAAGGGCAGAAGCCTTATCCAGTTCGAACTTCTTATCTGTGTGGGCATCCTCGCCACAATTTATGGAAGCTCTGCACAATGAATAGTTCGGATCATGCTTATTAAGCCAATAATACTCATCGAGAACAGATACCCCAGGTGTTTCAATGGATGGAACATCTCGGAACATATCCCACATAACCTCGAAATGGTTATCCATCTCTCGACCTCCACGCATATAGAATCCTTTGGTGATATCTTTGCGTCCGTCACAGCTACCACCGGCAAGCTCTAACTTTTCAAGAAGATGAATATGTTCTCCCTTCATCTGTCCATCACGGACAAGATAGAAAGCCGCGGCAAGTCCCGCAAGACCAGTTCCAATAATATATGCAGACTTTTTATCTACATCCTTCGGCTTTTCTGGATGTGCAAATGTTTCATAAGTACCCGCTGAATAATACATAATGAAAACCTCCTATAATTTGTTTTGCAGTTTCATTATAGTAATTTCCAAATTTGTCACAATAAACAGAAAAAGCCCCGTGATAAAAATTTTATCAAATCGCTACTTTTGATAAAATTATTTACATTTTAAATCGCTCAAGCGCATTGCAAAAGGAATCCTGAATTACAAGAGCAAATCTCTCTACGATTTCCTCCGGCGCTTCTTCCATACCGTCCTTAATCCAGTCTAACATCAGACCAACGAAGCAATATGAATATACTTTTGCAATAAATTCCTTATCCTCTTCCCTCACCGTCATTCCCGACGATTGCTCCTCCACAACACCCATCAGCAGGTTATCTGTCAATGGCTTCAGATATCTTTCTACCTGTCCACGATCGACGCAATGGTAAACATTCATAATAAACGGCTTGTTTTCTCGAACAGCATAAAAGATTTGCAGAAACCCCTGCTGCCATGTGTCATGTGTTTTCTTTTCCTCCAACGCTTTGCGGGCATCCTCCAAACACGACCACTCCACAAGATCATAAATATCTTGAAAATGATAATAGAACGTCATTCGATTAATACCACAATCTTCCGCAATATCGTTGATAGTGATTTTATTTAGTGGCTTCTTCAACAGAAGATTTTTTAAGGATTGCTCTAATGCTCTTTTTGTAACTTCAGACATTCATAACACCTCTATTCTAATTTTTTCTGGGTCTGATTATTGGGCGCTTACCATAAAAATAGCGTACCATAAAAACTGATACGCTATTTTAATTGTAAATCCGAATTATTTAGCAAACTACCAATCATAGTATCATACATATGTACTGTAAAAATTTCATTTATACTTGTAATTCTTGTCCCAGCGTCTTTTGATGATGCTCCGCAAAGGAACACTCTACATTCATCTGTTCCATAATCAAGCACAATGTATCTGTCGTGGAATATTCCTCCAGATTTTTTAAGTGCAATATGAAGTCCCGGATATTCTTTACAAAAATCTGCAAATATGTTTGCCCGAAGTCCATTATGTAAATTATCGCTAAATATAGTTACATCTATGCCATTGTTACAATTAATCAGATGCTCCAATGTTTTGATTCCAATATAATTGTCAATAATAAAAATGGTATTTTTCGCCTGTCGATATATTTCGCCATAAGCCAAATCTGCCTTAAATGGTTCTCCATTCAAAATTAGATAGCCGCGCTTTATCTGTGGTTCACCAAACTCTGTCATAATCTCAGATAAATCAGATTTATATACCACTGTGCTTAATTTATCTACTACGTCCGCCATTTGGTCTTCCACTTCATTCAACTCATGACGTATCTCTAACGTATCCAAAACGTTTTGGGTCACCTGCATCGACAGTTGAAGATATTCCCGTTCCCCTATCAATCCCTGATTTTCGATAATATAGTCTTTCATACGTTTAAAAGTTCGTATTAATGCCTTGCTCTGTTGGATTGCCAAATCACCTTTAAGCACCGTCATTAACATATAGATACCTTGTTCTGTAAAAGCATATGGCAAATATCTGGAACCACCCCAACTTGAGGTCGAATTTTTCGACCTCAAGTTATCAATTTCTTCTCTAGTAAGCTTAAATCTAAAATCCTCATCAAATCTCTCGATATTATTTTTTATTTGTTCATTAAACCTCTTTGTTGTGTATCCATAAATTTCTGCCAATTCAAAATCTAGCATCACTTTCTGTCCACGAACAATGTGTATTTTACTTTGTAGCGTAGTTTCATCGATTACCACAATTTCTGTCTGTTTTTCATCTATCATATGATTACACCTCTTTTTGGCACATGGTGCCACTATCCAAAATAAAATCATATAACAATTCCGATATATGAGTATCTACATTACGCCCATCTACTTCTGTTATCGTTCCCTCTTACTTAAACTGCTTAGCTTCTCCATACCTATGAGTATGCATGTCTCCATCGAACTCACAAGTTGCATATGCTTGAGACTCATTATTAATATAATTTATCTTTCCTCTTGTCATAATAAGTGCCTCCTACGTTTTTCTTTTATAGTAAAACACTTATTAAATTTTTTCATTGGACGGATAGTCCAAAATCCTTATGCCACCATTTTAAAGTAATATGCTCTGAGCCTCTTTTCTAAATTTTCCTTCTTCATCTTTTCTACATCATAACTCAATACATATCCGGTCTTGACCAACAATTCCTCCATATGAACTTGGTAGAGTTCACTTAATCTCAATAAATTATCCACAGATGGCAAAATAACGCCCTTATACCATCGATACACAGGCTGGGGACAAGACAAGCTCAGATATTGTTGAATATCCTTCACACTATAACCATTTTTTTGAGCGAGTTTTTTCAGACGTTTGCCCGTCTCTATCATATCAATTGATGTTTTTGAACTTATCATGCTTTACCACCTCACGATTATCAATAACAGTTTACTGTTTTTCTTCTTTTATTTTTTTAATTCTTCCGTTTCCACAGAAATTTTCACATGGTATCCAGCTTTGCATTTCGGTTGCTCAAGAGACACACCGTCTCAACATGCGTCGTATGCCCAAACTGATCCACCGCTCTTACCTTTTTAAGCTCATATCCTCCATCGCAGAGAATTCTCAAATCTCTCGCCAGTGTCGCCGAGTCACAGCTTACATACACGATTCGCTCCGGCTGCATCTTAAGCATTGTCTCAAGACACTTCTCATCACAGCCTTTACGAGGTGGGTCCACCACGATGACATCTGGGTGAAGCATATCTGCTCCGGTTGCGCCCTGCCCATCTTCTACCACCTGTGTACTCTTGGCATGAGACTGCTGCATTTTCTTACTTTCCCGCTCATAGAACTCTGGCAGTACCTCTTCTGCTTTTCCCACGAAAAACTCTGCGTTGGTGATGCCATTTAACTTCGCATTATTCTTGGCATCCTCGATTGCCTGTGGCACAACTTCCACACCGTACACCTTTCCTGCCTTCTGAGCAAGGAAGAGAGAAATCGTTCCGATTCCACAATACAGATCCCATACCGTTTCCTTTCCAGTCAGCCCCGCATAATCTAATGCAAGACTGTATAGCTTCTCCGTCTGCTCTGGATTGACCTGATAAAAGGATTGCGGAGAAATATGATAAGCAATCGCAGTATCTGTCACCGCGAACTCTGCGGTATCTCTCAAATGGATATAATCCGTAATATAAGCCTGTCCCCAGATTGTCTCTGTCACATCTCCAAGAATCACATTGGTATTCTTCCGATTCTGATTCACAGAAATACTGGTCATTCCATCAAGTTTACATAATTTCTCAATTAATTTTTCCTGAGCAGGAAGATTTTTCCCATTGATAATCAGACAGACCATCAGCTCCTTTGTAGTAAATCCATAACGAATCAAAACATGACGTACCAAGCCCTTGCCTGTCGTCTCATCATAAGGAGTCACATGGTTCTCTCTCATGTACTCCATGACGCAATCTAGCACTTCCCGATTCTGTGGCACACCAAGTTTACAATCTGTTACTGGTATAATGCTGTGGGTGCGGGATGCATAGAAGCCCGCAATGATATTTCCCTCTTTATCCAGCCCAATCGGAAACTGCGCCTTATTACGATAACGGTAAGGCTTCTCCATTCCCACGACAGGCTCCATGATCGAGTCCACGAACTCTGCCTCAAAGCCTCCGATACGGATGAGATTTCCCCTGACCTTGTCCTGCTTAAATGCAAGCTGCTTCCCATAATCCATCGCCTGAATCTGGCAGCCGCCACACCGCTTATGAAGCTCACACTCTGGCTCCACACGGAACTTTGAAGACTTTATAATCTCATCCACACGGGCATAGCCATAATTCTTCTTTAACTTTGTGACCCGTGCCATGATAGTGTCACCAATGATGGCATCCTTTACAAAAAAAGCCATGCCCTCATACTTTCCGATGCCCTCACCGTCGACACCCATATCCTCTATTTTTAACTCGATCAAATCATTTTTCTTGAGCATATTTCCTCCTAAAAATGAACCTAAGATAAAAAAAGAATCTCGCTTGCGAGATTCTCCGGCAATCAAAATCGCCCGCCAATCGCATCCGCCCGCGGAAGACTTCTTCCGCGAAAACGAATACACATCCTCATTTATTCTCTTCCAGAACGGCGGATATTACTCTCAAGTAGACGATTATATCCCTGCCACTCCATATTATTGTCCGGTACATTTGCAAAAATCTCACGGATGGTCTCCATCTTAGCATCCATGTTATCTGCAAAGCTAAGTGCCAATGCCTCTGCCAGAGCCGGCTTTTTCGGAGAACCATACTCAAGCTCGCCGTGATGTGCCAAAATACAATGCTTCAACTCATTTCCAAGTCCCTTCGGGAAGCCCTGAATCGTGCGCATACGCTCACCCACCATTTCAGCTCCGATCATAATATGTCCTAACAGCTGACCTGCATCCGTATAGTCATTCTCTGGGAAAGTAGAAAGTTCCTCCAACTTTCCGATATCATGAAAAATCGCTGCTGTCACAGTCAGATCACGGTTCAGCATCGGATATGCCTTTGCAAAATAATCACAGTGCTTTGCAACACTTAAAGTATGCTCTAACAGACCGCCTACAAATCCATGATGCACGGTCTTTGCTGCAGAGTGGAACTTAAAACGCTTCTCAAAGTCCTTATTCTCCACAAAAAAGCTATCTAAAAGCTTCTTCAAGTAAGGCTGCTTTACAGAGGCGATTAGCGTCAACAATTCCGCATACATCTCATCCACATCTCTGGTGCTCACTGGAAGGTAATCCTTTGGCTCATACTCGCCCTCTTCCACCTTGCGGACACGCTTTACATTCAACTGTAAATTACCCTGAAAGCTGGTGATATCACCCATGACCGCTATGTAATCCAGAGAATCAAACTCATCAATTCCCACAGAACCTGGATCCCAGATCTTAGCATCCAATGTTCCAGTCTTATCCTGTAACACTAAGTTATCGTAAGGCTTTCCTGCCTTAGTAAGTGCAGACTGCTTTACCTTACACAAATAAATCTCGTTAATTCTCTCCCCTTCGCGGAGACTCTCAATATACTTCATCATAACCTCATTTCTATAATATGGCGGTGTCATTTGACACCGCCCTTTATTAACATCTTATCATTTTCTATTGTAACACACTGACATCCACGGTACATGTAATCTCCGTGTATCCGTCCGTTCCCTGACGCTCCACAACGATCTTGACGCTCTCGCCCGGAGTCAGTCCTAACAGCTTACTCTCATAGCTATCCACAGAGAATATCGCCTCACCGTCCATCTTGGTAATGACATCACCCTTCTGAAGTCCTGCTACCATAGCCGGAGAGTCCATCCGTACTTCCTTAATATATGCGCCCTTAGGAATATCGTATTCCTTCGCAATATCATTGGTCACTGTCGTAAGTTCCAGACCAATGTATGGAATATCCAGATTATTGGTCATCATCTCGATCAACGTCTTAAGCTCTGAAATGGAAATAGCGGTAAGCGTGCCCTGGTCGCCCTCACTACTGTAATCCTGCATGACAAGACCAATTACCTCGCCATTCACATTGATAAGTACACCACTGCCATTACTACTTCCCACAATGTCCGTAGTAAATACGGTATAATTGCTATCTATGGTAGAAATCGTATTTGTAGTGGATGTAATATTTCCTGTCAGAATGGAATAATTGGTTCCTAATGGGCTGCCCACTGCAATCGCTATCATACCCTGAGGCGTTACATAGGAATTACCCAGCTTTGCTATCGTAATCGCCGCTAATGTCTCCTCGTCTACACTGCTTCGCGGCACTGCAAGTATCGCAATTCCAGTATTGCCGTCATACTTTTGCATGGTAGCTTCCACGGATACCTCGTTGATAAATGTAACATAAATCTCCTGGGCATCAGAAACCGCCTTACGCTCCGTCAATATAAAAAGTTCACGTCCGTTATCTGCCACGATGATACCAGAGGACTGTCCCTTACTCTCATAAGGATTATTGAACCAATCTGTGTCACTCTTCACGCTTGTCACCGACACCACGAACTTATTCGCTTCTCGACCAACTGCATACAGCTTGCTCTGTAAATTCTGATAGTCTGCGATCTCTAATGGCTGTGGCTGCACCACCACTGGCATCTCCTGCGTCTGTTCCTGCTGCTCAGTCTCTTGCTCTTCGGTCTCCTCGGTCTCGGTAGTCTCTGTCTCCACCATATCATCCTTCGGAATCGTAACAACAGGTTCCTCTGTCGGATACATTGCCTGCTCGAACTTCGGCTGACAAAAAGTAAAGACCAGACTTGCAACCAAACCGAACACAATCGCCATTACAACAACAAATCCCGCCTGTATCATAAGCCGCTTCTTGTTGATCGGCTTCTCTTTTATCTTCTCATTGATAAAGGAATACTTGTCTTTATCCTTTTCCTGCATGATTTTCCTCTTTTCTAAGTGCACGATGCACAATTCCCTGAAAACCGTACCTCTAGTTATTATAAAATGAATCCAATATGCTTGCAATAGTATTATTGAAATCTTTTCGATTCCGCTTTTCTTACCGGAAGTTATAAGCTATAATGTACACGAAAGCAATGAGCAGTGCCGAAACGTAGACTCGAGCGGCACTGCGGAGTAAATTCAAAGGAAATTACAACATCATGAACGAAAAAGTATTACGCACATTAGAATATAATAAAATTATTGACCAGCTCACTGAGTACGCTTACAGCGATGCTGCCAAGCAGCGTTGTCGGAAGCTTCAGCCGATTACAGACCTTAATGAGATCAATCAGCTCCAGCTTCAGACCAAGGATGCGCTGAACCGTATTTTTAAAAGCGGTTCCCTATCATTTTCCGGTGTGAGCAATATCATGGACTCTCTCAAGCGTCTGGAAATCGGTGGTTCTTTGAGTGCTATCGAATTACTTCGCATCTGCTCTCTCTTAGAGACTGCAAAGCGTGCCAAGGCATTCGACCGCGCCAACACAGATCGGGCAGGCATCGAGCGTGCACAGATCGAGCGTAACAGCGATTCTGACAGTCGCTTTGCAGATACGTCCACTTCATCCAGTGAAGAGGCTAACGCACCTGCTGGAGACTCACTGGCAGATCTGTTTGCACAGATCGAACCTTTGACCCCAGTGTGTGATGAGATTCGGCGCTGTATCCTCTCCGAGGATGAGATTGCCGATGATGCCAGCAGCACCTTGCGTTCTATCCGTCGCTCTATGCGCGGCATGAACGATAAGATTCGCGCACAGATGAATTCAATGATTAATAATACGACCACCCGCAGCTACCTGCAGGATACTGTCATCACCATGCGTGATGGTCGCTACTGTCTACCAGTAAAGGCTGAGGCAAAGTCACAGGTTCCTGGTATGATTCACGACCAGTCCTCCACTGGCTCCACCCTGTTCATCGAGCCGATGGCTGTCGTAAATCTCAACAACGAATACAAGGAGCTTTTATTAAAGGAGCAGGACGAGATCGAAGTGATTCTCGCCAACCTAAGCAACCTTGTTGGGGAGCACACGATACAGTTACAGACCGATTATCAGGTACTGACCGAGCTTGATTTTATTTTTGCAAAGGCATCCTACGCCAAGGAATACAATGGTGTCGCACCTCTTTTTAACGACGAGGGACGCATCCACATCCGCAAGGGACGCCATCCACTATTAGATAAAAAGAAGGTCGTTCCAATCGATGTACATCTTGGTGAGGACTTCAATCTGTTGATCGTCACCGGACCAAATACTGGTGGTAAGACCGTTTCCCTTAAGACCGTGGGACTTCTCACTCTGATGGGACAGTCCGGTCTTCATATCCCAGCTTCTGAGCGTTCAGAGCTTGGTATTTTTGAGGAAGTATTTGCAGACATCGGTGACGAGCAGAGCATCGAGCAGTCTTTAAGTACCTTTTCCTCCCACATGACCAACATCATCCGCATCTTAGATCAGGTCAACGACCGCTCACTGGTGCTTTTTGATGAGTTATGTGCCGGAACAGACCCTACCGAGGGTGCAGCCCTTGCCATATCCATTTTATCGAAGCTGCATCTCTACGGTGCAAGAATTATGGCAACCACCCATTACAGCGAGCTAAAAGTATATGCCCTTTCCACACCGGGCGTTGAAAATGCCTGCTGTGAATTTGATGTAGAGACACTTAGCCCGACCTATCGTCTGTTGATCGGTATTCCGGGAAAGAGTAACGCTTTCGCAATTTTATCCAAGTTAGGCTTAGGCGCAGACTTGATTGAAGATGCCAAGGGACGTATCAGTGAAAGTGATGAGAACTTTGAGGATCTGCTTGCTGACCTTGAAAAGAGCCGTATCACCATCGAGCGGGAGCAGCTTGAGATCAACCAGTACAAGCAGGAAATCGAGTCCTTAAAGGAAAAGTTAGAGCAGAAGCAAGAGCGCTTAGATTCCAGCCGTGACAAGATTCTCCGCGAGGCAAATGAACAGGCTTACAATATCATCAAGGAAGCTAAGGATCTGGCTGACGAGACGATCCGCAACTTCAACAAGTACGGAAAAGCCACTGCTCCGATCAGCGAGATGGAAAAGGAGCGTGCAAAGCTCCGTGGCAAGATGGACAATGCAGCGAAAAAGATGGCTGACCAGAAGAAATCTGCCACACCTAATCATAAGGTTCCAAAAAATCTGCGTATCGGTGACAGCGTTAAGGTCATCAGTATGAATTTAAAGGGTACCGTACATTCCTTACCAAATGCCAAGGGTGATTTATTTGTACAGATGGGAATCCTTCGTTCTCAGGTGAATATCAACGATTTGATTCTTTTGGAGGAGGAGACTTCCCCTACCAGCAAGAAGTATAACAAGACCGGCGCAGGCAAGATCAAGATGAGCAAGTCAGCTTCCGTATCCACCGAAATCAACCTGATCGGTAAGACAACAGATGAAGCGATCGCTCTTTTAGATAAGTACTTAGACGACGCTTATCTGGCGCATCTACCATCCGTGCGAATTGTACACGGAAAAGGTACTGGTGCATTGCGCAACGCCGTTCAAGCCCATTTACGCCGCCTCAAGTATGTAAAGAGCTTCCATCTGGGAGAATTCGGTGAAGGAGATGCCGGCGTGACCATTGCAGAGTTCAAGTAAAGGAGATGACATATATGGCAACGAAACAGAGAATACTCATCGTTGACGACGACAACAACATTGCAGAGCTGATTTCCCTGTATTTGACCAAAGAGTGCTTTGACACAAAGATCGTAAATGATGGTGAAGAAGCCCTGATCGCATTCGAACAGTACAATCCAAATCTGATTTTATTAGATCTGATGCTGCCGGGCATTGATGGCTATCAGGTCTGTCGTGAGGTTCGTGCCAAGGCAAATGTACCAATCATCATGCTCTCCGCTAAGGGTGAGATTTTTGATAAGGTACTTGGCTTGGAACTTGGAGCTGACGACTATATGATCAAGCCATTTGATTCCAAGGAGCTTGTAGCCCGCGTAAAGGCGGTTTTACGGCGTTATCAGCCAGCCAAGGCAGAGGAAGCTGCCCCTGAGCAAAAATGCGTAAAATACACCGATTTAGTGGTCAATCTGTCCAACTACTCCGTCATTTATCGTGGTCAGGCAGTGGATATGCCACCGAAGGAGCTGGAACTTCTCTATTTCCTAGCATCCTCACCAAATCAGGTATTTACCAGAGAGCAGTTACTTGACCATATCTGGGGTTATGAATACATTGGCGATACCAGAACCGTGGATGTCCACGTAAAGCGCCTTCGTGAAAAAATTAAGGATCATGCCAACTGGAGTCTTGCGACAGTCTGGGGCATCGGTTATAAGTTCGAGGTTCGTGAATCATGAAACGCACACTTTATCCTAAGCTGCTAGCTGGATATCTGATGTATGGCGTTATCGGTTTTATCATTATCACGACCTTTACTTACCACCTTATTTTTAATTTTGTGGAAAAGCGTGATGCTTCAAGCCTTTACCGGGAATCCGCATTGATATCTTCCAACTACGCAGAAAATTATTTTTCCAAGTCCATGACCCTAGAGGAGATTCAGGCACAGCTTACTACTTTAAGCACCTATCTCTCTAGTGAAATATGGATCGTGGATCCCAAAGGAAATATTATTTTAAATACAGCTAAGCCTGACTTGGCGGAGGGCGGCGAATCCATTCCGGGATTTGATGTTACGGATTTTGGCAATAAGTATTATCAGGTTGGCAATTTCTACGAACAGTTTTCCGCCGAGACACTCAGTGTCTTTTCCCCTATCACTGTCAATTACAGAGTGCGGGGATACGTTATCATTCATAAGCCTACCAGCAACCTTGTAAACTATGCAAATGGGCTTGTCATGATTTCCTATGAGACATTGGCGCTACTGTTTATTGCAGCTTTTATCGTGCTAGTTCTCTTCACCTACGTGGTATACATACCGATTCGCAAGATTGCCAAGGCAGCCGATGCATACGCCGAAGGAAACTTCGACACCAAGATCGATATCCACTCCAACGATGAGATTGGCTATCTGGCTGCTTCCTTAAATTATATGGCAAACGAATTGAACACGCTGGAGG
The DNA here is from genome assembly GCA_964491235.1 of uncultured Roseburia sp. Taxonomy (GTDB): domain Bacteria; phylum Bacillota; class Clostridia; order Lachnospirales; family Lachnospiraceae; genus Roseburia. Next base: position 115,878 of record CAZBFN010000011.1, read on the forward strand.
ATGATCAGAAGAAGTTCGTCTCCAATGTGTCCCACGACTTCCGCTCACCACTGACTTCTATCAAGGGTTATGTGGAAGCTATGCTAGATGGCACGATTCCTGTGGAAATGCAGGACAAGTACTTAAACATTATTCTCTTTGAGACGGAGCGATTGAATAAGCTGACCAAAAGCCTGTTGGAATTAAATAACTTTGGCTCACATGGCACGATGCTTGATATTATAGACTTTGATATCAACTATACGATCCGTATGACAGCCCAGACTTTTGAGGGCATATGCAAGCAAAAACGTATTGGCTTCAACCTAATCCTGACTGGGGAAAAGCTGTATGTTTCCGCTGATATGAGCAAGATTCAACAGGTTCTCTATAACCTGATCGATAATGCGCTGAAGTTCAGTCACACGGACTCCTTCATCACGATCGAGACCACCGAGAAAAATGACAAGATATTCGTATCAGTCAAGGATACTGGTATTGGAATTCCAAAGGATAGCATCAAGAAAATCTGGGAGCGATTCTATAAGACAGACCTCTCACGAGGCAAAGATAAAAAAGGAACCGGACTTGGTCTTTCCATTGTAAAGGAAATCATTCAGGCACACGGCGAGAATATTAACTGCATTAGTACTGAGGGCGTTGGAACGGAATTTATCTTCACCCTTCCATTAGCAAAGGAGCATGATTAATCATGCTCCTGTTTTTATTTACACTTCTTTTTATACTCTGATTTCGCCTGTATGATCTAGTAGAGAAACACTTACAATATGCTCTAGTTTTGCGATTTCATCTACTACTGCTTCTTCATTCTTGCACTTTAATTCAATCACAACATCCAACCCATGCTGGGTGATATTACGAGACTTGATCTTAACATTTTTCGTATATTTTTTTATAATTTCACATATTTCTTTCATACTATCTGTCTGACTGCTATTAATGACCAAAAGCATCATTCCCTTTTTTTCTGGAACAAAATCCAAAATTAACAATGCAATCGTCACAAACACCGACAACACAATAGCCGCTAGATATAATCCCGCTCCACATATAATACCAACACTAATTGACCAGAACAAAAATACCAGATCCATCGGGTCCTTCACCGCATTTCGAAATCTAACAATAGATAATGCACCGACCATTCCCAATGAAATTACCAAATTTGACTGCATAGCCAACACAATAGCCGCTGTAATTAACGCCAAAAGTACCAATGTCTTGTTAAAATCCTTAGAATAAAAACTATTTCTAGTACAAATACGATATATTTGATATATATAGAACGCAATCAGAAATGTAAATGATAATGCTATTATAATCTCTGCAATAGATATTTCTGCCTGAAAACTCTCTAATACTGATTTTCTAATGATATCTTTTGTTGACATTTCTTTTAATCCTCCTAATAGACCAACAAATTATTCGTATCTACAACCTGCCGCCCCAAGTAATATTTTGAAAAGGATATCTGTTGTAAGTTTCCCAAATTCAATGCTTGTGCAATATAATCTGGCAAGACTTCATCATACTTTACTTCTAGTAAATGTACATGTGGTTGTAGCACTGGAATCATTGGTATTTTTTTCTCAAAAAAATCCATGACCGATGTTGACGCAGCAATATTTCTATCAAACGTAATCCTTACATTTCCTATGGAACAAATATATGCGCTTCTTTCATAATCAACAATCATAACTGGACGCAACATTTTTAACTGTTGTTGTAACATGACTCTATTTCTGACAGAATCATTCTGTACAGTCACATCAAAGGATTTTCCTTCAAGTAACTTCTCACACTCTTCTCTCTGTAACTTAAAGGATTCCTTTCTGATATATCCATTTTGCTTCTGCTTTATCTCAAAATGAATCTTCCTATCTGAGTTATCATAAATTCGTATTCGATATTTGCTCCTTCTATCAACGCCCTCAGCGTTTCCATAAAAGCATTCATCCCCGTATGTGTCAAAATAAACACTTCTTATCGAATAACATTCGCCCTTTTGATTCCTATCCGTAGGCAGTAACTGTTCAATACGATGCCTTAAGATCGCCAGTTCATAGTCTGTACATAGATATTTATTTTCTACTCTATATTCCATGCTCAACTTCCCACCTATCTATATCCTCATAATACTCGTCCAAGAATTCTAAACGCACCTCTATAAAGCGATAAATTTCCGATAAATCGGATGTATTCCCACTTTCCGGCCACCTTGCCGTATCTCTTGCCAATGCACCGCTTCTTGTCAGTTCATCCATATAACTCTGAGCCATCGTCTTTAAATGCTCCTCGTCCAAAATACTCTGTCGATATATCTTCCATGTTTCCTCTAACTGCTCATTCACTGCTTCCCGATCCACTAAAAGCAATGCACTATATTCTCTGGAACGCATCCCCGCTTTTTCATAGTTCTCCTTGTATTCTGAAAAAGTTGGAGTTCCACCAAAATCATGTCCAAATGTGTAATCTAGATCCCACGGTATCTGATACATCTTATAGCTTCCATTCTCGTAACGAGCCACATAATTTATATTCTTAAAAATATTATCTGGTGCTGCCAGAAATTGTACAAATATTTCATAATCAACTACATTTTCAACATCAATTATTGATTTAATCGTATCCTTATCCACATTATCCGATTGATAATAAATATATTTCACGTATTCCTGCATAGGCATCCAGTCTTCCGCTTTTATCTCAGCCCTTTTCGGCTCTCGTATCTCAAAGCCAGCGATTGTCTCTGTTCCATCCTCCACTTCAAAATCCTCTTGCTCTGGTACTAGCAGATCCGTCTTCCTGTACATAACATCAGAAGTTGTAAGAGAAAGCTGTTTCGCATCAACCGGTTCCTGCAAGCCATAGACTCCCCAATATTGATTATTTAATATCAACTCCACATAAGTGACATTGGATGCCCGATTGGGGGTCTGGCGATATTCCTGCATCTCGTCCCATATCTGATATGCCATCTTTTCACGGACTTTATGATTATCCGTATAAAGCGCATTGATAATCCAATCATCATCCATCCTCATCCCTAACAGAGAAGCTTCTTCCTTACTCCATGCTTCATCACACAATTCTATATTATATCCCGTTTTGGGCAATGCTGCCGATGTTTGTCCTCTTATTTCGAAAGAACAGTATCCCTCATAAGACATCTCCTTGCTCTCGTCCAGTAGCGATATCTCCTGTGGATTTTCATACCCATAGGTCTCTGTCAAAGACAAAATTGGAAGCCCTGATGCTACAATATTGGCTGGCTGACATTGATTGCCTTTAATTATCAATATTGAAAACAAATGTCCCTCTGCAATCGCATCCATTTTCATATCCCACATCGTATCTTCTAATACATAAATCTCATATCCCTCCGCGGCATTCAATTCCCCTTCCCAATACAGGCTATCTATATCCTGAGAAATATAAAATGTTCTATTCGCTATCGTATACGGCACTTTTTGTCCATTGTAAAGAATTGCATCCGTCATATCGTATGACAAATCCGCCAGCTCCAGACCTTCCTCTTGCATAACAGCTTCATAATTAGTACAGAACTGCATATTGCCAAAAAAATTACTATTTCTGCTGCTATCAATTAAAAATATAGCAACAAAAACTATTGTAAATCCTATTAGCAGACTTAACACTTTTCGTTTGCTACTAACTCCATGTATCTCCATAAGTACTTCCTATTGTCGCTTAATCTTACTTTTTTTCGTACTAATTATACGATATGTCGTAGTATTTTGCAACGTTTTTACACATTATAATTAACGTATTATTTAAGTATCGGGGTATATAAATGGATGTATTAGAGAAAATCACTACTTTAAGAAAAGCACATAATTGGTCAGAATACCAACTGGCAGAGCGTTCTGGGCTGACACAGTCCACAATCTCTTCCTGGTATCGTAAGAACATGATGCCTTCCATTCCTTCTTTGGAACGTATCTGTGATGCATTCGGAATTCCTTTGTCCCAATTTTTTTTGGAAGCTGATAGTCAGGCTGTTTTTCTTACTCAAAAACAAATTGAATTGATCAATGCCACCAATAATCTCTCCACTGAGCAATTTGAATCACTGTTGGCATTTTTAACTACTTTACAAGATTAATTTTATATTTTAGATACAAAAAAGGCAGCCGCATTTGCGACTGCCTTTTATCGTAAATCTTATACTAACTCAAGTAATACTTCTAAAGCGCCATCACCCTTACGCTGTCCGATCTTAACGATTCTTGTGTAACCACCGTTACGGTCAGCATACTTTGGAGCGATCTCATCAAATAACTTAGCAACAAGATCTACTTCCTTGGTGTTCTTCTTCTTACCTGCGTTCTCAGCTGGAACTTCTGTTACAGAGTAAAGAACCTTTAACATCTCTCTACGAGCGTGAAGACGGGAAGGCATATCCTTCTTAATCTTCTTCTCTACTTCATCATAAACAGTAACTTTCTTACCATCTACAACTTCCTTTACTCTCTTGCCGTCTTTATCCTTACGAGCAACCTTAGCCTTTACAGTAACCTCTTCGAAGTTATCCTTCTCCTTTACTGCTAAAGCGATAAGACCCTCAGCGATCTTACGAACTTCCTTAGCCTTTGCCTCTGTTGTAACGATCTTACCATTGTTGATAAGTGCTGTTACCTGACCTCTTAATAAAGCCTTTCTCTGGCTAGAGGTTCTGCTTAACTTACGATACTTTGCCATTTCTCTTTCCTCCATTCAATTGGTACATCCGGCACGCTCTTTGGACTTACTGACCGAATGCAACGCATATGCGCTACTATTGGCTTCTGACATACTCCATGCCGTTTGGACTTACTGTTTCTGCCTTATGGGCTTTACTCTTCGCCCTGATTTAACTGAAGTCCTAACTCTTTCAACTTAGCAAGAACTTCTTCTAAGGACTTACGTCCTAAGTTACGAACTTTCATCATGTCTTCTGGAGTGCGGTTTGTCAACTCTTCTACGGTGTTGATACCAGCTCTCTTCAGACAGTTATAAGAACGAACAGACAGTTCAAGTTCATCGATATTCATCTCAAGAACTTTTTCCTTAGCATTGTCTTCCTTCTCGATCATGACATCAGCCTGCTGTGCAGCCTCTGACAAGTCGATGAACAGGCATAAATGCTCGCTTAAAACCTTTGCAGCAAGGCTGACAGCCTCGTCTGGCTCTAAGGTACCGTTGGTATATACATCCAATGTAAGCTTATCATAATCTGTAATCTGACCAACACGTGTATTCTCGATTGAGAGGTTCACGCGCTCTACTGGTGTGTAGATAGAGTCAATTGCGATCACACCAATTGGAACATCCTCTGTCTTGTTCTTATCCGCACTGACATAGCCTCTGCCCTTTGTAATGGTAAGCTCCATGTATAACTTGGAATCTGCTCCACCATTTAAATTGGCAATTACCAAATCCGGATTTAAAATCTGAATATCAGAATCAACCTGGATATCTGCTGCTGTAACTACGCCTTCGCCTTCGAATTCAATGTAAGCAACCTTAGGTTCATTTGTAGAGCTATTGTTGCGGATTGCAAGATTCTTGATGTTCATGATAATCTCAGTTACATCTTCCTTTACTCCAGGAATAGAACTGAACTCATGTAACACACCATCGATCTTTACCTGGCTGACAGCCGCACCTGGTAATGAAGAAAGCATGATTCTTCTAAGAGAATTACCAAGTGTTGTACCGTAACCTCTTTCCAACGGTTCTACAACGAACTTTCCGTACTTCTTGTCTTCTGAAATTTCTGCGATTTCAATTTTTGGTTTTTGGAAATCGAACACTACAAAATCCCTCCTTCTCGGGTATTTGCCTAATCATTAAACTCAATTTAGCGGACAGCCGCCGTTTCCAGCTTTCCGTCCGCTTAATCTCGCTACTTATTACTTGGAGTATAACTCGACGATAAGCATCTCGTTTACAGGTACATCGATCTGCTCTCTGGAAGGTAATTCTTTTACAGTTCCCTGTAACTTTTCAGCGTCAACATCTAACCAATCTGGAACTAATCTTCCACCAGTTACCTCAACAATGTCCTTCATTCTCTGAAGACCCTTGCTCTTCTCTCTGATCTCGATTACGTCGCCAGCCTTTACTAAGTAAGAAGGAATGTTAACCTGCTTGCCGTTTACTAATACGAACTTGTGGTCAACGATCTGTCTAGCTTCTTTTCTAGTTCTAGCGAATCCCATACGGAATACTACGTTGTCTAATCTGGACTCTAACATAGTCATTAAGTTCTGACCTGTCATGCCCTTCATTCTATCAGCCTTCTCATAGTAGTTGTGGAAAGGCTTCTCTAATACGCCATAGATGAACTTAGCTTTCTGCTTCTCTCTTAACTGAAGACCGTACTCAGACA
>CAZBFN010000012.1:0-116636 GCA_964491235.1 uncultured Roseburia sp.
ATAGACCATGTCTATTTTTTTGAAATTGAATTTGCGAAACTAATTATACGTTATCCATAAATAACTGCCTGTATCAGTGCGAACACAGTGCAAACATCATATAAGAACGGTCAAGATATGCAGGTTAACCCTATCATACCGAACAGCACAAACATATCTATATTTCCCCCTTACTTATCGTGGGAGAGTGCAGAGGCGCGGAGGCGCTGGATATGTTACAGGCGATGAATACAGGACATGATGGCAGTCTTTCCACAGGACATGCCAACTCCTGCCGGGATATGGTGAGTCGCCTAGAAACTATGGTGTTGATGGGAATGGAATTGCCGCTTCCTGCGATACGGAGTCAGATCGCATCTGGAATTGATATACTGGTACATCTGGGAAGATTGCGGGACAAGAGCCGAAAGGTGCTTAATATTACCGAGGTCATGGGTGTTGCAGATGGCGAGGTGCAGATGCAGGAGCTGTTTCGCTTTGTGGAAGAAGGAAGCGAAAAGGGGAAGTTTCGTGGAAAGCTTATCCGGGTGGCAGAATTGCAGCATGTAGATAAGTGTCAGATGGCTGGATATCAGGTGGAAGAAATGCAAAGAAGAGCGAGACAAAGCAAGGCAGAATAGGAAGTCATATGTACAGAAGGGAGGGGGATATGGACTATACCAGATATGACATGAGCCTTCGGGAGTATATGCAATGCATTTTGGTGGGGATGGTTCTTTCGGGAGTGATAGCATGGCTATTCTATCGTTCTCTTTGGGGAATGCTGTTGTGTCCTTTGATCTGTATTCTATATTGTCGCCAATATCGGAGGGAGCAGATGCAGAAGCGGAAGGAGCGGCTCTTGCAGGAATTTAAGGATGGCATGCAGGCGGTGTCGGCGGCATTGCTGGCAGGGTATTCCATGGAGAATGCATGGCGGGAGGCTGAGAAGGAGTTGCGGGAGCTGCACGGGGAGAACTCTCTGATGTTTGCAGAGGTGCATCAGATGAATGGGGCAGTGAGCATGAATGAACCACTGGAAAAGGCGTTGGCAGAATTTGCAGGGCGAAGTGGATGTGAGGAGATAGAGAGTTTTTCCGAGGTCTTTGTCTTTGCCAAGCGAAGCGGCGGTGACTTTACGAAGATTATTCGTACTACGGTGACGAAGCTGACAGGGAGAATTGAGGTGGAACGTGAGATATCTACGGTTCTGGCAGGAAAGAAGCTGGAGGGTAAGATCATGAATGGAATGCCTCTGTTTATCCTAGCGTATATGACGCTGACGTCAGGAGATTTTCTGGAATCCTTGTACGGAAATGTGCTTGGGGTGGTCATAATGAGCGTGGCATTGGGCATTTATGCGGTGGCGATCCGTATGTCGGAACGGATCTTGGACATTCAAGTATAGGCGAAAGCGGGATGGTTTCATTCTTGGGAGAAGGGATGTGAACATGGGTGATTCTATGTGGAATAGTAGCGGCCATTATGGCAGTTGTGTGGATAAGTGGAAGAAAGCAATTTTCGAAGGAATGGCGTAATGCGATTGCCATTATTCTAGGGGCTGCGGTATTGGGCGGTATGTTAGGCGTAAGGGACAGCCAAAGTCCTGCTCTTTTAGAGGGAAATCTGCTTGCGAGAAGGGAAAATGGAGAGGGCAGTTATCAGCAACAGTTAGAACTCTGGGTAGAGGATGCAGAGGATGCCATAGATTATGAATTGGAGGTGCCGGAGCAGAAGCTGACAGAGGAGGAAGAAATGGCGTATCTTGCGGCTGCGGGAGAAGAGCTGGCGCAGGAATTTCCGGGAGGGAATGAATCCGTGAACTGCATTCGGGAGAAGGTAGTCATTCGTGATGAGTATCAGGATGGCAGAGTATTGGCAGAGTGGCAGTTCGATAATTATAAGATTATGGATTCTGAGGGAAATGTCATTGCAGAGGAGATCTCCGAGGAAGGAGAGCTTGTAAAAGCAAGTGTAGAGCTAAGTTGTGGCGATTCCTATGTGATGGAGGAGTTCTACTTTCGGGTATTTCCACGACTGTTGAATGCGCAGGAGACTTTTTTGCGGCAATTAGAAAAGTTGATTACTGTGCAGGGAGAACTGGCAGGAGAGAATTATCTGGAACTTCCAGAGCAGGTAGATGAATACGAAGTGAAATGGACAGAAAAGCGGGATACTACACCAGAGAAGGTGCTGCTGTTTGGAGTGGTGTTGGCGGTATTTGTACCCTTGTTGGAACGGAGCCGACAGCAGGAACAGGAAAAACAACGAAACAGGCTGCTAGAGATGGAATATCCAGATATGGTCAGTAAGATAACACTTCTCTTAAGTTCAGGAATGACATTGCAGGGGGCATTTCGTAAGGTCGCATCGTCCTATGAGGATAAGCATAGGAAGGGAATTGCGCCAAAGATGCCGGCATATGAGGAAATGCTAATGACCTGCCGTGAGATGGAAAGTGGCGTGGGAGAAGGAACGGCATATGAGCGTTTTGGTGAGCGATGTGGACTATCCTGTTACCGTAAGTTCGGTAATACATTGGCACAGAACCTAAAAAAGGGAAGTAAAGGGATTATTGGATTACTAGAGCAGGAGGCAGAAAATGCCTTTGAAGAGAGAAAGGCGGCCGCAAAGCGGTATGGAGAGGAAGCAGGTACGAAACTGTTGCTTCCTATGATGATTATGTTAGGAATCGTGATGCTAATACTGATTATTCCAGCAGTATTTGCATTTCAGATTTAGAAAGGGAGGTCATTTATGAGAGGAATTAGAGAATTTATCAAAGAAGAAGACGGTATTGGTGTTGTGGAAATGATTTTAATTCTGGTGGAGAATTACCTATCCTTTATTCTTTATAGATTCTGTAGAAAGAATATATCTATGTATATGTATCATATCCATCCTATCAATCCATATGTCAGTATCAATAAGAAGGGGGGCTCATATGTTCAGTCATAAAGAGTTATATCTCATTGATAAAGGTTATTTCAAGGTGCTTAGGTATCCTGTAGAGGATAACTTTATAGAGTTTCAAAGTAGGAATACAAAGGATTCATGGATCATCCAAAAGAGGAATCCTGCTTGTTCTGAATATCCTATCATCCTATATCATAAACATCCTGGTCAAAGATATTATCACAAGCATTGGCAGTGTTATAACGTTAGACAATGCATATCATCCATTAAATCCCACGATGAATATACGCTATTAAGAAAGTGGAATGAACGATTTAAAGCGAAGGAAAGACCAAGGCGAAGATTATACCAACCACAATTACTCCAGTAGCAAAAAAGATTAAGAATACAGCTAGTTTGCTGAGAGGTTCTTCATCTTGTTCCTCGTATTGAGAAGTAAATGTTTGATAGTTACTTGGATTAACCGGAGTATAAGGCTGAGCCTTTTGTGTTCTCGGTTTTGGCGCTGTAGCCTTTCTGTACTGAGCCAATGGATCGTTTGTGTTCATTATGTCGTTATAAAAGCTTACGAGCCACTGTACGTCCTCTGGAGAGCATATATCGCCATATGAGGTTCCAACCTCATGAGAATGATTGTTTCTGATATGGCGTAAGTCTTTTAACCTTCTTAGAACAAAGTTCCAGTTTGGAACATATCTCGGTCCATTTGTTATTCGTTCCATTTCATCAATATATGAAGTTACACCCTTTTCTGCATCAAATAGTTCCTTACAGATTTTATCAAGGTGTTTGAATGCTTCCATAAATTCATCGTTAATACGTGTCATTAATTGCTCCTTAAGTTGGATCTTTATTGTTTGTATACAAATTATTATACCCCCTATTAAAACGAAAGTATATCAGCCATTACATCACTGATATTGTCATCTGTAGTAGGTTCTGGCGCATCCCAAGTTTCGGGACCGGAGGAAACATTACTTGAAGGAATCGCCTCTGAAGTTCCCGATACAATGGTTATGTTGTTACCAAGTCTTGCTACGATTTTGTCTGCTAATTCATCAAGTGGCAGGTCGTTTGAGGAATGGTTGTTATGACGCTCTGCAAGTTCATACAGAGCTGTCACAACCATTTCATTGGCACTGCTAAAGCCGTATTCGGCATAGTTTGAAATTGCCTTTATTGCCACCTGATCTTTGTGTGTATCATAGAATCTGATGGTCTTGGCAAAGGATTTCATTACTTTAATCCTCCGTTTCTTATCTGGTAGCGAATAAGGTCTTCATAGCCTTTCGCATTGATATGGACATCATCGATTACAGTAGCCTTTGGATATTTGTCTGCATCGAGGAAGTTCTTAATGATAGTAGCTCCACCACCGATGAAGATAAGCTGAGTCGTATCAAGGTTGAACTGTAAGGCACGAAGCTGTCCCATAATCTCTTCCACATAAGTCTTAAGGCCGTTTTGAACAACGGTAAGGTATTTCGGAGGAAGGTCAACGGAAGAGCCGCTAATCATGACATCCTTAAGAAGGATTTCGTCAGCTTCGCCATTGAACTGCTCGCGCAAGTGTTCATTAATCTTGTGCATGCAAGTAATGGTTCCAAGGGAAAGACTCTTGCAGTTGCCGGCATCAGCCTTTCTCTCACGGATAGGCATGATATCAATAGTCCAACTTCCGATATCGATAACAACAGCAAGTCTGCTGAATTTGTTGATATAGTTTACGATTCCGGCATAGCCCTGTGGGTAAACATTCACGCTTAAAAGGTTGATGCTATAGGTCACATCTTCATACTTGAATACCAGACGGCGATTGCGCTTGTAGTATTCAAGCATCGGTTCTTTTTCTGCGCCCATACGTGTAAGCGGAACGCCAACTCCAAGGTGGATGTCAGCACAGGTGATATCCTGCATCTTAAGTTCCTCTGCGATAGCAGCTTCAGTAAGAATCAGCATGTCCTCGTTGTTCATCTTGGATTCCTGAATGGTAATCTTAGGATTTCCAACCGAATAGAATCCCTCGTTTGTTTCAACCACCATGCTTGAGATTGGTGGTTTAGTGGAATGCTTAATCACTCCACTTGAAAATACTTTGTGTGCGGTTTTGGTATTACCAAATCCAACGTCTACTCCAATAATTAATTCACTCATTTTAATTTCCTCTCTTTCTTATAAGTTGTTTACTAGGTCAAATTCTGATGTAGATACTTTCTTAAGCTGTGCGTTTAAGGAAGCAATGTCTCTTTCAAGGAAGATGATCTTTTGTTTTAGAAGCTCGTTCTCTCGTCTGGTAGCTTTAAGAAGAGAATCTTCCTTCTTGTTTACAAAGACTTTTCCGGTCTGAAGCTTGATAGCGTTTTTTAGGGCTTCGTGGACTTCTTTGTTTTTGTAAAAGTAGTCTCTGGAAAAGCCGGTACGCTTTACAAGCTCTGCAACCGTAACCTTTTCCCCGTCTTCTAACATTTCTGAAATGGTAGTAAGGGAAAGGTTAAGCATTGCTTCTGAACGTTCATGATTGCTTTTTAGCATGTTTGTGTAGTTTGCCATTATTTCCAACCTCCTTTGTATTTGTTAATGGTTTTATCTTTTTCTTCTCTAAGATTCTTTGTACCTTCAGCAAGAGGAACCGATGTCATTCTGCGGTAGTGTCTTACAGAAGATGTGTTGCTGTGACCAAGTAGCTTTGCAATAACAGAGTCATCAAGTCCCATATCACAAAGACGCTTGCCGTAGGTCTTTCGAAATAGGTGAGTGCTAACGGTAAATAATTCTCCGTGGTCATCACGTAAGTCGTTTCCCATAATCATGCACTGCACACGGTAAAACATAGCGTTATAGCTAAATGGTTTGCTCGGGTCTTTGTCATTTACAAAGACATATTCGCGAGGACCATAGTTTTTAGTAGTGTAAGCAATGGAACGCTCAATCAAGGTTTTGATGTCTTCGTTTATAGGTTTCTTGTATGAGCGGTTTACCTTTGGCTGGTAAATGCTTATGTATAGCTGGCCATCATCATCTTTGCTTATGCAATCGGTCTTAAGGGTTAAGGTTTCTGAGATTCTGCAGCCAAGTAGTTCGTGTAAAATCATGAGCCGTCCGGTCTGAGGATCTAAGGTTTTAAAGCCTTCGTTTAAAGTCTTAAGCTCTGAATCTGTGTAAAACCGATAGATCGGAATGTTATTCTTTGGAATGTCTTCCGGGGCAAAGAGCTTTGTAAGGGAGTATTCATCGATTACAAGTCCGATGATTTCAATCAGATTCTTAAGATGAATGACTTCGCCATGATAGTTCTTACGCCTTGTATCCTCTGTATTTAGGTAAATTAAATAGGCTTCGATTACCTCACGATCAAGCTCAGCAAAGGAGACTATCTCTTCATATTCTCTTGCAAGGAAGGACGTAAACTCACTTATCACATGAATCTCTTGTACAACTGTCCGAACTGATACTTCTTTCAAGCGAAAGAGAATGGTCTTTTTCACTTCTGCTTTTAACTCATCTTGAATAATGTTGCTAAAGTTTATAGTGTGTATATTTGTGGTCTCTGGAAGCTTGACCGGAAAGTCTAGTCGGTCTAACTGCCAGATATCATCTTCAAAATGAAATAGCCCATCATCCACCGTAAAGTAACGAAGTATTGTTCTTAAAAATATTAGAATCGGATGAGTACTTGTTACCTTACTGATTGAAACTTTACTTTTTGATGTAACCGTAAGCGGTATCTGATTCTTCATTGCCCATACTTTGTATTTGCGTATACATTCCTGCTTGTCTATCTCGTACATTGATTTGATGGATGGATAGGTGTCACACAAAAACTCAGCAATACGATGAAAGGATTGTTTTTCTCTATCGATGCATGTAAAGGAGAGTTCTTTGCCTCTATCCGTAATAAACAAGCGGAACTCTTCGATAAGAGCCTCTGGTAAGAGGTTTAGGTTGAAGAAGTATTCCGGATGGTAACGAGGAGAAGACTGCCGCTTCTTTGGTACATCCTTAAAGCATTCAAGGTCTCTATAAAAAATGAAGTTATCCTTTGGTTGACAGTAAAAGTGTGCCTGATGGATGTAGCGGATCGCAGGATGTAATGAGAATCCGTCCTTTTGCTTGCGCCTTGGGTTTATGTTCTTGTCATGAAGAAACATAACCATCTCTTGTGTTGCGGCTTCCACATCAAGATCCAGCATGGATTCAAGTGTTGGGTAGCACTCTGATATAAATTCCGAAAAGAGGAGATAACTTCTTCTGTCAATGTAAAGACTTTTAAAGGTCAGCGAGTTTCCTCTTTCTAAGATAAAAGGTGCTAACTGCTCTTGAAGTGCCAGTGTCGGAAGCCGTGCCAAGTCAAAGCCGTAATCTGGTTTATAAAAGTCAGATGTCTTATCCGCGTCTTTCATGTTTTTATAGCAATCAAATTCAAAAAACTTTAATTCCATTTGATTCCCTCCTTGTTCTTTGTTGCAAAGTATTCTTCATTCAGCTTGTCTATGGCATTTGGTAAATGGTCTATGTAGTGCTTTGTCATATCTTCGCTGGCATGTCCTAAGTATTCGCGGATGCACTGAATGTTGGCCCCGTCCTTGTAAAGCTCTGTGGCAAGCGTGTGCCGGTATCCGTGAGACTTGAAGTTGTAGGTATCAGAGATTCCATATTTGTCAAAAAGTAGATTCATCTGCATACGAAAGGTTCCTGAGCGGTATGGACCGTTAGAGTGTGGAGCCTTAAAAACATATTCATCTTTTGCGATATCATTTCGTCTGATGTATTCCGTCATGAGATGATAAAGCTCTGTCGGAATAGGAACTCGCTTTTCTCGCTTGGCTTTGTTCTGATAGATTAAAAACCATGCGGTTGTGCCATCGTAAAGATAAGAGTCACCTTTAATTGTGCAAACTTCATTGATGCGAAGTCCGATACACCAAAGGTTTAAAAACATAAGACGAAGTTCTTCAGGGAACTTGTCTAAGACTTCAAAAACCTTTTTCTGATCTTCCTTTGATACCGAGATGTCGTTGTGTGTATAGACTTCAAATCCGCGGTAGCATTCAAAGTGAAAACCAAGCGGAGCAATCAGCTCTTTCATCTCAAGGTAGTTGATTAGCTTGGCAATCTCTGAAATGTGACTATTTATGGTTCCTACACGAACATCCTTGGTTTGAATAAAGGTTATGTATTCTTCAAGGTCTGCTTTTGTAAGAAGACTAAGCGGTATATCCTTTTCATCGAGATAGCATAAAAATCGTTTCCCTGAGTTATAAATGGAATAAATGCTTGTAATGGATAACCGGTCGGATAATCCAAGTAAATATTTGATGTAGGTCTTTAATAGGCTTAAGTTTTCAGCAATCTCTATGTCATCAAAGTAGAATGCTTCATGTGGGTTTGAAGGATTTACGCGCCCTTCTGAAAAGTTAAAGCGCTCTAAAAACCAAGCAGTAGCATCCCAATCAATGTAAGGACAACGAAGAAAGGTAAACTTGCGGAGCATTTTAAAAGTCCCGTTGGTGCTTGATGTGTTTATCGCTTCATCACCATTTGCATAGGCTAAAAAACCGTCCGTGTCTTTCTTTGTAACCCTTGTAATGTCCTTTATCTGGTGTTTCACACAATAGTTGTATAAATCCCAAAGCGGAGTAATGTAGTGCTGTAATAACATGTGGTTTGTAACGTCATGTAGCTCTTCTAGTTCATATTTCAGTAGTGCAAAGATTTGTCTTTTCATAAGCTCAGGCGCATCTAGCGAAAAATCAAAGAAGAGCGGTGTTTTAGCCTGCGTATATGCAAATCGCCTTGCAATTGAAATGTCCGGATGATAGGTAAGATAGAAAAGTACGTTGTCATACTTTAATACATGAGGTCTTAAATCATTCATGGACTGCTCGATGGAATAAAGCTTTGCAGTATCAATTGCTCTTACATATTCCGTGGAATGTGCACAGCCGGTGCTTAAAAGGTAGCGCTCATATGCTTTTCTGTGCGTTGCATCAATCTCTGCTAAAGAGTGAATCTTATTAAGCGCAAGGAAGAAAATAAGCTTGTTGCGAACATGTCCATTTGGAATACAGTTTTCCAATTCGCTAAATCCTTCGCTACGCAAACGAATTACCATTTCAAGGGCAGAAGCAAAGTGTGATTTCTGTCCGTCAGATAAGAATGGCTGCTTGTGAACCATGTTGTGAAAATCGATGGCAGTATCAATATCAACGTCATCTAAAGAAGTAATCCCACGATTAAGTAAGAATCCTTCGATAAGATCAATACCGGTTGTCTCCTTGTAGCCACAACTTAAGATTTCCTCATGGACGTAAGAGTATTCAATTTTTAAAAGTTTAACTGCGCCCATAAGGCATCTCCTTTCTTGTGGATAGTTTTTTCTTTTGGATGCTTGGCTAATACATTTGGCGAAACAAACAGCAGTCAAGCCGGGGCGTGAGATTAAGACTCAAGGGCTTTACGGATGTTTGTAAGCCGTATCATAAAAGGGGCATCCTAAAGAAAGTCGTTTATATCCACAAATTTCATGGATTCAATAAAGTAGTCATCGTTTGCGGCTGCAAGTTCATCATCTTCTACGTTTAGGTATGCTTCTGTCGTAGCAATGTTTTTGTGACCTAAGGAAGTAGAAATCTGAGCCATGTCCCAGCCGGCTTTTCTTCGTTCATTGGCAAAGTAGTGTCTCAGCATATGTGAATGTCCGCTGATACCGCATCGTTTCTCTAATCGTTCAAAAAGGGAGTTCACACCGCTTAAGGTAAGTGGCTTTCCCTTGGATGGACCAGACTCTGATACGAAAAGATAATCTGTATTCTTTCGAAGCTCGGCAGTATTTGATAAATAAATCATTAAAAGATCGAAGGTGGAGTTTGAAATCCTAGCTCCACGTTCTTCTGCATACTTTGCATAAGCTCCGTTAGGATTGGTTTCTCTGTAGCGGACAAATACTTTCTTGTTTTCAAAATCAATATCCGTCGTATATTTGATACCGAGGATTTCACCGATACGAAAGCCGGTCTCTTCTAAAAGAAGAAGTAAGAGCTTGTCTCTTTTGGTTCGTGCAGATGAAATCAAAGCCGCGATATCCTCTTCGGAAATACTTTTTGCATGGTGCTCTTCTCTTGGAAGATAACCACGAAAGGTCTTTATTGCCTTTGCATACCGAAGCCCTATGGAGTTGGTATAAACAAAGGTAGAATCCCGAAGGACTTTAAGTGCAGTGCCGTTGTCATATTCAAGGATTACAAAGTCGTAAAAATCAAAGATGGTACGTAAGTAATCGTTGGCAGTGTTGTTGTCAGGACACTTGCCGGATGTGGTATGACGGCCTGCTCTAACAAAATGTAAATAGCTTACAAAGTGTTCCTGCTGTTCATATGCGGATAATTCCAAAACCTTGTTAACAGAAAGTTTGTTGTCATCAAGGTAGTTAAGATACCAGGACAACTTTAAAGCTATGTTTTTTAGAGTGTTTTTCTTTCTGCCAAGATTCTTTTTGTATTTCAGATACTTGGTAGGAAGAGGAACAATTGAGCTATTGGAAGTGTCGCGGATGACAAAGAATACAATTGTTCCGTTAGAAACCGAATCAACAATGTATCTGTTCAATCCGCATCACCTCCTTTCTCAATTGCACGAATTGTCCATTACTTGAAGACGTCGCATGTTATGGAACAACCCCTAGCTAAATCCATGGACTTTAATGTCTGATGAAGCTTGTAGACAAAACAAAAATCCATAAGATCCACATAGGTCTGTCCATTTCTGATTTTGGATACCAGCTCATATTCTTCGGCTAAGCTTACGGCCTTATCTCTATCAAGACCAAGTAGCGTACAGAACTGCTCTGGTGTTACCCATACGTGTCGTATCATGTGTCATCCCTCCTTTCTTAAATGTAGAATCTGTAAGAATCTGCCTTACATCTACTATTTGGAACGAGTTGGAGCTAAATACTAAAAATTGCCCTAACTTTTTATCCCTCTACATAACACTTGGGTTGCCAAACCTTTGATTTCTAAATATCTGGCAAATATTTTTTAAAAAAGTGCTTTGTTTCGTCCATCTATATTTCATATGGACTAAGTAGTGACAGAATCTGCAGTTTTCCTATTTAACATTTGGGGTGGTTTAAGGCTCATTACTAAACCAGCCCTATGTTTTATAAAGAGATTTATAGAATACATAATAGAATATATTTTATGTGTATTCTATTAACATTATACACACAAATTACAGGAATGCAACAATAAAATATATTCTATAACGCAATAGAATATATTTTAAAACACAGAAATGTGCATTAGAACGGGATTTCAAATAGAAATAAAATATATTTTATAAGGACAAAATGGGGTTTGCGTAGTATAATAGAATCCAAATGGAGGAATACGCATGAAACGAAGTGTAGAACCAGATTATAAGTTTGATAAGAACAGATTCGGCGAAGCATTGTTGGCTGCGGCAGGCACAAGAAGTATTGCGCAGTTTTCTAAAGATGCAGGGATAAGCTATGCATATTTGAGTAAATATAAGAACCTGCGTGAAGAGAAAACACCGACACCGCCAACGTTAAAGAAGATGGCGCGTGTCTCACAAGGGCCAGATTATAAAGATCTTTTAGAAGCTGCCGGATACGATTCAAATAAATTTGAAGATGATGACATTGATCTGTCAGAGGTTAATAATGACTGGTCACCGATGAATACGCTTCTACCAACTCTTTGTAGAACCGGTTTTAAGTGGCAGTTTGTAAATAATGGAACAGCCGGAGCGCCACTTTCAGCAAAGGTCGAGGGAGCACCTTTTGAAGCATGGTATTTTATCCCGGTTACAAAGGATACCGTAACGAAAGAGGATATCCTTGCTATCCTCGGTAGCAAAGAGGCTGAGGTTATCAGTCCAGAGTCAAAGGTCACATTCCTTACAGCAAACAAGGATGTCTATAACATAGTGAAAGATATAGAGTTGACTTTGATTTCGCTCAGAGTTTCAGTTGGATTGATAGACATAATAGATGGCTTGATTTGTGAAGAGACATATTTAAAAACTGCGGTTCGTATTGCAGATGAAGATATCAAGTACCAATTAACGGACAGACGAGGTGATAATATAAGTCCGTTATCTCTTTAGGAATAAACATTGGAGGACAATAAAATGGGATATACACATATAGATTGCTTTGCAGGACCGGGTGGAATATGTACGGGATTACATGCGGCTGGATTTGAAACAAAAGTGGCGATTGAATTTATAAAAAGTTGTGTGGACACATATAAGGCAAATCATCCAGAGGTACATGTTATACATTCTGATATCAGGGATGTAACTGCAGAGCAGATTTTACCATATATACCGGAAGATGGCGTTGATTTAGTAACTTCAGGTATGCCATGCGAAACATTTTCAACAGCAGGTAATACGTCTCGTTCTTTTTATGATGATAGACAGTTTTTGTTCCGAGAGGGAATTAGAATTGCTCAAATTGCAAATGCGAAAATGATTTTATTTGAAAATGTACCGGGTATAACGACTAAAAAGGTAGAAAAGGATTCAGATAAGCTCATTATAGATGTCTTAAAAGAAGAGTTGGAGGAGGCGGGATACTGTAATCATATTGAGGTGACTCTCAAGGCTGTTGATTATGGTGTGCCACAGAGAAGACAGCGTTATTTTATTCTCGCAACTAAAGACCAAAATGTTGAGTTATCAATACCAAAGCCTTCGTGCAAAGAAGAGGTTACAGTTGAAGAGGCGTTAAAGGGGCTTACGAACGTGATACCTAACAGCAATGTTGAGGCAACCGAGTATATGGATGAGGAATCGGAATACTCGAAGAAGATGAAGGATGCTAAGTTTTGGCATAGGGAGAAAGTTCAAAGATTAACCTACCAAATGCCGATGAAGCATAGGGAATACACGCTGAAGAGGTTTTCGCTGTTGAATCAAGGAGAAAGTTTAAAGGATTTATTTGATAAGTACACAGGGAAAGAGCGAGAAGAACTTCAAAAGAATAGGGTGTTGCCTAAAAAAATGTTTATAAAGCGAAACTATCGTTTAAAGCTAGATGAGGCATCTCCAACAGTAACAAGTCACTGCTTGGATGAATTTGTTCATCCTAAATATGATAGAGCGTTGACAGTGAGGGAGTGTGCGAGATTACAATCCTTCCCAGATTCTTATGATTTTTGTGGCGGACCATATATTACGCCACATTTGCACAATAATATTCAGGATAAGTATGAACAGATTGGAGATGCAGTTCCTCCATTGTTAGCATATGAATGGGGGTTGGAAATCAAATCGATTCTAAAAAAGATGTAGGGGGAAGACTATGTTAGATTACGAAAAGTTTTGTAAAGACTCTTATGACAGAGTCTACAATGAACAAATTGTTCAGGAGTTTAATACTAGAGGTTCAGAATCTGCTTCTGTTGCTTTGATGTGTAAATTGGCTGCGCAAAGAAAAGCAATTGATCAGACTTTTGTTGAGGCGCTCGTCAAATACGGAGAAACTGTAGATGAAGCTGATATTTGGAAAGCAATCGCTTTTTCCCATAAATTAAAGTCGGCAGATTTAAGTCGATACGGAATTCCAGAAGAGAAGCATAGAGAAGTCTTTGAAGCATGTTTATCTGCACATCAGAGTTGGATAAAATCAAGTGGACACTCCTTTGAAAGATATATTTCTTCCGCAGATAATGAGGAATTAAAGAAGAACGAGATTCGATTCATTCTGCAATCTGAAATGACAAAGCTGATAAAAGCAAATAAGCTGGTTAATACAGTAGAAGATATAAAAGGTTTAAATTCTTGGGGAAAAGACTTTGATTTATATGCTGTTCAGAGTGTTCATGGCGAGGAGCATATTTTTGGGTGTATTCAGTCTAAAACAAGTATTAGAGATCGTGTGGGAAGAGATGTTACATTTTCTCATAATGCGATGGATGGATTGTTTTGGTCTGCGGCAGTTACCCTGGACGGAGACTTTTTGAATATGCAAGAGTTTAAAAATATGGTAAACGGTGGCGGTTCATATACGCAAAATGGATGGCATGGAATGTATGCTATGTCTGGTATAGATATGACAGATGGGCGTATATATAAGGATGATGATAGTTTAAGTCTATTTATAGATCATGCAATTCAGGCGGCACGACAGTTTATTAGTGATAGAAGAATGCTTGATGCAAATTGGAAGGCAACATAGGAAAAATGATAGGTAATAATGGAGAGGAGGTTATCGTGAGATGAAATATAAGGCATTTTGGAAAAGCGTGAATGATGAAAAACAGGTAGAGTTTATCGAGTGGGACGAGAGCGCTCAGGACTATTATGCCTTCATAAAGGAATGTATTGAGCAAGGCTTTTATCAAATATCTATAACAGGTGAAATGATGATAGGAATTCTTAGTAGAATTGCCTATGAAAATAGCATATTAGTTGCAAATATAGAGTTTATGGAGGATGACTGTGAAGAAAATCAACAAATAAATGCAATTATTGCTGAAAGCAATATAAATCGCGGAAAACTAGCCAAGGTTATTGATATGCTACGGTATTTGGAAGATGAAGAAACCGTAGAGATTAAAAGAATGACCTTCATGGAAAAGGATGGAGAGTCAGAATTTGTTCAGGTTAATGGCTTGATAAGTGCATCCAGTCCTGAAGCTGAATTTTTACAGATAGTTAAAAAATATATTAAGGAGTACATTGAATGATGAAAAAGGTTTTTAGGCTTTTGTTGTCATTTGGTGGGTTTATTGTCGCACTTTTAGTGGCACATGGCTTTAATATTTTTGATTATATGACGTTTGTACCAGAGGATAAGAAATACGATGTTTGTATAGCAGTGTATTTTGCGGTAATGGAAACGGGAATTACTTTTTTATATGATGGAATTGTTGAACAAATTGCGCAAAATAAAACATATATCGAGGCAGTGTTTCATCTTCCAACGGAATTTAGCAATTGTAAATCAGTTCCTATCATTAAGTTTAATGATATGGGAATTGCAGAGGTTAAGCTTAACCTTACGGTAAAGGGTCGTTGTTCCAATTTAATAAATAATGGGGTGATGATAAGAGTTCCTCAACAAGTAGATGCCCAATTTTCAAAAAAGGGCGTAGGAATAAAGCAGGACAATCAAGGCAATTTACTTATTATGTTAGATGAAGTATGCCGTAACAGAGAAGTATTTGAAAGTGAAGAGGACTATAAAATAACATTTATGAGGCGAGATTATGATAATAAGGCCACAATAAGTTTATCGCCTGAACTCCTGTTGAAAAAAAGGGATAGAAGAATCAGCTTTGTTAAAAATGAGGCTAAAATGGTATTGGAGGAAAAATAAAATGAGTGCTACTACTAGGTGGAAAGATTTAGAAAACTCAGATCTAAATTGCGTATTGGAAAAGATGACGGGTACGATACCAAATGACCAAAGAACGGCATCGACATATAGGATTAATTTCAGAAATAGACTTCTGCTTGAGAATAATGGGACAATATTACTTAATGGTGAGGAAATTGAATATAATGTTGTTAAATACAATTATGTTCAAGTGACTGCTCAAGAAGATCAAAGTGAAGATAGGGAAATAGTAAAACAGGGATTCATAGTTGTTACCAAAAGTAAGGGCAGCATTTATTATATTATTGATCAGAATACGACGGCAAAACGTTTGTTAAGAAAATTACTGAATTATTCGGGAAGAAATGAAATTGAGGATGCAAGCTTTGGCTTCGAGGAAGATTTTTTTGTTTGGTTGGTTAGTCGTGTTTATAATTCAGATAATCTGATAGTAAATGGTGTTGCGGATGAAGAAAAAGAGCTTGTTTTAAAAGAAATCAAGGGAATAAGAGGTAATACAGAGGACCTTCAAGCGAAGGTTGCAACAAGCGGAGAATCAGTTATGAACATAATCAGTACGCTCTCGTTCCTTCTCGAAAGTCGAAGACTAAATCAGGTTCTATTAAATATGAAGTATACTGGACATGAAAATATTTATGTTAAAATTCAAAAGAATACGGTGGATGTAAGCAATCCATATTTAGGTGAGTATACTGCGGATACAAACGAAGTGTTGCTTGGGATGATATATCTATTACTGTACTTTGAGATTCTACCTTTGTTAGAGCAGGAATATCGATTAAACAAAGAGGATGAGGTGTGGAATCAGAATGCGTATATTGAATTTCTGAGAGCAATAAAAGATACAGTTATTGAGAAGATAGAGAGCAAAATTGCCCTCATTTCATAGTTAATGAAAGAAAAAACGGCGTGTGAAAACAGGCCGTTTTATTTTGTGCTTTCTGTAATAGATATTACAAAGAAAGTAATATTGACATTCTATACGATCGATGATATTATTACTTCGAAAGTAATAGCTATTACAATTTTTGAAAGGAGGTTAGAAATGGCTCATATTACAGTTCAAGTTGAGTTTGCGAGTAATAAGATTAGAGCAGTCGATGCATTGAAAGATCTGCAAAACGCTGCGGAAAGTGCATGTTTAAACCTGTTGTCGAAATACGATGTTAGGCTTCAATGGCCAAGGCGAGTTAATGATAATCAGGTTATAATGGATATGACTATGCCGGATGATATTGTAGATGATTTTAAAGTGGGTCCACATTTAAAGGGTATTGCAACATACCTTTTAAAGAATTGTGAAGGCTATGATAAATATCTTGTTGGGAAAAGATTGCTCGAATATACAGTGATTCCCGCACCGGATGAAACTAATAATGGAATACCAATGGCTAATCGTTTGAGAGCTATGTCGGATTTCGCTAAATTGTTAGAGAATAATGATGAAGTGTCGCTGGATAAGATATGTAGAATCATAGCAATACTAAAGGAGGCTTGATTTATGTATGCAATTCTTAAGGTTTTTAAAAACGTCGGAGATGAGCTGGAAGTCCGGGAAGCATACAAGCAATTAAAGTATGTTTTTAAAGGTGAACTATACTCAGATAAGAAAGCATTAGGATCTCTAGGCGGAGCAGTGAATGGAAAAACGATAATACGAAGTGGAAATAAATATCAACGAATTAGATGACAAAAACGACTTGGGATACGCGTAGAGCGCCTCAAGTCGTTTTTTGTTATGTTGGTGATCTTGTTAGGCGTGCCTTAAAATGCTAAAATAAAAAGATCGGAGGAGGGACAGTATAATGCCTACACAAGACACATCTTATGAATACATTAAAACGAAAATCAGTGCTTATAAGGACACATATCCTTCTTTAAGAGATAAGGCTGATGAATATGTTTTTTCTGCGGTCGCAGTAAAATCCAATTATTATAAAAACCCGGCTATTGATTTTAACGAGTCAGATTTTGATGAAATGATTGTAGACGGACAATATGATGGTGGCGTGGATATTCTACTTACAGATCCAAATAGCGAAACATCAGATTTAGTTATTGCGCAATCAAAGTTCTATACCCATATTACTATGGAAGATGTGGTTAACGCATTGACTAAAATGGGACTTTTTTATAAAGAGATGCAGCAAGGACATTATGAAAGCGTTAATCAGAAGGTTCAAGGCAGATTCCTTTCTTTAAATTCTGAGGTGGGTGACGAGTCAAAAATACATTTTGTTTTATATACAAGTGCGCCAAAATCTGGAATTAGAAAAGATAGAGTTATTAAGAAGTTTAGAGAACAGTTCTCAGATTCAAGCCAATTTGAAGTAGATATTTTATTTGGTGCAGATATCGAAGAAGAAATTAAGGAATCTGAATCACGACGTCCAACCGTTGAAAATGGTAAAATTGCGATAGATGAGGCAAATAATGCATTAACTTACGGAGAGGATGCTGTTATAGTAAATGTTTCAGCATTTTCTATAAAACAGTTATACGCAGAGCATAATACTAATCTGCTGTCTCGAAATCTTAGATATCATATTGCAGGAAGAGATATAGATAAAGCTATAGAAGAAACTATTCAGAATGATCCAGAGCAATTCTGGCTTAGGAATAATGGGATTACAATCATTTGTGATGAGTTCAACGTGTCAGGAAAAGTTGTCCATTTGAAAAACTTTTCTATCGTAAATGGTGGTCAGACAACATATATGCTTCATAAGAGTAGCGGAATATCGGAGCAGAATGATCTGTTCTTGCCATGTAAAATAATACGTGTTATGGGCGAAAACGAAGATGAGAAGAATGCATTCAGTTTGGCTATAGCGAAAGCTACAAACTCTCAGAAGGCAATTAAACAAGTTGACTTGAAGGCAAATGCGCCAGAGCAGGTTCGTTTCGGTCAAGCAATGCGTGAGTGCGGTATCTTCTATCAAACCAAGAGAGGCGAAGTTGTACCGAAGAGTTTCAAGCAGAAACATTTGAATACAGATTTAGCAGCGGTAGGAAAGCTTTGTTTGGCTGGAGTATTTCAGGTGCCATGTACAAGTAGATCAAAGCCATCGTCTTTATATGTAGATAAATACTATAACCCGGTTTTTAACGGAAACCAAAGCCAAATTGCTAGATTGTGTCAAGAACTGCTTTATGTAGATAATTACTTTAGGACACAGTATCAGAAAAAGTTTGATGCTGAGAACATTGATGCGCCTAATGCAAATGAAAGAATAGCTTTTGCACATAACTCTAGAACTATTTGTATAGCGTTTATTGCATTTGCATCCAGGTATTATCAGAACAATATTACAGATGCCGATATGCAGGTAGTGTCAGGGGCGGCGCAGTCAGACGTTATGCCAGATTCTATATACGATATTTTCTCTAATATTGAAGATATAGGATATTTTGTTCCAAATAATGTTTTTGCTGATAAGGATAAATACGAATCCATATTAGATGATTTGTTTAATCTGATAATTGAGGCTGGAATCCGTTGTTACACAATGGCTAAGCGTTATGATAATACATTAAATGCGACTAATTATCTTAAGAAGGACAAAAATTACTATGTAATTCTTAGCGATAACTGGCCAACACTTAGCGCTAAGGTAAAAGAGATTTTAAGTCAATATATGTAATTGTAAAATGGCCTGGGCGCTTAAGCCCAAGCCATTTTTTATCTTCTGCGGCCGCGTTTTATAATGTTGTGTTCGATTGGCTGGCAGCCGTGAGCTTCTTCCATGGATTTCATGGTAGTTGGAATATTGCTAAGCATCTTATCCGCTGTTGCAAGTGCGGAAGTAAAGCTGCTTGCCACTTCTTCATTAGACATCTGAAATTCATTGTCGGTCATGATTTTAAGCATATCGGCCTCTTTGCTCGGACGGAAGAGGTTCCGCTTTGACTGAGCCAGAGCAAGCACCATCGGAGAAGTCGATTTGATAAGTTCTGACAGCTCATCAAGAAGCTGGTACTCATCCTGATATTCGCGAGTAGCCTGTTCTTTAAACCAAGGGTTCTTTTCAATATTAGGAAGAGTCTGCGTTCTAAGATCGTGATCTTTTGCGGCGATTCTTACGCGGATTTCTTCAATCTTTTCAGCAACACTTTCAGCCTGAGTTTCAAGAGTATTGCTCTTTAGTCCATTTCCGAAACCGAAAGACCTAAGCTGTTCAAGGCAGTGACTAAAGGCCTCGCGGAGCTTTTTACTCCAGTCAACGATTCCTCTAGTTCGTTTCGCTGTTTCATCAACTCTTCGGTCAAGTCTCTCAACTGGCCATTCTCCGAAAGTGCCGTTGCCAGAGTTGCCTCCAACTCGGCTATTCTTTTCTGCTGACGTTCTATGGTCTGCATCTGGGTCAGCGTATTTTTCTGTAGCTTCTCGTACTGGCTTTTCCAATACTTTGCGTTCTCTGTTTCCTTCGTCTGTGACAGCAGACCGCTCTTTCTGAACTGCTCTGTTTCTGTTAAAAGCATCTTCTAAAACCTCCTTTGATAATTCGATACTATATGTTTCTGCTAAGTTCTTATCTCTAAAAGATTTGCCGGATTCGATGTGAGTGAAGGTGACATACTTTCTGTTATCTTCCCATTTCACTTCATATCCGAAAGTTTCCATCTGCGATATAAATTCTTCTTTGCTTGTGGCGGTAGTCATACAAGCAAGTACGGCATTCATGCAATCTGCTTTCAAGCTCTTCTTACCGTCTGTAGTCATAAGGCGATAATCTCTCTTATCGTAGGAACGGATAGTTCCTTCTTCGATATCAGATCCATCAAAGTGTTTTCCTTTGACACAGACTGACAATCCATGAGCTTCGCAGATTTCATCATTTATCTTTTTCATCTGTTTAAAGTCATTTTTAGAGAGATGGACTTTGCTTCCATCCATGCTATTTACGGAATTTACTACCACATGGCAGTGACAGTGATCTGAGTCGATGTGGCTCGCAAGAGCACACATAAATCCGGGGAAGCATTTTTCTGCCCACTCTTTACCAACAAGCAAAGCTTCTTCGGGTGTTATCTTTTCATCTGGGTGAAAAGATATGACGAAGTGCTTATACTGTCTGCCTCCGGTTTTATTCCAAAACTTCTTTGTTTCTTTAAACTGCTGGTAAACAAGGTCAGCAGTAACCTTATCTTCAAAGTAATCTCCGGTAACAAGCTTAAGTTCTTCAGTGACTTTCTTATCCTTATAGATATAGTCAAGGGTATTACTTAATGCTGCTGAAGATTTAGCTCTCGTATTAATAGCTTTAACGACTGACATAAGGGCATTACCTCCTTTCAGGTTGTACGTACATCGTTTGCTAGGTTCCTAAGGTCGGCTTCGTTAGCCGGCTGATTATAAGTGTTTGCAATTTTTGCCATCTGGTTACAGTTGATGCCAATGCCTTTGAACTGATTAAGAAGTTCCGTAAGCTCGCTTAAGAGCTTCGGGATATCTTTTAGCGAATCAGGATTGGCAAGAGTGGCTCCTAGTGTTGCATTGATAAGGAAGGTCTGTTTATTCAGACCGGATTCCGTTATCAGTTTGGTTAACTTCTGATACTCTTCATCGTTCATATAGAAGTTGACCTGATGATTTCTTGTTCTGTGCTTTTTTGTAGCTTTTGTTCCCATGCGTATCATCTCCTTTCATTTTGTGCGGAACAAATCGGTTTCAAATGATTGGATTGATAGGATGGAAATATATCCATTTGGAAGCGACCGGGTTATCCAAAAGGGGCGGTAACCCCTTTGGCGGGATGCAAGGGCAGAGCCCTTAGTTCTCGAAGAAGGGAATGGGATAAAACCGATGAGCCGATTTTCTGGCTGTAGTAGGTCGGTTTTTCGTCCATTACCGGATAAGAGGATGTGCTCTAGGGGACGGGGGAATGAAAGTCCCCAGTGGGATCCAAGGGCTAGCCCTGGCAAGCTACCGAGTGAAGCGAGGGAACCACGAGACTAGGAACGAAAGTGACTAGTCAAAGTGGGTAGCTTGCCTATTATTCTGAAAAATATATACAGGGCTGCAGGTGT
The DNA here is from genome assembly GCA_964491235.1 of uncultured Roseburia sp. Lineage (GTDB taxonomy): Bacteria > Bacillota > Clostridia > Lachnospirales > Lachnospiraceae > Roseburia. The sequence continues at coordinate 21,296 of CAZBFN010000012.1, forward strand.
TCTGCTGTGTAAATGCCCTGTTGAATAAATCAGAATAATGGTGGTTTTGTAGGCCGCTGAATTGCTTGGTTAAGTGGAATCATCGCACGGATGTGTAGATGATTTCCGCTGGCAAATCTAGTAGGCGGACTACGTTGTCGCAATCTCCAGTTGGGTGGATATGTTTTATAGAAAGACCAAAGTAGCTGATATCAGATAGATATCTTTAGGTGATATCAGTTGGATATCAGTAGCGTTTCCTTGGCTTGAACGATGTTCTTAAATAGACATTTGATATACAGTGTAGAAACTGTGCGAGTGCTTTTCTTTCTTTGCTTCGCTGGGGGATAAGGTAATTTATGGTGGTGTTGATTGGTCTGGTACTGATATTTAAGGATCAGTTGACAGATCTGGTAAATGATATTTTCGATACCATTACCAGTAAAGCAGGAAGGGTCTGATATGAAGCGGGGAAGTATCACCGTATTTGCTGCATTGGCATTTATGCTGATTGCATCCTTCCTGTTTGCATTGCTTGAGGCAGGAAGGATGCAGCATCTTTCCTGCTATGCAGACATGCGATCAGAGCTGGCATTAGAGTCTGTCTGTGGAGAGTACCAGTCAGGATTGTGGGAGGATTATCATCTGTTATGTCTGGATGGGGCTTATGGCGGTGAACAGTTTGACATCAATTATGTGACTGGCGTGTTGGGAGCCCGTGTTTGTATGAACCTAGAGCAGGAGGGAGCAGGAGCTAACATGATGGGATTAGAGTTCGAGGGGGCAGAACCGGTTAGCTATCAGCTATTAACAGATGGCGAAGGGGATGTGTTTCTACACTGTGTAGCGGAGTATATGAAGGAAAATCTACCCCAGGAGATAGCCCAGACTATCTATGATAGATATGTCCAGACCCAGACGGTGGAGGAGAGCCAACAGACAGCAGGTAGTGTGGAACAGGCACAAAATGCCATTGTGGAAGCAAAGCAGCAACAGGCAGAAGCGGAAAGTGTAGCAGGAGAGGATGCAGGTATCAGTGGAAATGTTGCGGCAGAGCCAGAACCTGTGTCAGAGAATCCTCTGGAGGTAGTGCTTGCTTTAAAGCAGAATCTTTTGTTGGGAATGGTAATTAGCGATGTGGGGTCTCTGTCCACAAAGCAGATTCAGGTAGCGGACACATTGGAGAAGCGAAGTCTTGAAGTAGGGACGGAGCAACAGGTGCCGCAGATAAGTTGGTATGACAAAGTCCTTACGTTAGAATATGTGGATTCCTATTTTGGAGATTACCTAAGTCCAGCATCGGAGCATGCCCTAGCCTATGAGTTAGAATATGTACTTTGTGGAAAGGATTCGGATAAGGATAATTTAGAGAGCGTGGTGGGACGGCTTCTGTTGGTGCGGGAGGCGGCAAATGTGACGCATATCCTTATGGATGCAGGAAAGCTTAGCTCGGCGACTGCAATGGCAACTTCGTTGGCTGGATTCACAGGAAATCCAGCGATTATAAAAGTGGTGGAAATAGGTATTGTAGCAGCATGGGCGTATGTGGAAAGTATTCTGGATATCCGGGCGCTGTTATCAGGAGATAAGATAGTGCTGATAAAAAGTAATGTTCAGTGGATGACACAGCTTGGGAATCTTAGTGCAGCACTCTCAGGTGGCGGAGCAAAGGATTGTGAGGGCGGCTTGTCCTATCAGGATTATTTGAAAGCATTTTTGTTTGCGATGGGTAGCCGCAAATTAGCTTATCGCATGATGGATGTGATGGAGCAGAATATTCGCCTTGTGCCCATCTATCGGAATTGCAGGATGGATCATATGATCTGTCAAATGGACTATGACATGACATATGGGGCAGATTCGCTTTTCTGGCAATTTTCTATCTTATCAAATCAGGTACTTTCGGGAATGCAATTTCAAAATAGCAAAAGTTTTTCTTATTACTAGAAAGGTGGGTGTATCGTGGTGTCTCTTTATTCCATAGAAAAATCAACAAACCATTATCATGAAAGCAAGGTAAAGTCTCTCCCCGGAAACGCGAAAATTAAAATGCGAAAAAGTACAACTCTTCTATTTGTTGATAAGGGGACACCCCGATGCACCTGTATGTCAGCAGCATTTACATTGGAGGCGGCGGTCATATTACCGCTTCTGGCATGCTTTTTTGTGAGTATCCTATTTTTCTTTCGGGTGATGCAGGTCGAACTTCAGGTGCAGAAGGCGTTAGATGATACAGGAAGAAAACTGGCGGTATATCTGTGCGAGGAGGAGGACTATGTGCCTGGATTGGCGGCGGCAGAGGCGTTATTTCTAAAGGAGATGTCGGGAAGAGAGGTGGCAGCTACCTATATCAATGGTGGTAATGCAGGTATTAGCCTTCTTGAGTCAAAGTTTGAGGGAAATGAGATCAGTCTATGTGCCCGATATCACGTTAAGCTTCCTATCCGGATATTCTGGAATTGGGATCTGGAGATGGTGCAGAGGGCAGATTGCAGAAAGTGGAATGGCTGGAACGGAAATGGAAGTAGTCAGGATGAGGATCAGTGGGTATATGTGACAGAGACAGGAACCGTGTACCATACGTCAAGTAGCTGTACCCATCTGGTGTTGTCTATCCATTCTGTGGCCTACGATCAAGTATCGCTGTTACGCAGTGAAAATGGAGAGAAGTATGATAGGTGTCTGCATTGCATGAAAGCGGGGCAGCAGTCTGGAATTGTGTATATTACGAATCAGGGAAGTGCTTATCACAGTGACCTGAATTGTAGCGGCATTAAGCGAACCGTTTCTATGGTTCGATTATCAGAGGTGGGAAATCGCAGGGCATGCAGTAGATGTGGAGCCCAAGGAGAATGAGGAATGGTAGTAGATGTACGGTGCAGGGAGAATGAGGAATGGTAGTAAATGTACGGTGCAGGGAGAATGAGGAATGAACAGTTGGTTAGGAAGCACAGTGCTTTTAGGTACACTGGCTATTACAGCATATCGGGATTGTAAGGAAAAGAGTATTTATCTATATCTGCCAATTGTGGCAGGTGTGATGGGAGTGATATTACATACATTTTTCTTGGAGCGTGGCGTGGCGGATATGCTTTGGGGAGCGGGAATTGGTGGCAGTGTGATACTGCTTGCGTGGATCAGTAAGGAAAGCATTGGAGTCGGAGACGGCATCATGATTATGGTCAGTGGTATTTATCTGGGATTTTGGGAGAATCTAGAGTTGCTTTTTACAGCACTGCTACTGGTGGGTGTGACCGCACTATTTTTAATGGTAGTAAAGAAAAAAAGGAGGGATTACAGAGTGCCATTTTTACCATTTTTGTTGGTGGCATATCTGTTTCAGTTAATATGAGGAGAGTGAAGGCAAGCATGACAATTGAAGCGTCGTTGATAGTGCCGCTGTTGTTATTTCTGTTTAGTTTTGCTATGCAGACAGGAATTACGATGTATGAAGAATGCATAGCTACGGCAGAGGAGATACAGGAAGAGCCTGACTTAGACATTGTGAAGACTTTTTATCATTGGAAGAAGGTAGGTGAGTGGTTAGAAGATGCAAGTTCGTTATATTAGAAAGCTGATGACAAGCCATATGATCCTAGAACAAGGAGAGCGGTTAAGTACATGGGAAGAGCGGATGATTGCCCATACTTCATTGGAGCATATGCTGTTTGCCGAGTGTATCGCAGAGGATGGAAGAAATAGCCTGTGGTATGACATTACAGGTAAGCAGTCTATTGATGTCATGCTAGATGCTGGGGGATTACAGTATGAATTGTTATGTAAGCTTTTAGCAGGAATATATCAAGCAGTGGAACAGATAGAAAGTATTCTTTTGCAGGCAGATGGATTGTTGCTCTTGCCAGAGAGTATTTTTGTGGATTACAGGACGGAAGATATTTATTTTTGTTATTATCCGGGGAACGATAAGGGGTTGCCAGAAGCTTTTGAGGAGCTGATGCAGTATCTACTGACCAAGGCAGATCATGGGGATGAACGGGTGGTGGAACTGGTGTATGCAGTATACGAGCGAGCTACAAAGGGAAGTGGAAGTTTGCTTGAATTGAAGAAATTGCTTCGGATGCCCTATGAGAAGGATGGACAGGAAGAAGAGCAGGAAGAAATTCAAGAAAAAGAGGCGGAGTTCATAGTAGCAGATGAGAGCCCAGTGGCGCAGAAAGAGCCTATGGGGAGTGAGGAACAATCAGAAGCAGGGATGGTTCAAGCGGAGAACTCACATCAGAGAGTAAGGAATCCCTGGAAGCGTCTGGCAAAGAAGTGCAGTGATTATTGGAGAAAGCGGATTAGAATTGTAAGACCGACAAAGAAGAGCAGAAGGCAAGCGTCCGAGGAGGAATTTGTATTTGAACCGGAGAAGGAAGCACCTCAGATGTCCCGACCTACGGTGCTACTTGCGGAACTTACGAAGCCACCAGAGGGAGTGCTACGTTATGAAGGAAAGGGATTATGTAGGGATCTGGTCATTGAAGGCGATTCCTATGTAGTGGGCAGTGAGCCGGAATGTGGTGGATATATTCCCAGTACCACAGTCAGCAGAAGGCATGCGAAGATTACACAGAAGGAGGGAATCTACTTCATTGAAGATCTGAATTCTTCCAACGGAACTTATGTGGGAGGAGAGATGCTCAATTATAAGACAAAGGTCAGCCTGCAGAAGAATGAGATTGTGATATTTGCGGATGAAAAGTTTAGATTTATTTAAGAAAATAATGGGGATCTGCGTTTGCATTCTCTGAATGCAATATCTATAATAAACGATATTGATAATATACAAGGGAAGTGAGACAGATGGTTCGCAGAGAAATTGACGCAGGATTCGCAAGGTATGGATATCGGTTCTGTAAAGGAAGACCAGAAGAGGTCGGAATTTATTATAAGTATTATCAGGAAGGCTTTCATGTAGTCATGATGATTGACATGGAACATGGATATGAGATGACTCCGGAACAGCATCGGATGATGGAAGAACGGGTCATGGGAAGTTTTTATCATCCGAAGGGATTGCTACCAGATTTTCCAGAAGGGTTCCCGGTGTATCATGTGGAAGTATTTACGGTATTGGTTGCTGGTCAGGGGGAGCAGGTCAGAAATCTGTGTGCCCAGTGTAGAAATGTATGGGCATATCTGCCACAGGAGAGAAAGCTACTGGTCTATGAGAACCAGCCGGGAGATTTCTTTGGATTGCGCAGTATGTTCGAGGATATGATGTATGGACAGCCGCAGATGGGAGCAACGGCATCGAAGCAGAGAGGCTTTGGCAGAATCAAACAGCAGGTTGTGAATGGACGTAGATTCCCTTATGTTACTACGGTACTGGTAGTTATGAACGTCATTGTGTATCTGGTGATGGAATTACTGGGAGATACGGAGAATCCGATGTTTATCTATCTGTATGGGGGTATTTATCCGACTCTTTTATCGGAGGAGCATCAGTGGTGGCGATTAATTACAGCAGGATTTATTCATTTTGGCATAGAGCATCTAGTGAATAATATGGTGATCCTTTACTGCATGGGCAGCAGAGTGGAACGAATCGCAGGACATTGGAGAATGCTTGTTATTTACCTATTGTCCTTGCTTGGAGGAAGTCTACTTTCCTATTATATGATGTTGTTCACAGGAGATTATGCGGTCTCGGCAGGAGCATCCGGGGCGATATTTGGATTAATCGGAGGATTCCTCTGGATGGTCATACGCAACAAGGGACAGATAGATGGAATTACGGTGAGAGGAATCCTGATTATGATCCTAATCAGTGTATATTATGGATTTTCAGCAGGAGGTGTCGATAACTGGGGACATATTGGAGGTCTGGTGACTGGATTTGTAGCATCGATTTTTTTGTACCACAGAAAGTGTCAAAAATATTGATTTTGGGTCAAAAAATTTATATACTGAAAAGAGTACTTTGAAAGTATACGAGCTATATGGAGGCTATCAATGAAGGTAAATATTTATTACGGTGGAAGAGGTCTGTTAGATGACCCAACATTATATGTGTTAAAAAAGATGGAAGAAGTTTTACAGGAGCTTCGAGTAAATGTAGAGCGGATTAATATATTTGAACATAAGAATGAGATTGCAACACTTCCACAGACGATGAAGGATGCAGATGGTATCATACTTGCAACCACGGTAGAGTGGCTTGGAATTGGTGGATATATGCAGCAGTTCTTGGATTCCTGCTGGCTGTATGGTGACAAGGAGAAGATCAAGACTACTTATATGCAGCCAATCGTTATGTCTACGACTTATGGAGAGCGCGAAGGTGAGATGACATTGGCGAATGCATGGGAGATTCTAGGAGGACTTCCTTGTCCGGGTCTTTGTGGATACGTGGAGGATTTGGTAAGCTTTGAGATGAATAAGGATTATACAGTGATCATTGAGAAGAAGGCAGAGAATCTGTACCGTACCATTTCACAGAAGATGAAGAGTCTTCCGACCAGTAATCTTGCAGTAAAGCAGAGCGTACTTCGTACACAGCAGATGGAGCTGACACCGCAGGAGAGCGAGCAGTTGTCCAAGTATGTATCAGACGACAGTTATGTGAAGCAGCAGAAGGAAGATATTCAGGAGCTGGCATCCATGTTCAAGGATATGCTGGGTAAGGCTAATCAGGACGATGATGTGGCATATATAGATCAATTCCGTGAGAAGTTCATTCCACAGCAGGAGTTCCATGCAAGATATCTGTTCTTACTGGCAGATAAGAAGAAGCCGTTGTTCGTGGAAGTAAATCAGGATGAACTGACCATTCATTATGGACAGGAAGAGAATATAGATGTATATGCAAAGTTGACACCGGAAGTCATGGATGGCATTCTTGCAGGAAGAATGACCTTCCAGAGAGCATTTATGACAGGTGAGATGACTGCAAAGGGTAACTTTAAGATCCTGCGTATGCTGGATACGGTATTCAACTTTGTGTAAGTGGAAGAGTTATGGTAAAGGTACAGCCGTCGCCCGGTCGGGAGAGACATTCTAATGTACCGTGATGGGATTCGATGATCTGCCTTGTGATGACAAGACCCAGTCCGCTACCACCTGTCTTGGAGGTGATGAATGGCTGGAAGATGTTATATGCAATGGCAGGATCTAACCCGCCGCCATGATCGGTAATGGCGATATGTATAAGGTCTTTTTCACAGAAGACATGCAGATCGGCAGTGCCGGTGCAATCCATAGCTTCATAAGCATTTTTGATAATATTAACAATAGCTTGTTTGATTAATTGAGGATCAAGTTCGATTAGGGGCAGATCTTCATCCAGAGTGATATTGCAGGCGAAGTCATTCCAGGACAGTGCCCGGATCGAAGATGAAATCTGATGTATGAAGGAATAGATATTGATCTGCATGAGATTTAACTGGTTACAAAGGCGCGCGGAAGAAAGCTGGGTGACCATGTTTTTTAGAAATTCGATTTCAGACATGGCTTCATTCCAGTAGTCAAATTTGCACACTTCTGGGTGCTTTTTTTCAACAAGCTGTAAAGAACCGTTTACCAGAGTAATAGAATTTTTTATTTCGTGAAAAATGTTAAGGTAATCCTCGTTGTTCAACAATGTAATACCTGCCTTATCTTTGAAAATGTAACATTATTTTCGACACGAAATAGTTTAACATTAATGGAAAACAAGTTCAACAACAATAGTACAACAAAATTCGACAGGCGTAAGTAAAAAGGAGAGAAAAAATATGAGAGATGCAAACTGTATTTTTTGTAAAATTATTGCAGGAGAGATTCCATCCAATACGATTTACGAGGATGATGAGTTCAAGGTAATTCTGGATCTTGCACCAGCAGCAAAGGGACATGCACTGATTCTTCCAAAGGAACACTACGCAGATATCTATGAGATTGATGAAGAAGTGGCAGGAAAGGCAATGAAGCTGGCAAAGAAGCTGGCGATACACATGACGGAAGTGCTGGGCTGTGATGGATTTAATATTTTACAGAACAACCACGAAGTGGCAGGTCAGACAGTATTCCATTTCCATATGCATCTGATTCCTCGCTATAAGGAAGCGAAGAATAATGATATTCTTAAATGGAGCGAGGAGACATTCTCCTCAGAAGAGATGGCAGAGATTAAAGAAGCGTTAAAAATGTAAGCAATCCAAGGGATGCATGCTTGAGTGTGTCTCTTGGCAGAGATGTAAAAGGCGGTACATCAATTTTGATGTACCGCCTTTTGATATTTTACAAACATATTTTACGAAAACACTACTTCTCAGAAGCTTCCTTCAACAAGCCGATAATTGTGTCAATGGAATTGCGGGTGCTACTCTGCTCCATGGCTTGAATGTAAGAGTCCTTCTTGCGGAAGACATGCTCGATTGCTTCTAATAAAGTGGTATTGGTCAATTCTTCTTCATCCAGAACATAGCTAAATCCCTGTGTCTGGAAGGAATTTGCATTCAATATCTGATCACCACGGCTTGCGGCTGCAGTGAGTGGAATCAAGATATTTGGCTTGCGCAGTGTCAGCAACTCACAGATGGCATTAGCACCTGCACGTGAGATAACAAGGTCTGACAGGGCGAACATATCTGCAAGCTCCTGATTAGCGTACTCAAACTGTGCATATCCAGATACGGTGTACAGTGTATTGTCCAGATTGCCCTTTCCACATAAGTGAATGATGTTATAATTCTTAACTAACTCTGGAAGCAGATTGCGGATCGCGGTGTTGATAGCACGGGAACCGCTGCTGCCGCCGATGATAAGGATGACCTGTTTGGAGCGATCCTCAAAATCACAGAGAGAAAATGCCTTGTTGGCATCTCCGGATAATAGTTCCTCGCGAATTGGTGAACCGGTCAGAACCGCCTTATCCTCTGGAAGATATTTTAACGTTTCAGGGAAATTGCAACATACCTTGGTCGCCTTTGGTATTGCGATACGGTTAGCAAGCCCAGGAGTCAGGTCAGATTCATGGATAATAGCCGGAATCTTGCAGTGTCTAGCTGCCAGAACAACTGGAACAGATACGAAGCCGCCTTTGGAAAATACCACATCTGGCTTTAACTTCTTCAACAACTTAATGGACTGGCGATAACCATTTAATACCTTAAATGGATCAGAGAAGTTCTTCGGGTCAAAATAGCGTCTGAGCTTTCCGGAAGAAATTCCGTAGTATGGAATGTCCTGTTCCTCGATCAATCTCTTTTCGATGCCCTCGTAGGAGCCAATATAAGAAATTTCATAATCTTCTTTTTGTAAAGCTGGCATCAGCGCGATATTTGGTGTTACATGTCCCGCAGTGCCTCCCCCGGTCATTACAATTTTTTTCATAAAATATGTCCCTTTCCTATGGTCTACTTCCCTATTTATAATACCCTTATGCCTAAAAGTCAAGAAAAGACTTGCAAATTCGGGAATATGAACGAAAATAAAAGGCGGAATTAGTGAAAACGTTACCATGCATGGAAAATGTCGGAATTTGCGGTGAAAACGTTGGGGCAGACTCTTTTCAAACGGGGTGAATACTCCTATAATAAGGCGTAGGCATCAGATGGTGACATGAGGTGCAGAAAAGAGAGGTAATGTGCATGGCTCAGATGAGTATTTTTCTGACGGAGCATGCGGGTGAAATTGCTGTGGCATGGTATGGCATTGCGACAGTTCTGCTGCTCGTTACATTACATAGGATGAGACAGATTAAGAAACTATTGCAGAAGCTGACAGAAAGAGATGCTTATCTGGCGTTATCAAGTGTGGACAAGCCTGATCAAAGTATGCTCTGCGAGTCGGTTGGAGAGACGCCTGATAAGAGGATGGAGGTTGAACAGAGTCCTCAGGAGCTGATAGATGCCGTGTTAGGAGAGGTTTTCTCTTAAATGGTATGCAGAATCCTGTCAGCAATCTGAAATGGCACAACAAGATTTGATTAGGAAAAAAGTACTGTATTTTTGAAAAATAGCAATTTGCACAAAAGACCGCGAGAACCCTTGTAAATACAGGGGCTGCGCGGTCTTTTTTTGTATAAAATGATGCGTGTAAGGTGGGGGAAGGAGCTAAAAACTTGACAAAGATATGGTGCTTTGCTATAATCCCGTTGTAACAAATCCGTAACAATTGTAACAAAATATGAATAAAACAGCACAAAGGTGTAATACTATTTCAATAAATAGTAAACACTGATGGAGGGTTCTATGAGTTTAAAGAAGAGAGCGGTTGAAGGAATTGTGGTTGCCAGTACGCTGGTAATGATGACAGCAATCGCACAAACTGCGAACACAGTCGAGGTTGAAGCGGCAGCAGTAGCAGTGGAGACAAGAACGGACTTAGCTACAAACGGAACAGCAGGGGTAGTTGTTCAGTTAGATCAGGTTGAAGTAGCGGCTTTGGAAAGTGTTCAGACACTGACAGCCGATATCGAGCAGACAAGAGCGGCGATGGTTGCTACTGCAGCAGTACAGGAGGAAGTGCCTGTACAGGAGGTTGCTCTGACAGAGGAGCAGATGTTATGGCAGAATCGTCTGATGGCAGACGTGCAGGAATTCTTATATGTACGTGCAGCAGGAGACGAGAATGCAGAAATCGTAGGAAAGCTTTATAAGGGCGATGTGGCAGAGATCGTGGAGTACGGAGACGTATGGACCCATATCGTATCCGGTAACGTAGACGGATATGTCATGAACTCTTATTGTGTATTTGGTTTAGACGCAATGAATTATGCATCTACAACATTTGATACAGAGGCATCCATTCAGACTAATGGACTTCGTGTTAGAAGTGCAGCAAGTGAAGAGGCATCTGTTATTGCGGCAGTATCCACTGGAATGTCACTTACAGTAGATACCAGCGCAGAAACCGTAGATGGTTGGGTGGCAGTTGAGTATGCCGGAGAGTCCGGATATGTCAGTGCAGAGTATGTTACGACAGAGTTAGCCTTAGGCGAAGGCATTACCATAGAAGAAGAGCAGGCAGAGCTTGCAAGAATCGCAGAGGAAGAGGCGGCTGCACAGGCAGCACAGGTATCCAGCGCAGGTACAGTACAGACCTCAGCGGTAGCAGCATCTGTGGATGATGTGACACTTTTGGCAGCGTTGATTCAGTGTGAAGCTGGAAGTGAGTGCTATGAAGGACAGTTGGCTGTTGGTGCGGTAGTTATGAACCGTGTAAAGTCTGGAGCATATCCGGGCAGCATTTACGAGGTAATCTATCAGCCAAGCCAGTTCCCACCAGCAGGAAGAGGTTCTGTTGCAAGTATTGCAGCAAGTGGTCCGAAGGCAAGCTGCATTCAGGCAGCACAGCAGGCAATCAGCGGTATGGATAATACTGGCGGTGCAATTAGTTTCGCCAGAGCATCTTCTGGTCGTCCAGGTGTTGTAATTGGTAACCACGTATTCTATTAAAATGAGTTAAGAGATAGTAAACAGCCGCAGGAAAGGGTTTTTGATATTTCCTGCGGCTGTTCTTGTAATTTCAAATTAAATATAGTAATATGATAGAAAATGGCAACCGTACAGATGACGGTATGGTTATAAATGACATCAAATGGAGGAATTATTTATGGCAGGATTAATTTTTGCGCTTATTTTTTTGACGGTTTTTGCTTTAGTAGTGATTGCGTCCTGTGTTAAGATCGTACCACAGGCACATGCAGTAATCGTAGAGAGATTGGGAGGTTACCTTGCAACTTGGTCAGTAGGTATTCACCTTAAGGCACCTTTTATCGACCGTGTGGCAAAGAAGGTTACCTTAAAGGAGCAGGTGGTTGATTTCCCACCTCAGCCAGTAATCACTAAGGATAACGTAACCATGCAGATTGATACCGTAGTATATTATCAGATTACAGATCCGAAGCTGTATGCATACGGTGTAGAGAATCCAATCATGGCAATTGAGAATTTGACAGCTACTACACTTCGTAATATTATCGGTGATCTGGAGTTGGATGAGACACTGACATCCAGAGAGACCATTAATACACAGATGCGTGCGACCTTGGATATCGCAACAGATCCATGGGGTATCAAGGTAAATCGTGTAGAGCTTAAGAACATCATTCCCCCAGCAGCCATTCAGGATGCAATGGAGAAGCAGATGAAGGCTGAGCGTGAGCGAAGAGAAGCAATCCTTCGTGCAGAGGGAGAGAAGAAGTCCACTGTCCTTGTGGCAGAAGGTAAGAAGGAATCCGCGATTCTGGATGCAGAGGCTGAGAAACAGGCTGCAATCCTTCGTGCAGAGGCAAAGAAGGAAGCGACGATCCGTGAGGCAGAGGGTCAGGCAGAGGCGATTCTTAAGATTCAGCAGGCAAATGCAGACGGTCTGCGTATGTTAAAGGAAGCAGCTCCAGATCAGGGCGTAATCCAGTTGAAGAGCTTAGAGGCATTTGCTAAGGCAGCAGATGGCAAAGCGACCAAGATCATAATCCCATCTGAGATTCAGGGGATTGCAGGGCTTGCAAAATCCGTGACAGAGGTTGCCCTGGACGATAAATAGAACATTAATTAGAGATGGAATCTACGGGCTGTCACGGAAGTGGCAGCCCGATTGTTATAGGAGGCTTAGTATGAATTTAAAAGGACGTAATTTTTTAAAACTGATGGATTATACACCGGAGGAGATCTTATATCTGGTCGATCTGGCAGCAGAACTTAAGGATAAGAAGAAGCAGGGCATTCTTCATGATAGCTTAATTGGCAAGAATATTGCATTGATTTTCGAAAAGACAAGTACACGTACACGCTGCTCTTTTGAGGTGGCTGCTCATGATCTGGGGATGCACGTTACTTATTTAGATCCATCTGGTTCCCAGATCGGAAAGAAAGAGAGCATTGCGGACACTGCGAGAGTATTGGGTCGTATGTTTGACGGTATTGAGTACCGTGGATATGGACAGGATATCGTGGAGGAGTTGGCAAAGTATGCAGGAGTGCCAGTGTGGAACGGACTTACCAATGAGTTCCATCCAACACAGATGTTGGCAGATATGCTGACCATCCGTGAGCATTTAGGACGTTTGGCGGGCGTGAAGTTCGTATATATGGGCGATGCCCGTTACAATATGGGTAATTCCCTGATGGTTACCTGTGCAAAGCTTGGTATGGATTTTGTGGCATGTACGTCTAAGAAGTACTTCCCAAATGAGGAGCTGGTAGCTTACTGCAAGAAGGTGGCAGAGGAGACTGGCGCAACGATTACCTTGACTGAGGATGTAGCAGAGGGAACCAAGGATGCAGATGTTATCTATACAGATGTGTGGGTATCCATGGGTGAGCCAGACGAAGTATGGGAGGAGCGACTTCGTGATCTGATGCCATATCAGGTAAATAAGGCTGCTATGGCAAATGCGAAGCCAGAGGCAATCTTTATGCACTGTCTGCCTGCATTCCATGATCTTAAGACAAAGATTGGTCAGGAAGTGTATGAGAAGTTCGGTTATAGTGAGTTGGAAGTGACAGATGAAGTATTTGAGGGTCCTCAGTCTGTTGTATTTGATGAGGCAGAGAACCGTATGCATACGATCAAGGCAGTGATGCTTGCAACCTTAAGTGAGTAAGGCGGAGATTTCGATGAAAGCAAACGTACATACCGCCTTAAAGGAAAAGACAAGCAGAAAGCAGTCTGGGAAGTCTGATCGCTTGAGTGAAAGCATCCTTGCAGGTATCCGAAAAACAGAGTGGATCGGTGAGAAGACATTTTATTTTTCTAAGGTGGACTCCACCAATACCAAGGCAAAGCAGCTTGCGGAGGAGGGGTATCCCTCCGGTACGCTGGTGGTGGCAGAGCAACAGGATGCCGGAAGAGGCAGACGAGGAAGAGGCTGGGAGTCACCGCAGGGAGCAGGTGTTTTCATGACGTTGATGCTTAAGCCTGATATAGAGCCGAATAACGCTTCTATGTTGACGCTGGTAGCGGCGTTGGCAGTATCGGCGGCGATACGCAAGCAGACGGGAAGACCAGCGGGAATCAAGTGGCCGAATGATATTGTGATGAATGGAAAGAAAGTGTGTGGCATTCTTACAGAAATGAGTGCACAGGTTGATTATGTAAATCATATCGTGGTTGGAATCGGAATCAATGTACACAATGAGTCATTTCCAGAGGAGATTGCGCAGGTAGCCACTTCACTTTATCTTGAGACAGGAGAGCGGTGGAACAGAGCCGCGCTGATCGAAGAGATATGGGAGCAGTTCGAGCGCTACTACGCCATTTATTTAGAGACACAGGATCTTAGCGGACTTGTAAAAGAGTATGATGAGCATCTTGTGAACCGCAATCAGATTGTCCGGGTCTTAGACCCGAATGATCCTTTTGAAGGCAGAGCCATGGGAATCACTTCAAAGGGAGAGCTTATCGTAGATACATGGGAGAGCCGGAAGCTGGTGTCATCCGGGGAAGTCTCTGTGCGTGGTGTCTATGGATATGTATAAAAGGAAGAGATAGGAATTATAGATATGGAAGAAGTAGTATTGTGCGGTGCCAGCGCATACAATAAGAAGTTTTATTTAAATGAGGATTTTAAGGGACTTCCAAGTCAGGTGAAGGACGAGCTTAAGATTATGTGCGTCCTTTTCACAGAGGATATCGGAGGTATTATTCAGCTAGTATTTGATGAGGAGGGGAATTTAGAGTTCCGTACCTCCTGCGATGAGGGAGATCTTCTTTATGATGATATTGGCTGTGGACTTAAGATCAAGCAATTACAGCAGACAAAGCAGGATTTGTTAGAGGCACTTCAGATGTATTATAAGCTGTTGTATGTAGGTCTGGGAGAAGAGGATTTGTAAATGCGGTGAACCTGTAATGATGCGGCAGGTAGAGAAAGGCAGGTAATTACGATGTTAATGACCATCGATGTAGGAAATACAAATATTACAGTGGGAGTGTTCCATAAGGATGAGGTCGTGGCAAGCTTTCGTATCACGACAAAGATGCCTAGAACCTCCGATGAGTATGGTATGTTGCTCATTAATCTGTTGGAGCAGAATCATATTAAGCGGGATGAGATCGTAGATGCGATTATTGCATCCGTAGTGCCAAATGTGATGCATTCCTTAGAGGGTGCGATTGTGAAGTATTTTGGTATTCGCCCAATTGTAATCGAGCCGGGAACTAAGACGGGAATTCGCGTAGCAACGGAAAATCCACGTCAGATCGGAGCAGACCGTATCGTAGATGCAGCAGCGGCTTATGAACTCTACGGTGGTCCAGTTCTGGTACTTGACTATGGAACAGCAACTACATATGATCTGGTGGACAAGGATGGTGCCTTTGTATCTGGTGTTACTGCGCCGGGAATCCGTATTTCTGCCAAGGCTCTTTGGGAGGACGCTGCAAAGCTTCCAGAGATTGAGATTCGCAAGCCAGCAAGTATTCTTGCGAAGGAGACGATTTCTTCCATGCAGGCCGGATTAGTATACGGACAGATTGGACAGACTGAGTATATTGTTCGCCATATGATTGAAGAGGCGAACATGGGAGAGGTAAAGGTCGTTGCTACCGGAGGTCTGGGAAGAATCATTGCAAATGAGACATCCATGATCGATGTCTATGATCCGAACCTGACCCTTAAGGGTATGAACCTTATCTATAAGAAGCAGAATCGTAAATCAGGTAAGATTAAGGCGTAATTAATATGGGAACAGTAAGAAAATTACAGATTGGAAATGTGACCTTAGAGAATAATTTAATACTAGCACCGATGGCAGGCGTAACAGACCTGCCATTTCGCTTGCTTTGCAAGGAACAGGGAGCGGGGCTTTTGTGCATGGAGATGGTCAGTGCCAAGGCGATCCTTTATAAGAATAAGAATACCGAGGAACTGCTTACCATCGATCCACGGGAGAATCCAGTATCACTTCAGTTGTTTGGATCTGATCCAGATATCATGAGCGAGATTGCCAAGCAGATCGAGGAGAGACCATTTGATATCTTAGACATCAATATGGGCTGCCCAGTACCAAAGGTCGTCAATAATGGCGATGGTTCTGCACTGATGAAGAATCCTATTCTGGCGGGGCAGATCATAGAAAAGACCGCCCGAGCCATAAAAAAACCTGTTACCGTGAAGATTCGTAAAGGTTTTGACGACAACAGTATCAATGCGGTGGAGATGGCGCATATTGCACAGGAGTCTGGCGCGGCGGCGATTGCAGTACACGGTAGAACCAGAGAGCAGTATTATTCCGGGAAGGCAGATTGGGATATCATCCGTCAGGTGAAGGAAGCTGTGTCTATTCCGGTCATTGGAAATGGAGATATCAAGACAGCGGAGGATGTGATTGCCATGGAGCAGCAGACCGGCTGCGACGGATTTATGATTGCCCGCGGTGCGGAGGGAAATCCGTGGATTTTCCGCCAGATCCTTCATTATTTTGAGACAGGCGAGAAATTGGCTAAGCCATCTTTTGCGGAGGTGACAGAAATGCTTCTGCGCCATGCGAAGATGCAGTTGGAATTTAAGGGAGAATACACGGGTATTCGGGAGATTCGCAAGCATGCGGCATGGTACACGGCGGGCTATCGCAATTCCTCTAAGTTGCGGGGCAGAATCAATGAGGTGGAGAGCTTCGAGGATTTACAGTCATTATTCGAAGAAGTGCTTTCATATAATGAAGTAAATGACTAATCAGGACGAGGGACATGTCTTACTCGAATCGTTTTTTGCGGGATTTTCGCCCGATATTTTTAGCGATACTGAAGGAAAAAGCCATAGATCCGGCACAATTGGAAGTGGAGATCATTGATGAGGAGCCAGACAGTGGCGGTATTTTTGAGCCGACAGGTGTGCGCGAAGTGCTAGAGCAGCTTGCGGAGGAGCTTAATTTTTTAACGATCTATACGGAGCGCCCTGCATATTTTTTTGAGTTTGCAGAGACAATGTATGGGGAGAATGGGCTGGTAGTCATGATTTTTCCTAAAAAGAGATTGCAGAGTGCATTTAGATATGGACAGAAAGCGAATTCCAAACAGATGCGGATGTGCAGTGTGGAGGAAGACATTGGGGAAAAAGCACGGTTCATAGAAGCACCCCAGCTAGTGTTGGATTTTGAGTGGGAAGGAAGCTGCTACTTTGGACAGATGCGTTCGGGGAGATATTATATTCCAATCCATAAAAAGCCTTGGAAAACAGGGGAAAATCTTGACATCATCATACCTATCGGTTATAATACTGTGATTGTCAAGGACATGCAAAATAAGCAGGAAAAGCCGAGACGTGACCGATTTGACGAGGCTTTTTACAACTCATGAATGAATTAAAATAAACATACAAAGAAGGGTAGAGGGCAATGGATAAGAAAAACATTCTGACTTACGAAGGACTGAAGAAACTGGAAGATGAGTTAGAGGAACTCAAGGTAGTTAAGAGAAAAGAAGTTGCGGATAAGATCCGTGAAGCCAGAGAGCAGGGAGACTTATCTGAGAACGCTGAGTACGACGCAGCAAAGGATGAGCAGCGTGACATTGAGGCACGTATCGAGGATATCGAGAAGATCCTTAAGAACGCAGAGGTTGTTGTTGAGGAAGAGGTTGACCTTGAGAAGATCAGCATCGGATGTAGTGTTAAGATTTTAGACTGTGAGTTCGACGAGGAGTTAGAGTACAAGATCGTTGGATCCACAGAGGCAAACAGCTTAAAGGGTAAGATTTCTAATGAGTCTCCGGTAGGTAAGGCTCTGATTGGTAAGAAGGTCGGAGATACTGTAACTGTTGAGACGCAGGTAGGAGAATTAGAGTACAAGGTACTTTCTATTCATAGATCGAACTAATGGAGGAAGAAGATGGCAGAGCAGAATAATAACCAGCAGCAGGACATCAATCAGTTGCTGAAGGTTCGTTACGATAAGTTGCATGAGTTGCAGGCAAATGGCAAGGACCCATTTGTAATCACAAAGTATGATGTGACCAATCACAGCACCGAGATCAAGGAGCAGTACGCAGAGTTAGAGGGCAAGGAAGTATCCCTCGCTGGACGTATGATGTTCAAGCGTGTGATGGGTAAGGCATCCTTCTGTAATATCCAGGATTTGAAGGGGCGTATTCAGATTTATGTGGCAAGAGATGACATCGGCGAAGAGTCTTACAAGGATTTCAAGAAGTATGATGTCGGTGATATCTTAGGAATTCGCGGAATTGTCTTCACTACAAAGACAGGCGAGATTTCTATTCATGCAAAAGAAGTGACACTGCTTTCTAAGAGCTTACAGATTCTGCCAGAGAAGTTCCACGGACTTACTGATACAGATACCAGATATCGTCAGAGATACGTTGACCTTATCATGAATGAGGAAGTTAAGGATACTATGATCAAGCGTTCTAAGGTCATCAGCAGTATCAGACGTTTCTTAGACGAGCAGAACTTTATCGAGGTGGAGACACCAATGCTCGTGTCCAATGCAGGTGGTGCAGCAGCAAGACCATTTGAGACACATTACAATGCATTGAACGAAGATGTAAAGCTTCGTATTTCTTTAGAGTTGTACTTAAAGAGATTGATCGTCGGTGGTATGGAGCGTGTATACGAGATTGGTCGTGTATTCCGTAACGAGGGTGTAGATACCAGACATAACCCAGAGTTCACTCTGATGGAGTTATATCAGGCATACACAGATTACCACGGCATGATGGATTTGACAGAGAATCTGTTCCGCTATGTAGCAGAGCAGGTAAATGGTTCTCTTACTTTAACATATGGCGAGCATACAATGGATTTGTCTAAGCCATTCGAGCGTATCACTATGGTGGACGCAGTTAAGAAGTATGCAAATGTTGATTTTAACGAGATCAAGGATACTGAGGAAGCAAAGAAGGTTGCTAAGGAGCATCACATCGAGTTCGAGGATCATCATAAGAAGGGTGATATCTTGAATCTGTTCTTCGAGGAGTATGTTGAGGAGCATTTGATCCAGCCTACATTCGTTATGGATCATCCAATCGAGATCTCTCCATTGACCAAGAAGAAGCCGGAGAATCCAGATTATGTAGAGCGTTTTGAGTTCTTCATGAACGGCTGGGAGATGGCAAATGCATACTCAGAGTTGAACGATCCAGAGGATCAGAGAAAGCGTTTTGAGGCTCAGGAAGAGTTGTTCGCAGCAGGTAATGATGAGGCGAACCACACAGACGAGGACTTCTTAAATGCATTGGCAATCGGTATGCCTCCAACAGGTGGTATCGGATATGGTATCGACCGAATGACTATGCTTATGACAAATTCTCCAGCAATCAGGGATGTAATCTTGTTCCCAACGATGAAGAGTTTGGATAAGTAATTATATTTTGAATAGTAAGGACACTTCGTTATAGTTCTTAAAACTATGCGAGGTGTCCCTTTTTTATGTATTATGGTCTATTTTGTGAAATAAAAGTTCGAATATGCTTTATTGTTTCGTAAATTTTCGTTATGCTTGAATTTGTGGGAAATTAATAGTATAATTTTTCTACTACGGTGTTATAGCAGGGGAAAATAATATTAAGGAGGAATCAATCATGATTACCTGGAACAACTTAGATACTCTTGATTCATATCAGGAACTTTCAAAAGTCGCACGTGTAAATCTTGCGGAGGTTATGTCTGGAGAAAACGGCGCAGACCGTGTAAAAAAATACAGTGTGCCAATGGCAGAGGGCATGGTTTACAACTATGCATCCAAGCAGGTGGATGACAATGTGCTCAGTGCTCTTGCAAAGTTAGCAGAGGAAGCTCAGCTTACAGAGAAGTTTGAGGCTCTTTACAATGGTGAAGTTGTAAATACAGGAGAGAAGCGTCTTGTACTTCATCATATGACTCGTGGACAGTTAGGCGAAGCAGTTGTAGCTGATGGCGTTGATAAGCGTACATTCTACACAGGCGAGCAGAAGAAGATCGCTGACTTTGCTAATAAGGTGCATAACGGAGAGATTACAAACGCTGCTGGTGAGAAGTTCACAACTGTTGTTCAGATCGGTATCGGTGGTAGTGACCTCGGTCCTCGTGCGATGTATTTAGCACTTGAGAACTGGGCTAAAGTAAATAACACCTTCAAAATGGAAGCAAAGTTCATCAGTAACGTAGATCCTGATGATGCAGCAGGTGTTTTAAATACAATTGATGTAGCACATTCTCTGTTCGTACTTGTATCAAAGTCAGGTACAACTCTTGAGACATTAACAAACGAATCCTTCGTAAAGGATGCATTAAAGAACGCTGGATTAGATGCTTCTAAGCATATGGTCGCTGTTACAAGTGAGACATCTCCATTAGCAAAGAGCGATGATTATCTTGAGGCTTTCTTCATGGATGATTATATCGGAGGACGTTTCTCTTCTACTTCAGCAGTTGGTGGTGCAGTATTATCACTGGCATTCGGACCAGAAGTATTCGCACAGTTCTTAGACGGTGCTGCTGAGGCAGATAAGACAGCTAAGAATAAGGATGTACTTGCAAACCCTGCATTGTTAGACGCATTGATCGGTGTTTACGAGCGCAATGTACTGGGATATCAGAATACAGCAGTTCTTCCATATTCTCAGGCACTGAGCCGTTTCCCTGCTCATTTACAGCAGTTAGATATGGAGTCAAACGGAAAGTCTGTAAACCGTTTTGGTGATCCTGTAAACTATCCAACAGGTCCAGTGATCTTTGGTGAGCCAGGAACCAATGGACAGCACTCATTCTATCAGTTACTTCATCAGGGAACAGGTATCGTACCTCTTCAGTTCGTTGGATTTAAGAACAACCAGATGGGTAGAGACGTTGTGATTCAGGACAGCACAAGCCAGCAGAAGCTGTGTGCTAACGTTGCAGCTCAGATCGTGGCTTTTGCATGTGGTCAGTCTAATGAGGATCGCAATAAGAACTTTGAGGGAGGACGCCCATCCAGTATCATCATTGGTGATCAGTTAAATCCTAAGACACTTGGTGCGCTTCTGGCACACTTCGAGAATAAGGTTATGTTCCAGGGATTCGTATGGAATATCAACAGCTTTGATCAGGAGGGTGTACAGCTTGGTAAGGTATTAGCAAAGCGCGTACTTGCTCATGAGACAGAGGGAGCATTAAAGGTATATAGCGATCTGTTAAATATCTAAGAAACAATCGAAAATAAAAGCGAAATAAAGAGACATCATTACTTGTAGAAATACGAGTAATGATGTTTTTTTGTAAATAAAAAGAAGCCGGACGCATCCGACTTCCTTAAGTACGCTCCGCAGAGACGTACCGCTATTCACATTTATAGTATACATCTTTGTGTGTTGCTATGCAAGACAAATGTGATAAAAAATAAGAAGCACATCCATGGTAGGAGAGACACTATTGTGAGACAAATTTTCTTAAAATAGCAATTTTGGAAGTATTATCTGTGTGGATAATTTGGTTGTAAATATGGATTGGAATACTGTTTCTTAGTCGTTCTGTTATTTCTGTATAATTTGTAATAATACGCTTCATTTCGGTTTTGGTAAGTCCAAGTAATTTGGTCTGATATATAATTAACACCAAATAATCCGTGATAGTTTCAAAGGTAAGAGTGGGTATGCCAGTGGCATTGCTGATGGCATTACATACTTGTTTGTCAATATTATTGGTTTTAAAACGAGTATCGAAAATCACATCATTGTGGGCGATGGCATTACGCAAATCTTTTGTGGAATATATAAGTCGTTGTGGCATCATTGCATTTGTGTCATCGGATTGTTGAACGCCAATTTTTTTTGAAATAGTCCGTCGGCATTGAAAGTTAAGGCATGAAACAAAATGTCCAAATTCCCCCAAACTTAAAAGTTCAAAAGTAGCCCAAATGGGTAAATTCGTGTCACGCGACAAATAATGATCAGCAATTTTATTACCATTTCCATACGCATCTGTTTGGATTTTATAGATGCGATTCCGTAAATCTAAACGGCGCTTTAGTTCTTTTTTGAATTTTTCTTCAGCATGAGCGCGGGCTTTCGCGGTGGGGAATGTTTTTCCTGCGGTAGAAAACATTTTATAGTTATCCAATAAATTGTTGTAAATATCTATGAAACTATCAGAAGCTGCAGAATTAACGATAACTTCTAAAACATAGTTTTTTAGAGCAGTTTCAATCATCATAACACTTGGATAAAAAAGGGCTTTTAGTTGGGCATCAAAATCATAGATAGCAGAAAGCTCCTCAAACTTTGTATATGGAATTTGGTTAGATGGTTTGCTGATATAACGATATCCTTTATAACCATGGTAATATCCCATGTTCATAAGCTTGCGTTTTTGAACACTAGAAATAGCAATGCCTTTATTGTCACGAAGATATTTCATCAAAGAATTTGTTGATTTTGGTTTCATCTTAGGCACAGATAAGCCTCCTTCAAGTATTATATGATCATAGTAATTCAAATGAGAAATGTAGTCAAGCCATGGATGGGATGAAGTATACAAAATACAAATAAGTATGCAATCCTAGAAAAATATGATATGATAATGCGGACTATAAGTGATTAATAAATATACAAAGGAGCACGATCATGCCAGTATTTGATTTCAGCAATACACCAGACGATAATAATGAGGATTTTGTATGTACCTACACTACATTTCGCTCAAATGAGAGAACTGCCACTGCGGAAAAACCGATTTTAGTATTAGATAATAGCAAGCGTAAATGGAAGCACCATTCTTGTGGTGTTTTTGCGAATCTGAGCAAACAGACCGCTTTTGAATTTGATGAAGAAGACGGAACATGGGGCGCAGATATCCTGCAGATCGATTCACGTTTTGTCTATCTTTTAAAATGGCTTGGAAAGAATCACATCAATGTACGCCTTTCCGGTGCGAACCGCGAAGATGGATATGCTGTCTATAAGATCCGTGAGACCGCATTGGGCGGCAGTAGCAAGCTCTCTGCGGAGGATGGTTTCCTTCAGTTCATGATTGAGCGTCTTTTTGCAAGCAATGCTCCTGCGGAGGATCTGGACGAGGATGAGGATCTGGATGAGACCGGAGACGATATGAAGCTTACCAGTTTGCAGAGTATTTCTGATTTCATGACCTGCGCTGGAAAGACATTGCCGGATAACATCAGTCTGTGGGCAAGAAGAAATCTTGCGGTGGCTCGTTCCAACGAGGTTACTCCGGAGGAGCGTCGTCACGCACAGCGTGCACTTTCCATTATGATGAATATTCAGTGGAAGAACAACTATTTTGAATCCATCGATCCAGTGAAGGCTCGCCAGATTCTGGACGAAGAGCTGTATGGCATGGAGCGGGTAAAGCAGCGTATTATTGAGACGATCATTCAGATAAATAGAACACATACACTTCCTGCTTACGGTATTCTGTTGGTGGGACCGGCTGGAACAGGTAAGTCTCAGATTGCATATGCGGTTGCCCGTATTCTTAAGCTGCCTTGGACGACGCTGGATATGAGTTCCATCAATGATCCAGAGCAGTTGACAGGAAGTTCCCGTATCTACTCCAACGCAAAACCGGGAATTATTATGGAGGCGTTCTCCATGGCGGGTGAATCCAACCTTGTTTTCATCATTAACGAGCTGGACAAGGCTGCTTCCGGAAAAGGTAACGGAAACCCGGCGGATGTACTTCTGACACTGCTGGATAATCTAGGATTTACGGACAACTATATGGAATGTATGATTCCGACCAGCGGCGTCTATCCGATTGCAACAGCCAATGACAAGAGCCAGATCAGTGCGCCTTTGATGTCGCGTTTTGCAGTGATTGAGATTCCGGATTATACCGTAGAAGAGAAGAAGATTATCTTCTCCAAGTTTGCATTGCCTAAAGTCTTAAAGCGTATGGGCTTAAACGAAAATGAGTGCATCGTGACAGAGGATGCTCTGGATGCCCTTGTGGAACTCTTTACGAATACCAGCGGTATCCGTGATTTGGAGCAGGCGGCAGAGCACATGGCAGCAAATGCGCTGTATCAGATTGAAGTAGATCATGTCTCTCAGGTCGTTTTAGATGGAAAGATGGTTCGGGAGCTGTTGTCATAGAGTTCGGGAGAAAATTAGGAAATGGGATACAGGATTTTAGTGGTGGACGATGATGCGTCCATCAACGATATGCTTATCAAATACCTAAAGAAAAATGGTTATGAGACCGCTTCGGCGTACTCAGGAACGGAAGCTGTACTTTTGATAGAACGGCAGGATTTTGACTTGGTGATTTTGGACTTGATGCTGCCGGGGCTTACCGGGGAAGAAGTATTGGCAAAGGTCAAGGAAATGAAGAATATTCCTGTGATCGGTCTTTCTGCCAAGGATGACGCTGGAAGTAAGATCAATCTGTTGAAAAATGGTGCAGATGATTACATAACAAAGCCCTTTGATATAGAAGAATTACTGGTGAGAATAGAAGTGGTGCTGCGCAGAGTCTATGAGAACAATCCGCTGCAAAGTCCTGTGATTCATTGTGGCGAATTGAGTTTAGACCCCGTTGGAATGGTCGTTACGCTGCAGGGAAATATCATAAACCTTACCAAAAATGAATTTGCAATCTTAAAAATGCTGATGGAACATCCGCAGCAGGTGTTCACCAAGGATATGATATATGAGAAGCTTTGGAACGAGACCTTAGAGGGAACAGAAAATGCGATCAATGTTCATGTCAGCAATCTGCGCAAGAAGCTCGCTGCGGTGGACGATAGCAGACAATACATCAAAACAGTTTGGGGAATTGGTTTCAAAATGGAGACGTAATCTTTATACTTTCCTTAGATTTGGCAACAGAATTTTCTTAAACTTCTGATTTACAATCAAATCGTAAAGGAGGAAAGCATGATGGATTATGTGTTAAGGACAAATGCGTTGTCAAAAAGATATTCCGATTCTTATGCGGTTGATAAGGTATCTATTAATGTGGAAAAAGGTGACATTTATGGACTGATTGGTGAAAATGGCGCAGGAAAGTCCACATTAATGAAAATGATTGCAGGCTTGGTGGAGCCAACGGAGGGAAGCGTAGAACTTTTTGGCGCGACATGCCCACAAAAGGAGCGCTATCGGTTAGGATGCGTGATTGAAGCACCAGCGCTTTATGCAGAACTGACCGCTAGGCAGAATATGGAGGTCTTTCGAAGAGCCTACGGCTTGACGAATAAGGACAGTATTGGAAAAATCCTTGAGATGATGGGATTGGCACAATACGAGAACAAAGCGGTGAAGAAGTTTTCGTTAGGAATGAAGCAGCGTTTGGCAATTGGAATAGCGTTATTGGGCAATCCAGATTTTTTGATTTTGGATGAGCCGATCAACGGCTTAGATCCAATTGGAATACAGGATATGAGAAATCTGCTTTTGGAGTTGAACCGAGAAAAGCACATTACGATTATGGTTTCAAGTCATATTCTGGGCGAATTATCAAAAATCGCCACAAAGTATGGAATCATCAAAAAAGGTAAGTTGATTGATGAAGTGACGGCAGAAGAACTCATCGCCAAAGGTCAGTGCTGCCTGAAGGTGAAGGTGTCAGATGCTGCAAAGGCTGCAACCTTGATAGAAAGTCGGTTGCAGACAAAGAATTATGAAGTGCTCGATGAGAATCTGCTTCGCATTTTTGCGTATGTGGATGACCCCGGTACAGTGAATTCGTTACTTATTAAGGAAGGAATTACTGTCTATGAAAGTACAGTCTCTAATGAATCCTTAGAGGACTATTTCAATGAAAAGATGCGGGGAGGGACTTCAATATGATTAATTTAGTCAGAGCAGATATGTACAGAGCTGTGCGTAGCAAAGAGACAAAGGCATGTTTCCTGTTGACCATAGTATGGGTATTCCTGTGCGCCTACGCGCAAAGTGCGACCATCAATATGCGGGAGACCTTGGCAGGGGTCGAGGTGACGATCGATTATTGGAATTCCTTTTTTAATTACTATCCTGTTGTGTTGCCTTTGGTCATTTTTTGCAGCTACTATGCTGCCAATGATTTCAAACAGAGAACGGTGAAGCATTATATGGAAAGGGGCATTTCCCGTTGGAAATATTATCTTTCAAAGCTGGTGGTGGGATGGACAGTAGCGGCGTTGCTCCTGCTAGTGGCATTTGCGACTGGAATGGTATGCTATAAGCTCTTTTTTGAGACAAACGATGTGTCTTATATGACTTTGGGCAATATGTTGCCTTATATTTTGTGTGAGATGCTATGTCATATGGCGGTGGCGACCTTTGTGATTTCCATGGTCTTTTTTATAAGAAATAGCACGGTTTGTATGATAATTAATTTTGTGTGCTTTTTCTTCGGTTATTTCGCATTGAACAGTGTGAGAGATCTGCTGAACATTGACTACGATTTTACTGCGTTTTGGGCATTTAGTAGTGTTCAAGGAATCGGAATAGAGAGGGCGGCGCAGAACATGCCGTTGGCAATTCTAATATTTTTTGGATATTTAATCATACTGGGTGGGCTTACTATGTTGCATTTTAGAAAGCGAGATGTAGCCTAATAGAATAGGAGGGATAATGTTATGAACTGGGGACTGGAACTATATGCTGTGGTCATAACATTATCCTTTATTGCTTTATGGATGGCATATTTGCTCCATCGTAAGGAAGTGAAAAGGCTAAGTAAAAAAATACAAGGGCTCTTGGTTCGCTCCACACATACAGAATTGACGACAGACTTCCCGTCAGCGGACGTTACAGAACTTGTGAATTCTCTAAATGGACTTTTTGAGGTATATCAGAGGCAGGTGTATGAGCTGCAAAAGAAGGATGAGACGATAAAAGAGACTATTACTAATCTGGCGCATGATCTTAGAACACCGATGACGGCGATACAGGGATACACCCAGATGCTTATGGGATCATCTACCTTATCGAATGAGGATCTGGAGAATATAAGAATAATAAATGAAAGGTTGGCGGTATTAAATCAGTTGCTGAACCAGCTTTTTGAATTTGCGCGGATAGAGGCGGGAGAAATGGAGTTTTCTTATGCCACGTTAGACTTAAATGCTCTATTGCGCGGGGCTGCAGTATCTTTTTTCGGAGTGTTCGAGGAGAGAAATCTTGTGCCGGAGCTTAATATTGCAGAGGAACCATTTCCTTTTTATGGTGATGAAAAGGCAATAGTCAGGATATTTGAAAACATTATCTCCAATGCATTGGCACATGGAAAGGGAGATTATGTGTTTTCATCCTATGTGATGGATCGCAGCTATAAGTTTGTTTTCCAAAATTCCACCGACGATATCAGAGAGTCGGATATTGATAAAATATTTGACCGTTTCTATACCACGGATCAGTCGAGGTCAAAAAAGACCACTGGCTTGGGATTGACAATAGCAAAAAAACTGACGCTACAAATGGGAGGAACCATTGGCGCTGCGTTAAAGGGAGAAATGTTTGAGATAACAGTTTGTTTTCCCGTGGCGGAGGAAGAAAAGTGATGGATAAGATTATGTAGTCTGCGAAGGTGCAAAGTGCTGTTTTTTTGTTGGAAAACATGCTTTTTCTTGTAAATAATGCCCAAATCCCATATAATATAAGAGATATGGAGGGTACGGTATGAGACAAATGAAGAAGGGAAGCTTGCGGAAGAAATTAGTGTTAGTAATGCTGCCGGTAGTCATTCTGAGTTATCTGGTTACATATTTGGCAACATTTATGAATACAAAGAATATTTTGCAGGATCATGCGAGAGAGCAGATGACGTTGCTGACGACTTCTGTCTGCAATGAGATGGCTACGGATGTTAACCACATACTGGGTATCATGGAGAATGTGAAGAACTCCGTGGAGAAGTCCTGTACTACGGAAAAAGAGATTGAGGACTATATTTACGGTGTGGCGGATGCCTATCCAGATATCATTCCTGCGGGAATTTATTGCGGACTTTGCAGCGGAACGTACATCGATAAGTTGTGGACTCCGGATGCAGATTGGGTGATGGAGGAGCGTCCTTGGTATCAGGAGGGACTTAAGTGCGACGAGGTAACCTTTGGTGAGATGTACTTGGATGCCAATACGAACCAGTATATTATCTCTGCATACACCAATATTAAGGATTCTTCTGGAAATGTAATCGGTGTTGCCTGTGCAGATGTCGCCATGGATAATTTGGCGGAAATTCTGACAGATGCGACGATTTTTGAGAATGGCTACGTGTTTGCGGTCGATAAAGTCACCGGAATGATCATGGGCAACAGCAAGGAGCCAGATCAGAATGGTCTTTTGATTCAGGATCTGAACGATGAATACAGCCAGAAGATTTTAAGCATGATCGAAAATGGCACTTTCGAGACGGTGGAGGAGTTGGATGGAGAATATTTCTGTTTAAGAGAGGTTCCGAATTCTAACTTTGTGACAGTGTGTAGAGCCACAAAAGCGGATGTGGAAGCAGATCTGGCTGGGGTACAGAAGACCTCTATGTTTACTTCTTTGCTTGGAATCGTCTTTCTGTGTGTGGTAATGTTTGTTGCGATTTCTTATTTCCTGAATCCGATTACAGGAATTATGGACGTGATCAATCATATGCATGCCTTGGATCTGACCGAGCGTGCGAAGGCAGGTAGAAATGATGAATTCGGCACGATGGCGGAAAGCATGAACTCCCTTGCGGATAATCTGCATGGTGTGATGGGACAGATGAAGGGTGCTATCACGGAGATTGATGGTAAGGCAGATGTGAACGCTGGAATTGCAACAGATATGCATGAGATGGCAAAGCAGCAGACACAGGCGCTCTCAAAGCTGATCAATACCATGTCCGAGCTGTCCGGCGCTATCAATGATATTGCGGAGGGAACCACAAGACTTACAGGTAATGTGGTGGATTCCAATGCGGCAACTTCCCTGGTTGAGAAGAAGGTAGACGAGTCTCTTGGCTACATCAACAGTGGACGTGGCGAGATGGACAAGATGACAGAGACTATGTCTGAGATTTCGGATGTTTCCAGTGACTTACAGGCTGCAGTCGAGGATGTGCAGGAAGGCCTGCACGGCATCAATGCAATGGTCAGCGTGATCAATGACATTGCGGACGAGACCCGCCTGTTGGCGTTAAATGCTTCGATTGAAGCTGCAAGAGCAGGGGAAGCGGGAAAGGGCTTCGCAGTGGTTGCGGATGAGATCCGTACACTGGCAGATGACTGTGCGAACTCCGTTGTGGATATTGTCAATACCACACAGAAGATGGATACACTGGTTCAGGTGGTTACAGAGAAGACCACTATGAACATGGAGAAGATTCAGAGCGGTAATGAAGTAGTGACAAGAACCGGTGAGACCTTCCAGCAGATTAACGCAGTGATCGAGGAGATCAGCGAGGCAATCATGCGCGTTGGTCATACCTTATCAGATATGGAAAGCGTTGCAACCGATATGGTTGCGAGCACAGAGGAGCAGAGTGCGAATACAGAGAGCGTATTGAACGACTGCGAGCAGGTAATGCATATTGCAGAGAACTTCAATGCTGAGGGCGAAGAGATGGCAAGTGCGGGTCAGCAATTGAAGGAACTGTCCGCAGGGCTGGCTTCCATGGTAGAGAAGTTCAAGGTGAACTAATTGAATGTGAAAGGTCTGTTATACTAATCATAAAAAAGAGGTGTAACAGACCTTTTTTAATAAGGAGTAGGGAGGGATTTTACATGGAACTACTTACCAAAGCAAAATATTCCGGTGAGGTGAACGAGCGGGAAAAGAGAAACCTAAAGGTGGCATATCAGGCTGCCTGCGAGAGTATTGTATTGCTGAAAAATGATAACGTGCTTCCTTTTGCGTCTAAAAAGGTTGCGCTGTATGGTTCAGGAGCTTCCAAGACAGTAAAAGGAGGAACTGGCTCAGGTGAGGTGAACGAGCGCCACAGTGTTACCATTTTGGAGGGAATGGAAAACCGTGGATTTGAGATTGCCAGCAGAACTTGGATTGAGGAATACGAGGAAGCCTATCAGCAGCAGAAACTGGAATTTGCGGCAGCGCAGAAGGCGGCATTAAAGAAAATGAAGATCAAGTCTATGATGGATCTGATGTTTGCCAGTTTCCAACCACCAGTAGGCAGAGCCATCACTGAGCAGGACGTGAAGGAAAGCGACACGGATAACTGCGTCTATGTACTCAGCCGTCAGGCAGGAGAGGGGGCAGACCGAAAGACAGAAAAGGGCAGCTATTTTATCACGGAGGAGGAGCGTGCTTGTATTGAGAGTTGCGTGACAAACTATAAGAACTTTGTGCTAGTAATCAATAGTGGAAGCTCTCTGGATATGTCCTTTGTGGATGAGATTCCGGGAATCGGAGCTATCCTCTACATCTCCCAGTTGGGAACTGAGGGTGGAAATGCGGTGGCAGATGTGATCTCTGGTGAAGTCACTCCGTCTGGAAAGCTGACAGATACTTGGGCAAAGACCTATTCGGACATTCCATTTTCCGATGAGTATAGCTACTTAAATGGCAACTTGGATGATGAATATTATAAAGAGGGTATCTATGTGGGATACCGTTATTTTGACAGTTTCCACGTGGAACCATGTTATCCATTTGGATATGGTAAGAGTTACACGGACTTTTCTATTTTTGCCTCGGATATCAAGGTGGAGGGAACGAAGGTAACTGTGACCGTGAAAGTAACCAATAGGGGAGATACTTACTCAGGAAAGGAAGTTGCCCAGTTGTATATGAGTGCTCCGACGGGGAAGCTGGACAAGGAATACCAGAGTCTTGTGGCGTTTGGAAAGACAAGGGAGCTTGCACCGGGAGAGAGCGACAACTTAGCGTTGACCTTTGATATGGCGGAGGTGGCAAGCTATGATGAAAGTCGGGCAAGCTATATTTTGGAAGCAGGAGACTATATCCTTCGGCTGGGTAATTCCTCCAGAAGCACAGTGCCAGTCGCGGTAGTAACTTTGGAAAAGGAAGTAGTTGTATCTACCCATTGCAATATCTGCCCAGTAAAAGCTCCGTTTGAGGAACTGAAGGCTGCGGCAGGAGATAGGGAGGAAATCAATCCGGGAATCCTTCGAATTACCATGGATGTGGATACATTTACCACCGCAAAATATGCTTACGAGGCACCGAAGATCTGCGAGGATGAGCGTGTTTGGAAGTTCATAAATACACTTTCCTTAAAGGAAATGGTGGATATCGTTGTGGGAATTGGCATGTTTGGTGGAGAAAGAAGATTTAATCTGCCAGGCTCTGTGGGAAATACCACATCCAAGTTCTGGGATAGAGGGCTTGCCAATGTGGCTCTTTGCGATGGCCCAGCGGGACTCCGTATACAGAAGCGTTCCACCGTGGATAAGAAGGGAAATGTAAAGGCTGTGGACATGGCGATGTCTATTTATGATCTGCTTCCGGGAATCATAAGACGATTCATGGTGGGTAATCCAGACAAAGAGCCTGTTATCTACCAGTATACGACTGCATTTCCAGTGGCAGCAGCACTGGCACAGACGTGGAACCGACAGATACTACATGAGGTGGGTAAGGCTGTATACGATGAGATGAAGGAATACGGATGTACCTATTGGCTGGCTCCGGCGATTAACATTCATCGGAACCCATTGTGCGGGCGTAACTTTGAGTATTTTTCAGAAGATCCATTCCTGACGGGAGAGATGGCGACCGCCATCATCAAGGGTGTCCAACAGGAGGAAGGCTTCTATGTGACGGTGAAACACTTTGCATGTAACAATCAGGAGGATAATCGTACAGGAGTCTCTAGCAATGTGAGCGAGCGGGCTCTGCGCGAAATCTATCTCCGGGGCTTTGAAAATACAGTGCGAAAAGGTCATGCCAAGAGTATTATGACTTCCTACAACAAGGTCAACGGTGTATATGCACCGAATAGCGATGATCTGTGCGCCAAGGTATTGCGTAATGAATGGGGCTTTGATGGTGTGGTGATGACGGACTGGTTCTCGACGAACAAGGGTCAGGCGGACAGCGCCCTTGCCATGAAGGTTGGAAATGATCTTATTATGCCGGGTGGCAAGTACTACAAGAAGGAAATCCTAGAAGGGGTAAAGAGCGGCCGGATTACGGAGGAGGATGTAAGAAGATGCTGCGCCAACGTAGTGAAATCCATTATGGATAGCGCCATCCAGCGGGAGTATATCGATAAGAAGGAAGTATAAGGAAGTTGCATCCGTCTCTATGGAAGCATCCAGCAATACTCTTTTCTATAATTGCGCGGAGACATTCCTTTTTGCTTGCGGAACGTTCTTGAAAAATAAGAATAATCGGCAAAGCCGGTTCGCTCCATTACTTCGGACATTGGAATGGTGGTATCACGAAGAAGCGTAGCAGCTAGCTCGATGCGGGAGCGATTTACAAATTGCATAATGGTCTCGCCTGTATAATTTACAAAAAGGCGGGACAAATCTGTACGATTCATCTGAAAGCGCTTAGTCAAGTCGGAAATGGTGATTTTCTGGTGCAGATTACTCTCTAAAAAAGCAATAACACGTAGAACGTCGCTGTTATTGCTTTTTTCTGTTGTAGACAGGAGTTCTAGGTGATGTTCCAGACAGTTGCAAGCGAGGGAAAGTAACTCGATCAGGCAGCTTCGACTACGACATGCCCAGTAATTGCTGTCCTGCAGTGTTATTTGAGCAGAAAAAGTGGCAAAGAGCTTTTCGATTTTGCTGCTCGTATCAAAAGTCGGGAAAAGAACTCCGCAAAAATCTGTATGTCGGTTTAAGAATGGCTGAAAATAAAAGCAATCCTGCTGCGCAGTAATATCGAGACTGTCAGAGATGGATCTGATATTTTCAAAATCTAAAGAGGTATTAATAACAGACGGGTGGAATAGAATGGCCTGTACGGCTGCACTATTAGGAATATCAATCGTATCGGATTCGTTGATGCAGAGCAGTGCTGGGGCATCGTAAGAGATTTCGCGCTCATTTAAATACAAAGATCCATGTCCAGAAGGAATATAGATGAGAGAAAGGCGCATTCCCTGTATAGAGGAATTGCAAAAACCGTTTCCGTTGTAGCAGCACATATCTAAAGTAAAATATCCATGGTGTTCTTCGACACAAATATTCATAAGTCTATCCTTTCGATTCTTGCCAGAGTGTCCTAAATCATAATCTCTATTTTAGAGTAAAATTGATAATTAGACAACTTTTTATGAGGATTATTCATGTTACATTTCTTAGGGATTTTTATAATAAAAGTATCTGAATTCCTATTATGGATGGAGCAGATAAGGCTTAATAAAATGGAGGGAAAGAACTATGAAAATGAAACGTATATTGGCAGGAATGGGAGTGTTGTTATGCTTGACCAGTGGTTGCGGAGGCAACGAAAATACAGCGCTTGTAGACGATCAGACAGAAACGGAAGAGATAAGACAGGATACCGCATCGGAAGAAGTAGATAAAGAAAATGTGATAGAGATACCAGATTTTTATAGTCCTGAGATGGAGAGGGAAATGGTAGTGAGAATATATCTTCCGCCTAATTATGCGGAGACGACAGAATGTTATCCTGTTATTTATATGCCGGATGGGCAAAATCTTTTTAGTTCATCGACTGCGTCCTATGGGAAAGAATGGTGCATGGATGAGACCTTAGACCAGATGTATCAGGAAAATCGGACTGGGGGAGTAATTGTTGTTGGAGTGGATTCGGATGAGTACACAAGAACGGAGGATTATAATCTCTACTTGAGCAGTTTTGAAAATGGTGGAGTAGGAAATGCAGCAAAGGTGGCAGAATTTTTTGCAAATACATTAAAGCCATATATCGATGAAAATTATAGGACATTGGGAGATCAAGAAAATACGGCAATTATAGGCTCTTCCTACGGGGCGGTTGTTTCTATCTGCGCAAGCATTGATTATCCAGAAGTTTATGGCTACACAGGAGCATTTTCATATTGTGATAACCAGAATCCGGCAAGAATGAATGAGTATTTAAAAACGAATCTGACTCAAGAAGCATTTGCTGGTCGGAAAATATACTTTTTTGTTGGGGCAAATGACTTTGCGCGGATATCAACAGAAGGAGCCTATGAGATTGCGTTAGAAAATGAAATAGAAAATGTGATTCTTGTTTCAGATGAAAATGGAGATCATGACGAAAATACCTGGAGCAAATATGTGGTGGATTGCCTTGAATTTTTTGGATGGCTGTAATGGGGCGAAAGCCGTTGCGGTAATGCAAATTAAGGTATATAATATTATTGTTAACTTATATATTTTCATGATTGGATGAATGTTTCTACGGACTACCGTAATAGTCTGCTATAAGTTTTAAGGACGAATAGCAGATTATTACGGTTTTTTTTATTCTTGAAAAAAGTGACTTAAGAAAGGATGGACAGAATGAATAGATTTGTATTAAAGGGAAACATATGTTACAGCGAGGACAGTACACATCTTCGTATTGCGGAGAATAGCTACGTGGTATGTGAGGATGGTGTATCTGTCGGCGTGTTTGATAAATTGCCAGAAAAGTACAAGGATGATCCTTGTTGGGACTATGGGGACAAGCTGATTCTTCCGGGATTTGTGGATCTGCACGTGCATGCACCACAGTACTCCTTCCGGGGACTGGGCATGGATCTGGAGCTGATTGATTGGCTCAATACCCACACTTTTGTGGAGGAGCAAAAATATGCAGATATGGAATATGCCAAGAGAGCATATGAGATATTTGTACAGGACCTGCTGGCGGGGGCGACCACGAGGGCATGTGTATTCGGAACATTGCATACAGAGGCTACGCTGCTGTTAATGGAGATGATGGAACAGGCAGGCTTTCGGGCTTATGTGGGAAAGGTAAATATGGATCGTAATAGCCCAGAATATCTCTGTGAGGAAAATGCAGAACGGGCAGTGATTGATACAGAGAGCTGGATTCGGGAGAGTAGCAGATTCGAGCACATAAAGCCGATACTAACACCTCGGTTCATTCCGACATGCTCGGATGAGCTGATGGAGAGGCTGGCTGTTTTGCAAAAAAAATACAATTTGCCGGTGCAGTCCCACTTGTCGGAGAACTTTGGAGAGATTCAGTGGGTCAGCGAGCTTTGCCCGGATACAGAATTTTACGGGGAGGCTTATGACAAATATGGAATGTTTGGAAGCGTCAGCCCTACGATCATGGCGCATTGCGTTCACAGCGGCGACAGAGAAATAGATTTGATGAAGCGTCAGGGCGTCTTTATTGCCCACTGTCCGCAGTCAAATACGAATCTGTCTTCTGGCATTGCGCCAGTTCGGAAATATCTGGATGCGGGAATGAAGATTGGATTAGGAACAGATGTGGCTGGAGGTTCCAGCCTGTCCATGTTTCAGGCGATGGCAGATACGATTCAGTGCTCTAAGCTTAGATGGCGGCTGGTGGATCAGTCTCTGGCACCAATCAAGGTGGAGGAGGCGTTCTATCTGGCGACCAAGGGCAGTGGAGAATTCTTTGGTAAAGTGGGAAGCTTTGATGAGGGATATGAGTTTGATGCGGTCATTATTGATGATTCCTCTTTGAAACACCCGCAGGAATTGACGATAAGAGAAAGGTTGGAGCGTTTGATCTACCTAGCGGATGATAGAAATGTGGTAGAAAAATATATTGGAGGCAAAAAAGTATTTGCCTCCAACCTCTAATCCTCTATTTTCACATCTAAACCAAACTCACTTGGTAAGAAACGGGGACATACATTCTCGGAAGTGCAGATAACAGAAGCTGCCAGACGTGCTCCGATGTTGCAGGATTCCTCCAAGGTCTTTCCGTAGGTCAGACCGATGGCGACTCCTGCACAGAAGGAGTCCCCGGCACCAGTGGTGTCCTTCACATGCACCTTCGGGGCAGGACAGTGTCCCTTATCGCCATCCTTGCTGGCGTAGACGGCACCCTCGGCACCCATAGTCACGATCATGCTCGGAATCTGGGCTTTCTGCACATTTTTGGAAATAATCTCCACCATTTCTTCTGGTGTCTTTTCCGTGTAATCATCAGAAAAGAGAATGCCAGCCTCCTGCTGATTACATACAAAGCAGTCAATGGATTGTAAAAAGTCACGGCGTTCCACGGCAATGCTCATATTGGCGACCGCCGCAAAGACTTTCTTGTTATATTTCTTCGCGTATTTAAAGACTCGCTTCACCGCTTCCTTATCCATGTCAATTTCCAGAACGATACTGTCTGCATCCTTGAAGATCTCATCTCCATGCTCGTCCAGAATATCTGCGATTGGAAGCAGGTTCGGCCGCTTGGAAATGGAGGCACATACATCACCATCGTTATCAAAGACTGCCAGCCAGGTGCCCATTCCGTCCGGTGTTACCCGCACATAGTCGGTGTTGACTTTATGATTCTGTAACTTTTGGATGACATCGGCTCCGATTCCAGACTCGTCCACCAGACTTACGAAGGTGGGACGCAGCTCGATATTGGCAATGTCCTCCACCACATTTCTGCTCACGCCACCGTGAATCTGTTTCACGCGGCCTTCATTTCTACCACCGGGAATATAAGTATCCAGAGGATACCCCTTAATATCTACAAAAACAGCACCAAGTACTACAATACCCATATAATTAACCTCCCTGATAATGATCTATTCTAAACCAGTATTTTCTTATATATAATGTATTTTGTTCCTATATTTTATCATAGGGAAAGAAAGGACACTATGATTTTTCATTTTTTTCTAAGGAAAATGCCGAATCATCCGATATAAAGACTAGAAAGTTATTTTTTAAGGTAGAAAGGAGATGCCATTATGCGTATAGAGGCTTATAATCAGGTGGCACAGATCTATAAATCGAATAAGATTGCCGGAACAGCTAAGACAGCCAAGGCTGGTGCTGCTCGCGATGAAGTACAGATTTCTTCATTTGGCCAGGATTACCAGATTGCAAAGCAGGCAGTGGCAGAGGCTTCAGATATCAGAGAAGACAAGGTTGCAGAGGTTGCAGCTAAGGTGAATTCCGGTAATTATGACGTGAGTGTAGACGATTTTGCAGATAAGCTGTTAGCAAAGTACCGTTCATTTATGTTGTAATAAGCGAAAGTGAGGATAGACTGTGGCTAGTTTAATGCAGGAACTTCTCGGAGTCATGCAAGAGGAAGAGAAGCAGTATCAGACATTAATTGAATTAAGTGATGTCAAGAGACAAGCAGTGATCAAAGCTGACATCGAGGCACTGGGACAGGTTACGACCCAGGAACAGGATGTGGCAAGTACACTGCTTAATCTTTCTAATAAGAGGGATCAGGTGCTGAACGACATGGCGATTGTCCTTGGCAAGGAGCCGAAGGAGATGACCATCAATAAGATGATTGGTTACTTGGAGAGCCAACCGGAGGAGCAGAAGCAGTTGACCGAGTGGCGAGATAGACTTCTTGCAGTGGGCACACAGATGCGGATTGTGAATCAGCAGAATGAAGAATTACTAAAACAGGCATTAGAGATGGTGGAATTTGACCTTACGTTGCTGCGGAGCATGCGACAGGCACCAGAGACTGCCAATTATGATAAGCATGCTTACAATACAGGCACTCTGCTTGGTAGCAGTGGGTTCGATGCCAAGCAATAAAGGGAGGAAACTGCCATGGCAAATGGTTTTGGAACATTATATATTGGTGTATCAGGTCTGCAGAGCAGCCAGAATGCACTTAACGTTACTGCAAACAACCTAGCAAATGTAGACACAACTGGCTATGTACGCCAGCAGGTATTGTTTGGTGACCGTAATTATATAACATTTAATACAACAGCCGCTGTCAGTAAGCAGCAGTCAGGACTTGGCGTTCAGATAGCGGATGTAGTACATACAAGAGATACTTTCTTAGACAGATCTTATCGTACCGAGTCAGGACGTCAGGCTTTCTACGCAGCGACCTATGAGGCTATAACAGAGGTCGAGACCTATTTCCAAGAATTGGAAGGAGAAGCATTTCAGGATGCGTTAGAGGATTTCTGGGTATCTTTTCAGGAGTTAGCTAAGGCACCAGATGATAGCGTTTATCAGAATCTGGTGATTCAGAAGGCTCAGCTTTTTGTCAGTAGAGCATCGGCTGTTTATTCTGGTCTGCAGAGTTATCAGTATAATATCAACACACAGATTTCTGATGATATTGATAGGATAAATGAATTGGGCAAGACCATTCATGAATTGAATGAGGAGATTCAGAAGATTGAGGCCGGAGATATTGAGACCGCAATGACACTGAGAGATGCCAGAGATCAGGCGTTGGATGAGTTATCTACATTGGCGGAGATTACATACCACGAGACAGAGGATAGCATTGTCAAAGTAAGTATCGAGGGCGTTGAGTTCGTGGATGAGGTCAGTGTTTATAATATAGAGAAGAAGTATGATAAGGTAACTGGATTTATCACACCATACTGGGGATACTTATCAGATACGAAGCACGGTAATTATGTAGAGGTATTTGAGTTTAAGACAGATATCTCCGCTGCGAATCAGAACGATATGGGCGAGTTAAAAGCGCTTATTTTAGCAAGAGGAGACCATGTCGCTAATTATACCGATGTGGAGGGTATGGATAAGAAGACATACAATGATACCACGGGAATGTCTGTTATGGTAAATGCGGAAGCAGAGTTAGACCAGATGATTCATGGAATCGTTACAGCCATTAACGATCT
This sequence comes from uncultured Roseburia sp., assembly GCA_964491235.1. GTDB lineage: Bacteria > Bacillota > Clostridia > Lachnospirales > Lachnospiraceae > Roseburia. Next base: position 59,799 of record CAZBFN010000012.1, read on the forward strand.
TCTTTGCCCGAATGTTACAGCGGGAGATACGATTAGCGAACTGACAGGTGGAGCAGCGACTACACTGGATGTACGTTTGGAGGATGGTAGTACATTCACGTTGAATGAGAATACTAAGATTCTTGATACAGAGAATTGTTCCGTTGGTTCCGATGGTGAGTTTCCACCACAGGAGTTATTTGTAAGAATTGGAACAGAACGATATACCAAGGCAAGCTATACCTATCAGAAGACAGATGATGCGGGCAATCCTATGACGGATGCTTCCGGTAATCCGATTATGGAGACCAAGGAGATCTACATCTACAATGAGGAAGAGCCGTTGGATGATACCATGCAGTACACATTGAAGAGCTTGAGTGTAAATGAAGCACTGATCGTTGATGAGACTGCATTGCCATACTTGACACAGAATGGTACTGTAAACTATGCATTGGCAGGAGAGTTGGCAGCAATCTGGGATGAGAACTTATTGACATTGAATCCAAATGACACTAAGGGTTGTAGCTTTAAGGAATATTATGATTCCATGATTGGTGAGTTAGCAACGCTTGGCGATGTATACGGATCTACGGCGGATAGTCTCGCCGGAACAGTTGCTTCTGTCGATAACCAGAGACAGCAGGTGATTGGAGTATCTTCTGACGAAGAGCTGACTTATATGATCAAGTATCAGAATGCATATAATGCATCCAGTCGATTTATTAATGTGGTCGATGAGATGATTGAACATTTGATTACGCAGCTAGGATAAAAGAGAGGCGTTATTATAACAGAAAGAGGTGTCTAGATGTCATCTACATTTTTTGGATTAACAATTTCTACGTCAGGTCTGAATGCATATCAGGTCGCGTTAAATACAACTGCAAATAATATATCTAATGTACAGACCAAGGGATACTCCAGACAGCAGGCAAATCGAGTTGCTTCTGATGCCCTTCGTGTTTATCAGAAGTACGGTACTGCTGGAACGGGTGTTACTACCACATCTATCAAGCAGGTGAGAAATCTGTATTATGATACCAAGTATTGGTACAATCAGTCTTCCGTAGGACTTTATGAGACCAGATTGGATTATTTAGAGCAGATTGAGAATTATTTTCTCGATGATGACAGTGCCAAGGGATTTTCTACTATTTTGAATTCCATGTTCAATGCGGTAGACACGTTGAAGAACAATGCTTCTGACGTTAATGTAAGACAGCAGTTCATTGGAACAGCACAGAACTTGGCTACTTATTTCAACAGCGTGGCATCTGGACTTAGTGAAATCCAGAGCAGTGCCAATGAAGAAATCAAGTCAACGGTCTTGAATATTAACGCGATTGCAGAGAAGATTGCGATTTTGAATAAGCAGATTAATGTTATCGAAGTACAGGGCGGTTATGCCAATGAGCTGCGTGACCAGAGAGCGCTTTTGGTTGACGAGTTATCTGCAATTGTTCCAACTGAGGCAGAGGAAGTAATGGTGGCAAACAGCAACCATCCAGAGATGGTAACTGGTGGAACCTATTACACAGTAAAGATTGGTGGACAGTTGTTGGTAGATACTTATGATTACTATGAGCTTGAGTGTGTGGCGAGAGATGAACGTGTTAACCAGTCTGATATTGATGGACTTTATGATATCAAGTGGGCGAAGACAGGTAATACTTTTAGTGCAGGCGCAAGCTATATGTCTGGTTCTTTAAAGGCATTGTTCGATATCCGCGATGGTAATAACGGTGAGAACTTTACAGGTGCAGCAACCGTTGTCAGCAGCACAGAGATCCGTGTTGACAGTCCTTCCCTTACCTCTATCGAGGCGATTACAATGCCGGAAGAGGGATATCTGAAGATCAATGGAAAGGAATACAGATATACTGGATTTACCTTTGAATATGCTAAGGACGCCAATGGAGATGATATTGAAGGGCAGATCGAGTCCTATACCTTTGAACTAGAGGATGCACTCAGTACAGAGCAGAGAGCATTGGTAGATGGCAAGACCGCGTCCATCGGATCTTCCGTTGATTCTATGGGTATTCCATATTACATGGCGCAGATGAACCAGTTCCTTCGTAGCTTCGCGACTGAATTTAATGGTATTTTGAATGCGGCTGACAATGATGACTTGAACGGAAATCCAACAGATTATTATGCATTCTTTACTGGAACAGAGACGATAACTGGAGAGGAATTCGTTTTCAATGGAATCGATTTGGTAACAGGAACAGCGAGTCAGGGATCTACCACAGATAGCTATTATAAACTGACAGCTGGCAATATCTGTGTATCAAATGTATGCGTAAAAGACCCTACACTTCTGGCGACTACAAAGGATATTTATGGAACCGGTGGTGTGGATGCTTACGAGTTGATAGAGGAGCTTGCTACGTTAAAGAGCGATGTAGTGCTTTATCGTGGAGGTACCGCAGACGGATTCCTTAAGTGTATGATTTCTGATATTTCAATTGATACACAGGAGTCTAAGATATTCAATCAGAATTTCACTAATATTGCAGATGCGATCGAAACTCAGCGTATGTCTATCTCAGGAGTTGATGAGGATGAGGAGGCATTGGATCTGATTAAGTTCCAGAATGCATATAACTTATCATCTAAGATGATTTCTGTTATGGCAGAGGTTTACGACAGACTGATCTTAGAGACTGGTGTATAGGAGGAGAGATAAATGCGTATTACAAATAATATAATGATTCATAATACGTCAAGCAACATCAATGGAAATAAGATAAATGTGAATAATATGAATAATCAGATGTCCTCCCAGAAGAAGATCCAGAGACCTTCAGAGGATCCGGTTATTGCGATTCGTGCTCTTAGATTCCGTAGCACATTAAGTGAGATTGATCAGTATTATGAGAACAATATTCCGGATGCAGAGTCTTGGTTAGAGATTACAGAGACAGCGCTAAAGAATATGAAGACGATTGTTGGTGATATTAGAACCCAGTGCGTTTATGGTTCTAATGATCCATTGACAGCGGAGGATCGTACGGCTATCCTGTCGCAGTTGGAAAAGCTTCGGGATCAGGTGTATTCTGAGGGGAATACAGATTATGCAGGTCGTACTGTGTTTACAGGGTATCGTACCAATCAGAAGTTGACCTTTATGGAGGATGACCAGACCACTTCCTACAATATCACGCAGGGATTTACCTATGGAGATATTGAGGAGTATCGTTATTATAGTGATGAAGTGACAATACCAACAACGGCGGATGAAGTACTTAATAACACGATTTCCGATCCAAAGGAGGCAACCTTTGACCGAATTCGATTAAGCTATAGTGAGATTGACTGTATTGCTGGTACGGATGCGGCTGGTAATGAGGTAGTAGCTACGAATAATGGCGAGACAGCGACTGTTTCTTATAGCTATACAGATGCAACAGGCACGGTACAGACAGATGGCGAGTTGGAGGTCACCGTTTATGATACACTGGTAGATTGGGCGGCTGCAAACGCAAATAATGAGTACGAGATTGCTGAGGGAGCTGGCGAGCAGAAGGCAGTGTTCATTAAGGAAACAGGCGAGTTGATTCTTGGTGCGAATGCATCTTCCGAACTTCGTGCTGGTAAGGCAAGTCTTGATTTTAACTATACCAAGACTGGATTCGATAAGGGTGAGCTTCGTCCAGAGTATTATTATAACTGTACCAATATTACTGATTCTTCTAATCCGATTGAATACATTAAGTATCAGGATGGCAAGGAAGTATATCAGGATATCAATTATGTTGTGGCTTCCAATCAGACGCTTACAGTCAATACCAGTGCTAACAAAGTGTTTGATGCTTCTCTTGGCAGAGATGTAGATGCATTGATTGATGCAGTTCGATTTGCACAGGAAGCAAATGACAAGGTTGCAGAGATTGAAAAGATGCAGAAGATGCAGGAATATGCATCGGACGACTGTCAGGCAGAACTTGAAAACTGGCTTGCGGCGGCAAAGAAGGAAGCTGACTATGCAGATGACAATATGCAGAAGTTGTATAATGATTATATTGGCAACTGTGATGAGTATTTAGAGCAGATTAATCTGGCAATTACGGACGTGGGAAGCAAGGGAGTCAGTCTTGAATTGGTCAAGAACCGTATGGAGAACCAGCAGACCACAATTGAAACTTTGAAGTCTTCCAATGAAGACCGTGATTTATCAGATATTATCATTGATTATACCGCTGCATACAATGCATATGAGGCATCCTTGCAGGCGGCATCCAAGATTAATCAGAACACATTATTAAATTATATTTAGATTTGAATGCGGCTGCAGATAATGCAGCCGCATCATGACTAGAAGAGGTTGGAGGAGAGCAGATGAAGGCAGTTACCAGACTTTTTGGGGAGATTGATATTCAGGAGGATAAGATCATTACATTGGAGAACGGAATGATCGGTTTGCCAGAATATCAGAAATTTGCATTAATATTTGATGAAGAAAAGGGCATGAAGGAATCTTCTATTATGTGGCTTCAGTCTATGGACGATCCAGAGACTGCATTTCCGGTAATGCAGCCGAATACCGTTAAGCCAGATTATAATCCAACGGTAAGCGATGAGATGCTTTCTCCAATCGGGGAGTTGAACGAAGAAAATACTTATGTATTGGTTACATTGACCGCTGCAGCAGATGTCAAGGAATCATCTGTGAATCTGAAGGCACCAATTGTAATCAATACTGATACGAGAAAGGGATGCCAGATCATTGTAGAGGATGATTATCCCGTTAAGTTCAAGATTTATGAGGCAGTACAAAGCAGGAAGAAAGCGGGGGAATAAGACATGCTGGCATTGACGCGAAAAAAAGGCGAATCACTGGTAGTGAATAATAATATTGAGATAACCGTATTAGAGATCCGCGGAGATCAGGTAAAGATTGGCATCTCAGCACCGAAGGAAGTGCCGATTTACCGTAAGGAAGTATATTTACAGATTCAGAATGAGAATAAGGCTGCATTAAATGTAGACGCAATAGATGCGTTGAAGAATCTTTTTTAAATGTAGGTTAATATATTAGGCGAATTTTCCGATATAACAGATAGAAAGTTGAATGACCAAATATCACACGGAGGTGGTAAGCAATGGGAATAGAGAAGATAACAGGTGGCGCAGGTATGTCGTATCAGGGAAGTGCGGCAATGGCAGCTACAACAGGAACAGAAGCAGTAACACAGAGCGCGGGAGCATCTGCACAGATGGCAAGTGCATATGCACCGATGCAGGACTTTTCTTTGAATAAGAATGCGACAGAAAATGCGGAGCAGTCTGAGGAATTATTGACTGCACAGAGTAGTCAGCTTAAGACAGCAGTGAGTGATCTGAATAAGCAGCTTAAGAATTCAGAGGCTATTTTTGGAATTCATGAGAAGACCAATCGTGTTACGATTAAGATTGTAGATAAAGAGACCAAGGAAGTCTTGAAGGAATATCCGCCAGAGCAGACACTTGACATGATCGCAAAGGTATGGGAGATTGCAGGAATCCTTGTAGATGAGAAGCGATAGGAGGAATTAATTATGCCAATTCGTATTACAGGTTTGAATTCAGGATTGGATACAGAGGCGATTATATCAGCCCTTGTATCATCTTATAATTATAAGACTGAGAAGTATAAGAAGGCGCAGACCAAGTTGTCCTGGAAGCAGGATGCGTGGAAGACGCTGAACACAAAGATTTATAGCTTATATAATAGCGTGGGTAATCTTCGCTTTTCTAATTCCTATAATTTGAAGTCTACTACAGTTTCAGACTCCACAAAGGCGACGGTGACTGCAAGCAGCAGTGCACCAAATGGTACACAGAAGTTGAATATCATTCAGGTCGCGCAGGCTGGATATTTGACAGGTGGCAAGTTGGATAGCAGTACGACAACAGGTACTACTTTAGCAGAACTTGGATATACAGGTGGTGATGGAACCATCAATGTGACCATGGGAGATGGAACCACGACTGCCATTACTGTAAGTCAGGGAACGACAGTTAATAGCTTCATTACATCCTTAAAGGAAGCGGGACTTAGTGCAAATTATGATGAAACAAATAAGCGTATCTATGTAAGCTCCAAGACAACTGGTAAGGATAATGACTTTACATTGACAGGTGCTAACATCGATGGTGTGGATGCATTATACAGACTGGGCTTGAATCCGGGATCCGCTGCTACAGATGCGACTTATACATCTTATACGAAGTATTATAATGCAGATGGTACTGTGCTTGAGCAGAATGTAGTGGATGCAATTAATGCATATAAGGCGGCGAAGGAAGAATATGCGACAAAGTCTGCCCAGAACGCGAATCTTTCTGCTGCATATGGATATGCAAGTGCCTATGCGGCTATGGAAGATGCGTTACAGAAGAGTGGTTTGTCTACAGATGAGCAGAAGAAGTTACAGACACTTCTTGGCATGACTGCTACAGAAAGAGTGAATACTCTTATGGACGCAGATGGTAATGTGTATACACAGAAGTCCACAGATGCAGATGGTAATGCTATTTTTTCATACACAGATGATGCTGGCAATGAAAAATTACTTCAGCGTGTTATTACTTACACAGATGAGACAGGCAAGTCCTATACATTGAATGATGATAAGACATATACAGATGATGCAGGAACTGTATACAAGGCAACCAGTGAGAAGGATGCAGATGGCAATATAATCTATGCAGATGCAGATGGCAATAAGGCGACGATTAAGACGGAGACTTCTTACTACGTGGCAACATCCGCAGAGGTAGGAACAGGATTTTATAAGCTTACCGATGCAGACGGCAACACCTATACAGAGAATGATGACCATACGTATGCAGGAACAGATGGAACCAAGTATCGTCTGACGGATGATGGAAAATTAGTTGAGATTGATTCTGCTGGAGCTGATGTTACGGGTGGAAAGGAAGTTACGGTAGCTTCCAATGAAGAGATTACCAAAACTGAATATACTCAAGGAGCAGTAGCAACTGGAATTAATCGCTCCACAGATGTGTTTGGAGAGTTGAAGGAAGATGCAGATTTTGCATTGACGGATGATGAGTTAGATACATTAACTAGTAATGTTAAGGCAGTAAATACTTTCGAGACAGCTTCTGATGAGCTTGCTTCAAGTGATCCATATTCAAGAGTAAGTATTGCGACAGCAATTAAGGATGCTTATGCAGCAAACGGTTCTGCGGGAGTAACTGCACTGGCTAATACATATGCGCAGATTATTACTGATAATAAGGCAGATATTACAGATGCAGAAGCGACCATGGAGGAGCATCAGGTGCTTGCAAAGCTTGCAGCCATTGATACTTCTACCACAGAGGGAGCAGCAGAATATGCGACAGCGCTAGCTGATTTCGTAAATCAGGTAAATAACGCCAATGCGATTACTACGTCTGCGACTACGAAGTATAATACCGATGCGAAGAAGATTGACGGAACAGATTCTAAGATTACCTTAAATGGTATCGAGTATGAAAGTTCTTTGAATACATACTCTATCAATGGACTTAATATTACAGCACAGCAGGTAACTGGAGAAGGCGATGATAATGCGATTTCAATTACGACTTCAACAGATACACAGGGTATTTACGACAAGATCAAGGATTTCTTGACACAGTACAATGCATTGATTAATGAACTTACTTCCTTATACAATGCAGATTCTGCTAAGGGATATGAACCTCTGTCAGATGATGAGAAGGACGCAATGTCCGATACCGAGATTGAAAAGTGGGAAGAGAAGATTAAGGCTTCTCTGCTTCGTAGAGATGACAGCCTTGAGAGTGTTATGAATGCGATGACCTCGTCCATGAGCAAGGGTGTGAAGATAGGGGATAAGACATATTATCTGTCCAGCTTTGGTATTAAGACCTTAGGATATTTGAATGCACCTGAGAATCAGCACAATGCATATCACATTGATGGTGATGAGGATGATGCGGCTTCTTCCGGCAATACGGATAAGCTGATGGCAGCAATTACATCAGATCCTGATACGGTGGTAAGCTTTATGCAACAGTTGGCATCAAATTTATATACTGCAGTTGGCGATAAGATGAAGTCCACTACACTCAGCAGTACATATACTGTCTACAATGACAAGGAGATGGCATCCGAGTATAGTGATTACACAGATCTTATCAAAAAGTGGGAAGAAAAGCTTCAGGCTCAAGAAGATTACTATTATAACAAGTTCTCTGCAATGGAGACAGCGTTGTCTAAGCTTAATAGCCAGACATCTTCGTTGTCTAGCATGCTTGGAGGCTGATGATTGTATTTTGACAGGTAAGTAAGACATAAGAAAACGGGCTTATCGTACTATTGTACGATAAGCCCTGTTATAACAGGGAGGTTTAATATGTTAGCGAATCAGGGATATGCAGCATATGCCAATAATAAGGTGATGACTGCTTCGCCAGGAGAACTTACATTGATGCTCTATGAGGGAGCGATTAAGTTTTGTAATATTGCGATTGTAGCGATTGATGAGAATGATATAGCAAAAGCTCATAAGAACATTGTTAAGGTCGAGAATATTATCCAAGAATTTCAGGGCACACTGGATCATAAGTATCCAGTAGCGAAGGACTTTGATGAGGTATATTCTTATCTTATGAAACGCTTGGAAGAGGCGAATTTTAAGAAGGACAAAGAGATATTAGAAGAAGTTTTGAAGCATTTGCGAACCATGCGTGACACATGGAAGGAAGTTATGCGACTGGCAAAGACGCAGTAGTGGACAAGGATTAGGTATATATATGGAGAAAAGTAAGTATCTTCCGATTATGATTCAGAGTTTGAAGAAAAAGGAACAGACTCTGGATGCAATTCTAGAGATAAATAGACGACAGAGAGAGGAACTTGAGAATCCTGCGCTTGATCCGGACGATTTCGATAAGACCTTTAAAGAGAAGTCTGCGTTAATTGATTCTTTGGAGACCTTGGATAATGGATTTCAGGAGCTATTTGAGCGGGTGAGAGAGGAACTGAATGCGAATCGGGATGCGTATCGGGAGGAAATTGCTGAGATGCAGACGTATATTCGCAGATTGACAGAGAAGAGTGCGGATATTCAGACACAGGAAGCTAGAAATAAAGTTTTGATGGAGCAGAAGTTTTCTGCAGTCCGTAAACAGGTCAAAGAGGTTCGAAAGAGCCAGAAGGTGGTAAATCAATATTATAAGAATATGATGAAGACCAATTTCATTGAACCGCAGTTTACAGACAAGAAGAAATAACCCTATTTTGAATAGATAAAAAGAAATTTTAAAAAATTTTCTTTTTTCTATAAAGTATCGGATAAAGTATCCGATATATATTACAAGTAAACAGAGAGTTACTTGGTGGCAGAAGTTTGAATGGAGCGTACGGCCAGGAGGATGGATGTCACACAACAACAAATTTTTTGCAGCATGGAAGCTGCAGTATATTCAAGGAGGAAATTAATTATGGTAGTACAGCACAATCTTACAGCTATGAACGCTAACAGACAGTTAGGTATCACAACAGGAGCACAGGCTAAGTCTTCAGAGAAGTTATCTTCTGGTTACAGAATCAACCGTGCAGGCGATGATGCAGCAGGTTTAACAATTTCTGAGAAGATGAGAAGCCAGATCAGAGGTCTTAACAAGGCATCTGCTAACGCTCAGGACGGTGTATCTCTTATCCAGGTTGCTGAGGGTGCATTAAACGAGACACACTCTATCTTACAGCGTATGAACGAGTTAGCTACTCAGGCAGCTAACGACACAAACACCACAGCTGATAGAGGAGCTATCCAGGCTGAGATCGACCAGTTAACATCTGAGATCAACAGAATCGCTTCTACAACTCAGTTCAATACTCAGAACCTGATCGATGGTAAGTTTACAGCTAAGAGCCTTCAGGTAGGTTCTATCTGCGGACAGGCTATCACAATCTCTATCGACGCTATGAGCGCTGGTAAGATCGGTGTTAGCGGATTGGCAGTAACAAGCTTCAAATCTGCAGGTGGTGCAATGAGCGCAATTCAGGGAGCTATCTCTGTAGTATCTGCACAGCGTTCTTACTTAGGTGCTTTACAGAACCGTTTAGAGCACACCATCGCTAACCTTGATAACATCGCTGAGAATACTCAGGCAGCAGAGTCTCGTATCCGTGATACAGATATGGCTGAAGAGATGGTTGAGTACAGCAAGAACAACATCCTTGCTCAGGCAGGACAGTCTATGCTTGCTCAGGCTAACCAGTCTACTCAGGGTGTATTATCCTTATTACAGTAATCATTATTGTAAGCAATTTAAAAAGCCGGCAGTAATCTGCCGGCTTTTTTCATCTTATAAAGATATTGGATAGAGGTGGGGCGACAATGGACGAGAAGACATTATTGGGAAAAATCAATGAAGCGAGTTATATGTTATATCAAAATCGAGAACAGGAGGGAATTGCAGCAGTAGCAGAATTGCTCGTGCAATTTCAGGATATGATAAAGAATCAATCGGAGAGCCAGATGGCAGAAGGTGGAGCCTTTGCGCTTATGATGCTTAGGGAACTATTAGAAGCATACCAGAGTCAGGATGTTTTGGGAGTGGCGGATTGTCTTATGGAGAAGTCGATACTCTTTGTTCAATTCTATTTTCAAAGAACAGAGTAGAACAGAGAAAGGACATTGAGAAATATGGGAATATTTGAAGAAAATATCAGAGCATTAGAGAAAAAGTATGGTTATTTGGCAGAGAAAATAAGAAAATTTGACATAGATGAGATAAAAGATAGGATTAGCGTGGAGCAGGCATCTAATGGAATGGATATTCTTCGGATTCGATATGACGGAAGATGTTGGAGCCTTAACAGTAGGTGGAATCCGGAAATTGCATCAGCGGTTTGTGCGGAGCGTTACTCTATGCGTTTGTATGGAGTATATTTTGTATTCGGATTCTCTGATGGTAGATGTGTACGGGAATTATTAAAAAAGAGCGATGATACAAATTTGATTGTGGCCTGTGAACCGAATTTGGAAATATTTGCAAGAGCATGTCATTACTTTGATATTCGTGATTTAATTGAAGAGAGTAGAGTACTTATATATTTTCCTGAATTGGAAATAGACGCAGATGGTATGTTGCAACAGTTAATAGATTACACCAGAATCAAACTGATCGATTTTCTAATTTTACCAAATTATGATGTGCTTTATCATGAAGCTTGTGAAAAATTTATGGATAGTGTGATAGAGCGAATGCGTAATGAAATCGTGAATAAGACAACACATTTGACCTTTAATCGGTCAGTGCCACAGCATACGCTGTATCATATGAGAAACTTGATATATCATAGGAACCTGGAGCAGCTAAAGCAGGCATTATCGGCATATGATTTAACGGAGATACCAACGATTATCGTGTCAGCAGGTCCTTCGTTGGACAAGAATATTCATTTGCTCAAAAAGGCTCAGGGAAAGGCATTTATTATAGCGGTGGATGCTTCTATACGAACAGTAATTCGATCAGGAGTACGGCCTGATATGTTATGCAGCATTGATCCTAACTCGCCGGAGCGTTTTTTTGACGGGTTGGATTTGAACGATATTTTCTGGTCTTGTACTCGGTTGTCCAACCCAGATATTCTAAATAAATATGCGAAATATATTTTTTATCATGGATACTTCAGTCAAGAATGGAATGAGGCGTTGGAAAAGGAGCTTGGATATCCATTTCCAAGTCTGGTTTCGGGCGGCTCCGTGTCGACAGAGGCGTTTATGCTAGCGTTATATCTAGGTTTTCGGAAGATTATATTAATTGGACAGGATCTGGCATTTACAGGAGGCGTATCCCATACCAAAGGAATTGAGGGAGCGCTGGGGGATAATGATGAGTACATTCAGGGTCGCCACATTGTGGAAGTAGAGGGAATTGACGGAACGATGTTAGAAACCGATTTCCAGATGTGGTATTATAAGCAGTGGTTTGAAAGAGCGATTCGTATCAATGAGAGTGCAATCAGAGTAATTGATGCCACAGAGGGTGGTGCAAAGATCGAAGGTACAGAGATTCGAAGCTTTGAAGAGACGATTGCAAGTGAGTGTAAGCAGGAATTGGATATTTATCAGATAGAGAAGAATATTCTTCCGACATTCTCAGAGGAAAAACAGCCAATGATGTTGGAAAAATTAAAAGATATCAAGCAATCGATCATAAACTTTAAAAAAAGAATAGATGAAGTGATTGCAGAACAGGAGCAGTCAATAGCGTTGGTGAAAGACGCCAAGGTGTCATCGGATCAGTTGATAACGCTGCTGAGGGAAACATCAGAGAAGAGCGAAGAGATATCGAAAATGCCAATATTAGAGTTTGTTTCTATGTATGCCCAGAAAGAGGAATATGAAATGGGAGATTCGATCTACACAGAAGAGAACCTAAAGCCGGAAGAATTGATGGAAAAGAGCCTTGTGTTATTAAAAGGTTATCAGAATGGGGCAAAGCTATTGGAAGAAGATATTGATGAATTTATATTGAGTGAATAAAATAGGAGCCTGTATGCAGAATGAATCTGTATACAGGCTCTTGTCTTTCGGAATGGCAATTATAAAGTACGGGAGTCGTTGCTTATAATATCCAGAATGGTATGGACACGATGTACGAAGGTGTGCGCATCTTGCATTTTTCCAAGACAATTATCAATAATCTGCTGACGTTCCGTGCTGTGGGCAAGATAGTAGGAAATCTTGGCGCTGAAGTCCTCTTCACTTTCATAAAATGCAAAATCTTCTTCCGGAACAAAGAAATCTAGGAAATCACTTTGGAAATTGGTGAGAAGAAATCCACCAGCTCCCATAATGTCCATGCAACGAAGCGGAATGCCGGTCTGAATACTTTTCAGAGTAATGTTCAGATTGATAAGACTATTCTGGAATATAAGGGGCATCGTATCGTAGTAGTCTACCGTGCCCATATATTCTGCATGCGGAAGTTCCTTTGCTGGCTGGTGGGTATAGAGCTTTAATTGGAACTGCTCGGAAGCAGCCTTTAAAAGTGCAAGTCTCTCGTTGGAAGTAATCTTTCGACACAAAAAATAATTGGCATAGACGTAGGCTGCACTTTCTGTACCGTCTGACATAGGTGTGTAAGGGATGCATTTCTGTAAATCTTCCAAGATGGCAGGATTTAATAGTTCTTCTAAGAAAAAGTATCCGTAGATCTTTTGCTGTGCTGCCATAATGGAATCAAGGTATCCTCTGGTAAAATCGGAAATCTTGTCCAGACGATCGTAAAAATTGTGCTCCTCGTTATAGATAGAGCCAACGAAAGAGACCTCTGAAGAGATTTGCGACTGCACATGGCTAGGACAGACAAGAGAGGTCAGTCGCTTTACATTTGCTGCCAGCGGGAGGTAGTATACGGTGGAAATTCCAGCATTATGAAAAGTGAGATAAGTCGCTTTGTCAAAGAGAAATACATAATTACAGGAATTGATCAGCGTGCAGGAATAAAGCGCTACCAAAGGGCTGTCATAGACATAGGAGACATACTTTATACCATATTTCTGACAGCAACGTGACAGAATGGGAAAATAGTTAAAGGAAAATACAAAATCGTATGTATTTTCTTCTAAAGCAGCGAAAAATGCATTCTCAAAAGCAAGGCTTTGCCTGTCATGATAGTCATCGTGGAAAAATAAATCGTATTGTACGCCACAGTCGGCGAATGCATCCATCATGTCCTGCTTGGCAAAAGCAGGCGAATCAAGAAATAGTATTCTCATAGACTTTCCTCTTTCATTCCGTAAGCAAGAGAAAGCATCTCTAATAAGCGTTCCGGATAATTGTGATATTTCTTTATGGTCTCAAGACCGTTGTGAGCAATTTCGGCTCGATCATTCTCATGGGTGAGATAATATTCGACCTTGGTTAACAGATCTTCTTCACTGGTATAACAATCCAAATCCGATCCAAGTGTAAAATAATTGGTTAGTTCCGTCTGATAATTCGTGAGACAAAATCCTCCGCAACCTAAAATGTCAAAAATACGAAGTGGCAGACCGGCGCGGATCGATTTGGAAGTCATATTCAGATTGATCTTACTGTAATGGAAGATAAGTGGCATTTCTGTCAAAGTCTTTGCTAGACCGCGATTTTTTACTGGTAGCCCAGTAGTATCACTGCCGGTGTATAGATCAACAGAATAATGACTGCCTAGCAACTTCATTACAGAGACACGTTCCATGGCAGAGATCTTTGTGCCTAAATATAACTGTGCCAAAATGGCACGATCATTGCGGATCGAATTCTCTGGTGGGGTATAAAAGCCAGGGAAGTGCTTGCGAAAATCGGTTACAATATCATCTGGTAGAACTTCCTCTAAAAAATTATAGCCATATATCTTCTGTTGCGCCGCCATGATTCCCTCCAGATATCCGGTGAGATATTCAGGGGCATTTTTTAGTCGGTCGTAAGCACACTTTTCTGTATAGAGAGAGCCCACAAAAGAAATCTGATTAGAAAAGCGTGCGATATCTTTTGATGATGCATTTGCAATGACAGAGTCCCATCGAGCTGGATTGCTGGCAAGTGGAAGATGAAAAATGCAGGAAGGGTTCCTTGGAGCAAATTCATCATATTGGGCTTGGTCAAAGAGGAAGATACGGTTCCATGGATTGGTGATGGAATTAGAATATAGCTCCATTACGGGACTATCTACAGTCCAACAGATATAGCGTATCTTAAAAATATTGCACACCTCAGAGATAAAAGGGAAGAAATTTATACTAAAAACAAAGTCATAGCTGTGTGCCATCAATTCATTTTTTAGTAAAGTCACTCCCTCTGAAGGTGGTAAGTTCTTATTATATATTTCTGCAGTAATCTCTGTTACTTGATTCCCCAGAGTCTGAAAGCCAGTGATGACATCCGGTTCACAGATACTTCCATAACGATAAATAAGTATTTTCATGAAAACTCCTTAAGTAAATCACTTACAAAGCATTCAACTGTTAAATGCTGCTTTGCTACGTTATATCCATTTTGTGCAATTTGCATTGCCTCGGTAGGATTCGCTAAAAGCCATTTTATTTGCTGGGCTAATTCTTCCGGGTGCTTCCGATCATAAATGACGGCACCTGTTGGATTTTCGAATAAGCCACGGATAAAATCATTGCCATCCGTTAAGCATACAGAATGGTTTAAAGTAGCCATTGCTATGCGCTCGTGTCCACCGAACTGGAAGCCTGGAAGGACATTTAAGACCATTTTGCTGTCAGCTATTTTTTCGATTACATCGGTGTAGGTCATCTCTTCGGAGAGAACGGTAAGATTGTGGCCATAAGGTAGAAGCTCCTTGGCATGCTCCCAGTTCCTGCCACAAACGGTCAGATGAATGCCCTGTTCTAATAAGGTACCTATTACTTGGTTACGATAGTAGGATCTGCAGTACGAATCTACATATTCGCCGACAATTTCCATGCATTCGCGTGTTAATTCATCAGGATTTGTCTCGCCACAGCTGCGGAATATGGCGTCAAATGCGTCTTCAATAGAGACATTATCGTGAGCTAACAGATAGTCGATGGTCTTTTCTGTTATAATTTTTAATGGACCTTCTAGTCCCTCATATCTGCTTTTTACTTCTTCTTCCCAAAGGATATATGATGCTGGAAAAAAGACATCAATACTCCGCTCTGCATAAGGGATTGCGCGGTTGGCTTCCCAGCCAAAGTGTGGGAGGAAAAAACCGTGTGGTATGTTATAGTATCGCTTTAAATATGTAACATGTGTTTTGTCCACGCATCCAAGCAGCATATGCTCTGTGTCTGTATAATCTCTGAAGCGTGGAAGCACAGCTCTAGGATGATCGCACAGCCAAGAGACATGCTGCTTTCCATCTGGCTGCGGTAAAAAGGCGAATTCTACGCCTTGCGCAGAAAAGATAAAGTCCCATTCCTCTTGTTTGGCTTTCTCATAGTCCGAGCCAACACCACAACAACACACCTCATATCCTAAGGTCTGTTCCATGTAAATTGCTACTTTTTTCATCATTTCAAAGACGACCTGATATTGATTATCTGTAAAGATCATTAAAACTCTCTTTTTCATATATTCTCCTAGAAGCTATCCGTTTCTTTCATTACATGCTACAATATGTTATTATTATATACTATCCGAAATAACGTTTACAAGTATGAAGAATTCTATATAGGTAAAGGTTATGATAAAGGCAGAAAAAGTCGATATAAATAATATCATGACGGCTGGAAGCTGTTGAAGAAAGCAGGAGGCTTAAACAATGTTAAATGGCAAGACAATATTAGTAACTGGGGGAACAGGTTCCTTTGGAAATCAGTTTGTAACTTATGTATTAGAGCATTATGATCCGAAGAAGATTATTATTTATTCCAGAGATGAATATAAGCAGTTCATCATGGCGAATAAGTTTAAGAAATATGGCGATAAATTAAGATTTTTTATTGGAGATGTAAGAGATAAAGATAGACTGTATCGTGCCTTTGATGGAGTGGACTATGTGGTACATGCAGCAGCGCTAAAGCAGGTGCCTGCATGTGAGTATAATCCTATGGAAGCGGTAAAGACCAATATCAATGGGGCGATGAATATTGTGGATGCTGCATTGGATTGTGGCGTAAAGAGAGTGGTGGCATTATCTACAGATAAGGCAGTAAATCCAATTAACTTGTATGGTGGAACTAAATTGGTGTCTGATAAGCTTTTTATTGCAGCAAATGCATATGCAGGAGCTAAGGATGTATGCTTCTCAATTGTGCGTTATGGAAATGTTGCAGGAAGTAGAGGGTCTGTTATTCCGTTTTTCCGCAATATCGTTGCTGGTGGCGGAAGGGATCTTCCAATTACAGATTATCGCATGACAAGATTCTGGATCAGTTTGGATGAAGGTGTTCAACTCGTAATTAAGGCATTGTCAGAGGCAAAGGGTGGAGAGACTTTTATTTCTAAGATTCCGTCCTTTAAGATCACAGATTTGGCACAGGCGATTCTGCCGGGATGCGAAATGCCAGAGGTGGGTATTCGTGAAGGAGAAAAGCTGCACGAAGTTATGGTCACAAGAGAGGACTCTATGAACACGTATGAATATGACAAGCATTTTATCGTGTATCCACACTTTGATTGGTGGGATGAGTCTAAGATTCAGGCTGGAGGAAAGAAGGTAGAACAGGGATTTGAATATAGTTCTGGTAACAACACAGAGTGGTTGTCAGTGGAAGATTTAAAGGATCGCCTTCGATTTGTAGATGAGCATTAAGGATGAGATGATGGAAGAAAAGAAGATTGCAGTGATAACGGCTCGTGGAGGGAGCAAGCGAATACCTAGGAAGAACATCAAGGACTTCTGCGGCAGACCGATTATTGAATATGTGATTGAAGCAGCGCTGGAAGCTGATATATTTGATGAGGTCATGGTATCTACGGATGATGAAGAGATTGCTACAATTGCTCAGAAGGCAGGGGCGAGTGTTCCGTTCATGAGAAGTGAGAAGACAGCCAATGACTATGCTACAACACGTGATGTGCTGCTAGAGGTGTTGGATGAATATAAAAAGAGAGGGCAAGAATTTGCTTATCTTGCATGTTTCTATCCGACGAATCCCTTTATTACTGCAGAGAAGATTCGGCAGGCGATGGAGATTTTAAGCGAGGAGAAATGCGCCGAGGTAACTCCAGTCGTAAGGTATTCCTTTCCACCACAGCGGGCATTTGTTATGGATGAACAAGGAAGCCTGAAGTATAAGTGGGAGGAATATGAGAACGCAAGATCTCAGGATTTGGAGCCCTTTTATCATGATGCGGGACAGTTCTACTGTTATGATGTAAAGCAGTATTTAGAGCAAAGTGCCGAGATTAAGGGACGGGTATGCCCTATTATTCTGCCAGAGTATGAGGTTCAGGACATCGATAATGAGGATGACTGGAAAATGGCAGAATTGAAGTATAACTACATACGAAACATGAAAGAGAAATAATATGTTAATTGGATTTCGGTTGGATGCAAATGAAGAAATTGCAACTGGGCATATGATGAGATGCGCGGCGATTGCGTTGGAATGTCAAAAACAGGGAGCGGAGTGTATTTTTCTTCTTGCAGAGAATAAATGCACGGATATTTTAAAGAAAAGAAGTTTGAACTATCAGATAATAAATGGACACTGGAAGCAGTGGGACGATGATATTCTGCTTGTGCAAAATGTGTTGGAAGAACTGAAAATAGACGTGTTAGTGGTTGACTCTTACCAGGCTACAGGAAAGTTCTTATCAGCGATAAATAAATTTGTACCCGTGTTGTATATGGATGACATGTGCAAAGAAGTGTATGATGTGTCGCTTCTCGTATACTATTCCCAGTGGCAAGGCGACGAGACTATCGCACAAAAATATGCTTCAAAGGATATATGTCTTCTTGCCGGAATGCAGTATGCGCCATTGCGAGAAGAGTTCACAGTGGAAGGACAAGGACGTTTAGAAAAAGAACAGATTATGATTACGACTGGGGGAACAGATCCATATCATATTTCCTATGAGGTTGCGGAACTTTTTTTGAAAGAGAATATGTTGAAAGCATATTCTCTATTAGTTATATTAGGCCAGATGAATCCAGATGGAGAGCAACTAAAAAAGCTTGCAGAATCAGAGAAAAGACTTTGTGTTGTCCAGAATGTTGATAATATGGGAGAGCTTATGAGAAGCAGTAAAGTTGCTGTTTCGGCAGGCGGAAATACTTTGTATGAGCTCTGTGCAACACAGACACCGACTGTATGCTTCGCATTTTCGGAAGATCAAGCAGAGTTTGCAATAGAGATTGGTCAGCGTAAGGTCATGTTATATGCAGGAGATGCGCGTGAAAATAGCGATGTTGTTGTCAAAGAAATTATAGAAAAGATAAAAGCATTTGCTACAAATGAAGAGCTTCGGGAAGAATGTAAGAAGAAAATGCGACAAATTACAGATGGAAGAGGCGCGGAGAGAATAGCAAAGGCAATTATAAAATACGGAGAAGCAGGATTATGAGAAAAAAGATTTGTATTGGAGATAAATACGTCGGCGAAGGACAGCCTTGTTTTATTATTGCCGAGATGTCAGGAAACCATAATATGGATTTCGAGCGTGCCGCGACAATGATTCGAGAGGCCAAACAGGCTGGGGCAGATGCTGTAAAGTTACAGACATATACTGCGGATACGATTACACTTAATTCAGATAAGCCATATTTTTTCACGGATGAAGATTCACTTTGGAGCAATATGACACTACATCAACTGTATGAGAAGGCATATACTCCGTGGGAATGGCAACCTAAGTTAAAAGAAATTGCAGACAAAGAAGGAATTATGTTGTTTTCCTCTCCTTTTGACGTCACTGCGGTTGATTTCCTTGAAAAAATGAATGTTCCGGCATATAAGATAGCGTCTTATGAGATTAATGATATTCCATTGATCAGAAAAGTGGCGCAGACAGGAAAGCCAGTGATCATATCTACAGGAATAGCATATATGGAGGATATTGATCTGGCATTAAGAACTTGCAGAGAAGAGGGAAATGATCAGGTAATATTGTTGAAGTGCACTTCTGAATATCCGGCTGTTTATGAAGAAATGAATCTGAATATGATATCAGGATTAAAGTCAACATTTGGTTGTCCAGTAGGTTTGTCAGATCATTCAATGGGAGATGAAGTCGATATTGCAGCAGTTGCAATTGGGGCAGATGTAATCGAAAAGCACTTTACATTAAAGCGTTCAGATGGAGGAGTTGATTCTGAGTTTTCTATGGAGATTACCGAATTGGCTGATATGATACAGCGGATTCGTCATGCAGAAGCTGCGTTCGGTCAGACATCTTATGATATTACAGAGAAGCAGGCGGAGGGACGAAGAGTTTCAAGATCGCTGTTCGTTGCTGCTGATATTAAGAAGGGTGAGTTCTTTACTACGGAAAACATACGATCTGTTCGTCCCGGAAATGGACTTCACACGAAGTATTACGAGCAGATATTGGGAAAAAGGGCAAAAACAGACATCTCGTTTGCAGAACCTTTAAAAATGGAACATATTGAGTGGTAAGAGGAGCAGAAAAGAATGCTGGAAAAGGTAATAAAGAATGAATATGGATTTTATGAATTAAAGCAAAAACCTACTGCAGAAGAGCAAAAGCATAATTTTGAAGAGGAATACTTCCAGCAGGAGCAGGGAAGCTATGAAGCGAGTTATGAGCAGGAAGAACTGATATTTTTTGAGAATAAGATTGCACAGAAGGAAGTTGCATGGCAGAGAGTCATCAACATGCAGGAAAAAAGGGAGATTCTTGACATTGGCTGTGGTGAAGGCTTTCTGTTGAAGTATTTTTATAAAAAGGGACATGCGGTTTTAGGAATTGATTTCAGTCGATATGGGGTAGAGCATAATAACCCAGAAGTTCTTCCTTATTTGTTGCAGGGAGATTGCTATGTGGAAATAGAGAAGCTCATTGAAAAAGGGAAGAAATTTGATGTTGTGAATATGGATGCGACGCTTGATATGGTACAGAGACCAGGGCAATTACTTGAAATGATAAAAAAGCTATTAAAGCCAGAGGGAATCGTATCCTGCAAAGTAGCAAACAATTATTCTGCATTTCAAATGAGACTTTTGGAGAATGGTACGCTAACCAAGGAATATTGGTTAGACGAGAAAGGTCACTCATGGTATTTTAACAAAGATGGATTTAAGGCCTTTTTTGATAAATATGGTTATACCTGTTTGGATATATATGCAGAAGGACTGATAGAGTTGAACCTGCTGAACGAATTGACAAACTACTACGAAGTGCCACAGACCGGAAAGGCATGTTATAGAGGAAAAATACGGACAGAGAATCTGCTTCATGAGATATCTCCCGAGAAAACTAACGAAATCATGAGATTGTTTGGGGATATGGGATTGGGAAGAGAGCTAGTAGGTATTTTCCGAATAAAGGATTAGAAAGAGACAAAAATGAGCCAAAAAAGAGTTGTTATGCTTGGAGCTGGTCCGTTACAGGTGCCAGCAATAAAAGAGTTAAAGCGGATGGGGGCATATGTGATATGTCTGGATTATAATCCGAAAGCAGAAGGCTTTGAGTATGCAGATGAAGCCAAAATAATCAGTACATTGGATGTGGAGGCAGTTTGCGATGAGGTAAGACTGCAACAACCAGATGTATTGATGACTTCTACAAGTGATGCTCCTGTTCGTGTTATAAGTCAGGTGTCAGAGCAATTAGGAAGGCGATGTGCGTTATCTTATGAGGATGCCTGTGCGGTTACGATAAAGAGTTTAATGAGAGAACGTTTGAATGCGTGCAATGTGGCGATACCAAAGTATATGGTCATTCGGGATTTTGATACGTTGAAGAATGCATACAAAGATATTTTCTCCGAGAAATGTATTATTAAACCCGCGGATAATGCGGGCAGCAGAGGAGT
The DNA here is from genome assembly GCA_964491235.1 of uncultured Roseburia sp. Taxonomy (GTDB): domain Bacteria; phylum Bacillota; class Clostridia; order Lachnospirales; family Lachnospiraceae; genus Roseburia. Next base: position 81,240 of record CAZBFN010000012.1, read on the forward strand.
GAAACTGTTACAGGGAGAGATGAAGATATCCGAACTGAAACGGGAATACGAAGACTGCTTTTCTTATGCTAGAAATAGTACGGTTGTAATGGAAGAGATTATGGAAGGTCCTGAGGTGAGCGTAGAATCTGTTACAGTAGATGGAGTAACACATATTATTTCAATTACAGATAAGGTTACGTGTGAAAAGCCGTATTTTGTGGAAATTGGACATATCGAGCCAAGCCGACTTACAAAAGAGATTCAGGAGCAGATTATAGCATTGACTAAGCAGGCTATAACAGCGATGAATATAAAAAATAGTCCATCACACACTGAGATCATTGTGACGGAGGAAGGCCCTAAAATCGTAGAAATTGCTGCTAGATTGGGAGGAGATTTTATCACATCGAGATTGGTTCCTCTTTCGACAGGAGTGAACATGGTAAAAGCGTCGGTGGAGATGGAGCTTGGGGAAGAGGTGCAGATTGATGCGCGGATGTCTCAGGGATCTGCAATTCGCTTTTTCTCAGCACAGGATGAAGGTAAAGTAAAAGCAATTTGTGGCGTGCAGGAGGCGTTAGAAGGACGCGGGGTAGAAGAAGTCGTTATATATGTTAAACCGGGCGATGAGGTAAAGCCATTGCATTCCAGTAATGATAGAATTGGTCATGTGATTGCAGTTGGAAAGAATGCAGACGAGGCATGGAAGAATGTAGAAGAGGCATATGCCCAAATTCGTGTTGTGCTAGAATAAGTATAATATGAAAAGGTAGCTGTATCGTGGTGTGCTTAAAGAAAGGCCAGTATGACAGTAGAAGAATTTGTAAATATAATTGGACAGTATACACTGGAGGAATATTTCGCAAGATTTGGAGAAATCGAAGAGAATCTAAAGGGGATTGAACAGAATCTGGCGAGTTGTTCGTTGGAACAGAAAAGAGAGATATTAGAAGGGATTGCAGTGCTGACAGAAGGTGGCAGTGTCTTTTGTCGACTGCATATCCTTTCTTTTTGCATGAAAATAAGCGGAGATTGCAGTTTTACAGAGCGATTACTTCGAGAAGTGGTGTCTGCGGATTACAACGAAGTGGGGGAGTATAATAAATTAAGTCATTTTTGGCAAATTGGAACCGCTGTATTCCAGAATCCGAATTTGGGAAGCGTAGAAACAGAACAATGGTCGGCACGTCTCTATATGGAATTGTTCCGAGCCTTTATGGGAATCTTTGGGTTAAGTGGTAGAAGCTACATTCCTCTAGAGGAACGCAATAAAGATTTGGTGTTTGTGTTTACAGGACAGGTACTAGGAATGGAACATGCACCTACCAAGACGCTATTGGATCGTTGTTATGTATTGAAACGGATTTTGGGAAAAGAGGTCTACATTATTAATACTGCAATGCAGATTCCAAAGAAGGGGCAGGCACCTTTCTATGGTCTTGTGAATGCTGAATATGCGGAGAGTTTGGCAGATTTGAAGGAATTGGAGTTTCGAGGAGAGTATTTCGGCTACTATCAGTGCAGAGATGATATGCCGGATCTGGAGCAGATCGCAGAATTAATTCGGCTGATAAAAAGAAGAAAGCCGTTATATTTGATTGATATTGGCGGTAGTGATATTTGTGCAGATCTGTGTGGTCTTTTTGTGCCACAGATTACAATCAGCACGGTGTTTTCAAAGCTTTCTACTTCCTGCGGAGAGTATCAGATCGTAGATAAAGAATTGGGTGAGGATGACAGGAAAGTACTTGCTATTATGGGGGTACAGCCAGAAAAAGTGAAGCGAACTAGGTTCACCTTTTCCTTTAAAGAGCAGACACACCATTTTACACGGGAAGCAATTGGATTGCCGCAGGACAAGTTTATACTGCTCGTTGTAGGCTGGCGTTTGGATGAGGAAGTGAATCATGAATTTATGCAAATGTTGGAACGGGTGGTAATAGAACAGCAAGATATTGCGGTGGCATTTATGGGAGTGTTCGATAGTTGCCAGAAGCAAATGGGTACTTTCCCTATGTTACAAGAGCATGTTTTTTACTTAGGGAAGCAGATGGATGCCTTGGCAGTGGTGGAATGCTGTAACTTGTACGTAAATCCACGCAGAAACGGTGGGGGCAGCTCAGTGTCAGAGGCACTGTACAAGGGGCTGCCAGCAGTTACATTGCCGATAGGGGATGTATCTGTTGCCGCAGGGGACGGATTCTGGGTGAATGATTATGAAGCCATGGAGCAGCAGATATTGAAATACTGCCAGAATCAGGATTATTATAACGAGATGTCGCAAAAAGCAAGGAAGAGGGCGGAACAGCTATTGGATAGTGGAACGGCCTTTGGAGAAGTGATGCGGAAAATAGAAGCGGAGATTTCCTAAGAAATCCCCGCTTTTTTTAGAATTTGTTCGTATTGTTGCATGATTTGGTATAGCTGTTGATTCTCCTGTTGGAGTTCAAAAACATATGTATTCACGGTTTCGTCCATCATGACCTGCTGTAATGCTTCTTCCATCAAGTTATAATAAAAAGGTGTTTCCTTTGCATAATCCCACCATATCTGCTCAATGTCACAGTGCAGGAAGTTTCCCTGCCATGGCTTTGCGGTAGCGTAATGTATGACGGTGGTGTCGCGGCGTACTTCCTCGTAATGCAGGTGAAGGTCAGTGTAGGCACGTCTGGCATAGAGGTTGTATCGTCTGGCATCGAAGAACAGGACATCCTTGCGGTGACAGTAATTTAACAGATCCTGATCTGGAAACTGTATCTGGTAGTTAAGCGCTTTTGCGGTCTCCATATAAGTGCGGAAACAATGATCTGGACGTAGATGTTCCAGAGAGAACAGCGTGAGACCGGCATTAAAATAAATAAAGTCATCTGGAATGACTTCGCAAAAAAGAGTGTCTCTATAGTCGCCAAATGGTGCGGTAGAGATAAAGTCTCTGCAAGCGGCAATTTTTTTATTACCGAAATCACAATAATAAAGCTCATCCAAAGGAGCATTTATAATCATGTCGGAGTCAATATAAAGCGCCCGGTCAATGTCCTGTGGCAGTAGATCCATAATTGCAAGACGAAAATATGTCTCGATTCCCCAGGAATTGGAAGCCAAGACCTCAGGAGGTGGTAACAGTTCGTCAGAAATAAAGCAGAAGTGGAATATTACCGGGTACTGTTCGCTCAGAGGAGCAAAGATATCTTCATCTTCGGGAAGCAGATCCCGATGTAGCACAAAGACATCAATGGGATGTGCATTGTTTATTAATAATGATGTCAGCATTACATAGGAGTAATGGATGTAATGTCGGTTAATTGCAATTACGATATTCATAGAGTTTTGCTTCATAGATACCTCTGTGTTATAATTTGTATATTAGTAATTTACATTATTTATCGGAAGAAAAGAGAAAAATGTGAAGAGGTGTATAGCGTGGCAATGCAGAAAAAAGAGATGGTGAGTATTGTTTTGCCGACGTACAATCGCGCTGCAAAGGTTGGAAAGGCGATTGAAAGCGTTTTGGGACAAACGTATTCAGATTTTGAATTGATCGTTGTGGATGATGGATCGACAGATAATACAGAACAGGTGGTAAATGGTTATCATGACAAGCGTATCATTTATCATCGAATGGCAGAAAACGGTGGACAGGCGAGGGCAAGAAATTGCGGAATGGAGATTGCCCAGTATGATTATATTGCGTTTGAGGATAGTGATGATCTCTGGAGACCGCAGAAATTAGAACGGCAGATGGATGCGATGTTAAATGCGAAGCCGTCAGTAGGGCTGGTCTATCACAAGTTAAGATATGATTTAGGGGAAGGAAGATGTATCACGCTTCCAGATGAGAAAATTGCAGACGAGAAGAAGAGCGGAGATATTTATGCACAGCTTTTGTGGGATAATTTGATTGATATGCCGACGATTTTGGTCAAAAAAGAGTGCGTAAGGACGGTAGGGGGAATGGATGAGACATTCCGTTCATTAGAGGACTATGATTTTGCGCTTAGGGTTGCAAAGAAATATCATGTGCTATTTTTGAATGATATTTATTTGGATTCTGAATTTTCTAATACAGGTGTTTCAGGAAATTCGCAGCAGTACTTAATTGCTAGCTGTAAACTCTTGCAAAAATATAAGGCAGATTATCTTGCCACAGATACCTTTAATCATCGGGTAGAGATTATTCTAAGGGATGCAGAACGCCTTGGTGTGACAGAGGCGATTGTACAAATGTTAGAAAAAATGATGCAATTGTAGCGGCTGATGTGTGATTGGGCATAAATTAGGAGATGGTAAGCAGAGATGAATGAAAAAAAGGTTGCCTTTATTATTTGTGTAAATGATGATGCGGAATTTGAAGAATGTAAGTATTATTTGAGTCGACTGCATGTACCGGAAGGCTATGAGATTGATGTGATGGCTATACGAGAGGCATCCTCTATGACAGAAGGATATAATGGTGGGATGAAGAGTACAGATGCAAAGTATAAGGTGTATCTTCATCAGGACGTCTTTATCGTCCACCAGAATTTTATTGCAGATATGATAGCTGTTTTTGAGGCGGATTCGCGGATTGGATTATTAGGTTGCGTAGGTGCAAGGCATTTAGGTGATTATGGTAGAGCAGTAGTGGACTGGGATACGGGAAAGATCTTGCATAATTGTGTGCCAGCTATTCTAGAATTTGAACAGGAAGAGAGTGGAGAAACATATCAGGAAGTAGAAGCTGTGGATGGATTACTGATTGCTACGCAGTATGATCTGCTTTGGAGGGAGGATCTGTTTGATGGATGGGATTTTTATGATATTTCCCAATGTATGGAGTTTCGGCGAGCCGGGATGAAGGTGGCGGTGCCGGTACAGCAGAAGCCATGGTGTTATCATGATAATCAATACAGTAAAATGACAAAGTATTATCAATATTGTAACATTCTTATTCGGGAATATAGTGACATTCATTCCTTCCGCGAGGTGGCTGTTTCGGATCGGATCGTGGAATATGAGGCACTAAAAGGTAGTATTCGACAGCAGATGGCGATTTTGGTTGAAGAAGGAAAGCGAAGAGAATTAGTTGAGATATTTCAGCAGCCAGAAAATAGAGGATATCTTCATTTGAGAGAGTTTCAGGTGATTTCTGATATCGAGGCGATAGAAGAAGCGGAAAATATGTCCGTACGACTCTGGAGAGAGGGGATGAATTTACTGGAAGTGTTAGATTGCGTCAGAAATTTAAAATATATGTTGAAACGCTTAGAGTATGAAACAGAACCTGTGGAACATATGATGCAGGCGGTTTGTAAAGAATATTCCGTTTTTGCTGTGTGGACGGTGTGGGATCAATATATAGGTTATCGTGAGCAAACAGGTAGAAAGATATTAAGCTATTATGATAGGAATGAAATGGAGTATGAAATAGCCGTTTGGAACAGGTTGTGCATCTGACATAGTTTTAGGCGCTTCCAAGGTAAGATGGTAAAGGAACAGAGTGGAAATGTCGATAAATAAAGTATGTTGGCATAGCTGCTAAAAGAAAGGATATATATTATGTACGAAGATATCAGGGAAGTAGAAAAGAAGTATAGTATGAGCGAGTTTCCGCTGAACGTAATCGTTGAACCGGGAAATTATTGTAATCTGAATTGCACTACCTGTGCAAATAATAAATTGACTAGACCTAAGGGACAGATGGATATATTACTTTATAAAAAGATCATTGATGAGATTGCGGCTGAGAATCCTTATACGCGTGTATGGCTGGATTTCTATGGAGAGCCTTTATTACAGAAGTTCAAAATCTACTATATGATAGATTACGCAAGAAAGAAGGGGTTGCATAACATAGAAATGAACACGAATGGAACTTTACTGAATCATGAGATGGCGGAAATGTTGCTAGACTCCCAGATTAGTTTTATCAGTATTGATTGTGATGGATTTTCAAAGGAAGTATATGAGAAGATTCGTGTAGGAGGAAATAGAGATGAAACTTATGCGAATATTGAATACCTTTTAAAGCGAAAAAAAGAATTGGGACTGAAAAAACCAATTATCGAAGTCAAGGTCATGGAGATGGAAGAAAATAAGGACGAGATTGATAAAATCGTCAATTATTGGAGAGAGCGTGGTGCATGGACGACTACGAGAAGATTGATATCTTGGGCAGGAATGTGCGAGGATATCAGACCAGAGGTAGAGACAGAACGAATTGCATGTGGTAATGCTGTTGGTATTTTACCAATCACTTGGGATGGAAAAGTTACAAACTGCGTTATGGATGTAGATGCACAATTTGTTTGCGGTGATGTTACCAAAGAATCCATCAAAGATATTTGGACAAGACGTAACCGGGATATGGTAAGTAAGCATATGGAGCATAGATTTGATGAGTTGCCAGATATCTGTAAATCCTGTACAGATTGGACGATCATTGGCGAGGAGCGTTTTGACGAAAACGGAAACCCAGTGCAGAAGAATTATAAGCACGATGATAAAATGTTGAGTGAGTAGGAAGATAGGATGAAGAATTTGGTCATTATAGGAAATGGGTCATATTCTAGCATGATGAAAAGGTATGTTGAATTGACAGGATTTGGTATAGTGCAGGCATTTGCAGTGGATGCAGAATGTATACAAGAAGAAGTATTGGATGGTATACCAGTCCTTTCGTTTGAACAGTTCCGGGATCGTTTCGCGCAAGAGGAAGTGGAATTGATTATGGGAATTGGTTATACACAGATGAGCCAGATTAGAAGGATGGTCTTTGAAAAATGTAAGGAATGGGGCTATCGGTTCGCCAATTATATTCATCCAACAGCAATTATCGAAAAAAATGTTCAAATAGGTGAAGGTAATAATATTTTAGAAGGTGTAATTTTGGAAGAGAGCGTTTGCTTGGGGAATGCCAATTTGCTTTTTGGTGGAAGCATGATTGCGCATGAAACTACGATAGGCAACTACAATACACTTTCTGTGAAGTCTGTTGTGGCGGGATGCACTACGATTGGCGATAATTGCTTTTTGGGTGCAGCATCTGCAGTAAGAGATCATATCGAGTTAAAGGATTTTGTCTTAGTGGGCGCTACGGCATTTGCGTTTAAGAGCATGGAAGAATATGCTGTGGTCGTGCCAGAAAAGAGCATGGTATTGAAGGACAAGAAGAGCACGGATTATTTATAGTAGGGATGAATTCTATGGAAAAGAAAGTATTGGTTACCGGGGCAACTGGATTCATTGGAAAATATGCCATAAGAAAGCTATTGGACAGCGGATATGAGGTCGTAGCAATTGTTCGGAAGAAGAGTACGGATTTGGGCAGAGACGTATCTGTCATTGAGGCAGATATTTCAGATGAAAAGATGATGCAAAACGTTGCAACCCGGGTAAAACAATGTGACATAGTGATTCATATGGCCGCTAATCTTGATATGAAGGGGCATGATGAGACGATTTCGGTAAATTGTATAGGGACTTATCATTTGATTCGATTGGCAGAGTTGCTTTTGGCAGAAAAGTTTATCTATATTTCCAGTATACCGGTGATTGGAGTGCCGAGAGTGTTGCCGATAACGGAAGAGCACCCAGTAGAGCCTAAGACACTTTATCATATTTCAAAGTATATGGGAGAGCAGATGGTACAAGCGCTTTGCCCATCGGTTATGCAGAAGATTATATTGCGGATTCCGTCACCAATTGGTGTGGGAATGAATGAAAAGAATTACCTGTCATTCCTGTTAAAAAGATGCAGGGAAAATGAATCGATTGAGTTGTACGGACAGGGGATGCGAAGACAGAACTATATTGACGTGCGGGATATTGCATCAGCCATTCTGCATGCGGTGGAAGGTCAAGCGCAGGGATTGTTCTTGATTGGAGGAAAACAGGATATTACAAACCGCGAACTGGCTTTTTTGTGTAAGGAAGTGACGGAATCCCAATCGGAAATAATCTGGGGAAGGCGAGAAGACCCAGAAGAAGAGAACCAGTGGATCATATCGATTCAAAAGGCACAATCGCAGTTGAACTTCGTGCCGGAGTATGACATAAAAGATACATTGTATTGGATTTGCGATACAATGGGAAAGAGTGAATAAATGAGACTGATTGTATTCTCTGATATTCATGGAAATTCCTATGCGTTAGACTCTTTTTTTGAAAAAATAAAAGAGATAGATTATGATGTGTTGATTTTCTGTGGAGATATTTTTGGCTATTATTATAACCAAAAGCAGATTATAGAAAAGTTAGCAGCGAGAAAAGACTTGGTTTGGTTAAAGGGAAATCATGATCAGTACTTTTTGGATATATATAACGGAAAAGCGGAAAGGGAATATTATATCCAGAACTATGGACATTCTTATGAGGGACTAAGGGAACGCTATGGAGAGAGAGATGTTGCATTGATAGATAGTCATCCGTCAGAATATGTACTGATGGTGGGAGATTGTAAAGTGGGAATTTTTCACGGTACACCAGAGAATAGCTTGGAGGGACGTTTATACCCTGATAAGCCTATTTTGAATCATGAGAAATACGAAGATTATGACATTGTGATTTTAGGGCATACACATTGCCGTATGTTGCGAACAGAGGGGGAAACGCTTGTTGTGAATTCTGGCTCGCTGGGGCAGCCAAGGGATGGCAGTGGATATGGTTTTGTAATGATAGATACAGAATTAAAGACGGTTTCATTTCACAATGTAGAGATCGACGAAAAGCGATTATATAGTCAGATCGATAGGTATGATCCACATTTGAGTAAACTGAAGGAAGTATTGGAAAGAAGGATATAGATTGAGAAGGATATTAGTTACTGCGATTAGCGGGGATATTGGAAATGGAATTTTAAAAATATTAAGAGAGGACAAGCATTGTATTCTGTTTGGGTGTGATATCAACGAAATTGCGGTAGGAATGGACCTTGTCGAAGTATTTTGGCAGAGTAAATATGCGGTGGAAGAAGGCTATGTTGAAGATTTACTGGGAAAATGCAGAGAATATCACATTACACATTTAATACCGGTAAATGAACGAGAAATAGAAGTAATTGGAAAGGCAAGAAAGCTTTTTGAGGATATTGGGGTAAAGTTAGTAATACAAAGAGAACAGATTCTTGATGCTTGTCTGGATAAATATAAGACAGCAATGTTTCTTGAAAGATATGGCTTTGATGTTCCAGCGACCTATTTGTGTTTGGAGAATGCGGAAGAGATTAGCGGAAAGTTTATATGTAAACCAAGAAAGTCAAATGGATCCAAGGACATCTTTGTCTTTGAAAATGGAGATAAGTTAGTAGGAAAAGACATCGAGAATTGTGTTTTTCAGGAATATATTGATAGCGAAGAAGAATATACCGTTGGAGTTTTTAAGAATAAAGCCGTTGTGAATGTTATCGCATTTAAGCGAGAATTGAAAAATGGATATAGCAATAAAGTAGAACTTTCAGATGATGTAGAGTTGTATGATTTGGCACAGCGTCTGGCAATAGCATTTGATGTGGAGGGGTATTTTAATATTCAGTTGAGAAAAGCAGACGGAAAATACTACATATTTGAAATCAATCCGAGAATATCTGGTACGGTAAGATTTCGTCATATGCTTGGATTTTGTGATGTGCTATGGTGGTTGGATATGTTGGATGGTATAGATGTGGCGAAGTATGAATGCTCCTACCGACGGGCGGTTGGAATGAGAGAATTAAACGAGAAGTTCTTGATTATGGAATAAGGCATAAGCATATAGACTGGGAATGGAGAGTGGAGAGAGATGTACGATTATACGCCGGTGCAGTGGTTGCAAGAAGTGGTAAATAAATGTGCGAACTTCTTGTCGCTGAAAGAGACGGATTCAGATAAACAGGAACTAAAAAAGTCTTATGAAGGATTTTCAGATGCAGAAAAACAATTTATTCATCAATTGATTCGAGAACAGTTTGAAATAAATGATGGTATTTATATTTTGTCATATCTGATTGGCGTGTTGGAGGTCGAAGAATTTTTGGAGGATGCAGCTTATAATATCGACAAAGGAGACTTTGACTGCATTACTGGGTGTATGTTGGAAATCCAGCTCAGAGCAAATGATGATATTCCGTATGGACTGATGCGAAGCATACATAAAAGAAATGTGGAGCGTCTAACGAGGGAGATAGGATGCGATTTTCCATTTATTCCTGTGGAGAAACGAAACAAAAATAGGATAGTGATAATAACAGAGCAGATACGTGGAATGCGCCATGCACCGACAGCGATGACATTACAGACTGTATATACGCTTCAGAAGAAACTGGGATACGAAGTGTTGTTGCTGACCTGTACAAGCAATAGAATGTTGCCTCCTTGGTTGTGGTTGGTTACATATGCATATTATGGAGATGAAAAGGGGTATGGTAGAATCCCGTATCGGGAGGAAAATATAGATGTTTATCAATATCCCTTAGGAAAGTGTGAATTAGAGGATTATAAGGAGATGCTTTCTCGAATCTATGAGTGGAATCCGCTGTTTGTTCTAAATATGGGCGTAAATAGTCCGATAGCAGATTTGCCACAAAAGTTTACCACGGTGGTAGAGAGAGCGATGACCACTATGGCACCGGTCGCTGAAGGCGATATTTTGGTTCGTAGTGTACGAAATAGTGATGAACAGGAAAGGGAAGTTGAGGAGGAATTAGCGCCTTATCAGAAGCAGGTCTTTTTAGAGAGAAAATTTCCAGTGGTTTTTGAGGAAACAGATAAAAAATATACTAGACAGGAACTGGGATTGCCGGAAAATAGATTTTTGGTGGCGATTGTAGGAAATAGACTGGAGACGGAGATTGATGAGGGATTTCTAGAGGTAATGGATCGGATTTTGCGAGCAAACTCGCAAATAGATTTTGTTTTGATTGGTCAAATATGTCAGATAGAAAAAAGCTCTTGGGTTGGAGAAATGGAAAAACGAATCCATTATCTGGGATATTGTCCAGAACTGTATGGTGTCTATCAGGTGTTGGATCTGTATCTTAATCCGAAGCGAATGGGCGGTGGATGGAGCAGTGCAATCGCTTTGAAGGCAGGCCTGCCGGTGGTGACCTTGCCGGAATGTGATGTGGCATATAATGTGGGAGATAGATATGTGATCCGCGATTATGAGGAAATGATTGACACGACTATTCGTTATGCGGTGGACGTGCAAATCTATAATGAGCAGAAACAGTGGGCGTTAAAGCGTGCTGATGAATACAGTGAGGATGAGACTGTTGAATATGTAACGGAATTGGTTACAAAAATTCAGGAGGCAATGAAAAATGATTAGTTTTAATGAGCCAGTTTATTTAGAGAAAAGCATGGAATATGTGAAGAAAGCGATTCTTGTTAATAAGCATTTGAATGGGGATGGAGAGTTTTCTGCAAAGTGCTCAAGGTGGATGGAGGAATACTTCGGAGCACAAAAGATTTTGTTGACGACATCCTGTACCCACGGTCTGGAGATGGCGGCGTTGCTGAGTGAAATTAAGCCGGGAGATGAGGTAATCATGCCTTCGTATACCTTTGTGTCCACGGCAGACGCATTTGTGCTTCGTGGTGCAAAGATAAAGTTTGTAGATATTGAACCAAAGACGATGAATATCAATGCAGAATTGATTGAAGATGCCATTACGGATCGAACCAGAGTGATTGTACCCGTACATTATGCCGGGGTCGGATGTGATATGGATGTCATTATGGAAATTGCTAAGAGACATCAGCTTCTTGTGGTCGAAGATGCGGCACAGGCAGTGATGGCAAAGTACAAAGGGAAATATTTGGGAACAATTGGTGACTTTGGCTCTTATAGTTTTCATGAGACGAAGAATTACACTATGGGAGAAGGCGGCACCATTAATATTAATAATAAGGAGTATGTGGAACGTGGAGAGATTATTCGGGAGAAAGGAACAAATCGTGCAAAGTTTTTCCGCGGAGAGATTGATAAATACTCATGGGTAGACGTGGGATCTTCGTATCTGCCAAGTGAATTAAATGCTGCGTATCTGTACGCGCAGCTGGAAGTGGCAGAGGAAATTAATAAGAAGCGTCTTGCACTGTGGGAATGCTATTATAATGGTCTGCGTGAATTGCAGGAGCAGGGATATCTTGAACTACCGTACATACCAGAAGGATGCGAGCATAATGCGCATATGTTTTATATAAAACTGAAGGATTTAGCGCAGAGGACAAAGCTTTTGGATTATCTGCGGGAAAAGGGAGTCTATGCTGTATTTCATTATGTTCCACTTCATAGTGCAAAGGCAGGTAGAGAATTTGGAGAGTTTGTAGGTGAGGATATATACACGACGAAAGAAAGTGAGAGACTTTTACGATTGCCGATGTTTTATGGCTTGAGACCAGAAGTGTGTGAGTATATTATAGACTGTGTGAAAGGATTTTTTCGTTAAGTATAGGTAAAGGGTAATTTATGACAAGAATATTAAGACCAGCTCCAGAAGGAATATCTTTTCTGGAGCTTTTGTTGGACGAAAACTTGTGCGCAGGAACGATAAAGATTGAAAAGGAACTTGTGGTGCAGGCAGGAGGAGTTAATACTTATTTGGCAGCGAAGCAAAAGTATGAACTGCTTATTCGTATAGCGAAAGATATGCCGGTAGAGTTTATCGAGGCAGAAGAAGAGTATGGGAAAAGCTATATAACATTGGAGGATGATAAAAAGGATGTGTCGGATAGCTATGGATGGCGAACAGACTGTTATGTAGCAGGAAAGTATAGTGGCGAACTTCGGGAGTGTGGCGTCTTTGATGCAGTCGTAGAAGCGATTCTGCTGGAAGGGACGACAGAGGGACGGCAGCAGGAGACCCTTGCCTTTTTGGAGCAGATGATTGGACAAGGAGAGGAATACTGGCGCTTGGATGAGGGCGGCAGACCGATTTTAGTCTATAAGGGAGACGACATCTGCCACAATGTGCTGAATGTTTTTGCAGAACAGTTTGGAGAGGCGTTAGCCCGGGCAGGGAAGAAAGTAGTCTATTTTGATTGTGGAAAAGAGGAACTGAGTGAGTTGACTGGTTATATGCATCAGCATTTTCAGGCAGTGATTGGAGTGCAATCCTATCTTTTTTCCATTAAGATGAAGGATGAAGTGCATTATCTGCATGAGTACATTTATGGACCTAAGTATAATTTTGTCTTTGATCATCCAGTATGGATGAGACAGCATTTGCTGCATCAATACCCAGATTTTTATGTGTTGACCCATGATGAGAATTATGTGGTATTTACCGAGCGCTATTTTGGCAGAGAGGCAATTTTGTTTCCGCCAGCCGGGATGGTTCCGGTGCAAGAAGGCGAAGTGGAACGGGTTTATGACGTGTCCTTTGTGGGGACTTATGGAAATTATTGGAACGAGGTATTGCTGATTCATCAGATGGAGCGAAATACGCGTTTTCTTGCCAATCGTTTTCTGCTAAAAATGCGTCGATGTCCGGATTTGACGGCAGAGCAGGCGTTTATAGAAGTGCTGGAAGGTTATGGTATTGTACTATCGGATAAGGAGTTTCTTGATCTGTTTTATGAGATGCGACGTGTGGTTTATTGTGTTATGCACTATTATAGAGATAGAGTGCTGCGCAGTATATTAGAAAGCGGAATTCAGCTAGACGTTTTTGGCGACAGCTGGGAGAAGTGCCCATTGAGGTGTTATTCAAATCTGATTTGTCACCCAAATGTTACGGTGGAGGAGAGCCTCACAATATGGAAGAAATCAAAGCTTTCATTAAATATTATGTCATGGCATAAAAGCGGGTTTACGGAGCGTATGGCGAATATTATGTTGGCGGGAGCGGTATTAGTAACGGATGGAACAACATATTTGGAACATGGATATGATGAGAATGAACTCGTGATGTTCCGGCTTGTAGAGCGCAATGGGCTTCCAGAGCAGATGAAGCGGTTGTTGGCAGACAATGTGCTACGACAGAAGATTGCAGAAAATGGAAGGAAGAAAACCATGCAACAGCATACATGGGAAAAACGTGCAGAGCAATTTATAGAAATATTGCAGAGAAGGAGCAAGGAATGAAAAAGGTCAGTGTAATCATACCCTGTCATAATGCGGTAAAATGGCTTCCAAAGTGTTTTTTATCATTGGTCTCCCAGACGATAGGTATTTCAGATTTGGAACTAATTTTTGTGGATGATGCATCGGATGACGCAGGAGCAACATGGGAGATGTTGCAGGAGTTTGAAAAAGCGTATCCAGAGAGTATTATGGTGATACATTTGGAGGAGAATTTGCGGCAGGGAGGAGCAAGAAACATAGCATTGCAGTATGCTTCTGGGGAGTATCTTGCATTTGTGGATGCTGATGACTTTGTGGCGAATGATTTTCTAGAGAAGACCTATATAAGGGCGAAGGAAGAGGATGCGGACATTTTACAGTTCGAGTATTGCTATTATACAGATCGATTGGGAGCAGTGCCAGCCAAACGAAATGTTAAAAATGAAGTGATTACCATTAAGACGGCTGAGGAACGAAAAGCTTTTCTACTTAGTGAAAAGATCACTTATGGTTGTTGGAATAAACTGTATCGAAGAGAACTGGTGCAGCAGGCCGGGGTGAAGTATGCGGAACATGTCATTTATGAGGAACCGCTGTTTGTATATCCTTTGCTGTTTTATGGAAAGGTTTTTGTGGTGATGGGGGATGAATTTTATTTCTATCGGCAGAACGAGGGTGGAACGATGCGTAGCGACATGAAGCAACTCGAAACGCTTAGAATGCACATGGAGGTACAATATGCTGTCTGGGAGTTTATGAAGAAGACTTCGTTTTTTGCGGAATATTATGAGGAGATAAAGCTGTATTTTTTGCATAGTTATTTTTATGAAACGCTTTATTTTGCAAGACAAAGAGGGTTTGTACTACCATGGGAGCAATATCGTGAGATGGAGGAAACCGTATTAAGAGAAGTGCCAGACTGCAAGGAGTCTCCATATGAGGCAATTGTTCCGTTACAGATGGAATTATACCGTATGACGGGCGAGGAGATGAGCGAAGAGAGACTGCGAACTTACCTTGAGAAAATATAAAAACCGTGCTAATGAGACAGTTACTTTGAGCCGATATAATATATAGTATAATGACAGAAAGGTGCCTGGACGGCTAAAGGTAAGGAATCATGGAAGATAACAGAAAAGAACAGTTGGAAGCTTTGGAGGTATTGACAGAGTTCAATGAGCGTCTGGTAAAGAATATGACGATTATTGTGAAGGAGTTGTCAGGAGAGCGACTGGATGATACGGACGAGTTCTTGAAGTCGATTATAGATGCGATTAATTGGGAGATTCAAGTAGTAAATGGAACAATGGACGTGTTAAATGAAGGAAAAGAGCGTCTGAATAAAGAAGCATTTAATAGTGCAGTTGTTTCTCTCAGTGATGCTATTGGTGCAAAGGATGATGCGAGAATGGCAGAAGAATTTAAGAAGATCATCCCGATATTTGAACAGTTAGGTGTATCTGCAAAGGAAGCAATTAAATAAGTATATAAGAGAAACCGGCTTCTGCGTTTGCGGAAGCCGGTTTCTTTGCTATAATAATAGATATTGTACAATAAAGCTGGAAAGATAATGAGGCATTATGAGAAAGATACTTTTTTTTCAATGGCATTCTTTTATGAATCAAGGAATGGAGAGGGCGTTACAGGAGCTGAATATAGCATATGACACTTATTTCTATCAGTTCACAGACTGGGAAAAGGATGATAAGTTTCAGGAGATGCTGAGAGGAAAGCTAAAGGGAGTGAGATACACTGAGGTGTTGTCGGTGAATTTTGCACCATTGATATCACAAGTTTGTGAGGAATTAGCGATTCCATATATTGCGTGGGTCTATGATTCGCCGATTCATATTAAAAATCTGGCAAGTCTTCAAAATTCTTGTAACCGCATCTATTTTTTTGATAGAGGACAAGCGGAGGAACATAGAAAGGCGGGGGCGAATGCGTATCATATGCCGCTTGCGGTAGATACAGAAGTCTTTCGGGTAAATGCCACAGCAAAGGAGAAAGCGACATATAAAACAGATATCTCATTAGTAGGAAAGCTTTATCAGACGGAGTATGCTTACTTCACAGCACCGTTAGGTGAGCATACTAGGGGGTATTTGGAAGGAATTGTAAATTCCCAGATGAAGATCTATGGGGGATATCTAATACCGGAATTGATAACAGAATCTCTTTTGGATAGTATGAATCAGGATTATGCTAAGGTGGCAAAGGACGACTTCCGAATGGGAAGAAGGGAATTGGAGTTCATGCTTGCTTGTGAGACGACAGGAAGAGAGCGTTATATGGCATTGGCACTTCTGTCAGGGCATTATCAGGTGGATTTATTTTCGACAGACGAGGATAAAAGATTGCAGAATGTCCGGTATCGGGGCTATGCAGATTATTACAGTCAGATGCCGCTTGTATTTTCACAAAGTAAGATTAATTTAAATATATCACTGAAAACGATTCAGACAGGTATACCATTGCGGGTTACGGATGTGACGGGGTGCGGTGGATTTGTGCTTTCTAATTATCAGGAAGAATTGGGAGAGTACTTTGTGATTGGAGAGGAATGTGTGGTCTATGAGAACATAGAAGATATGTTCTTGAAGGCACAATACTATCTGAATCATGAAGAAGAGCGGCAAAGAATTGCGGCGGCAGGGTTGGAACGTGTGAAGCGGGATTTTACATTCAAGGACAGACTGGCGAAAATGCTCAGTATATAATTGAAAAGGGTAAATGAATAGACATATTGTGGAAAGGGTTGTGCAACAGGCTATGCACAGACAGGTGAAGAGTTATGATACCATATGGAAGACAGACAATTGATGAGGCAGATATTGAGGCAGTGGTAAAGGTCTTAAAGTCGGATTTTCTTACGACGGGACCTGTAATTGAAGAATTTGAGCGTAGAGTGGCGGAGTATACGGGGACGAAGTATGCAGTAGCAATTGCCAATGGAACCGCGGCACTTCATGCAGCTTGTTTTGCTGCAGGAATTGGTGAGGGTGATGAGGTAATTACATCGCCAATCACCTTTGCTGCATCGGCAAACTGTGCATTGTATTGTGGCGCAACACCAGTCTTTGCTGATATTGATCCGAAGACATATAATATTGATCCACAGGATATTGAGCGCAAGATTACAGAGCGAACAAAAGCGATTATACCGGTTCATTTTACAGGACAGCCATGTGACATGGACGAAATACATGCAATTGCAAAAAAGCACGGACTTATGGTGATAGAAGATGGAGCTCATGCGCTGGGAGCGGAATATAAGGGAGCAAAGATTGGTGGACTTTCCGATATGACGGAGTTCAGTTTTCATCCAGTGAAGCATATTACGACAGGAGAAGGTGGCATGATCCTGACGAATAATGAGGAACTCTATGAACGCCTTAAGTTATTCCGTACTCATGGAATTACCCGAGATGTGCGTTTTATGGAGAAGAACGATGGACCATGGTATTACGAGCAAATCGACTTGGGGTATAATTACCGTATTACGGACTTCCAGTGTGCGCTTGGAATATCTCAGATGGACAAGCTTCCGGGATTCCTAGCACGCAGAAGAGAAATTGCTAGAATATACGATGAGGCTTTTGCCGGAAAGGTTAATATTGAGATACCATTCCAGAAGGAAGGCTGTACAAATGCATATCATTTGTATGTTATCCGTGTGAAAAATGGAAAGCGGAAAGAAGTATTTGAACAGCTTCGTGGGGCAGGAATCGGTGTGAATGTGCATTATATTCCAGTTTATAAGCATCCGTATTACCAGAAGCATGGTTATGACAACGTGTGTTGCCCAAATGCGGAGGCATACTATAATGAATGTATTAGTATTCCGATGTATCCTGGGTTGACAGCGGAAGAACAGCAGTATGTAATTGAGAAGGTAATGGAATATACAAATGAATGAAAAAGGAATAGCATTTATCGTTTGCGTGAATGATGATACATATTTTGACGAATGCCAATATTATATCAACCGTCTGCATGTTCCAGAGGGCTATGTAATAGATACGCTTGTAATACGGGAAGCGGATTCCATGTGTGCTGCTTATAATCTTGCAATGCAGAGTACAGATGCCAAGTATAAGATATATTTGCATCAGGATGTACTTATCCTACAGGAGAATTTTTTGGACGAGGTCATTGTGCGCTTTCACAAAAATCCAGAGGTTGGTATGATTGGCATGTTTGGCGGAAATGATCTGCCGAAGTCGGGTATGATATTTGACAAATGGAACGAGGGGAAGGTTGATGTCCGAGAACCGGATATGGCATATTACTTGGTTCTTAATAAGGATACGAAAGAGGATGTGTTCGTGGAAGCGGTGGATGGTTCCATGATGATTACACAGTATGATTTGCCGTGGCGGGAAGATTTGTTTACACACTTTGATTTTTATGATGTATCCCAGGCATTTGAATTTCGGAAAAATGGCTATAAGATCTTGGTGCCATATCAAGAGAACCCTTGGATGATTCATGATTGTGGCTTTTGCAAATTGGGAAAGTATGATCAGGACAGAAAAATGTTGGTGGAGGAGTATCCTACCTTCCTGGTGTCGGATCGAGAGACCGAGTTTGTCTATGACAGCGAATGGGATATGTTGAGTCATCAGCTGGCGCTGATGGTTCAGGATATGTTGGGATCTGGAAATTGGGCAGAAGCAAAGGAAGCGATACGGACGTATCATCTGAGGAATTTTAAAAGCACAGAGTTGGAAATTTTAAGTATAATGTTGGAAATCCATCAGGCAGAAGGAGAGCGTGAGAGAGGTTTTTTTGATGGTATGCATAGTTATACACAGATGTACGGGAAGTACGCAAAGGTTCGATTTTTATTGAGAAGAATTGAGCTGGGCAAGATGGATCCTGAGAGCGAGAATTTACTAAAGGCGATTCGGGAAGGCGAGATATCCTGCGAGGCTGTTCTTGTATTTATTGTTCACTCAATTGTAAATAAGCAGAGAATGTTAGCAATATTAGAAGAGATATACAAAGCGTCTGGTGAGATGATAAATTATCGGAAAGTGCAGGCGCTGGCTGATATATGGAAGGATAAAGGGATTCCGATTACTTATGAATCGGGAATAAAACATACACAGGAGTAGGAAGTTGGAGAATAAGATCGCATTTATTATTTGCTGCAATAATGATATATATTTAGAGGAATGTATTTATTATATTCAGCAATTAAAAGTGCCAGAAGGCTATGAAACGGATGTTATAGTAATACGGGAAGCAACAAGTATGACAGCGGCATACAATGCGGCCATGAAGGCTTCGGATGCCAAGTATAAGATATATTTGCATCAGGATGTATATCTTTTGAAGGAAGAGTTGCTTTATGACATGCTCGAGATATTTAAGGACGATACGGTTGGAATGATCGGCACTGTTGGAGCGCGAAAGGTTCCTAGAAATGCCAAGGCTGCACAGTCATGGGAATGTGGAAACGTATTGGTCTATAATGGAAATGTGTTGGCACATATGAAGTATTTGGATATTGGAAATGCATCCGTGATTGATGTTGAGGCAATAGATGGGATGCTGATGATGACACAATACGATATGGAATGGGATGAAGAAATATTTGATCAATTTCATTTCTATGATATTTCTCAGTGCATGGAGTTCCATAAGAAGGGCTATCGGATCGTATTGCCTAAGGATGAAGAGGTCTGGGCAATGCATGATTCTGGAATCAGCGGCGAGCGTGGTTATGATGAATACCGTAGGCGTTTTTGCGAGAAGTATAGCGAGGATGGATTCGTTTATGATCCTAGTGATGATACAGCATATTCTAAAATTGGACAGGATCTGGAGATAAAGAAAGAACAGATTCTTGAGATGGCGCAGAAAGGGATTACCCCAGAACTCGTGAAGCGAATCGAAGAATTTGAGATGGCGGGTTATATCGATACGGATATATTTTGCTTGGAAATATATTTGAAGATTATAAATCGAGAAATGGAAGCATATGGAAGCTCCTTGACACAGAACACTATAGGATGGAACGATTTTAAAAATCTTGAGAGAAGTGTAAGAATGTTGCTCTGGAGAATGGAGTTAATGAACTCAGTGGAGTCGGCAGAGGGAATTGTCCGTGGATTGGAGAAGGGAACACTTTCCTTAGAGTTTGTCCAAGAACTTGTAGAGCGTTTCTCGGGAAATAAGGAGCATGTGTGGCAGGAATTGGCAAGGCATATGCATACTTTATAAATATTAGAAAAGTCAGTATAGAAAAATGGAGTGTTTTTACGGATGGATGACAGAAAAATTGCATTTATAATTTGTGTCAATAATATGCAGTATTATGAAGAATGTGTACGCTACATTCAGGAATTGGATGTGCCAGAGGGATATTGTACCGACATTTTGTGTATTCAAGAAGCGGATTCTATGACACAGGGATACAATGGAGGTATGCAGGCAAGCGATGCAAAATATAAGGTATATCTGCATCAGGATACGTTTATTTTGAACTGTAGTTTCATCCATGATATTGTAAAGATATTTTGCGAAGATGAATCAATTGGAATGATTGGTGTGCTGGGGGCAAATAAGTTGCCGTCAGATGCTAATTGCTATTTGAGCTGGAATATAGGAAATATTGAAGCATATAATGGCAAATCTGCTATTGATACAGATTTTTTTGTGCAAAGCCGTGAACAGAAATGGAGTGCAGTAGAAGCGATTGATGGGCTGATTATGGTCACACAATATGATATTCCATGGAGAGAAGACGTTTTTGATGGTTGGGACTTTTATGATGTATCCCAATCCTTGGAAATGAAAAGACATGGATATAAGGTAGTCATTCCATATCAGGAGACACCATGGTGCTATCACGATTGTGGCTGTTCTAAATTAAAGAAATATGATTATTATCGTGAAAGGGCGATTCGAGAATATCCAGAGACGTTTCTGGGAAATGTGGATTTGCAGGAAGTGGTAAGAAAAACAAGCTATCAGGAAGAACTAGAAGCGGTAGCAAAAGAACTGATAGAGCTGTTTATAAGTCATCAATTTGCGAAATTGAATGAAATTGCTCAGAAAATGCGAGAAAAATGGTTTTTGAATACAGACATTCGTGAAGTTATGAATTTGATGGAAATGTATACGTTGGAGGGGGCAAGTGTCAGCGGCATACATAGTGAGTGGTTTGAGATGGAGGATTGGAACCAGATTCTTGAGTATTATAGGTGGGTTCGTTTGGTGGTGCTTCGTATTGAATATGAACGAGAGGATGAACGTGCGGAGCAACTGAAGGAAATGGTGAGATCTGGAAGGATTTCTCGTGATGCAATACGTAAAATCTCTGCGGTAAGTATGAAAGATTCTTGGAAGGTATACCCTTATCTATTGAGGGAAGATCGGGAAGAACCCTTAGTAAGTGTTGTGGTTCCGACATATAATGGAGAAGCGGTGTTGGGGGCAGCACTTGATAGTATACTTGGTCAGACATATCGCAATTTGGAGGTTATTGTGGTAGATGACGCTTCTACAGATTCTACACGAGAGAAAATATTGGCTTATCAGGACTCCAGAATAAAGAGTATTTTCTTGGAGAAAAATCATCATATTTGCTATGCTGGAAATGTTGGTTTTGAGAATGCATCAGGAAAGTATGTTGCATTGATTGGACATGATGATCAGTGGAGAGCGGACAAGATTGAGAAGCAGATTGCCTTTTTGGAAGAGCATCCGAATTATAATTTGTGTGTGACATGGACTAATATTTTTGATGAACATGGAATTGATAGAAATAAAGAAAATTATGATTCCTATACAAAATTCAATGCTGATAATTTGGGGGCGGATCAGTGGTGCAGAAACATAATGTTAAATGGCAACTCATTTTGTGCACCAAGTGCATGTATTAGAAGTGAGGTATTGAAGAAGACAGGATACTATCGATATGCGTTGGTGCAGCTTCAGGATTATGACTTGTGGCTGAGAATGCTACAGGAGGGAGAAGCATATGTTCTTCAGGAAAGACTTACATATTACCGTAGATTTAATGAAACGGGTAAAAATATCAGTGAATTGAATATAAAAACAAGAACACGAGATGCACATGAAAAGCAGTGGATACATAATTTTTATATAAAAAATATGTCGTCAGAAAGATATATTAGAATTTTTGGTGAGGATTTGAAAAATTCTAATGCATCCAGTGAAAAAGAAATATTATGTGAAAAGGCTTTTTTTCTTTGGGAGCATGGAAATTGTTATGCAGAGGATTGGTTTATTCAGCTGTTTGAGGATGAAGAATGTAGAGCGATTTTAGAGCTGGAGTACCAGTTTGAAATGAAGGATTTCTATAAAATGAATCAGGAGCCGATGCTATTTGATGGCGCAATTGTGGAGATGCTTCAGGCAAAGCAGCAGATTATAAGCGGTTATGAAGAGAAAATGGCAGAATTGGGGGCGGGTACATGCAAATCATAAAATACGCATTTCAGCAACATGGTGATGATCGGGGAATGTTGGTGGCGTTAGAGGAATTTAACGATATTCCGTTTGAAATCAAGAGAGTCTATTATATGTACGACACAAAAGAGGGCGTGAGACGAGGCTACCATGCGCATAAGTGCCTAGAGCAGATTCTGGTGTGTATACATGGAAGCTGTAAGATTCTTTTGGATAATGGAAAGGAAAAGAAGATAGTGTCCTTGGAAAAGCCGTATGAGGGCTTATATGTTCCTAATAATATGTGGCGTGAGATGTATGATTTTTCATCGGATGCGGTGCTGATGGTATTGGCTTCTGAGGTGTATAAAGAAGAAGACTATATCAGGGATTATGACGCATTTTTACAGATGGTGAAAGAGGAGAAGTAAGATGATGCAGATACCGTATTTGAATCTTGAGACGCTTCATAAGCCAATCCAGAAAGAGCTGGATGTTGCATACAAGGATGTGATGCAGCGACAGTGGTTTATCGGGGGAGAGGCAGATAAAAAGTTTGAAGAAGCTTTTGCGGCGTATTGCGGAGCGCATTACTGTGTTGGTACGGGTAATGGGTTAGATGCGATTCGCTTGATTCTGTTAGCTTATGGTATTGGAGAAGGCGACGAAGTGATCGTTCCTGCAAATACTTTTATTGCGACAGTTCTTGCTATTACATATGTTGGGGCAACTCCGGTTTTTGTGGACGCAGATTTGGAGACCTACAATATTGACATAGGTAAAATCGAAGAGAAAATTACGGAGAGAACGAAGGCAATTATCGTTGTTCATCTGTATGGACGCGTGGTAGATGTGCCGGCTGTAAGAGAGATTGCAGACAGACATGGGTTAAAAGTGATAGAGGATGCGGCACAGGCTCATGGAGCCATGATAAATGGACAGCGGACAGGTGCGCTAGGAGATGCTGCTGCATTCAGTTTTTATCCGGGAAAAAACCTGGGGGCATTGGGAGATGCAGGTGCAGTTGTGACCAATGATAAAGAAGTTGCTGATAAGGTGAGAGCCTATGGAAATTATGGCTCTTATGAGAAATATAATCATGTGTATCAGGGATGCAATTCGAGATTGGATGAGCTCCAAGCAGCTTTTTTGTCGGTGAAGCTATGCTATCTGGAAGAGTGGAATGAAGAGCGCAGAAGAATTGCGAAAATTTATGCAGAGAATATTAAG
This sequence comes from uncultured Roseburia sp., assembly GCA_964491235.1. Lineage (GTDB taxonomy): Bacteria > Bacillota > Clostridia > Lachnospirales > Lachnospiraceae > Roseburia. The sequence continues at coordinate 104,895 of CAZBFN010000012.1, forward strand.
AATTCTAAGGTGATACTTCCACAGATGCCAAAGGATAGAAAAGAGCATGTATTTCATATTTACCCGGTGCTTGTACGGGAAAGAGATGCATTTGTGGATTATTTGAAAGAGCATGGCATAGCGACTAATATTCATTATCCGACACCGATTACGGAGCAGGCGGCATATCAGGAGTATCATGGGCAGATCAATCAATACCCAGTAACAGAACAGATTTGTGCGCAGGAGGTAAGTCTGCCATTATATCCAGGAATGTTGGAGGAACAGATAGAATGGGTGATTGCGTGCGTAAATCAGTTTTAGGATGTTTTTATATTTAAAATAATGAAATAGTTATTACAGGAAGAGCTGTTATGAAAACTCATAAGGAGAAGAAATGAAAAAGATAAGTGAGAGTGCACACATTGCAGAAACCGCTATTATTCATGACAATGTAATAATAGAAGAAGATGTTATAATACACGATTATGTAGTTATTTACCCAAATACGATTGTAAAGAAAGAAACGGAAATTTTTGACCACTGCGTTCTAGGGAAAGTGCCTGTATCGCCGGGGATTACTTCAAGAAAGTTGAAAGAAACATTCGAAACATTGGTTGTGGGAGAAAAATGTGTGCTATGTCCAGGTGTAGTCTTATATGCTGGAAGTAGTATTGGAGATCGGAATTTGCTTGGTGATTTTTGCTCAATTCGCGAGGAATGTATCATTGGAAATCGATGCTTGATTAGTAGGAATGTAAGCATAAACTATAATACAACAATTGGGGATGATACTAAGATTATGGATAATTCCCATATAACAGGAAATATGCGGATTGGAAAGCATGTTTTTATTAGTACTCTTGTATCGACAACAAATGATAATACAATGGGACGAGAAGCATATTCTGAAAATCATGTAAAGGGTCCATTAATTGAAGATTATGTAACCATAGGTGCTGCAGCGAGTATTTTGCCAGGGGTACGTGTTGGAGAAAATGCTATTGTGGGAGCTGGCGCGGTGGTTACTAAGGATGTGCCGAAAAATAAAGTCGTTATGGGAGTTCCTGCGAAAATTGTAAAAGATGTAGAGTGAAGTGTTGGTATGCATTAAGAAGAGGAGCGTATGGACGGTGGAGGGAGAAATTACAGAAGTTGTAGTTTTTTGTGAAGAACAGTTTGGGGAACTATTAGAGAAAAATATTTCACAGAGTGTAAAAGTGCTTGATTGGATTTTTATAGATATATTTGTGAATGTTTGGAGGAGTGCGTAGATAGGGCAAAACAGTATTATGTATATGGAAATCACCCATTTACCTGCATCATGAGTGGAAATAGAAAAAGAAAAGAGACTGTGATGCGATTGATGGAGGTTCTTGGAGTTGATAAGAATAATGTTTTGGATGTCTATAAGACTTATCGAGCAAGATTTTCAAACATGTATTACCAAAGAATAATGAATGACCTGCCAGATAGGGAATTGGATGGGCTGGTTCTGGGAATATCGCATGGTTTGACCGGAATCGTAGCGGAAAAATTACCGGGGAATGTATGTAATTTGTGCCAAAGTTCTCAAGATATATATTTCAATTATCGGGTGTTGCGAGGAGCTTACGAAAATTATTATAGTAAGATAAAAAATCTGAAATATGTGATATTTGATATGTTCGACTATACATATTTTAATTTTGACACCATTCAGACGGGGGCATATGAGCCCTATTTGGAGGAGAATGGTTTTTTGTGCGAGGAACGAAGTCCGTGGAACAAACCAATAACCCATGAAATCATAAACGAGCAGTTGCGAGAATGGTGGTGGGAAGGGAGAACACAAGCGGAACAAAATAGGCTAGATGAATTGTTTCCTGGCATGCAGAAGCTGGAAGGATGCGCATGCAAAAATGAAGTAATATGTGACAAAAGAAAGCATATATTGCCGGAAAAGGAGATCGAAAATTATAAAAAGAATAAATCACTTTCTGGTATACAAAGACAGGTATTTGAAAACACGTTGGAAAGCCAGCTTTCAAATTTTTATAATATCTTGCAATTACTGAAGCGAATAAATCCGGAAATAAAGATATATTTAGTATTATTGCCAAAATATAAAGTAGTAGAAGAGGCAGAAGAAGTGGTGAATCAAGAATGGAGAAAATTGTTTGTTAATTTTATAAATGATTTTCAGAAGAAAATAGATGGATTAGAATTGATAGATCTAAAATCTTGCCAGTTTTTTAGTGAGAAGCGAGAATACTATTTTGATTTGACACATTTTAACCATCGGGGAGCGTGTGAGTTTACAGAATACTTATCGAAATTGTTGGCGGATAAATATGGACTAACGGAAGAAGGAATGTGACAAGGAGAAATGGCGATGCAACTATCAATCTGTATCATAACCAAGAATGAAGAACAGAATATAGCCCGTTGCCTGCAGTGCTTGAAGCCCTATGGTTTTGAAATCATCGTGGTAGATACAGGGTCGGCAGATGGTACCAAGGCAGTTGCTAAGTCTTATACAGATCATGTGTATGACTTTGCGTGGTGTGATGATTTTGCGGCGGCCAAGAATTATGCCATTTCCAAAGCAACGAACTCTTGCGTCATGGTGCTTGATAGTGATGAATTCGTGGAGCGGATTGATGTGCTAGAATTACAGCGACTTTTGTCACAGAATCCATGTGCAGTAGGGCGCATCCAGCGAAGAAACACTTTTTCCCGCAAGGGGCAACAGCAGGAGAACAGGGAGTGGATCAACCGCATTTTCGCGAAGGATAAGTTCCATTATGAAGGAAGAATCCATGAGCAGGTGACCGCTTTGGATGGAGGTGCTTATGATATGTATCAAGCACCGGTTGTAATAAAGCATACAGGGTATGATTTGTCAGAGGAGGCGCGCAGAGAGAAGGCTCAGCGGAACATTCGATTGCTTGAGCAGGAATTGGAGAGACTGCTACGGGAAAACGGTGTGTCTTCTGTGGAAGAAGATATAGAAAAGCATGGAACTACGGACAAGACTGGAGAGCAGATTTCATATATTCTGTATCAGCTTGGGAAGAGTTATTATATGTCGGAAAACTATGCCACTGCTTGTGATTATTTTTCGCAGGGATTGTCCTATGATTTGAATCCGAAGTTGGAATATGTCATCGACATGGTCGAGACCTATGGTTATGCGTTGATCAATACTGGACAGGCAGAGGCGGCATTATTCTATGAGAATATCTATAATGAATTTGGCAATAGCGCAGATTTTAAGTTCTTGATGGGGCTTATCTATATGAATAATGCGCGGTTCGAGGATGCGGTGGCTGAATTCCTCAAAGCGACCCAATATAAGGAATGCCGGAATCAGGGAGTGAATTCCTATTCTGCGTTTTATAACATCGGTGTTATCTATGAGTGTCTTGGCAAGATGGAAGAGGCGCGAAAATACTATGAGAAGTGCAGAGAGTATGAGCCTGCGGTGAAGCGGCTGGAAGATATAACACAGCCTTAAATGAAAGCTTGCGAAACATGAAAGCGGGTGCTATACTGACATATATCAGCAACACTCGCTTTTTGTAGTTTTTTCCAAGAATCGTAAGTGCATAATAGCTTGGTAAAACTACAAGATGACCAACTCGAAAAGCTTGTTCTATGGAGCGGTGGAGAGAAATCTCTTTAATGATATATTGAGGATATGAAGGTATTGGGCACTGAATGATGGAGGGAAGACAAAGGATGATAAATACAAGTAAGGAAGAATTTAGGAGAAGTCGTAATCGACAGGAGTAGGTAGCACTAGGAATAAAGGATAATATGGCAAGAAGAATGCTTTTGTTTTATGCAGTTGAATGTGGGGCAAAATATCAGTATATGGAAGGGAAAAGCTATAGAATGTATAGCGAGGTTCCTACAAAATATAAAGATAATAAACATGATATACAAAAGTTGCTAAAAGAAATCGGATTAGAGTCAAAGTGTGCATTCCCTGTTATAAAAAGCAAGCATGGACAGGATATTACACCGGGACAATATCAAGAGATGTGGAGATATGGCGTGAATTGTGAAGATGCAGAAGAAAAAGGCAGGAAGATTGAAGACAATATGCAGAAAGCATTAACGTTATTGCATGATATGGATAGAAGGAGGTAGTTATATGGAGAGAGTGGTTGTATATACGTGGCAGGATGTTGAAAATTATTTGTATTCCGTAAAGAACGAATGGCCTACAGAATGGATGAAAATAGATGTGTTCAGTACAGAAATTGTGATATATGCAAAAACGGTGTGTCAAAAGTTAGAGACAGAAACAAGAGCTTTTTTTGTTCGGTATTTAAGTGAATATTATAAGGATGATAAAATACAGATACCTGTTACAGAAACAGAACTGTTTATTACGTTTGAGGAAAGTGAAGAAGAGAAAGAGATAGTAAAGCCTTTTCCGTTATTTAGAGATTTTTCATATATCAGAATGGAAAATGATGAAGAGTTGATGGAAATGCCGGGGGCAGAAATTGTGGCATTCCATTCTTATAAAGGGGGAGTTGGAAGAACCCTTTCGTTGATTGCATTTGTCAGAGCGATAATAGAGCAATATGGTACACAGAAAAAAGTACTTATTGTAGATGGGGATATGGAAGCACCGGGTTTGACATGGCTTGGTCAGGAACAGTATGGAAACTATGAATTTAGCTACATTGATTTGTTGAATGTTATTAGTGCAAAGGGAATTGATGATGATATATATAAGAGGATAAGTCATGTTCTGGAAAACTCTTATTTAAGATTTCATAATACAAAGGTGGATGTCGAGCAGTTTTTTATGCCGACTTACAGAAATGAGAATCAGTTATTGGATATTTATTCGAAGCCAGAGAGAATTATGGCGGGTGAGAAAAACAAGTATATTATCACGGATGCTCTTTCAAAACTAGGTGCTTTTTTGCAGGTGGATATGGTTCTTGTGGATTTGAGAGCGGGAATAAGTGAATATTCTGCGCCATTTTTGTTCGATCCAAGGGTGAAAAAAATGATTGTAACATCGACTTCGAGTCAGTCGATTGTTGGAACGACATTATTGTTAAATCAATTAAGAAAACAAAAAGATAATGAGATATGGAACATATTATTGACAATGGTGAATCGAAAGACCATTACTCAGTCGGAGATGGATCTGATTTATCAGAAATTATTGCAGGAGGGTGATACAAAGTCGGATGAGGATGTAGCAGAAGAAATAGAGAAAATGGATATGATAGAAGAAGTGGGAATGCAGGAGACATTGGTCCATTTGGGAAGTTTAAATGAAATTTGTGATATACTAAACATGACGACAAATGTTACGAAAGTGTATGAAAATATTGTTAAAGGTCTATTTGCGCGTGAAGAGGTGGCGGACGAATTCACGGAAAAACAGATAAAGAGCTTCCGGGCTAATTTGAATGAAATTGCGACAGCTAATGTGACAGCAGAGGGAAATGATAAAGTGAATTTGCTGATTACGAAATCTGTGATGCAGTTAGGCAGTTTCACAAGAGAGGTTCCTAAAATTAATATTTTAGGGGCGAAAGGTTCTGGTAAAACATATTTATTTAAACAGATGCTCGCTGCGAAAACATGGCAGGAGTTTTTAAATGTAATTGGAAAGCAGGATTATAGCAATGAGGAAACCTTGATATGTCCGGTATTATGTTCAGATGATCGTGTAAAGTTTATTCCATTATTAAATGAATGCAGAGAAAAATGTAAATTGAGTATTTCGAGAATAAATATGGAAGAAGACATTTTTTCAAATAATGACAGTGTGATAAGAATGGCTGTTGAAGAGGGGTTATCTGAAAATCGGTGGGTAGAGGAATGGGAAAAACTGATATGGAATATGTTTGATGATATATCTGACTGGAAGGATTTAAATAATTATCTCAAAGCTATTGGGAAAAGAATTATTTTTATGTTTGATGGGCTGGAAAATCTGCTATTTTCAGATCCGACAGAAAATATTCTTGAAAAGAAAGCAATACGGGCACTTTGCAAAGGTGTGATGAATCATTTGTATGAATATCAGCTTGATAATATAGGAATGGTTGTATTTTTGCGAAAGGATATGGCAGAGCTCGCGATAGATATCAATTTCGAACAGTTTAGAAATCAATATCAGAAATATGAATTAAGCTGGGAGCAAGATGATGCGCTAAAATTGGCATGGAAACTTGCCGATAATGCGGCAAAACAGAGTGGAATACAGCTGTCCGATGATTCTACGCCGATTTATAACTTGTCATACAAAGTGATAGAGGAAAATTTAAATAAAGTATGGGGTAAAAAAATGGGACCTGATGAGTCGAAAACTGCAGGAACCAATAGATGGGTGCGTGCATCATTATCAGATTTTAAAGGACAGCTGCAAGCGAGGGATATTGTTAGATTTTTGAAATATGCGACCAAAGATAAGGTTGAGAGAAGGGAATATCACGATCGTCTTCTTACACCTGACTTGATGAAAGGGGCCGTCCAAGAGGCTTCCAAAGAAAAACTGGATGAAGTGGAAAAAGAAATACATCCGTTGAAAAAAAGTTTTCAGATACTTAAAGATATACCAGTAAAAGACAAACAAGTGCCCTTGTTGCCAGAAGTATTAGACAAATTGCCAAATGAGGATATGAAACTTTTAGAGAGGCATGGATATTTGACAGAGGCAGATGGTGAATATTATATACCGGAGAGCATTAGGTATGCGTTGGGATATAATAAAACAAAAAGAGGAGGAATCAAGTTGGTTTCATTACTGGCTAATAAGTAACTGTTTCATTGTTTGCATAGATGTCATCTTGCGAACAACGAAAGCGAGTGTCATACTGACGTACGTCAGTAACACTCGCTTTCGTTGTTCTATGGAAAAACTTTTTATCAAATATGAAATCTGTTTTAGTTCAATGACCGGGTCGGTCGAAATATCAACTGTTAAGTATGTCGAAGCTGATACAACTTCCATATCCGCAATTTGTGATATTATATAATGGAACAGCGGAGGAGCCAGAGCGACAGGTGTTACAGTTGCATGAGGCATTTCCAGAATGGGCTAATCGGGAAGAGGCTGCATTGCAGTGCCGTGCGGTTGTATTGAACATCAATTTGGGGTATAATTCAGATATCATGAAGAAGTGTAGAAAGCTCAAGGAATATGCTGGCTTTATTGCGTGCGTCAGAAGATATCTTGCAGATGGAATGAGGATTCGGGAGGCTATTGACCATGCGGTGGACGAGTGCATAGAGGAAGGTATCCTTGAGGAAATATTGAGGAATAACCGCGAGGAGGTGTGTGCTATGTTGCTGGCAGAATATGATGAGCAGGCTCATATTGAGAGTGAACGGGAGATTGCGTTAAAGGAAGGCGAGGAGCGCATGGCAAAACTGATTCAACTTTTGATGGCAGCGGGGAGAACTGAGGATGTAAATAGAGCCATTGTAGATAGAGAGTATCGGGAGCAGCTCTATGCGGAGGAATCATTGTGAGTAAAACAATCATCTACTTCATTGGTGTCTATGACACCCTTGATTTATTTACGCAAAAGTTAAAGGAAGCCTTCGAGGAAAAGGGATACGAATCCTTTGTATATGATGCCAGATTCGAGCAGCAGAGCAAGGAAGGTTTGCTGGGCTTACTGGCGGATGCTGCGCAGGAATCAGCAGGGAGCCTAGACGGCGACATCGAAAGTGCAGATTTAAGCGGACACTTTGCCTGTGTGACCTTTAACAACCTAGGTTACAATCTGGATCTGCCAAAGGAAGCGATGAATTCCGAGTTGGGGATGCTGCATGATGGGCAGTCTACGGGTAGAAACCTCTGGGAATATTATCACATTCCCTACATCAACATACTGATGGATCACCCATTTCATTATGAAAAGCCTCTTGGGCGTGCGCCGGAGACCTCGATCGTTCTCTGTACAGACCGCAACCATGTGAAGTACATTCGAAGATATTTTAAGAATATTCGCCAGACAGATTTTTTGCCTCATGCTGGTGTGGAGCTTGGCAGTAAGCACAAGCCTCTTGCGGAGAGAGGAATCGATGTACTTTATGCGGGAGCATTGCCTATATATACAGTGGCGAAGATGATTCCAAATCTCACCTCTATCCCAGAGGTGGATGGTCAAGAGATGGCACAGGAGGTCTTGGCGGAGCTGGTGCATCATCCAGATCGAACCACGGAGGATGTGATCGAGGAGTATCTGAAAAGTAAGCGAAATGACATTTCAGAGAAAAGAGTGCAGGAGATTATTGTGCAGATGCGTTTTATTGACTCCTATGCGACATCTTTTTTTAGAGAGCAGTCGGTGCGGATTTTGGTAGAGAGCGGAATCCGGGTGACGGCATATGGAACGGGTTGGGATCAGTGTGAGTGGAGCGATAATCCATATCTTGACTATCGGGGAAAGGTATTAGCGCCAGAGATATTGCCGCTTATGAATGATTCGAAGATCGTGTTAAATACCATGACCTGGTTCAAGGCGGGAGCCCATGATCGGATCTTTAACGGAATGCTTGCAGGGGCAGCGGTGGTTACCGATGATTCCACCTACCTGCGCAGAGAATTTACGGATGGCAAAGAACTTGTGATGTTTTCACGTAAGGAATTGGCTACGTTACCGGAGCGGGTGTTTGATCTTTTTGGACACATGCAAGACGCCCAGCAAATGGCGGATTGTGGATATCGTGCCGCGAAGGAGCAGCACACGTGGAAAAGTAGAGCAGAGTATATAGAGGAGTGTTTTTTATAAGATGCACATATTGATGTACCGTTGGAAAGCATACAATTACAGAGATATTGAACAGACTTTTTTGCTGCTGGGGCATACGGTGGATAATATCGAACAGGAGCTGGGAAGCTATGATGTGAGCCCGGAGTTCGAGCGGGTGATTGAGACGAAGATTCGGGAAAATCATTATGATATGGTCTTTACAGTGAATTATTTCCCTCTGATATCTAATGCCTGCCAGTGTTCTGGTGTAAAGTATGTATCCTGGACCTGTGATAATCCGCTTATTAGTATGTATCATGAATCTGTGTACAACGAATGCAACTATATCTTTACTTTTGATAAGACCAATTATCTGGAGTTTAAGGGTATGGGCGTGGAACATATCTGGTATCTGCCTCTGGCGGTGGATGTGGAGCGGCTGGATGCCATTATGGATCAGGCAGACGATCTGGCAAAGTACCGGGGCGATGTGGCATTTGTGGGAAGCCTCTATGAGCGAAATTCCTATGATAAGCTAAAAAATAGGCTCCCGGAATATCTTCGGGGATATTTTGATGCAGTGATGGAGGCTCAGTTAAATATCAGTGGTGCTAATATTGTGGAGCCGATGTTGACGGCGGACATATTAGAGCAGCTTCAGGAGTATTTTCAATTGGAAAAGTCGGAAGGATCTTTTTCGGATCTGGGACTGATTTTCCAGACTACGGTTCTTGGATTTAAGATTGCAGAGATTGAGCGGCGCCGGGCGCTGATCGAGTTGTCGAAGCACTATCGAGTAAATGTTTATAGTAACAGCGATGTGAGCGATCTGCTGCGAATTCAATATTGCGGATCGGTGGATTACTGGAGCGAGATGCCAAAGGTGTTTCGGGCATCCAAGATTAACTTGAACTTTACGATACCGAATATCAAGAGCGGTATTCCTCTTCGTATCTGGGATGTGCTTGGATCGGGAGGTTTTTTGATGACCAACTATCAGGCAGAGATTCCTTACTATTTCGAGGAGGGCAAGGATCTGGTGTGTTTTGATGGTGTCGATGATCTTCGGGAAAAGGTGGGGTATTATCTTGCTCACGATAAGGAGCGACAGGCGATTGCCCGGAATGGATATCAGAAGGTAAAAGAAACACACAATTATATAGAAAGAATTCGTACTATGCTGGCACAGATAGAGGCATCAGTGGCAGGAGAATAGGGCAACAAGAAAGCCTACATTTTGAAATGATTCAAAATGTAGGCTTTTGCTTAGCAATACTGATCCAGCATCATGCCGGAGTAAACGGATGTAATATAAGGTGCTGCAAAGTTGTGACCTGCAGGATTCTTATAAGCAACCAGAAGCTTGTCCACGTAATTCATCGGGTCGATGGAAGCGGCGGCTGCCTTTTCGTTCAGTCCGTCCTTAAAATCATTTAGAATCGTAAAACAATCTGCGGAGTCTTCGGCAGTAACTGCATCTGTTAAAAGACTTCGATCCACGGAAATGTAGCCGTCATCCTTTAACTCTAATCCAATCGCTTCTAATTCATTATGATAAGACTTTGCAACGCTGGTCATATCCCGAAGCAGCTTGTTGGAAGGCTGGGTCTCGGAATAATTGTGACCAAGTTGTATCATATTATTATATACATTGACTAGTGACTGGATGTTATCTGCGATGGCATCCGCATTTGCCTTAAAGCCAATCTGAGTGGCAATTCCGTCAGAACTTTCCTTTTTTAAAGTAAGGGCAAAGGCGTTGTTAACTGTAAAGGTATTAGAAAATGAAGAATGCTCTGTGCCATTTAATAAGAAGGAAGAGTTCGAAGCGGTCTCTATAACGTGATCGATGCCCAAAGTCTGCATTGCTTTCATCGAAGCAGCATCTGGTGAAGGCATGATCTCAAAGATATAACGTTCGTTCTCGCTCAGACCAGTCTGCAAGGATGTAATCTGAATGGCATTGTGCCCCTGTTTATTTGAGGTCAGAGAAGCGCGAAGTCCTACGTTGGCATTGTTGATAAGCCGTATAAGCTTCTCCTGAACATCCAGATTGTTATCCCGACCACTGACGGTATATTGGAATTCGTAGGAACTTAAGCTGGTTGTCAGATCAAAGCTATAAGTGCCCGGCGAAAACGCTGCCTTCTCTGGGTCAAGATAGGAACCCTGATTCGTCTGCGGAGTTGCCAGATGGCGTACTTCCACATCAAAAGGAAGCGACTCATCTGCGTCTTGAGTCTGACCAATATATTCTGCGGAAACGGTCTCCTCATCGGAAGACAGGGCTACTTTCTTGGAAAATACGCTTTCACCGTCTTCACCGCAATCAGAAAGTGATGCAATGACATTCTGAATCGAACGAGTTCTTTCCTTAATATCAATTGCAAACCGTCCAACATCCCCGGAATACTTGATCTTGTAAAGGGGAGCTTCTTTATTTGTCTTGACGATATTGTTATAGACCGCACGTAACTGGCTCTTCTTATGTGTGTCATAACGTGACACATTAGAGTTGTTGTAGGTGCTCAGATAATACTGATAGGCGCTGTCAATTGCATCCATGAAAATCCCCTCCTTTCTTCCGTGAAAACATATATCAAATAACGATATATACAGGGATATATATGCATTGATTGTAAAGCTTCTTATATATATGCGTCGAATCATCCTTGAAACAGCGCAAATATACACTTCTTTATATCATATCGGCTGGGAGAATGCAAATGTTTATATTAAAATAGGAAAATAAAAAAATAGTTGACGCTCCATATTGATTGTGATATATTAGACTAGCGATGGAAGTAGGTCTTTTTTTTATGCCTTTTTTTAGGACTTCTGAAAAGAAGCCCCGGAAGCCCAGTCGCAGGGAAACGAGGCATAGAAAAAGCACAAAGAATTTTAATGGAGGTGGAAGTTGTGCGCACGAAAATAACATTGGCATGTACTGAGTGTAAGAATCGTAATTACAACACGACAAAGGACAAGAAAGCTCATCCAGACAGAATGGAAACCAAGAAGTATTGTAGATTCTGCA